>CAILNT010000109.1 GCA_903835655.1 uncultured Pseudomonadota bacterium | reverse complement strand
TTTTGCGCAAATGATCGCCGAATTGCACGAAAATCAGGGCCGCATCGGCACCTTGCGGCTGCATAACGACGCCGGTGCGGTGTTCAGCATGCTGCTGCCCTGAGCGGGCCGCGCCCGAGCGCGACCCCGCCGGGAGACTGAAGCCCCTCGGCCGCGCAGGCTCACTTGAGTTTCTTGATTCCCATCACTCCGAGGATGTATTTCTCGTAGAGGGGTTCGGTCGTACCCTTCTTCATCTTGCGCAGGAAGTACTTCTCGAAGGCTATCTTGGCCAGGTGCACCCACTTCCCTTCCCTGAACCAGTTGACGTTGCGCGGCGGGATCTGCGGCAGAGCGACGAAGGCGGCGCCGGTATCGCCGAAGTCGGCCAGACAGATGGCGTTCCAGGTTGCTTTCTCGTCGGGTGACCTGCCGTCAAGCACGGCGCGGATGTTGTGCGCTGTGGCGGTAACCATGGATTCGATCATGTAGCCGGTCTTGGGTGCGCCGGTGGGAACGGGGGTCGCCTCCACCGGTGGGATCGCGACACAGACGCCGACGCCGTAGACGTTGTTGTACTTGGGGTTGCGCTGGTACGGGTCGATGAGGATGAAGCCGCGGGGATTGGTCAGCCCCTCGATGCCGAACACCGCATCGATCCCCTTGAAGGCGGGCAGCATCATCGAATACTTGAACGGCAGCTCATGTTCCTTCTTCACCGAGCCATCGTCGTTGTGCTCGGCCACATACATCTTGCCGGCTTCGACCTTGGTGACCTTGGCATTGCAGATCCACTTCACGTGGCGATCGCGCATGGCGGATTCCAGCAAACCCTTGGAATCGCCCACACCACCCAGGCCGAGGTGACCGATGTAGGGCTCGGCCGTGACGAAGGTCATGGGCACCTGGTCGCGAATCTTGCGACGCTTGAGGTCGGTATCCATGATGAAGGCGAACTCGTAGGCGGGGCCGTAGCAGGAAGCTCCCTGCACCGCGCCCACGACGATGGGGCCTGGGGCCTGGACGAAAGCATCCCAGGCGCGGCCGGACTCGACCGCGTGCTCGACGTGGCAGACCGAGCTGGTATGCCCCTTCGGGCCCAAGCCTTCCACTTCATCGAAAGCCAGCTTGGGGCCGCTGGCGATGATGAGGAAGTCGTATTCCAGTTCGCGGCCGTCGTTCAATTCCAGCACATTGCGCTCGGGGTGTAGGCGCTTGGCCCCCACCGGGATGAAGTCGATGTTCTTGCGCTCCAGCAGCGGGGCGATTTCCAGGGTGATGTCGTCACGGGTGCGCCAGTTGACGCCCACCCAGGGGTTCGATGGGGTGAACTGAAAATAGGGCGCGTTGGACACGACGGTGACGCTGTCTTCCGCGCGGGCCTTTTCGCGCATTTCATAGGCCATGGGCATGCCGCCGATGCCGGCGCCGAGTATGACGATACGAGCCATAGGGTCTTACTCCTGTGATTTTATTGGGTGCTTACCAGACGAAGACGCGGGCCATCGCTTCCAGGCCTTCCTCGACGAGTTTCTGTAGCTCTTCCGGACAGTCTTCACGCTCCATCATCAAGGTCGTGTAGGCGGACAGGCTCTTCAGGGCACAGGCGATTTTCGCCACCTCGTCGGCCGCTTCGGAGCTCATCGCCACACCGGGTTGCAAATGCCAATTTTTCTTGTCGGTCATGTCTCTCCATCCTTTTATAAGTTCAGGGGCCATAACTATAGCAAGCGATGGACCGGTTGCAGCGAGCTACCTGGCGAGGCTCGCCTGTGGCAGACTCCGTACCGTGCTGCCCTACGAACTCGCCATCGGCCTGCGTTATACCCGCGCAAAGCGCCGCAATCACTTCATCTCCTTCATCTCCATGACCTCGATGGCGGGCATCGCCTTGGGCGTGATGGCCTTGATCGTGGTGCTCTCGGTCATGAATGGCTTCCAGGAGGAACTGCGCGACCGCATCCTCGGGGTCGCGGCACACCTGGAAATCAGCGGCCCCTCCGGACGACTGGCGGACTGGCCTGGCCTGGCGAAACAGGTGGGCCGACACCCGGAGGTGCGCGGTATGGCCCCCTATGTCTCCGGGCAGGCGCTGCTGGCGCTGGGCGGCGAAACCAAGGGGACGCTGCTGCGCGGCCTGCTGCCACGGGAAGAAGAACAGGTCGCCGAATTCGCCAGGAAGATGAGCCATGGCCACCTGTCCGACCTCAAGCCCGGTGAATTCGGCATCGTCCTGGGAGCCGACCTGGCGCGCGCCCTCGGCGCTTTTCCCGGCGACAAGGTGGCGGTCATCGCACCGCAAGGCGTGGTGACGCCGGCCGGCATGTTGCCGCGCATCAAGCAGTTCACCGTGGTGGGCCTCTTCCGCATGGGCATGTACGAGTACGACGCCGGCCTGGCCCTGATCCATCTGCAAGACGCACAGAAGCTCTATCGCCTGGGCGACGATGTCTCCGGCCTGCGCGTCAAACTGGCCGACATGGATCGCGCGCCCTGGGTGCTGCGCGCCCTGGCGAAGTCCTTGCAAGGCGACTACACGCTCTCGGACTGGACCATGAGCCACACCAACTTCTTCCAGGCGGTGCAGATCGAGAAACGCATGATGTTTCTCATCCTCATCCTGATCGTCGCGGTCGCCGCCTTCAACATCGTCTCCACCCTGGTCATGGCGGTCACCGACAAGCAGGCCGACATCGCCATCCTGCGCACGCTGGGGGCCAACCCCGGCAGCATCATGGCCATCTTCATGGTGCAAGGCAGTCTGATCGGGGTGATCGGCACGGTGCTGGGCGTAGTCTCCGGCGTGGTGTTGGCGCTCAACGTGGAGACCGTGGTGCCCATGATCGAGCACCTGGTGGGCAAGGATCTGTTCCCGGCCGACGTCTATTACATCTCGAAACTGCCCTCGAAGCTAATCTGGGGCGATGTCGCGACCATAGGCGGCGTCGCCCTGGTGCTGGCCTTCCTCGCAACCCTCTATCCTAGCTGGCGCGCTTCCCGAGTGCAGCCGGCGGAGGCGCTGCGCTATGAGTGAATACCAGCGGCAGGAGGCCGTGCTGAGTTGCACGGGCTTGCGGAAAAGTTATTGGCAAGGGCCGGTGGAAGTGCCGGTGCTGGGAGGAATCGACCTGGAAGTCGCGCCGGGCGAACATATCGCGGTGATGGGTGCTTCCGGCGCGGGGAAGAGCACTCTGCTGCATGTCCTGGGTGGATTGGACAAGCCGGACGCCGGCAACGTCACGGTGGCAGGCGCAGCGATCTGGTCACTCTCGGAAGGCGCGCGCGGGAACTTGCGCAATCGTGCCCTGGGCTTCGTCTACCAGTTTCACCACCTGTTGCAGGAATTCACCGCCCAGGAAAACGTCGCCATGCCGCTGTTGATCCGCCGCCAGAAGCCGGAACTCGCCTTGGCCGAAGCGGCGAAGTGGCTGATCGAGGTGGGCCTGGGCCACCGCCTGAGCCACCGCCCCGGGGAACTCTCCGGCGGAGAACGCCAGCGCGCCGCCATCGCCCGCGCGCTGGTCACGCAACCGACCTGTGTGCTGATGGATGAACCCACCGGCAACCTGGACCGGCACAGCGCGGCGCATATCCAGGACTTGCTCATGTCGCTTTCGCGTAGCCACGGCACCGCCTTCCTGGTCGTGACCCATGACCCCGACCTGGCCGCACGCCTGGGTCGCGTGCTGCGCCTGAGCGACGGGCTTCTGGCTCCGGCTTGAGGCCGTTGCGTCACCGCCGGCGAGCCCGCTCCGGCCTGAGCACTTCGCGATAAGTCCTGCCGACTGCCTGCGAAAAGTCTATTGGCCGATCGCCTTGACGATCAAGGGTACGAGCGGCTCCGGCAATTTGAGCCGGCCCGAAAGCGCGAAGTCGTGGGCGGCGTCGGACATTTTCTTCCAGGTCTTCTGGATGATCTCAAGCCACCTGGCTTCGTCGTATTCCGGCTTGCTGGCGGCAAAACCCAGCATGTAATACTCGATGAAGACGAGGTCTGCGGTGTCTTCCATCAACTGCGTGTCCGGATTGATCTTGAGGGCGCGCTTGCTCACTGCCTTCTTTACCTCCTCGATCATGGCGTCGTCATAGCCTGCCTGACGCATCCATTCTCCGGCGGTGTTGGCGTGGAATTTGTAGAGCCCGGTCCGCCAGGCGAAATAACCTTCCTTGGTCATCGGATAAGCGCTGCGCGGCACGGTCCAGCGCTGGATGTGCTGCGCCCGCACGGCCAGCTGCGACACTTCCGATGCGTCCGGCGCGAAACGCTTGAGCATTTCCGTCATCCGCCGGGCATAGAGCAACTCTTTGGGCTGACCCTCTTCCTGGTTGGGATCCTCGGCATTGGCGGCGTCGAACAATGCTATGGCATGGTTGAAGCGTTCTGATTGGTCCATCATATCCTTTCCATCCGTTGTGCGATCCACGCGCGTTTCAGGCAACCAGCCTGGCTGGAATGGGCATTGTACAAGCATCGAGTCGTTCGCCGGGCAACCCCAGGATCTCCCGTCGATAGCCCGTCACGGCTGCCCGCGCTTGGCGGAAACATGTTGCAACACCGCGCTCACCAGCGATGCGGACTCGAGCGGCTTGGCGATATGCTCGACCATCCCCGCTGCCAGACACTGCGCCTTCTCCTCGGGCATGGCGTGTGCCGTCTGGCCGATGATCGGCAGACTCGGGGCCAACGCCAATATCCTGCGCGTCGCCTCGAGCCCATCCATCTGCGGCATCTGCACGTCCATCAAGACGAGGTCATAGGCATTGCGCCCCTCACGGCTCACGCGCTCCACTGCCTGGCTCCCGTCGTCGACCATCACGACCCGAGCGCCCTCCTCGATCAGCATGGCTTCAAGCATGGCCTGATTGACCGGATCGTCCTCGGCCGCGAGGATGGAGAGCCCGGCCAGCGGTTTGTCACCCGCGGCGCTCATGCCAACGAGGGCGGGATTCTCGGTCTGGGAAACCGCCGGGATACAGGGCACGCTGACCTCGAAGGAACTGCCGGCGCCGGGCCGGCTTTCTACCTGTATGGTCCCGCCCATGAGCTCCAGGATGCGCTTGGTAATGGCCAATCCCAGTCCGGTGCCACCGAAGTGGCGCGTGGTCGAACCGTCGGCCTGCTGGAACGGCTTGAACAGCCGGCTGAGTTGTTCCTCATTCATGCCGATGCCGGTATCGCTGACTTTGAACACCAGTTGCGCACCCTGCCGAGAGGCGAACAGCGTGACGCTGCCGACCTCGGTAAACTTGATGGCGTTGGACAGGAGATTGAGGAGCACCTGGCCTAGACGCAAGGGATCGCCCAGAACCGTCTGCGGCAGATCGGGCGCCAGTTTGACCCGCAGGGCGAGGCGCTTGGCGTTGGCGAGCGCGCCGACGATTTCGACCGCTTGCCTGACCACATCGATGAGGGGCACTTCCGTGTTTTCCATGCGGAGTTTGCCGGCCTCGATCTTGGAGAAGTCGAGTATGTCGTTGACGACCCCGAGCAGACGCTTGCCGGAAATCATGATTTGATTGAAGGCGTTGCGAGCCTTCTCCGCGTCCTGACTATTGCGCCGGCCGATCTCGGCGAAACCCAGCACCCCATTGAGGGGGGCGTGCGAATTTCATGGCTCATGTTGGCCAGGAATTCGCTGCGCAAGCGGGCCAGGTTCTCGGCCGCGATGACTGCCAACTCGTGGGCGCGCGCCGCCGCACGCTGCTCGCTCATGTCGACGAAGCTGATGACCGCGCCGGTGACCGCATTCCCCTCTTTCACCATGGGATGCATGGCATACATGACCGGCACGGCGTGACCGTCGGCGTGCCAATAGACTTCACCGTCGATGCGGATCTCCTTGCCGTCCAGGAAGGCACTGTGAGCCGGGCATTCCTCGATCGGGTAGGGGCTGCCGTCGGGTTTGCTGTGATGGAAGGTGAAGTGGGCATTGCGGCCGATCACCTCTTCGGCATGATAACCGAGCAGCTTGCAGGCGGCCGCATTGATAAAACTGACCAGGCCACTGGCGTCGATTCCGTAGAGTCCGTCGGCGCTGGACTGGAGGATGTGGCTGGCTCGGGCCTCTGTCGTCAGCAGCGCAGCCGTGCGCTGTTCCACCAGTTCTTCGAGGTGGTGACGGTGGTGTTCCAGTTCGAGGGTCCTTTCCCTGACCAGGTCTTCCAGATGCTCACGATGCCGCGCCAATTCCGCCTCACTACGCTTGCGCTCGGTGACGTCGCGGATAACCCCTACCGTACCCAGAAACACCGATTTGCCTGTCCCCAGGGGAATACCGTAGAGACCGGAACTGTTCACCTCGGCCACGAGCGTATCCGCGTTCACCCCCACGCCCAAACCACCAGGGGCGCGCGGCAACAGACGAATTTCCAGGCCGGGGGGCATGGGTGCACCGGTGCCCGGCCAGTCAGAGAGCCGCTTTGCATCCTCGGGCTCGGCATTATCGCCGACAGCCAGGGCATCCCCAGGCTGCATGATGCGAGAAAGGTGCGTCCCGAGCAGTTCTTCCGGGCGATAGCCCAGAACGCGCACTGCCTCGTTCAAGAAGGTAAAACGCCCCTCCGGGTCGGCGCGATAAACGATGTCCGGGATGGCCATGACCAGGCCACGGAAACGCGTTTCGGAGGTGGCCAGCGCCTCCACCTTCTCGGCCAGATCGGTGTTAACACGGTGCAATTCGAGGAAGACCCGGACCTTGGACAACAGCACACGGGGCTCGTAGGGTTTGACGATGTAATCCACCGCACCCGATTCATAGCCCTTGAAGACATGTTCTTCTTCGCCATACGCCGCCGTCATGAAAATGATGGGCAGACCCCGGGTACGGGCGTCGCCACGCAGCAGGCTGGCCAACTCGTAGCCATCCATGCCGGGCATCTGGACATCCAGAATCGCCAGGGCGAAGTCGTGGTGCAAGGTGGCCGTTAGCGCATCGTTGCCGTTGTTCGCCTCGACCAGTTCCGTGGCGACCTCGTCCAGTACTTTACGCAGCGCGTACAGATTTTCCTGCCGGTCATCGACGATCAATATCTTCTGGGAAGATTTCATTATATTTATCCGTTCGCTAGCTCGATCAACCGCAAGGCGATGCCTTCCGGGCTCAAAATTTCGTCGACCGCCCCGACCTTGATTGCCGCCAGGGGCATGAGCGGGCTTGCCGCACCCGCCGGGTCCTGGGCCAGGGTGTGGCCGCCCGCGGCCTTGACCGCGAGGAGGCCCATGGCGCCGTCCGCGTTGGCCCCGGACAGGATCACCGCGACCAGTTCCCGGCCCCACGCGCCGGCGGCACTCTCGAAGAGCACGTCTATGGAAGGCCGAGACCAGTTGACCCGCTCGTCCACGGACAGGGCGACGTGCCCACCGCGTTCCACGAGCATGTGGTAATTGGCGGGTGCGGTATACACATGACGGCCTTCGATGCGCTGCTTGTCACAGGGCTCGACCACCGGCAGCCGCGACACCTGCGCCAAATGCAGTGCGAAGGAGCCGGCGTCGTCCGCGGGCAGGTGCAGGACCAGTAGCAGCGCATAATCCTCGGGCAACGCCCCCAGCACGGCGTCGAACACGCCCAGACTGCCCGCCGATCCACCCATGACGACGGCCGCGCGGGTCATGGGGGCACCTGCTTCTTGTACAGGCGCGCGGCATGATCGAGGGTGGAAAAATGAGCATGGACTTCGGTGAACTGAAGATTTTCCTTGGTTCCGAGACAGAGATAGCCGCCATGCACCAGACTTTCCGTGAGCAGCCACAACGCACGGTTCTGGAGTTCGCGGCCGAAATAGATCAGCACGTTGCGACAGAGGACCAGGTGGATCTCGCCGAAGACGCTGTCCGTCGCCAGGTTATGCACGGAGAAGACGACACGCTCCCTGAGTGCCGGGTCCATGCGGGCGGCATCGTAGGCTGCGTGGTAGTAATCCGACAGGGAACCCTTGCCGCCCGCCAACTGGTAATTCCGGGTCGCCGCCTTGATCTTCTCGATCGGGTAGATGCCCTCGCGCGCCAGATCGAGTGCCTCTTCGTTGAAGTCGGTAGCATAGATGGTCGCCCGCTCGTAGAGGCCTTCTTCCTTCAACAGCATGGCCAGGGAATAGACCTCCTCACCGGTCGCGCAGCCGGCATGCCAGATCTTGAAATGCGGCCAGGTGCGCAGCAAGGGCACCACTTTCTCCCGCACCGCCCGGTACACGGCGGGATCGCGGAACATCTCCGTCACCGGAATCGAGAAATTTCGCACCAGACGAGAGAAGAATTCTGCATCGTTCAGCACTTTCGGGATCAACTCGGCCACCGTCGTACAACCGCTGGAGGACAACAGCTGCCGTACCCGCCGATCGATCGACGCCCGGGCGTAGCCGCGGAAGTCGTAGCCGTAGCGGCGAAAGACCGTCTCCAGCAGGAGGTCGATTTCCAGCCTTTCGAGCTCGCTGGGGTTCATGGCATTTCAGGCATGGAACCATACCCGCATCATCGAGAACAGCCGGGCCGTTTCGACCGGTTTGGTCAGGTAGTCGCTCGCCCCCGCCTCGATGCATTTCTGCCTATCCTCCGGCATGGCCTTGGCGGTCAGGGCGATGATCGGCAGCTGGCGGAAGCGTTCCTGGGATCGGATTTTCCGCATCGCCTCGTAGCCGTCCATCACCGGCATCATGATGTCCATCAACACCAGATCCACGCTCTGCTCCTCGAGCAGGCGCAGCGCCCGCTCGCCATTCTCCGCCTTCAGCACCTGAATGCCACGTTCCGCGAGCAAGCGCGACAGGGCAAAGGTGGTACGCATGTCGTCATCGACGACCAAAACCTTCTTGTCGCGCAGCAGCGCATCGCCGTCGTGCAGATCACGGATGATTTTCCGCTGGGGCTCGGGCATCTGGTTCACCACCCGGTGCAGGAACAGCGACACCTCGTCGAGCAAGCGCTCCGGAGAACGAACGTCCTTGATGACGATGGATTCGGCATGCTCACGCAACCCCATTTCTTCGTCCGAACTGAGATCGCGCGACGTATGCACGATCACGGGGGGGATTTCGACGCCTTCGCGCTCCAGGATTTCCAGGATCGTGGAACCCTCCATGTCCGGCAACTTCAGATCCAGTACGACGCAATCGTAGCGCGCGGCGCGCAAGGCCGCGAGGGCCTGCGCGCCCGTCTCGACTTCGTCCACCTGGACATCCTGGTCTTCGATCAGCGTGACCGTCTTGCCGCGCAGCGTCGTGTCGTCATCGACCACCAGCACGCGCCGCGGTTTGGCCGAAATCTGTTCCAGCTTGCGAAAGACCGCTTCCAGGTGTTCCTGGTCGATCGGTTTGACCGCGTGGCCGATCGCGCCCAGGCGCCGCGATTCACCGGCCCGCTCCTCGACGGAGAGCATGTGCACGGGAATGTGTCGGGTACGGATGTCTTCCTTGAGCGCGATCAGCACCGCCATGCCATCCATGCCGGGCAGGCGGATGTCCAGGATCACCGCGCAGGGCAGATGCCGGGCCGCCAGCTCCAGCCCGGCCTCGCCGGTCGGCGTGGCGACGCACTTGAAACCCTTCTCGTGACATTTGTCCTGCAAGATGGCGGCGAATTTTGGATCATCCTCGATCACCAGGATCACCCGGTCGGTGGCGGCGAGCTTGTCGCGATCGTCGGGAATCTGCAATTGCCGGGTATCGATCGCCGGTGCACGCTCCGGCGCGGACAGGAGAGGCGGTTCACTCCTCGCGTCCCGTGCGCCGTGCCGCGTCGCCGTCGACTCCAGCGGCAGGTAGAGCGTGAAGGTGGCGCCCTTGCCCGGTTCGCTTTCCAGCTGGATTTCGCCGCCCATCAGGGTCGCCAGTTCACGGGAAATAGTCAGTCCCAAGCCGGTACCCCCATAGCGCCGCGAAGTGCCGCCATCCGCTTGCTGGAACGCCTCGAAGATCAGTTTGTGCTTGTCCGCCGGGACGCCGATACCGCTGTCCTTGACCGCGATGGCCAGGCTGTGGCCGGCCGACAAGCCGCTGCGCGCGAGATCGGCTTGCGCCGCCGCACGACCGAAGGTCACCGTGACCCCGCCCGTCTCGGTGAACTTGATGGCGTTGGAGATCAGATTGCGCAAGACCTGCTCGACGCGCCTGCGGTCGCTCGCCAGCAGTGTCGGGGCGTCTTCGGTCGTCAGGACTTCCAGGCTCAGCCCCTTGTCCCGAGCCATGTGGCCGAAGGAAGCGCGTACGCCCTCGGCCAGGTCAGCGACACGCACGGTTTCAACCTGGAGATCCATACGCCCTGCCTCGATCTTGGACAGGTCGAGGATTTCGTTGATCAGATTGAGCAGATCGCTGCCGCTGCTATGGATCACCCGCGCCGACTCCACCTGGTCCGCGCTCAGGTTGCCATTGCGATTCTGTTCCAGGCCCTGCGCCAGGAGCAGCAGACTGTTGAGCGGAGTGCGCAGTTCGTGCGACATGTTCGCCAGGAACTCCGACTTGTACTTGCTCGCCAACGCCAGTTCGTCGGCCTTCACCGAGATGACCCGGCGCGCCTGTTCGACTTCCCGTTTCTGCCGCTCCAGGATTTCGTTCTTCTGTTCAAGCTCCTCGTTGGTCACTTCGAGCTCTTCCTGCTGAGCCTTGAGCCTTTGCTCGGATTCCCGCAGCCGTTGCGACTGCTCCTCCAGCTCTTCGTTGGCCGTGCGCAACTCCTCCTGCTGAACCTGGAGTTCCTCGCCGAGACGCTGCGATCCTTCCAGCAGGCGTGCCTGGGTATCCCGTGCCTGGGCGCTTTCCACCGCGATGGCGAGTTGGTGCATGGCCTGGGAGAGATACTCCAGCTGAGGCCTCGTCATCTCGCCCAGGGTACCGATCTCGACCACGCCCTTGATCCGGTTCTCGTAAAGGAAAGGCGTGACGCAGATGAAGCTGGGCACATGCTCCCCGAGCCCCGATGTCACCCTGAGATAGTCCTCGGGAACGTTGCGGATGAGTATCTGCTGCCGCTCCAGCGCGGCCTGTCCGACCAACCCTTCGCCCAGGCTAAACTCGTTGGACAGATTTTTGCGCCGGGTATACGCATAACTGCCCCGCAGCGATAGTTTGTCGCCTTCCTGTGCGATGTATAACACCCCCACCTGGGCGTTCAGATATTGGGCGATCTCGCTGATCACCTTGGTCGCCAATAGGTCGATGCTCGGGTCGCCGCGCATCGCCTCGCCCAGTCGCGCCAGGCCCGACTTCAGCCAGTCGAGCTCCGTGCTGGCGACATGCGCGCCGCGCAAGGCGGCCGTCATGGCACGCAGCGCGAGCCCGAGTTCGTCCTTGTCCGAGCGGGGAGCGACATCGGCGCCATAGTCGCCCGAGGCGACAGAATTCGCCTGCCGCGCCACATCCTTCAGGGTCGCGGTCATCATGGCGACCGCGGCCGCGATCATGGAATCGCCCCCAACCTCGACTTCAAGGTTGCCGCGCGCGACCTGTTCGATCACGCCGGCGATCTCCGCGGGCTCGCCCCCGATCCGCGCGAGCATTCTGCGAGTGATATAGAGCGTCACACCGATTCCGGATGCGACGACCAGGCCCGCGACGGCCGTGGCAGTGCTTGCGGCGAACGAACGGCTGACCAGCGCCACGAGGGAGGCGAGCCCGAAAACACCGCTAAAGCCGAGGAGGAGTTGTTCGCGTAGTTTCATGATATAGTGAAGCGTTCGTAGGGATTCCCCGCACATGAAGGGCGCGCTGTTCGCGGCGGGACGCAGCCCCATGACGGGTCGTTTGCGCCCAGCGGGTCCATGCTCGCCCCCGTTGCGGCAAGGAAGGCCACGCACACCCGCCTAAAAGGCGGCATGCGGACCGGGGGCATCGAATAGAACGAGGCGTGCATCCGCCGGGTACAGACGTGATTTTCGGCTGAAACGCCGAAAAGTTAAGCGTTATTTCGTCGCGACGCCTGGTGGGGAGGTTTGGTCCGTGCTCACGCCGGCTTCCTCGTGCGCTAGCTGCAAGCGTGACGTTCCACCCGGCCCGGATGCTCGACCACGAAGCCGCGCCGGTGAGCGGGCCGGGTCGTCCGGTCATCGCGTGCGGCGGCGAAAAATGCTTTCCCCAACCGTGGTGTGGATGCACCGACCCGCGCGAGATCGAGGCGGATCGATGCGGTTTTACCGGCCTGACACCCCCTCGATCACCTGCTCGAAGGTAATCCGCCCATCCACCGCGTCCACCCGGATGATGTCCTTGGGCGCGAAATGGCCGGACAGGATTTCGCGGGCCAGCGGGTTTTCGATCTGCTGCTGGATGGCGCGCTTCAAGGGGCGCGCACCATAGGACGGGTCGAAACCGGCGCTGGCGAGCAGCACGAGGGCGGCGTCGGAGACTTCCAGCGTCATGTCCATCTGCAGGACGCGCTGCTCCAGATAGTGCAGCTGGATGCGGGCGATGTTGGCGATATGGGCTTCACCCAGTGCGTGGAACACCACCACTTCGTCGATGCGGTTGATGAACTCGGGGCGGAAATAGCTCTTCACCTCGCCCATCACCGCCAGCTTGATCACCTGGTAGTCGTCGCCGGCCATGCTCTGGATCATCTGGCTGCCCAGGTTGGAAGTCATGACGATGACCGTGTTCTTGAAGTCCACGGTGCGGCCCTGACCGTCGGTCATGCGGCCGTCGTCCAGCACCTGCAAGAGCACGTTGAACACGTCGGGGTGCGCCTTCTCCACTTCGTCCAACAAGATGACGGAATAGGGTTTGCGGCGCACGGCCTCGGTGAGATAGCCGCCTTCCTCGTAGCCGACATAGCCAGGAGGCGCGCCGATCAGGCGGGACACGGAGTGTTTCTCCATGAACTCGCTCATGTCGATGCGGATCAGGTGGTCCTGGGAGTCGAACAGAAATTCCGCCAGCGCGCGACACAGTTCCGTCTTGCCCACACCGGTGGGGCCCAGGAACAGGAAGGAACCGTAGGGGCGGTTGGGATCGGAGAGGCCGGCACGAGAGCGACGGATCGCGTCGGACACCAGACGCACGGCTTCATTCTGGCCGACCACGCGCTGGTGGATGCGCTCTTCCATCGCCAGCAGCTTGTCGCGCTCGCCCTGCACCAGTTTGGACACGGGGATGCCGGTGGCGCGGGACACCACTTCGGCGATTTCCTCGGCGCCCACCTCGGTGCGCAGCAGCTTGAATTCGTGTCTGCCCTCCCCCGCTTCGGCTTGTTTCTGCCGTGCCTCCAGGGCCGGCAACTTGCCGTACTGGATCTCGGCCACCTTGTCGAACTTGCCGGCCCGTTGCAGTTCAGCCATCTCGGCGCGCAAATGGTCGATCTCTTCCTTCACCGCAGCCCCACCCTGGACCACGGCCTTCTCCGCCTTCCAGACTTCCTCCAGATCGGCGTATTCCCGTTCCTGCTTGGCGATTTCGTCCTCGATCAGGCTCAAGCGCTTCTTGGAAGCCTCGTCTTTTTCCCGCTTCACCGCCTCGCGTTCGATCTTGAGCTGGATCAGGCGGCGATCGAGCCTGTCCATCACCTCCGGCTTGGAGTCTATTTCCATCTTGATGCGGCTGGCTGCCTCGTCCATCAGGTCGATGGCCTTGTCCGGCAGGAAGCGGTCGGTGATGTAGCGATGCGAGAGCTCGGCTGCGGCGACCAGGGCCGGGTCGGTGATATCGACGCCGTGGTGCAGTTCGTACTTCTCCTTCAGGCCGCGCAGGATGGCGATGGTGGCTTCCACGCTGGGTTCGTCCACCAGCACCTTCTGGAAGCGGCGTTCCAGGGCTGCGTCCTTTTCGATGTATTTGCGGTATTCGTCCAGGGTGGTCGCACCGATGCAGTGCAACTCGCCGCGTGCCAGTGCCGGCTTCAACATGTTGCCAGCGTCGATCGCGCCTTCCGCCTTGCCCGCCCCCACCATGGTGTGTAGTTCGTCGATGAACAGGATGATGCGGCCCTCGTCCTGGCCGACTTCCTTCAACACGGCCTTCAGGCGTTCCTCGAACTCGCCACGGTATTTGGCGCCCGCCAGGAGGCCGGCCATGTCCAGCACCAGGACGCGTTTGCCTTTCAGGGTTTCCGGCACCTCGCCGTTGACGATCCGCTGGGCCAGGCCCTCGACGATGGCGGTCTTGCCCACACCGGGTTCGCCGATCAACACCGGGTTGTTCTTGGTACGGCGCTGCAATACCTGGATGGCGCGGCGAATCTCGTCGTCGCGTCCGATCACCGGATCGAGCTTGCCCCGCCTGGCACGATCGGTCAGATCCAGAGTGTATTTGTTCAGGGCCTGGCGCTGTCCTTCCGCCTCCTGGGTATCCACGCCCTCGCCGCCACGCACTTCCTGGATCGCGGCTTCGAGCGCGCGGCGGGTGGCACCGTTTTCCCTCAAGAGACGCCCGGCCTCGCCCTTGTCGTCCACCGCCGCCAGCAGGAACAGCTCGGAGGCGAT
The DNA here is from genome assembly GCA_903835655.1 of uncultured Pseudomonadota bacterium. Lineage (GTDB taxonomy): Bacteria > Pseudomonadota > Gammaproteobacteria > Burkholderiales > Thiobacillaceae > PFJX01. The sequence continues at coordinate 34,019 of CAILNT010000109.1, read as the reverse complement.
GAACTGGTCGCCGCGCTTGCTCGCTTCCTTGTCGGTCAGATTGAACAGGTTGACGAGGTCACGGGAAGGCTGGATCTCCCCCCCCGTGCCCTCCACTTTCGGAAGCCGGTTCATGGCCGCCTGCAAGGCGGTGACCAGCACGGGCAGGCGCGCCCCGGCCTTCTGCAGGATGGGCCGGGCCGAGCCGCCTTCCTGGTTGATCAGGGCGGCGAGCAGATGCACCGGCTCGATGTAAGGGTTGTCGTTGCCCAGCGCCAGGCTCTGGGCATCCTGGATGGCGGACTGGAACGGCGTGGTGAGCTTGTCGAAACGCATTACGGACTCCCTATGAGAAGGCTATTCCCTTAGATGGGTGACCGTACCCCGCTTTCAAGTGCGCGGCCTCGCGCCGCGCACGCTCAATTCGACGGATTACGTCGACCCGCTCAATGACGCCCCATGTCTCCGGGACGCCCCATGTCGCCGGGGTGGCCCATATCCCCGGGGCGACCCATCTGGCCGCGCGGGTCGCGGTCGTTGCTATCGAAGGTGATGTGGCGATCGGCTTCCGCCAGATGCTGTTCCAGGCTGACGATTTCGTTCGGGCCCAGGCGTCCGTCGGCCATATAGCCGCGTTCCATCTTGCCGATGGCCAGATTCTCGCGCAACAGGCCGACGGCTTCGCGCACATTCACCCGACCCTGCTCCATGCCGGCGATGATGCGCTGCAATTGGGCGTCCAGGCGCTGATCCAGTTGCGCCTGGCGCTGCTTCATGGCGGCGAGATAATTCGCCTGCTGGTAGGCCGGGTTGGCCATCCAGGGATTGGGGCCGGAATTGCCGTAGCCGTAGCCGTAGCCGTAGCCGTTATCGGCGTGAGCGGCCAGGTTCAAGGAGGCCAGACCCAGCAGGGCCAGCGTTTTCGCGAGGGTGGTGTACTTCATGAGGATTCTCCTGTGCAGATTCCCGGTGCCGAACGATTCGCCACCGGAGGGCTCACACTTTACGGGTGGAATGTGTGGCGGGTGTGTCGAATCTGTCGCCGTGGTGTAAAAACATGTAACCGCACACCCTCGCCTTGGCACTGCGCACGGGAAACCCGGATAATCGCCCCGCGATCCACTCTCGAGCGTCCCGCCATGAAACGTACCACGCTGTTCCGCCACACGACTCCGATCCTGGCCCTACTCGCCTGCCTTGCCCTGCCCTGTGCCGCCCAGGCCGAGGTGCCGCCCACCAGGCTGGCGGTGGTCGACTACGACAAGCTGCTGCTGGAATCCGAACCCGGCAAGAAGATCATCGCCCCGATGGACGCCTTGATGAAGCAGAAAAAGGCCGCGGCCTTGCCTATCGAAGCCGAGCTCAAGAAACTGCGCGCCCAGGCGGCACAACAAGCGGACACCGCCACGCCGCAGCAGCTCGCCGCCTTGCAGAGGCAATTCAACGACAAACTCGACGATCTACGCCACTTCGAGTCGGAGGCCAACGCCGACCTGGACAAGCAGCGCGCCCAGTCGCTGGGCCGCTTCAACCAGATCGCCGTGCCCGTGATCCAGTCCCTGGGCAAGGAGCTGGGGTACACCATGGTCCTGCAGCTGCAAAAGCTGCCCCTGATCTACCTGGACCCGGTTGCGGACATTACCGACGCGGCGATGCTGCGCCTGAACGCGAGCCAGTGATCCCTGCCACGGATGCGCGCCGCGGGCGGTTCGACATCGGGAAGGAATGGAAATGGGCCATTCTGAAGACCGCAATGCGTGCCTGCGTGAAGCAGCTGAGCGGACACTAGAGCGCGCCACTCCAGCCGAGGCCCCGCCCACGCAGAGGCTGTGGCACGAATTCCAGGTGCACCAGATCGAGCTGGAGATGCAAAACGAGGCCTTGCGCCAGAGCCGGATCGAGCTGGAGCGATCCCGCGACCGTTATTTCGATCTCTACGAATTTTCGCCCGTCGGCTATCTCACCCTGACCCGGGCCGGCCTCATCGCCACGGCGAATCTGACCGCGGCGACAATGATCGGGATCGAGCGGAAATATCTGCTCGTGAAGCGCTTCGACGCCTGCGTTGTGATCGCGGATCGTGACCGCTGGCAGCGCGAGTTTCGCAGCGCTTTTGGCCATGAAACCCGGCGCCAGTTGACGCTCACGCTCATGAAGGGGGATGGCTCGACCCGGCTGGTTCTGCTCGATTACCTGCGGATCGCCAACGACGCGGATGAGCCGACCCTGCGCGTGGCCCTCACCGACATCAGCGAACGCCAACGAGCCATACAGTGCCTGAGCGATAGCCATGTCTTGAATCTTGCGATCCTGAATTCCGTTCCGGCCGAGATCGCCGTGCTGGATCGCGCAGGGGACATCATCGCGACCAATATTGCCTGGCAACGATACGCCCACGAAAACGCCCGAGAACCGGAGATACCCGTGCCGTGCACGAATGTCGGCGGCAACTATCTGGCCGCGTGCGGCAGCGGGGCCGCGGCTCACGCGGGGTTCGAGGCACACACGGGCATCCAGGCCGTCATGCGCGGGCAGCTACCCAACTTTTCCCTGGAATATCCCTGCTATGCCCCCAGGCAACGGCGTTGGTTCAGCATGAGCGTCACGCCCCTGGACATGCCAGACGGCGGCGTGGTCGTGGCCCACAGGGACATCACCGACCGGAAACTGGCCGAGCTGGCGCTGGCGCGGCAGGAGGCCCAATACCGGGCGGTGATCGAGTTGGCCGCCGATGGCGTCTGGGTGATCGATGACCTGGGGCGCCTGTTGGTCGTCAACGCGGCTTACGCGCGCCGCTCCGGCTACAGCCACGAAGAGTTGCTGACGATGCGGATCGTGGATCTGGAAGTGGAGGAATCGCCAGAGGAGGCCCAGGCTCACATGGCAAAGATCCGGCGCGAGGGCAGCGACTTGTTCGAGGCCCGACATCGGGCCAAGGATGGCGAGATCTGGCCCGTGGAGATCCACGCCACCTATTCCGCCAGCAGTGGTCTGCGTACCGCATTCCTGCGCGATATCAGCGAACGCAAGAAAAACAGGGCCGTGGGACTGGCGTTGGGCACGGAAATGGAAAATGTCTTGCGGGTGCATGTGGCGCGCCAGACGATCGCCGCGCTCGCCCACGAACTGAACCAGCCGCTCAACGCCGTCGCCACCTATAGCGATGCCGCCCTCTCCCTGCTACGCGCCGGCAATCCACAGCCGGATCGGCTGCGGCACGCGCTGGAAAGCGCCACCGTCCAGGTCCGGCGGGCAGGCCAGGTGGTGCGCGAGTTGCTGGATTTCGCCAGCCACGGCGACGTCACGACCGCTGCGGTGAATCTGAAAGACCTCATCCGCAAAGCGATGAGCCGATTCGAAAGAGCACCCATGGGTCCCATCCAGGACCGACTCGAACTCGAACCCGGCATGGCCGCGGTGAACGCAAACCTGACGCAGGTGGAGAAGGTGTTGACCATCCTGATCCAGAACGGCGTCGAAGCCGTGCGCGACACCGGACTCGAACCGATCGAGATCACGGTCGCGGCGCGTAGCGATGCCGCGGGCACCATGGCCCGGGTGAGCGTGCGCGACAACGGTCCGGGCATCGATCCGCAGATCCTGCCTCACCTCTTCGACCCATTTTTTACCACCAAGGCACAGGGGCTGGGCATGGGGCTATCCATCAGTCGCGCCATCATCGAAGCCCATGGCGGCCAGATCTGGGCCGAATCCGAACCCGGTTCGGGCGCGGTTTTCCATTTCACCTTGCCGTTCGCATCTTGACCCCGGCCACCGTATTCATCGTCGATGATGACGCCGCGGTCCGCGACGGATTAGGCATGTTGTGCGAAGTCAACGGGCTGAGCGTCGAATGCCACGACAGCGCCGAATCCTTTCTCGGCGCGTATCGGCCGGCGCGGCAAGGCTGTCTGGTGCTGGACGTGCGCATGGGGGGCATGAGCGGCCCGGAACTGCACGCCGAACTGAATCGGCGCGGCAGCATCCTGCCCGTGATCTACCTCAGCGGCCATGGCGACATCCCGTTGTCGGTGCGGGCGATGCAGGCGGGGGCGGTGAGCTTCCTGACCAAACCGGTGAACGGCGACGAACTGCTGGCATGCCTGGCGCAGGCACTGCGGGAGGATGAACTCCGCCACGTTCACGCCTCGCGGCTCGCCGACTTGAGCACACGCGAACGGGAGGTCATGACGCTGGCGATTGAGGGCTTGAGCAACAAGGAAATCGCGCGTCGCCTGGATATCAGCCATCGAACCGTGGAAATCCACAAGCGGCACGTTTTTTGCAAGACCGGCACGACCAGCCTGCTCGAACTCGCAAGGCTCGCCACCGACCATGGATTGGTAGATACGCGCTAGCCCTTATTTCGCGAGGCAGCGGCACAGGTTAATTTTCGGTCATGAACCACCACCGCTCATGACCATGCAAGCACTACACCCCGGACAACCAGCCTATCCCGCACCGCGAGCGAACTGGTCCATGACGGTGCGCGTGCTGATCTCCGACGAACAGACCATCGTGCGCGCATGCCAGCGCCAGATCGTCAGCCTCAGCCCGAACATGGCGGTCGTGGGCGAAGCCGCGAGCGGTGACGAGGCCTTCCGATTGATCGCGACCTGCGCCCCGGATGTAGCACTGCTCGACCTCTCCATGCCAGGCATGAACGGCATGGACCTGATCGGCCGGATCCGTGCCGAGTACCCCCGCTTGCCACTGCTGGTGCATTCCCTGCACAAGGAACAGCAGCACGCTCTGCGCGCGCTCAAGGCCGGTGCCTCGGGCTATCTCACCAAGGACTGCGCCCCCAGGCAACTGCTGGAGGCGATCGACCGGGTCGCGAGGGGTGGCCGGTACGTCACCCCGGCACTGGCCGCGGCGATGGCGACCGCCATCCTCCCCGTACAGGGGGAGACCCCGCACGATGGCCTCTCCAAACGTGAATTCCAGGTATTCCGCTTGCTCGCCTCGGGCGCCTCGGTCAACAGCATCGCCACTGCGCTTTCCCTCAGCGCGAACACGGTCAGCACCCACAAGCACCGCCTGATGCTCAAACTGGGCGAGGACAACGACGCCGGCCTGGTACGCTACGCGGTCAAGCATCGCCTGATCGCTTAGCGGAATAGACAGCTGGCGCAGTCCCCTGCCGCGACGCACAGGAGTGGACCCACGCCAGTGGCCGGGCGTTTCACGTTAAAATCGTCGCCTCTCCCGCCCTCCCGATGACCGCCATGCACAGCCTCTTCGATACCCGCCAGACCTTCGCCACCGGCAACGGCAAGACCGCCACCCTGTATTCCCTGCCGCAACTGGAAAAGGCCGGCATCGGTGCCGTTGCAAAGTTGCCGGTGTCGCTGCGCATCGTGCTGGAATCGGTGCTGCGCAACTTCGACGGTGCCAGGATCACAGAACAGCACGTGCGCGAACTGGCCAACTGGAAGCCCAATGCCGCGCGCACGCAGGAAATCCCCTTCGTGGTCGCCCGCATCCTGTTGCAGGACTTCACCGGCGTGCCGCTGCTGGCCGATCTGGCCGCCATGCGTTCCGCCGCCGAGCGCGCGGGCCATGATCCCAAGAAGGTGGAACCCCTGGCGCCCGTGGAAATGGTGGTGGACCATTCCGTACAGGTGGACGTGTTCGGCAGCGACACTGCGCTGGAACAGAACATGCAGATCGAGTTCGAGCGCAACCGCGAGCGCTACCAGTTCCTCAAGTGGGGCATGCAGGCCTTCGACACCTTCAAAGTCGTGCCACCCGGTGTGGGCATCGTCCACCAGGTCAACATGGAATATCTGGCGCGCGGAGTGATGGAGAAGGACGGGGTCTATTACCCGGATACCCTGGTCGGCACCGACTCCCACACCACCATGATCAACGGCCTCGGCGTCGTCGCCTGGGGCGTCGGCGGCATCGAGGCGGAAGCGGGCATGCTGGGCCAGCCGGTGTACTTCCTCACGCCCGACGTGGTTGGCGTGCACCTGACTGGCCGAGCGGCCGCGGGCGTGACCGCCACCGACATCGTCCTGACCCTCACGGAAATGTTGCGCCGCGCCAAGGTGGTGGGCAAGTTCGTGGAATTCTTCGGCGAAGGTGCCAGCGCCCTGCCGGTGACCGACCGCGCCACCATCGCCAACATGGCGCCGGAATACGGCGCCACCATGGGCTTCTTCCCGGTGGACGAAGCCACCTGCCAGTACTACCTGGCCACCGGCCGCGACCCGGAACAAGTGGACGCCATGCGCGCCTACTACCAGGCCCAGGGCCTGTTCGGCATCCCGGGCGGAAATGACCTCCCCCCCGGCGACATCGCCTACAGCCAGACCCTGGAATTCGATCTTGGCAACGTGAAGCCCTCGGTGGCCGGCCCGAAGCGCCCGCAGGACCGCATCAACCTGTACGCGCTCAAGGAGTCCTTCGAGACCCTGCTGGAACTGCCCAAGGATCAGGGTGGCTACGGAATAACGCTCCCCTCGCCCGCGTGCGGGAGAGGGCTTGGGGGTGAGGGGCTCTCCCACGGTGACGTGGTGATCGCCGCCATCACTTCCTGCACCAACACCTCCAACCCCGGCGTCATGATCGCCGCCGGCCTGCTGGCCAAAAAGGCGGTGGAAAAAGGCTTGAAGTCGGCATCCCACGTGAAGACCTCGATGGGCCCCGGCTCGCGCGCGGTCAGCGTCTACCTCCAGTCCGCCGGCCTGCTTGGCGCGCTGGAGCAACTGGGCTTCGGCGTGGTCGGCTACGGATGTACCACCTGCATCGGCAACTCCGGCCCCCTGCCCGTGGCCATCGAAAAGGAAATCCTGGATAACGACCTGGTGGCTTGCTCGGTGCTCTCCGGAAACCGGAATTTCGAGGCACGGGTACACCAGAACGTGAAGGCCAACTTCCTCATGAGCCCGCCTCTGGTCGTCGCCTTCGCCCTGGCCGGCCGGGTCGACATCGATCTGGCCCACGAGCCTCTGGGCCAGGGTTCGGCCGGCCCGGTGTTCCTCAAGGACATCTGGCCCGACAGCGAAGAAATCGCCGCCCTGCTGCCGCATGCCGCAAAGGCGGAGGCCTACGCCATCTACCGGGACGTGGGCCAGGACAACCCGCTTTGGGACGCCGTCACCGCGCCGACCGGCCAGACCTATGCCTGGGACCAGGCGTCCACCTACATCCAGGAACCGCCGTTCTTCCAGGCCGGCCTTCCCCTATCCCTCTCCCACGGGGAGAAGGGCGTCACTTTGCGCGGCGCGCGCGCGCTGGCCATCTTCGGTGACTCGGTCACCACCGACCACATCAGCCCGGCCGGCAACATCAAGGCCGCGAGCCCCGCTGGCCAGTACCTGGGCGCAAACGGCGTCGCCCCCGTCGATTTCAACAGCTATGGCGCGCGTCGCGGCAACCACGAGGTGATGATGCGGGGCACCTTCGCCAACGTGCGCATCAAGAATCGGATGATTCCCGGCTCGGAAGGCGGCGTGACGCTCCACTATGGCAAAAACGGTGGCGAGCAGACCAGCATCTACGAAGCCGCCATGGCCTACCAGGCCAGCGGCACCCCCCTGGTGATCCTGGCCGGCGAGGAATACGGCACCGGCTCCAGCCGCGACTGGGCCGCCAAGGGCACGCAGTTGCTGGGCGTGAAGGCTGTCGTGGCAAAATCCTTCGAGCGCATCCACCGCGCGAACCTCGCCGGCATGGGCGTGCTGCCGATCCAGTTCAAGGAGGGTGCGCCCGACCTGAACCTGGATGGCAGCGAAAGCTTCGACCTGGTCGGCCTGGAGCAGGGCATCACCCCGCAACAAGACGTCACCCTGGTGGTGCATCGCGCGGACGGCTCCACCCAGGACATCGTGGTGAAGCTCAGGCTGGATACCCCGATCGAGATCGAGTATTTCCAGTCCGGCGGCATCCTGCCCTACGTGCTGGAACAGTTGCTGGCTTGACCTCCCCCGCCGGGCTTCGGTGATGAGGCCGGAGCGTGTTCCAGTCTAACGGACAGGGCGAGCGGGCCGCTCGCGGATCATGAACGCACTGCCATGTCCGTTCCCTCACCTCCAGCCCCTCTCCCGCTTGCGGGCGAGGGGAGCCTCGAGCGTCGTTGCGCGACATTCACATTAACCGGGGTTTCCAGGATGAAGAACTCGCTGCAAGTCGCCATCGCTCGCCAGCGTCGCATACTCGAGGGCTGGCTCGGTTCCTCGCTGCGCATCCTGGCGGAGAGTTGCCGGGAGGTCTGGCCGGACCGGGCAGAACTGGAATCCCGCCTGCGCCTGGGGATGGAGGAATTGCCCTATTGCAAGTACCTCTACGTCCTGGACACGAAGGCGCGGCAACTCACCGCCAACCTGACCCGTTCGGGCACGCTGGAGGAACAGTTCGGCCGCGACCGCAGCGATCGTCCTTATCTGGCGCAATCGCTGGCCGGCGCCGATTTCTCCCTTTCCGACGCCTACATCAGCCGCAATGCGCGCCGCCCGACCTTGACCGCCATACAGCGCATCGGCGGCGAAGAATGGCTGGGTTTGCTGGGTGCCGACTTCGACCTGCGCGAATTGCCCGCCACTCAGGCACTCTTCCAGCAACCGGAACAATGGTTGCAGATGAAGGGCGACCCGGCCATCCGGGCCGGACTATTCCTTCAGGAAAGAGTGCACAGCCTGCTCGACTTGCAGATAGACACCGTCCTGGCCCTGCTCGATGAACTGATCACGGCCTACGGCGTATTTCACGCCAAGCTGCACTTCTCCAGCTCACGCGCCACCTTGTGGGTGACGGACGACCCCTACCGCTACCGCTTGCACAACATCACCGACCTGACCAATCCCAATCTCTGCCTGGCCTATCCGCGCCAGGCCTATCCGGCCGATGCTTCGATTCCGGCCCCACGGGTGCGGGAAGTACTGCAATGCTTTCGCGAGCTGCGTTTCATGGACGAAACCCTGTATTTACGTTCCGCCTCGCTCAACATCTTCAACGGCATGGTCAGCCTCACCTTTTCCTGCGACGGTTCCCACTACATGCCCTGGGACGAATTCCTGGAAAAGAATCTCGGCTTCTGGCTGGGTACCCGCTGAGGGAGCGAAAACCGCGACGATATTCCACCCCGCTGGCCGGATATTCGCGTGTTTTCACCGCATTCGCCCTAAAGTAAAGGATGAATCGGTTCGATATGCACGCACACCCTCCGGAGAGCGCGATGCCTGGACACGACTGGTGGGGCCCGCCGCAATGGGCCGCCTATTTTGAGCACAAGGACTTGCCCATACGCGCTGCCAGCAAGGCCGCGCTGCTGCAACTGGAAGAGGCCGGGGAGGAACACCTGTCCGGGCACGAATACGCCGCCCTCCTGCTCAACGACCCCTTGCTGGCACTGCGGCAACTGCGCGAGGCCAACCGTCGCCTGCCGCGACACATGGCGCGGGACATCACCACGCCGCTGGGCGTCCTCCTCGCCCTGGGCACGCAGGAATTCAAGCGGCAGATCCACTCCGCCCCGGAAATCTCCGGAGACAACCAGGGATTCCTGAAAGCGGAGATGAGCGCCTCCCTGGGCGCGCGCATCGCCCTCGCCTGGGGTGGGCTGCACCACGATCTCGATCAGGGCGAATTGGCCCTTGCCGCCTTGCTCGCCGATGCCGGGGAAATCCAGCTCTGGGCCTTCGTTCCGGAACTGCCGCTGAAAGCCCTCGAAGAACTCCGCAGCGGCCGCGCCAGCCGCAGCGACCAGGCGCAACGCCAGGCTTGTGGTTTCACCTTTCGCGATTTGAGCCTAGAACTGATCGAGCGCGGCGGATTGCCCCTCCTGATCAAGCAACTCATACGTGGCGACGAAAGCTTGCGCGCACGCATCGCCCGTCTCGCTGTCGACGCCGGCCGTCACCTCAGTTACGGCCCGGGAGACCCGGCCCTCCCGCACGACCTCATCGCCGCCAGCAGACTCACGAATGCACCGCTCGCCACCGTGGCCCTGGGGTTCCCCCTCCTGTCGGAGACGGAACGAAGCGACCTGCTGCTTGCAGCCGAGACACTTTCAGAATCCATCTAAAATTACTTGACTCTTTCAGTCGGGATTTAGTACAGTGGGGTCATTCCGCAATTGCGGCGACAACCTGCTGAAAAGGAAAGATCATGGACCTGGAAATAAACGGAAGGATGGTAGAGACCGACCCCGAGGGCTATCTGGCCAACCTGAGCGACTGGGCCGAGGACGTGGCCCAGTTTCTGGCGTCGCAAGACAAGCTGACGCTGGCGGATAATCACTGGAAAATCATTCACTACATGCGTGACTATTTCAACGAATACGGCACGGCCCCCAACCTGCGTATCCTGCAGAAGGGCCTGAAAGACGAGTTCGGCCCGGAGTGGGGCGACAAAAAGTTCCTCTTCGACCTGTTCCCTTATGGCCCGGCGAAGCAGGCCGGACGCTACGCCGGCACACCAAAACCCACCGGTTGCGTTTGAACTATCGCGAAAAAGCTCAGTCTCCCATAAACTCGCGCCAGCCCTCTGGGGCGAGTTTCTTATTGGAGAAAAGATGAAGCGCATTACCCTGGTATTTCTGCTCGCCTTGGCCAGCCAAGCCGCCAACGCCTTCCCGTCCTACGCCACGGGCGGGTTTCGCGGTGCGAACCTGTTAACCGGCGAGGAGATCAAGGGTCATGTCACCCGTCTCCTGTCCATGCAGAAATTCGACGAGTGCGAGGCCTACATGGACGCTCATGAGGTGGAACTGGAGAAGCGCGCCCTGGCGCAGCATGTCACCCTGCCGGAGAAGAGCGGCGACCCCTGCAAGGTGATGCGTTTGTTCGGACGCATCCACTAAGCGCGACCGCCGCGACCGCGAGAACCCGCCTCTGAGGCGGGTTTCATTACCCGCCCCAGAGGCGGGTGTTTTCACTCCGGCGCCAAACAGCTCAACCTTGAATCCTCAGTTGAACACGCCCGAGTGTGCGTCTGGCGAGTTGTCTGGCAAGGGCGCGGAGTCGTAGCGCTTGAGCGCGTACGAATCCGGCCTACCCCTTGCGGGTGCGCGACGACGCGCATGGTCGCTCCATGCAAGGAGAAGCAGCGGAGTCGTTGGCGGCTCGGCCGCCGTACGAATCCGGCGTACCCCTTGCGGGTACAACGCAGCCAGGCGTGCAATCGGGCGCGTAGCGGGTTCACCCAAAGGGTGGTCGGCCAAGATCACCAAGACCCTGAACACCCAGGTGCAATCGGGCGCGTAGCGGGTTCACCCAAAGGGTGAGCGTGGTCGAAGGCGCAAACCTAAATGTCCATGGGGCCTCACGGAGGAAAATGAGCGGTCAACTGAGGAATCAAGGCTCAATGCACGGACCCGAAAGAGGGCTCCTTGTTGCCGGGAGGCACGGGCAAGCCGGCCATACGGCAAGCCTGGGTGACCGGGCCATGTGGAAACAGCTTGTAGAGATACTTGCGCCCGCCCTCCTGCACGAAGGCTTCCTCCATCGCCTTGAGCATGAGCCTGGCATGGGCTTCCGGCCCGCACTCGGCATGGCGCTCGCGCAGATAACAGATCACATCCAGATGCGCCTCGGTCAGTTCCAGGCCCTCTTCTCGTGCGACCTGGCGCGCGTGCTCTTCGCTCCAGGTTTCCAGGTCGTTGAGATAAGCGTCTGCCTCACAAGGCGCCATATTTTCCGCAGCGACAAGTTTGTTGATGTCCAACATCTCGCTTCTCCTTACATAAGCAATTCGGAACACCCAGACTAGCAAACCGCGCAGATATCGCAATAACCAACTGTTTATAAAGACTTAATTGTCTTGATAGGGCATTATCCTTGACCCCCGGTTGATCGCTCAGCTACCCCCGTACGGCCCCACCGCGTCGATCATGGCAGCGAGCGCAGGGTAGCCAACGCGGCATGGAAATCGTAGTTTTCGATCTGCCGGCGCAGTCGCTCCAGGAAATCGGCGGGCAGGGTTTGCGCCAGCAGCGGCAGGCTCTCGCGCAGCAGTACCAGACTCAGCATGTCATCGGCGCTGAGCAGGACATCGAGTCGGCGCAGGGTTTCGCGCCGCAGGACGCCGCCGGGATCGGCGATGGCGGAAGCTGGCGACTCCTCGGGCAAGACGGGCAGCAGCGTCGCCACCCGCGCTTTCAGCTCCATTTCCAGTTGCTCGATACGCTGGGCGTGTAGTTCCAACCCCGCGCTTTCACGCATGGCCGTCTCCAGGTCGTCGGCCAGCGCCTGCAAGCGGGTCAGACCCAACGTGCCGGCCGTGCCCTTGAGGGTATGGATGATGCGCCTTGCGGCTTCGCGATCGTCGAATTGCGCGCGCAGCAACGCCATGTCGTCGCCATGGGTCAGGAGGAATTGGCGCAGCAAACGCAGCAGGTTGGGCAGCTTGCCGCGAACGCTGCGCAGTCCGGCGTCCAGGTCCAGTCCTTCCATGGTACTCAAGGCACTGCGCAAGGCCGCATCCGTTGTCTCGAGTACGGCCACGGGCAGGCGCACCTCCGCCTGGCGCCGCTCCGGCAGCCATCTTGCCAACGCCTGGAACAGAGCATCCGGGTCCACCGGCTTCGGAATGAGATCATTCATCCCTGCTTGCAAGCACTGGTCCTGTTCCTCGACGAACACGCTGGCGGTCATCGCCAGGATCGGTGTCGTGGCATGTCCGGGGAGCCCGCGTATGGCCGCCGTGGCGGCCAGCCCGTCCATCACCGGCATCTGCACGTCCATCAGGATCAACTCGTAGTCATGGCGCCGCGCCTTGTCCACGGCCTCGCTGCCGTCCCCGGCCAGGTCGGCGTGGATGCCGACCTCGAGCAGGAGGTCGAGGGCCACTTCCTGGTTGATCAGATTATCTTCCACCAGCAAGACGCGACGGCCGCGCAACATGGGGAGGAGATTACCGATCGGCGCGGCAGGCGCGTCCATGGGAATGATGGGCATGTCGCTGCGGCGCGCCCGGGCGCTGAACCAGAAGGTGCTACCCTGACCGGGACGGCTCTCGGCGCCCACCTCGCCGCCCATCAATTCCGCCAGGCGGCGGCTGATCGCCAGCCCCAATCCGGTTCCACCATACTTCCGGGTGATGGAGCCGTCGGCCTGCTCGAACGACTGGAACAGGCGCGGCAGGCGATCCGCCGGGATGCCGATGCCGCTATCCTCGACCTCGAAACGCAGCAGCAGGCTGTCGTGCCGCGCTTCCAGCAGGCGCACGCGCAGCGTGACCTGACCTCGCTCGGTAAACTTGATCGCGTTGGAAAGGTAATTGAGCAACACCTGCGACAGGCGCGTGGGATCGCCGCGCAGCACGCCGTCCAGGGCGGGGTCGATCTCGCGGCACAGGGCCAGGCCCTTCTCGCGCAACTTCTCCTCCATCAGGCCGACCACTCCGTTGATCAACTGATCCAGGCTGAAATCGGTGTCCTCCAGGGTGAGTTTGCCGGCCTCGATCTTGGAAAAATCCAGGATGTCGTTGATGATTCCGAGGAGATGCTTGGCCGCATCCGAAACCTTGAGCAAACGCGCCTGCTGGCCGGCGTCGCGCACGTCGCGGCGCAGGAGGTGGGTGAGTCCGACGATGGCATTCATCGGCGTGCGAATCTCGTGGCTCATGTTCGCCAGAAACGCGCTCTTGGCCTGGTTCGCCGCCTCGGCCGCGGTCATCGCGCTGGCCAGTTCCGCCGTGCGCCGAGCCACCAGCCCCTCGAGGTGGTGACGGTGGCGCGCCAGCTCGTCGTGGTTGCGCCTCTCTACGGTGATGTCCTGAAATGCGCTCACCGCACCCTGAATCTGCCCCTGGGCATCGACGATGGGTCGGACATTGAGCCTGGCCGGAAACCCCTCGCCATTCTTGCGGTAGAACCATTCCTCGCCGAAAAAGGGCGCGGCCCCTCGCAAGGTGCCCAGGATCGGACATTCCTCGTGGGGATAGGCGCTGCCGTCTGCATGGTGATGATGGGAAACGCCGTGCAGATCCTGCCCCAGAATCTCTTCTCGGCCGAACCCCAAACTGGCGAGCGCGGTGGCATTGATGAAGCTGACTTTTCCCTCCGAGTCGATGCCGATCACCCCCTCGCCCAGGCTCTCCAGCAGCGCATCGCGCAGAGACAGGCGTTCGGCCAGGGCCAGGGCGGCACGCAGGCGCTGATTGTTGCGGCGCATGACGATCAGTGCGGCGACGGCCAGCAGCAGGACGACCAGGGTTGCGATCAGCCAGCCAGAATAGCGTTCGAGCACCAGATCCGGCGTGAGATGGTGGTCCGGATGCACGTGCAGATTCACCATGAGCGTTTCGACCTGGCTATAGTCGCCGGCCGGCGCGAAGCCGTAAAAACCACCCGCTCTGGCCGCCTTGCTATCCGGTTGCAGTTCCAGCAGCGCCTGCGCCACCCGCTTGCTGAACCCGCCAGGCAGCCCCTTGGCCACCGAAAGCGGCCACTCCGGGTACAAGTCGGTGGAAAGGCGTTGCCCGAAGGCGGGGGTTCCCGCCTGGCGCAGCACCCGAACCTGGCTCGGCTTGAGTTTGCCTTCCCGCAGCAACGACTCGATCACGCCGGTGCGCACGAAGCCGGCATCGGCATTGCCGGCAAGCACGTCGAAGACCACCCGGTCATGGGGCATGCCGGTGAATTGCAGGTCGTGGATGTCGCGGCCGATGTCCACCCCGGCCCGCAGCAGGGCCCAGCGCTGCATCAGATAGCCGCCCAGGGACTCCTCGCCAGGCGCGGCAATGCGGCGACCCCTGAGATCCGCGAACGATTTCAGGTCGACCCGATCGGCACGCACCAGGACGACGCCGCCGAACTGGCTGACCGGTTCGTTCCCCGCCATGCTCATCAGGGTCGCCAAGGCGGTCAGGCCGTGGCGCGAGCGCAACAGGACGTAATGTTCTGGATTCGTCAGGATCAGGTCCAGCTCATGGTGCGCCATGGCCTGATCGAGCTCCGGATAGAAAAGGGGGACGACAAGAAAACGGTAGCCGGGGATGCGCCGGCCCAGGTAGTCGGCCAGTGGCTGCCACTGTGCCGCGGTCAGCGCGAGAGGCCGAAAAGACAGCACGCCCAGGCGTACGTCCTGGATGCGCGCCTGAGCAGCCCAGGCGCCGAAGGAAATCAGGAAGCCCAGGCAGGCCAGAAGCCAGAACCGGCGCCATGGCAGTCCGCGCTTCACAGGAGCTCCCGCCCGGCCGAACGCAGCGTGGTCAGCGCCGACTGGAAGTCGTAGGACTCGACCTGGCGAATCAGGAGGGCGAGGATCGATTCTGGAAGACATGCCGCCAGCGCGGAATGCGCCGCGCGCAGGGCGTCGCCCACCCCCATGTCGTCTTCGCGCAACAGCCGCTCCAGACGCGCGAGCACGTCGCCGGACGCCGCGACGGCCGGGGACGCGGACGGCGTCGGCAAGGCCAGTTGCAAGGCGGCGACCAACCTGGTTTGTTCGGCCTCCACGCGTGCGGACAAGCGCTCGACCTCGGGCAGATCGACCTCGCCGCGCAAGGCGGCTTCCAGTTCCGCGGCCAGGGCCTGCACCGCGACCGCCCCCAGGGCGCCGGAGGCCCCCTTGAGCGAGTGGGCGATGCGCAGCGCTTCCTCGCGCACGCCCGCAGTGAAGCGTTCGCGCAGCCTCGTCATGTCGTTCTGGTGAGTACTCGCATACAGGCGCAGGAGGCGCTCATAACTGCTCCATTTGCCGCGCACACTCCTCATCCCGGCCTCTGCATCCAAGCCGGGCACATGATCGATGGCGGCGATCGACGCCACTTCCGGCAGCGGGTCCGGGCCGACGCCCGCGGGCGCGCCCTCCCGCCGCGGCAACCACTTGGCCAGTGCGGCGTATAGCGCGCTCGGGTCCACCGGCTTGGCGACGTAGTCGTCCATGCCAGCGTCCAGGCAGCGTTGCCTGTCCTCTTCGAAGGCATTGGCGGTCATGGCCAGGATGGGAATACGCTTCGTCCCGGGCAGCGCGCGAATGGCGCGAGAAGCGGCGAGGCCGTCCGTCACCGGCATCTGCACGTCCATCAGCACCAGGTCGTATTGATTTTCGTAGATGAGACGCAGCGCCTCGGCGCCATCTCCGGCCACATCCACGTGCAGTCCGGCCTCGTTGAGGAGTTCCAGTGCCACTTCCTGGTTCACCGTGTTGTCCTCCGCCAGCAAGATGCGCGCCCCCTGCTGGCCGGAGAGGCTGGACAGGGTGTCGGCCGACTGCGGCGCGATGGCCAGGCCCTTTCCCACGGACAGGGGGATCTCGAACCAGAAGCGACTTCCCTGGCCCGGGCGACTCTCCACGCCGATGTCCTCCTGGCTGCCCAGCAATGCGGTCAGGCGCTTGCAGATCGCAAGCCCCAGGCCGGTGCCGCCGTACTTTCTGGAAATGGAGGAATCGGCCTGCGCGAAGGACTGGAACAAGAGCGGGATCTGGTCTTCACTCATGCCGATGCCCGTGTCGCTCACTTCGAAATGCACCCACAGACGCTCGGCGTCACGAGCCGCGAGTTGGGCATGGACCCGAATGCTGCCCTTTTCGGTGAATTTGAGCGCGTTGCCGGCGAAATTGAGCAGTACCTGCCCCAGCCTCAGTGCATCACCGCGCACGATAGTCGGCAACGCCGGGTCGATCTCACAAGACAGCGCCAGGCCCTTGGCCGCGGCCTTGTCGCGAATCAGATCGAGAGCGTGGCCGATGACCTGGTCGAGGCGAAAATCGGCGACTTCCAGAACCATCTTGCCCGCTTCGATCTTCGAAATATCGAGAATGTCGTTGATGATGCCCAGCAGGTGCCGCGCCGCATCCATTACCTTGTCCAGTTGATCGACCTGCCTGGTCTGACTGACGGAGCGGCGCAGCAGGTGGGTGAGGCCGATGATGGCATTCATCGGCGTGCGGATCTCGTGGCTCATGTTGGCCAGGAAGGCGGATTTGGCGCGATTGGCATCCTCCGCCCGCAGGCGCGCGGCGACCAGTTCGCTGGTGCGTTGCGCCACCAGGGCTTCCAGGTGCTCGTGGTGCTTCAGCAGTTCCTGCTGGATTGCCTTGCGCTCGGTGATGTCGCGATTCACACCGCGGCGGCCGCGGAATTGCGCATTGCTGCTGCTAACATGCTGACACTGGTGCTCGATCCAGCGCATCTCGCCACTTTTCTTGACGATGCACAGTTCCGTCACGGTGTGCAACTCGGAGAGCCCGGCGGTGCCGGTGGCGCTCATGTGCTCATCCCAGTGGCAGCGATCATCCGGGTGCAGGATGTGGCGCATCAGGCCAGCATCCGCCATGAAAGCCTGCGCCGGGTAACCGCTGACCGCCTCGCAACCCGGTGAGACGTAGAGAAAATTGCCCTCCGGCCCCAACCAGTACTGCCATTCCGGCGAATAGTCGGCGAGGATGCGGTAGCGCTCCTCGCTCTCCGCCAGTTGTTCCCGTGCCCGCCGGGACTCGCTGATATCGCTCAAGAGGGTGGCGAAACCGCGTTCTCCCCAGGGCACGACGGAGATCGAGAAATACTTGTCCTGGGGCGGGAAATAGGCTTCGAACGAGTGGGGCTGGCCTTGCAGCGCCACCCGGGTGTACTCGGCCAGATAAGGCGGCAGCGCGACGCCATGGACCTCGCGCGCGCCGCGTCCCAGCACCTGGGCGCGTTCTAGCCCCAGGATGACCTCGTAGGCGGAATTGACCTCGACGATGCGGTAATCCACGGCCAAGCCAGCGGCGTCGAAGATCAGTTCATGCAGGGCCACACCCTCGGCCATGCTGTCGAACAGGGCATGGAAACGCAGTTCACTGCCGCGCAGCGCTCCCTCCGTGGCCTTGCGCTCGCTGATATCGTCCCACACCGCGACGATCATTTCCCGGCCCTGCAATCGGATGAAACTCAGGTTGACGTGGACGTCGATCAGGTGGCCATCGCGGCAGCGGTGGCGGTTCTCGAAGGTGACAGAACCCTGCGTGCGTACCTGTTCTATGTGCGCGCGCAGCGCCGCCTCATCCCGCAACACGCCCTGAGTGTCGAACAGCCGCAGCCGGTCGAACTCTTCCCGGCTGTACCCCAACATGCGGTGGGTGGCTTCGTTGAATTCCACGAAACTCAAGGTTTCCGGGTCGACCAGTTCGATCGCCGCCCGGGTCTGGTTGAAGATCGCGTCGAGGATGCTCTCCCGCTCGCGCAGCGAGGTTTCCGTCGCGCGCGCCGCGGTGATGTCGTGGGCGATGCCGAGCACGCCGATGAGGTGACCATCGGCTGCCCGCATGGGCGTCTTGGTGGTCTCGAACAGGCCGCCGGGACTGCCATCGGAGAACGTCAGCCATTCCTCGTTGGCCACGGGCCGTCCTGCAGATATCGCCGCCAGATCGTTGACGCGGAAAAAATCGGCTTGTTCGCGCGCGATGAAGTCGTGATCGGTCTTGCCGACGATCTCCGCCTCGCGGGCACCGAAGAACTGCTCGAAGCGTGGGTTGCAGGCGAGGTAGACGCCCTCCAGGTCTTTCAGCCAGACCAGGTCGGGGAGGGTCTGGATCAGCGTCTTGAGCAGACCGCGCTCATACTCGAGCGCCCGGGCCGCCTCGATGCGCTCGCTGATATCGCGCGAGATGCCCAGCAACGCCGGCCGACCATCCCAACTTCCCCTGACGATGCGCGTATCTACGATGATCTCCCTGCCATCCGCGTGCAGCAGCGGCAGGGGGCAGGATACGCGCCGGCCTTCCAGCATCTCGGCGAGCACGCGCGCGGCTTCCTCGTGTACCCGCGGTGGATGCACGACGAGCACGTGCTGGCCGATGAGACCCTCGTCATAGCCCAGGCGAAGTTTGACCGCGGGGTTGACGTGCTGAATCCGGCCATCGCCATCCAGCACGAAGACGAAATCCGCCATCGCCTGGAAAAACCCTTCCAGGTTCTGGCGTTGTACGCAGGCATCCCGGCGCGCATGCAGGTGTTCCACCGCCTGGCCGAACTGGCGGGCGATGCTTTCGAGGTAATGCACCACCATCACGGGCATGGCGCGCACCTGTTTGCTCGCCAGGTTGAGACCGGCGTGGACGCGACCGTCGATCACGATGGGCAGGACGATCAGGGAGGTGAGGCCTTCCTCCTGGAGATGCGCCTGCCGGACCAGATCGGGATGGGTGCAGGCCGGGCCACCCTCCACGCAACTGCACAGGGTGTGCCCGGCTTGCAGTAGCAGCGCTCTGGGGCTGCCCGGATCGATTTGCGCGACCTCGTCCACGAAACGCACGCCGATGCCGCGGCTGGCCACCAGGCGAAAACCGCCATCGGGGCGCAGTTCATAGAGTCCGCCGCTGTCCAGTTCATCCAGTCCCAGCATGGCGTCCAGCATGGCCCCGACCAGGACGTCCTGGTCGGGACTGTCCAGCAGGACCGCGTTGAAACGCTGTTGCAGGCGGAAGAGCGACTCTTGCAGCTTGCGTTGACTGATATCGTTCTGAGTGCCGAATATCCGCAGCGGCTGGCCCCGTGCATCGCGCACGGCCACATGACCGCGCGCGGCCAGCCAGAGCGGGCCGCCCTGGGCGCGCATGAGACGGTACTCGATGAAGAAGGGCTGGCCTTCCTCGATCGCCAGGTGGACGGCCTGCGCGAGAGCGGGCAGATCGTCGGGATGGATGCGCGCGTACCAGTCCGCCAAACAGGCCCCGCCGGGGGCAGGGAAATCGCCGGGAATCAGCGATTGCAGGGTCGCATTCCAGGTCAGCCGGTCGGCATCGTGGTCATACTCCCACAGTCCAAGGCCGACATCATCCAGGAGGTGCTGCAATTCCTTTTCGGTGGACAAGTTCAAGACGGGTGCGTCGTCAGACCATGCCGCGGGCACGCAGGTTGCCGAGCTTGAGTTCCAGCGAATCTTCGCTATCGGCATAGCGTTCCAGAATCTCGCTGAAGGCATCCTGGTTGGCGAGGAAGGCGTCCACCACGTCCGGGTCGAAATGCTGGTCACGCCCTTCCCGGATCAGCCGCAGCACCACCACATACGGCATGGGTTCCTTGTAGACGCGACGGCTGGCGAGCGCGTCGAAGACGTCGGCCAGCGCCATCAGCCTCGCAGGGATGGGAATGGCATCGCCCGCCAGACCGTCCGGATAACCGGAGCCATCCCACTTCTCGTGGTGCCACATGGCGATCTCTTTGGCCACGGCGAGAAAGGCCAGGGGCGCGTTCTCGAACTCCAGTACCGCGGCGTCGAGCGCATTGCTGCCCAGGTGGCGGTGCTTCTGCAGGATCTGGAAGTCTTCGTCGTTGAGCTCGCCACGCATGGCCAGTTCGATGGCATCGCCGCCGATGCTGCTATGGGTCTTCATGATCTCGAACTCGGCCGCGGTCAGTCGCCCCGGCTTGAGCAGGATGCTGTCGGGGATGCCCACCTTGCCGATATCGTGCAGGGGCGCGGCCTTGACCACCATGTGCGCCATGGTGTTGCTGAAATAGCGGGAAAAACGCGGAAGCGGCCGCAGTTGGCTCACCAGTACCTCGACATACGCCTGGGTGCGACGGATGTGCTGCCCGGTTTCCATGTCGCGTGCCTCGGCCAGGCTGGCCAGGGCGCGGATGCTGACATCCTGCATCAGCTGGTTGTCGCGCATGCGCCGTGCCACCTCGCTTTCCAGCCAGGTATTCTGGTTCTTCAGCCAGTCGCGCGCCGCCTTGAGTTCCATGTGGGCATGGACCCGCGCCAGGACGATGGCGGGCCGAATCGGCTTGGTGATGTAATCGACCGCGCCCAGGGAGAGGCCGCGTTCCTCGTCCTCGTCGCTATCCATCGCCGTCACGAAGATGACCGGAATATCGCGGGTGCCTGGATTGGCGCGCAGCTCATTGATGACGGCGTATCCGTCCATGTCCGGCATCATCACATCCAGCAAGATCAGGTCCGGGCGCGGCTCGCTGGCGGCGACCTGAAGCGCGCGTCGCCCCGAATTGGCCACCCGAACGCGGTAGCGTGGTTGCAGCAACTCACCCAGGACGGTGAGATTTTCCGGGGTATCGTCAACGACCAGGACGGTGCTTCTGGCGGCTTCTGGCGTCATGGCTTACCTGGAATAAAGGGCTTGGGAGGAAATGCGTAGGTCATGGAGTGGTATCGGCAAATATGCGGCGAACTTTACAAAATTTGCCGGCTCAGGACACGCCGGTCACCCCGTAGTCTACTGGATGCAGGACATAGTGCAGACGCAGTCCCTCGGCGCCGATCCGCGCAACCAGGGCAGAAATTTTGTCGGCGTCGGCGAAGAACTCCACGGTTTCGGGCAGTGTGCCCGCCAGTTCGAAGAAGTGGTCTTCGTACAAACCGTGGCGGCCAAAGCCGGCGGCGGCGCGAAACACAGTGCCGCCGGGAATGCCCAGCGTGCGTGCGGCTTCAAACAGCCAGTCGTGTATGCCGCGATGGCCGTGTTTCATACCTTCCTGAACGTAGAGGCGCAAGCAGATGATTTGCATGAGATCCTTGAATCCTCAGTTGGCGCTCGCTGGCCGTATCCCGTTCAACCTCGTATCTGGCCGAAGGTCCACACGCCTAGCGCGGTGCAGGCCAGGGAGCCTAGCAGATGCACGGATGCCGCGGCCAACGCCCAGGCCAGCTGGCCGCGGCTGATGAGGGTGAAGACTTCGGCGGAGAAGGTGGAAAAAGTGGTCAGGCCGCCGAGAAACCCGGTGATGGCGAAGAGCCGCCATTCCGGTGGCAAGGCCGGATGTTGTGAAAAAAAGGCAATCGCCAGGCCGACGAGATAGCCACCCAGGAGATTCGCCGCCAACGTGCCCTGGGGTACGGTCGGGAACAGCGGGTTCAGCCCCAGCCCCAAGCCCCAGCGCAGCCAGGCGCCCAGCGTGGCGCCGAGACCGATGGCGAGGAAGGAAGTCAAAGGCAGGTTCAAGGTTCGAGGTTCAAGTAGCAAGGCCTTGCGCATCCCGTGCCTGTTTTCACAGCCACACCATCAGCCCCATCTCGAAAGGGTGGGTGAGCATGCCGTGCAGGGGATAGACCCGCACGTGGTAACGCAGGCGGCCGCACATTTCCGGGGTGGTTTCCAGAGTGTAGATGCATTCTTTCCCCTCCATTCCCAGGGGCGTCAGGGGAATGGCTTCGAGATCCTTGTCCTGACCATCCTTGGACGCGCGTCCCAGCAGCACTTCGACACGGACGTCTTCAGGCGCCAGGCCATTGAGGGTCGCCGCG
This sequence comes from uncultured Pseudomonadota bacterium, assembly GCA_903835655.1. Lineage (GTDB taxonomy): Bacteria > Pseudomonadota > Gammaproteobacteria > Burkholderiales > Thiobacillaceae > PFJX01. Next base: position 11,899 of record CAILNT010000109.1, on the reverse strand, counting down.
ACCTTGATCTCCATGCTCTCGCCGAAACTGATGCGCTTCTTCGGGTCGTCCAGTCGGCGCAGGGCCACGCCCGCCCAGGCCTGGCGCACTTTCGCCTTCCAGGTGGCGACGCCTTCCGCCGCGACGAAATTGTCCTCCGAGTAGCGGCGCCACTGCCGGCTGGCGGGGGCGTAGAACTTGTTGGCGTACTGCATGACCATGCGCGTGGCGTTGAATGCAGGCAGCAATGTCGAGATGGAGCGCTTGGCCATGCTCACCCATTCTCCGGAGAAGCCCAACTCCTGGCGCCGGTAGTACATGGGGATGACCTGATCCTGTAGCAACTCGTAGAGGGACTGGCTGTCCTCGCGGTTGCGCCGGGCATCGTCGTAATCGTCGGGCGCGGGCTTGATCGCCCAGCCGTTGCCGGGCTCATAGCCTTCCTCCCACCAGCCGTCGGTGACCGAGAGATTGAGCACGCCGTTCGCGGCCGCTTTCATGCCGGAGGTGCCGGAGGCTTCCAGCGGGTAGATGGGGTTGTTCAGCCAGACATCGCAGCCGGCGACCAAGCGCCTGGCGAACCCGAGATCGTAACCTTCCACCATCAGGAACTTGCCCTCGAACTCCGGCCAGCGGGAAATCTCGTGGATGCGGCGGATCAGTGCCTGCCCGGGCAGATCGGCCGGGTGCGCCTTGCCGGCGAAGATGAACAGTACCGGGCGAAGCTCTTCGTTGATGATCTGGCGCAGCCAATCCATGTTCTCGAAGATCAGTGTGGCGCGCTTGTAGGTGGCGAAGCGGCGCGCGAAGCCTATGGTCAGGACATTCGGGTCGAGCGGGTTGGCGAACTTGAGCATGCGCTCCAGGTGCGCCTCGGAGCCGTGGTTACGTAAGTGCTGCTGGGTGACGCGATAGCGCACCGAATGCAGCAACTGCGATTTCAGCCCCTGGTGAACCGACCAGAAATGGTGATTGGGAATCGATTCCACCTGCTGCCAGAAATCCCGCTCACAGATGCGCCGCCGCCATTCGTACCCCAGCTTGGTATCGAACAGATCCTGCCATTCCTGGGCCAGGAATGAGGCCACGTGCACGCCATTGGTGATGTAATCCATGGGCGACTCGTGCTCGGAGACCTGCGGCCAGGTATCCGCCAGGATGTGCGAGGACACTGCGCCATGGATGCGCGAGACGCCATTGTGGTGGCGCGAACCGTTCAGCGCCAGGCGGGTCATGTTGAAATCCTGACCCTCGCTGGCGCCGCCCAGATGCATGAACTCTTCCCGCGAAATCCCAAGGTCGGTGCAGCAATGGCTGAAGTAGTCCCAGGTCATGTCCCAGGAGAAATGATCGTGCCCGGCGGGGACCGGGGTGTGGGTGGTGAACACAGTGGAAGCGGCCACGGCCTCCAGCGCGGCGTGGAAAGTGAGCCCGTCCTTCACCTTGCGGCGGATGCGCTCCAGCACCAGGAAGGCGGCATGTCCTTCGTTGATGTGGTAGGCGCTGGGCTTGATGTCGAGGGCGGCCAGGGCGCGCATGCCGCCGATGCCGAGTACGATTTCCTGCTGTATTCGGGTATGACGGTCGCCGCCGTAGAGCTGGTGGGTGATGTAGCGATCCTGCTCGTTGTTGCCGGGCAGGTCGGAGTCGAGCAGATACAGGCGCACATGGCCGATATAGGCTTCCCATACCTTGACTTCCAGGGTGCGGCCGGGCAGTTCGATCTCGATGTGGACTTCGTAACCGTTCTCGCCCATGGCGGCCCGAATCGGCAGATCGTCGAACTCGGAATCGGTGTAATTGGCGACCTGGTTGCCGTCGTTGTCGATGCGCTGATGGAAATAGCCCTGGCGATAGAGCAGGCCCACCGCGACGAAGGGCAGGCGCATGTCGGACGCGGACTTGCAATGGTCGCCGGCCAGGATGCCCAATCCTCCCGAATAGACCGGGAAGCTCTCGTGAAACCCGAATTCCGCGCAGAAATAGGCGATCAGGTCGTTCGGTTTAAGGTCCAGCGGCAGGTCCCGGCGCAGGGGCTCGCTCATGTAAGTATCGAACGAGGACAGCACGCGGTTGTAGCTACCCAGGAAAATATGGTCCTCGGCCGCCTCGGTCAGGCGCTGTTCGTCGACGCGCTTCAGGAAAGCCTTGGGATTGTGGCCGACCGCATCCCAGAGTCCGGGATGCAGGCGCGCGAACAGGGTGCGGGTGGGACGATCCCAGGCATACCAGAGGTTGTCCGCAAGTTCGGACAGGCGTGCCAGGCGGCGCGGTATGCGGGGATTGACCTCGATGGAATAGGGCGTTCCGGGTTTCATGGGAGTTCCATTAACGTGAATGAACGGTGGCGCCTCTGCGGACCTCCACCGGCGTCGCGGGCGAGAGGTCGCGCCTACGGAGCCATACGCAGAAAAGTATCACGGTAATACTTCAGCTCTTCGATGGATTCCTGAATATCCGCCAAGGCAGTGTGGTTGTTGGCTTTCTTGAAGCCCTCCTTGAGTTCCGGCCGCCAGCGCGCGGCCAGTTCCTTCAGCGTGGAAACATCCAGGTTTCGGTAGTGGAAATAGGCCTCCAGCTTCGGCATGTGGCGCGCCAGGAAGCGGCGGTCCTGGCAGATGGAATTGCCGCACATGGGGGACTTGCGCCCGCCCACATAGCGCTTCATGAACTCGATCATTTGCGCCTCCACCACCGCCTCGGTCAGGGTGGACGCCTTGACCTTGTCGATCAAGCCGGATTTTCCGTGCGTGCCCTTGTTCCAGTTATCCATGGCGTCGAGCACTGCAAGAGGCTGATGCACCACCAGCACCGGGCCTTCTTCCAGCAGATTCAGATCCTTGTCGGTGACGATCAGGGCCACTTCCAGGACGCGGTCGGTGTCGGGTTCGAGCCCGGACATTTCCATGTCGATCCAGACCAGATGGGTATCGTTTTGTGCCACGTCGAGTACTCCTTATGCCGCCACGAAGGAAGGGGCCGACATTGTGCCACAAGCGCGCAGAATACATATGTTTTACTTATTAAATCATGTGGTTACACAGATCAAGCGGCGCCGGACAAAGCCCGACAAACCACGTGCAGGTGTGACCGGAGGGACTCGAGCCCTTCCAGGCCGCGACAGGGGCCCTGTGGGAGCCGGCTTGCCGGCGAATGACCACGGAGCTCCATGGACAACGGGTATTCTATGCACATTAATATACTCAGATGACTCTCTCGTGATCCGCCTGGCCATACTCGCCTTCAGCCTTGGCGCCGCCCTCCTCCAGACCCGGCCCGTCCTGCCACCGACGCATTGGGCGTGGGGCCTGCCGCTGGCCTCCCTGTTGGTGTTCCTGTCGCCGCCGCGAGCACGCACGGGCCTGCTGGCGCTAGCCGCATTCGCAACCGGTTTCCTCTACGCTGGCCTTCGCGCCGAGTTGCGCCTGGCCGAAACATTGCCGCCGGCCTGGGAGGGGCGGGCTGTCCAGCTGGTCGGCCGGGTGCTCGATCTTCCGGAGGCGACTACCGATGGGGTGCGCTTCGTGTTCGCGGTGGAGACGATACGCACGCCAGGCGCCTCGATTCCAGGGCTGGTTCAACTGGGTTGGCATGGCCGGGCGGGTGATGCGGCCCCGGTGATCCGCGGCGGCGACTGTCTGAAGGTACTAACGCGCCTCTACCGGCCTCATGGCAACGTCAATCCCGGCGGTTTCGACTACGAAGCCTGGCTGCTGGAGCGCGACATCCGCGCCACGGGTAACCTGGTCGGCCAGCCCCTGGCCGATGCAGACTGCTCTGGCGCCTGGCGCGCACGCCTGGACCGTACACGGGAAGCCACGCGCAGCCATCTGCGCGACAGTCTGGGTACGCGCCCCTACGCCGGCGTGGTGCGCGCACTGGCAGTGGGCGATCAGGACGCCATTCCTTCGACCCAATGGACCCTGTTCCGACAGACCGGTGTCACGCATTTGATGAGCATCTCCGGGCTGCACATCACCTTGTTCTCTGCCCTGGTCTACTTCCTGACACAGGCCTTCTGGCGGCGTATCCCCGGCCTGGCCTTGCGTCTGCCCGCGCGCAAGGCCGCGGCGTTGCTGGGCTTCGCCGCGGCCGCCGCCTATACCGCTCTGGCCGGCTTCGGCATCCCGGCGCAGCGCACGCTCGCCATGCTGGCGGGGACCGCGCTGCTTGCCCTGCTGGACCGCAACGCCAGCGCCTCGCGCCTGCTGGCGGGGGCCCTCCTGGCGGTCGTGCTGCTCGACCCCTGGGCCGCGTTCGCACCCGGCTTCTGGCTGTCCTTCGCCGCGGTGGCCGCACTCTTGTGGTCCGGCAGCGGCCGCCTGCGCCCTCAATCCGCCTGGCGAGGATGGTTGACGACACAATGGACGGTGACCCTGGCACTCACGCCGCTGCTGCTCGTCCTGTTCCACGAGGTCTCGCTGGTCTCGCCCCTGGCCAATGCCCTGGCCGTCCCCCTGATCAGCCTGATCGCCGTGCCGGCCTGCTTGTTGGCGGCCGCGGTTCCGTGGGATGCGCTGGCTCTGCTGGCGCATGCGGTCATCGCCGTGGTCATGTTCGCGCTGGAATGGCTGGCCAGGCTGCCGCAGCCCGTGTTCCATGCCGCCACCCCGGCGCTGCCGGCCCTGCTCCTGGCTCTCCTGGGAGCGGCCGCGCTGCTGCTGCCGCGCGGCGTGCCGGCGCGCTGGCTGGGGGGCGTACTGTTCCTGCCGCTGTTCTTCCCGCAACTGCCCGCACCCGTGCCCGGTGAAGCCTGGCTGACCGCGCTCGATGTCGGCCAGGGCGAGGCCCTGGTGCTGCGCACGACGGGACACAGCCTGTTGTTCGACACCGGGCCTCGATTCTTCTCGGGCGGAGACAGCGGCAGTCGCATCGTCGCCCCCTATCTCTGGCACCTCGGCATCCACCATCTCGACGGCATCGTCATCAGCCACGACGACATCGATCACAGCGGCGGCGCGCTCTCCCTGCTCGCCAGCCACCCTCCGGACTGGCTGCTGACCTCGCAGGCCGGAGTGCCGCGCGCAAGCCTGGGCACGAACGGCGCGGCCGTGCTCGCGATGCGGCCCGACGCCCTACCCTGCCAGGCGGGACAAGCCTGGGCATGGGATGGCGTGCGCTTTGCCATCCTGCATCCGCCGCTGCATCAATATGCAAATCCGGACTATTCCGACAACGAACGCAGTTGCGTGCTGCGGGTCGATGCGGCGGGGGCCAGCGCCCTCCTCACGGGAGACATCGCCCGGCTCTCGGAGATGAATCTACTGGAGCGCCGGCAGCCTCTGGCCGCCGATGTTCTGGTCGTCCCGCATCACGGCAGTTCAGGCTCGTCCTCGCCGGCCTTCCTCGCCGCCGTGCACGCGCGCCACATCGTCATTCCCGTGGGCTACCGCAACCGCTATGGCCACCCGCATGCGCAAACACTGGTACGCTACCGGGCGCTGGCGGTGCCGGTATGGCGCACGGATCACGATGGCGCATTGACCCTGCGACTCGGGCACGGAGGCGTCGCGGGAGTGGAGCGCGCACGGGAAGCGGAACCACGCTATTGGCGCGTATCGCCCGAGCGGGCGCAAGTATTCGCCGCGCCTGCCGATAACCCATCCATCCCAGGAGGAATCAAGGATGAACCCCCTAGAAGTGCTACGCCATGATCTTCTCGGCATGGTGGCAGAACTGCGTTCCACGCTCCACGACATCGGCGACCAGGGCTTGCCCCAGACCAATGTGGTGAGCAATGCGCGCGACCGCCTGCGCTACATTTCGGCGCTCACCGAACAGGCAGCCGGCCAGACCCTGAACGCGGTGGAAGCGATCGCCGACCGTCAGCGCCGCCAGAAAGCGCGCGCGGCGGCCCTGGTGGGCAAAACCCGCTCGCCGCAGGTGCGCGCGTTTCTGCTCGAATTGCAGGCGGATCACGAGCTGAGCAGCGGCGACGCAAACGCCATCATCGAGGCCCAGGCTTTTCAGGATCTGGTCGGGCAGGTCATCAATAAACTCATGGTGCTGGTGCAGAAACTGGAAGATAGCCTGGTGCATCTGTTGGTCGAGGATGAGGTGACCCAGCTCGCCGGGCCGGCGGTAACGCCCGCCGCGGCGGTGTCCCAGGACGAGATCGACGATCTCTTCGGCTGAAGCGACGAATCGCGCCCGTCATGGCCCACAAACCCCAAAAGAAAAGTGCGGTGCTCGCCAAGGTGCAAGAGGAAATGGCGCTCCAACTCACCAGGAGCGGCGCCCCGGAAGAGGTTCATTTGTTCCTGATGCGCGACTGGGTTCGACTGCTCACCGGCATCTACCTGGCCCACGGTAATCAGAACAGCGACTGGAAGGCCGGTTGGGAGACGGCCCATGCCCTGCTCTGGAGCCTGGCGCCGAAGCGGGGACTGGAGGAAAGCAGCGCGCTCCTGCGCATGCTGCCCACCTTGCTGTCCCGCCTGCATGCCGGCTGCAACGCGCTGGGGATGCCGTTGAGCGGGCGCGATGCCCTGTTCGAACGCATGGCCATGCTGCACGCGGCCGTCGCGCGCGAAGGCTTACAAACCGGAGCGAACGTGGCGGGTGCGATGCCCGGCGAGAATGAGTCCTCTCCCGAGTCCGACCTGCGCAACCTGAACGCGCCCGACCTGCCCACCACCGCGACGCACGTCCCGCTGCCCAAGCTGAAACTGGGCGACCGAGTGGCGTTCGGCGGCGGTGACGCAAAACGCCTACGCTTCCTGACCTGGATCAGCCCGATGGGGGGCATGTATTTGTTCGCCGATGAACAGGGCCTCGACGCCGTCACGTTGACCCATGCCCACCTGGCGGCGAAGTTTCAGGCTGGGGAAGCCAGCCTCCTCCCAACGCCTTGAACAGAGTTGCCGCCGCGGCCAGTCGCGCACGCCTATCCTCGATGCGATTCTGCTCGGATTGATAGAGCATGCGCTGGGCATCGAGGACTTCCAGGTAATTGGACACGCCACTACGGTAGCGCAGGTCGGCCAACTCCACTGCGCGCGTCAGCGCCTCGGCACGGCGAACTTCCGCGGCCTCGGCCACGCGCGTCTGGCGCACGGCGACCAGGGCGTCGAGCACCTCCTTGAAGGCGATGCGCAGCGTTTGCTCGTAGGCCAGCAAGGCCTGTTCCTGGCGCGTGGCGTCGCCCTTCAAGGCCGCCTCGGTGCGGCCGGCGTTATAGACGGTCTGCACCAGGCTGGTCCCGAGTCCCCAGATGGCGGCGGGGCCGCTGAACAGGTTGGCCAGTGCCCGACTTTCCGAGCCCAGGTTGGCGGTAAGCGACAGTGTCGGATAAATCGCCGCGCGGGTCTCCATTACCCGCGCCTCGGCACCGGCCAGGCGCTGCCCGGCTTGGCGGATATCAGGGCGGCGAGTGAGCATCTCGGCGGGCAGGCCGTCGGGTATGGCAGGCGGCAAGGTCAGGACATCGAGCCCCTTGCCATGCGCCAGTCGGTCTTGCATCCCTGCACGCGGAGCGCGCCCGAGTAGCAGCGCCAGTGCGTTTTCCTGCTGGCGCACCTGGCGTTCGAGGTCGGCCTGAGTCGATTCCACCGCAGCCAACTCGGCCTCGGCCTGACGCCACGGCAATTCCGAGTCGAGCCCGGCGTTGAACCGCGCCCGGTACAGCTCGACCGCCACTTTCCGGTTCGCCAAGGTTTCCTGGGTCAGTTGCAAGCTGGCGTCGAGGGCCGCGATCTGGAAATAGCCCAGTGCTACCGTGCCGGCCAGGCTGGTTCGCACTACCTCGCGAGCGTATTCGCTGGCCAGCAGGTCGGCGCGGGCGGCGGCGCTGGCCTGGCGGTAGCGGCCCCAGAGGTCGAGCTCGTAACTGGCCTGCGCGTTGAGCTTGAAGTCGTTGCCCGTCGGCATGGCTGGGCTGCCCACGCCGGTGATGCGGCTGCGCCCGGTATTGGCGCCGATTTGGGCGTAAGGTTGAAGGTCGGCGTCGCTCTGGTTCAAGGCCGCCCTCGCCTCCTCGATACGCGCGGCCGCCGCCAGGAGATCGCCGTTGTGCACCAGGGCTTCGTCGACCAGTTTGACCAGGTTGGGGTCGTCATAGAGCGTCCACCAGCGGACCAGACCTGGCACGCGCTCGCCGGGAGCCGTCGCCGCCGGCCAGGAGGAGGGAAGATCGGGTTGGGCGTGGCGCAGAACGGGCAGGGAGATGCAACCGGAAACAACCAGTCCCAGGAGGGCGATCAGAAATTTACTCATGGTCGTCTCCATGCGAAGCCGCACCATGGTAGCGGATGGGCCCGGGAAAGAGGCGGCGCACCAGGAGGTAGAGCAGCGGCACGATGAACACGGCAAGCACGGTGGCGGCGATCATGCCGCCCATGACCCCGGTGCCGATGGCGCGACGGCTGGACGCACCGGCACCCGAGGAGATGGCCAGCGGCAACACCCCGAAAATGAAGGCGATGGAGGTCATGACGATGGGCCGAAAGCGCATGCGGCAGGCGTGGAGGACGGCATCGAGCGTGCTCTTGCCCTGGGCCTCCATCTGCCTGGCGAATTCCACGATCAGTATGGCATTCTTGGCCGACAGGCCGATGATGGCGATCAGTCCGACCTTGAAATAGACGTCGTTGGGCAGATCCCGCAGGGTCACCGCCAGCACCGCGCCGAACACGCCCAGCGGCACGACCAGCAGCACCGCCAGCGGCACGGTCCAGGACTCGTACAAGGCGGCCAGACACATGAACACGACGATCAGCGACAACGCGAACAGCACCGGTGCCTGCGCGCCCGAAAGCTTTTCCTCGAAGGAAGTGCCGGACCACTCGTAGCCGATGCCGGTGGGCAGTTTGGCGGCGATCTCCTGCATGGCCTGCATCGCCTCGCCGGTGCTGCGACCGGGTGCCGGGCCACCGGCGATCTTCATGGACGGCACGCCGTTGTAGCGGTCCAGCTTGGGCGAACCCACCACCCAGCGGGGCGTGGCGAATTCCGAGAGGGGCACCATGGCGCCCGCCTGGGTGCGCACGCGCAGGCTCAAGAGGCCTTCCGGGGTGGAGCGCGCATGGGCATCGAGCTGCATCACCACGCGCAACACGCGGCCCTCGCGGATGAAGTCGTTGACGTAGGCCGAACCCAGCGCCACGCCCAGGGTCTGGTTCAGCTCGGTCATGTCGATGCCCAAGCTGCTGGCCTTCAGGCGGTCGATATCGAGCAACAGCTGCGTCGCCGGCTCCTTGCCTTCCGGGCGCACGCCGCCCAGGCGCGGGTCGCTCGATGCCATGCCCAGCACCAGATTACGCGCCTCCAGCAGCTTCTCGCGGCCGAGGCCGGCGCGATCCTGCAAGCGGAAATCGAAACCGCCCACCGCCGCCAGTTCCGGGATTGGCGGTGGGTTGAGGGCGAAGATCATCGCCTGTTTGATGCCGAACAAGGCCATGTTGGCGCGCTGCGCCACCTTGAGCGCATGGTCGTTGGGCGTGGTGCGCAGGTCCCAGTCTTTCAGACGCACGAAGGCGATGGCCGCGTCCTGACCCTTGCCGAAGAAGGAAAAGCCGGCCACGCCGACCACCTTGGCCACTTCCGGCTGCTTGAGGAAATGCTGTTCCAGTTGTGCCAGCACGGCCACGGTGCGCTCCTGGGTGGCGCCGGTCGGCAGTTGCACGATGGAAATCAGGTAACCCTGGTCTTCGTCGGGCAGAAAGCCGGTGGGCAGGCGCAGCAGCAGGAAGGCGGTGAGGCCGACCAGGCCCGTGAACAGCAGCGCCATACGCAGCGGCCGCTTCACCGCGGCGGCGACCCCGCCCAGGTAGCCGTGGGTGGTGCGGTCGAAATACCGCGTGAACAGACCGAAGAAACCGCTGTGATGCTCCATCTCTTCCTTGTTCATGCCCGCGAACAGGGTTGCGCACAGGGCAGGCGTCAGGCTGATCGCCAGGAAGGCCGAGAACAGCATGGTCATCACCAGGGTCACCGCGAACTGCCGATAGATGGCACCGACCGAACCGGTGAAGAAGGCCATCGGAATGAACACCGCCGAGAGCACCACGGTGATGCCGACGATGGCGCCGAAGATCTGGCCCATGGCCTTGGACGTGGCCTCGCGCGCGGGCAAGCCCTCGTGGGTCATGATCCGCTCGACGTTTTCCACCACGACGATGGCATCGTCCACGACGATGCCGATCGCCAGCACCATGGCGAACAAGGACAGCACGTTGATCGAATAGCCCAGCAGGTAGAGGCCGACCAGGGTGCCGACCAGGGAAACCGGCACCACCAGTGTGGGAATGAGGGCCGCGCGCAAGTTCTGCAGGAACAGCCACATCACCAGAAACACCAGGAAAAAGGCCTCGGCCAGGGTGTACGCGACCTCACGGATGGAGATTTCGACGAAGCGCGAAGTGTCATAGGGCACGTCCCAGGCCACACCCTTGGGGAAGAATTTCGCCAGTTCCGCCATGCGCGTGCGCACCGCGCGGGCGGTCTCCAGGGCATTGCCTCCCGGCGCCAGCTTGATGCCAACGGCGGCCGTGGGCTTGCCATTGAGCCGCGCCTCCACGCTGTAATCCTGGGCACCCAACTCGATTCTGGCGACATCCTTGAGGCGCACGGCAGCCCCATTGCCAGCGGTGCGCAGCAGAATTTCACCGAACTCGGCAGGCGTCTGCAAGCGCCCCTGGGTGATCACCGTGGCGGCCAGTTGCTGCCCGGGCAGGGCCGGCAATTGTCCGAGTTCGCCCGTCGCCAACTGCACGTTTTGCGCCTGCACCGCCTTCAGTGCTTCGCCCGGCGTCATGCCGAAACCTGCGAGTTTGAGCGGATCGAGCCACAAACGCATGGCGTATTCCGTGCCGAACAGGTTGGCCTCGCCCACACCCGGCACGCGGCGCAGGTTCTCCAGCACATTGGCCGCGGTGAAGCTCCCCAGGTCGATGGCGTTCAGACTCTGGTCGGGCGAATATACGGTCACGAACATGAGGAAATTGCGCCTCGCCTTCGCTACCGTGATGCCCTGACGCCGCACCTCGTCGGGCAGGCGCGCTTCCACCCGTTTGATGCGGTTCTGCGCCTCCACCGAGGCGATATCCAGATTGGTGCCGGTGGCAAAGGTCAGCGTCAGAGTGAGCACACCGCTGGCGTCCGAACTGGACTCCATGTAGAGCAGGTTCTCGATCCCGTTCATCTCCTGTTCGATCAGGCTGGTGACGGCATCTTCCACCACCTGTGCGGAAGCACCGGGGTAGACGGCGGTGACCGAGAGCGCTGGCGGGGCGACTTCCGGATATTGCGACACCGGCAGTTTGGGGAAAACCAGGACGCCTGCCAGCAGGATGGAAAGCGCCACGACCCAGGCGAAGATCGGACGGTCGATGAAGAAACGAGGCAGCATAAGCGGGAGGCGTTAGGGGTGAAGCGTGAGGGGATGTCGCTCCCCCCTCTTCCAAAGGGAGGCCGGGGGGACGGCCAGCCAGGCGAGGATGCGTACCAGAGGGGGAGGTCGCCCCCACCTCCTCCAAAGGAAGGCCGGGGGGGCGGCCAGCCAGGCGAGGATGCGCACCAGAGGGAGAGGTCGCTCCCCCCTCTTCCAAAGGGAGGCCGGGGGGACGGCCAGCCAGGCGAGGATGCGTACCAGAGGGAGAGATCGCTCCCCCCTCTTCCAAAGGAAGACCGGGGGGACGGCCAGCCAGGCGAGGATGCGTACCAGAGGGAGAGATCGCTCCCCCTTCTTCCAAAGGAAGACCGGGGGGACGGCCAGCCAGGCGAGGATGCGTACCAGAGGGAGAGGTCGCTCCCCCCTCCTCCAAAGGAAGGCCGGGGGGACGGCCAGCCAGGCGAGGATGCGCACCAGAGGGAGAGGTCGCTCCCCCCTCCTCCAAAGGAAGGCCGGGGGGACGGCCAGCCAGGCGAGGATGCGTACCAGAGGGAGAGATCGCTCCCCCCTCTTCCAAAGGAAGACCGGGGG
>CAILNT010000108.1 GCA_903835655.1 uncultured Pseudomonadota bacterium | reverse complement strand
GCCGGCCCCTTCACCGTGGAAAGCCTGTCGCCCCACCGCGTCCTGGCCGTCGATGAGAACGACGAGTTGATCGACCCCAACACGCAAAAACTCGCCGAACCGGAACCCGCTTATGGGCCAACTGCGGGCGAGGAACGTGACTTCGTCCAGATGATCCTGGAAAACCTCAAGACCGCCGGCGTGCAGCAGGCCCACAAGGAAGACCGGATCAGCTTCACCGCGCTGATCCCCTGGCCGGGCAACCTGGTCTGCGCCGAAGGCCGCTACGTTGAGACCCACCCTCACCCTAGCCCTCTCCCTGAGGGAGAGGGGACTAAAACCGAGAAACGCGCCGCCATCTTCATCGGCCCCGAGTTCGGCACCGTCTCCCGTCCCGACCTGGTGGAAGCTGCCCGCGAGGCCGGGGACGCCGATTTCGACGTGCTCATCGCCTGCGCCTTCAACTACGATGCCCACTCGTCCGAGTTCGACAAGCTCGGCCGCATCCCCGTGCTCAAGGCGCGCATGAACGCCGACCTGCACATGGCCGAAGACCTCAAGAACACCGGCAAGGGCAACCTGTTCGTCATCTTCGGCGAGCCCGACATCGACATCCTGTATTTGGACAATGAGGCCGAGGGTGGCCAGGTGCGCCATCAGTTGCAAGTGCGGGTCAACGGCGTCGATGTCTTCCACCCCAACACCGGCGAAGTCCGCAGCGACGGTGCCGAAGGCATCGCCTGCTGGTTCATCGACACCGACTACAACATGGAATCCTTCTTCGTCCGCCACGCCTACTTCCTCGGCGCCAACGACCCCTACAAGGCGCTGAAGACCACGCTGAAAGCCGAGATCAACATCGATGCCTGGGCCACACTGAACAGTGACACGTCGCGCCCCTTCGATAAACCAAAGTCCGGCCGCATCGCGGTGAAGGTCATCAACCACCTGGGGGATGAGGTGATGAAGGTGTTTCGGGTGCGGTGATGGATAAGCCCCAACAATTCCTGATCTACCAAAGCGAAGACGGCTCCACCCGCATCGACGTGATGCTGGAGGCGGAAACCATCTGGCTGAACCAGAAGCAGTTAACCGAATTGTTCGGCAAGGCCAAGGGGACGATCAGCGAGCACATCAAGCACATATTCGAAGATGGCGAGCTGGATGAAAGTGCAGTTGTTCGGTTTTTCCGAACAACTGCCGCCGACGGCAAACAGTACGAGGTGGCGCACTACAACCTAGACATGGTGCTGGCCCTGGGCTTCCGGGTACGTAGCCCGGTCGCTGTGCGCTTTCGCCAGTGGGCCAGCGACAAGTTGAAGGAATACATCGTCAAGGGCTTCGTGCTGGATGACGAGCGTTTGAAGAACCCCGGCAAGGGCCGCGATTACTTCGACGAGCTGACCCGCCGCCTGCAAGACATCCGCACCAGCGAGCGGCGGTTCTATCAGAAGATCACCGACATCTACGCGACCAGCGTGGATTACGACGCACGCCATCCACTCACCCAGACATTGTTCGCCACGGTGCAGAACAAGGTGCATTACGCCATCCACGGCCAGACCGCCGCCGAGCTGATCGCCACCCGCGCCGACAGCAGGCAACCCAACATGGGACTGACGACCTGGGAAGGCGCGCGTATCCGCAAGGCGGATGTGAGCATCGCCAAAAACTACCTGAATGAGGAAGAACTGCGCGCCCTCAACAACCTGGCCGAGCAGTATCTGATCTTCGCCGAAGGCCAGGCGGCGCGACGCATTGCCATGACCATGCAGGACTGGATTACCAAGCTGGAGGGTTTTCTGACGCTGAATGACCGTGAGATCCTGCAAGGCGCGGGCAAGGTGTCGGCTGATCTGGCGAAGGCTCACGCCGAGCAGGAGTTCGACAAGTTCCGGGTGCTGGACGACCATCGTTTCGAATCGGATTTCGACCAGATGGTGAAACAGTTGCCGGCCATGAAGCCGAAGTGATGGGGCGGTGATGGACTTCCGCATCGCCGACACCTTCACCGATAGCCTCGCCAAGCTCACTGGCGAGGAACAGAAGGCCGTCAAGACCACCGCCTTCGATCTGCAACTGAATCCTGCCAATCCGGGCATGAGTTTGCACAAGCTGGACAAGGCACGGGACAAGCACTTCTGGTCGGTGCGGGTCAGCAGCGACATTCGGCTGATCGTGCACAAGTCGGACGCCAGCCTGTTGCTGTGCTACGTGGATCACCATGACCCGGCCTATGAGTGGGCGAACCGCCGCAAGCTGGAAACCCACCCCAAGACTGGGGCTGCCCAATGGGTGGAAATCCGCGAACGTGTGGAGGAGGTCCGGGTTCCTTATTCCTCTGGTGACGCCGATCTGCCGGCCGAGGCCTCCGAGGCTTCGCTGGAACTCGCGACGGGTGGCAAGCCGCAGGTCACGCAGCCTACGACCGGCACCGACCCTTACAGCCATCCCGATGCCCAGCGCCGCTTCCGGGTCATGAACGATGTCGAGGAACTGGAACGCGCCCTGGAATTCCCGTGGGAGAAGTGGACGATCTTTCTGTACCCCGCCCAACGGCAGTGGGTGGAGCGCGACTACAGCGGGCCGGCGCGAGTTTCCGGCTCGGCTGGTACGGGCAAGACCATCGTAGCACTGCATCGGGCCGTATTTCTGGCGCGCAGTCATCCCGAAAGCCGGGTGCTGCTGGTTACGTTCTCCGACACGCTCGCGAATGCACTGCTAACCAAGCTCAGGCGCTTGATTAGCAACGAGCCCCGCCTGGCTGAACGCCTGGAAGTGCACGCCATGAATGCGATAGGCGAGCGCCTATACGAGCAGCAGTTTGGCCGTCCTCACATCGCATCCAGTGAGGCGGTCAAGCGGACCATGAAGGCAGCGGCCAGCAACGAAAAAACGGGGCAAAAGTTCAGCCTGAACTTCCTGCTGACGGAATGGGAAGAACTGGTTGACGCCTGGCAGCTGGATAGCTGGGGGGCATATCGCGATGTGAAGCGGCTGGGCAGAAAGACGCGCCTGCCGGAACGGGCCTCCGCCTTCCATTCGCGTGTTCAAAACCGAGGATTCGGAAATGGCAGCTGTAGGTGCCTGGCTCTCGGAACGCAGCAAGGAAGGCGTCGCTCCCCATGAAATCGGCGTGTTTGTGCGGTCCGATGCAGAACTGGAACGCGCTCGTGCAGCGGTTGCCAAGGCCGGGCTACCGTTCAAGGTGCTCGATGAGCATGTTGAGACGGTCAACGGACAGGTATCGGTCTGCACCATGCACTTGGCGAAAGGCCTGGAGTTCCGGGCCGTGGTTGTGATGACATGCGACGATGAGGTGATCCCGCTCCAGTCTCGTATCGAAACCGCTGGCGACGCCGCCGATCTTGAAGAGGTCTACAACACCGAACGGCACCTGCTGTACGTGGCCTGCACACGTGCACGCGATCAATTGATTGTTACAGTCACCGAACTTCGCGACAGCGAGGAAGGCAATCGCACCCTGGTGGAGTTCGCTCCGGACGCCATCCTCGTCGTCGACGAACGCGGCATCATCCAACAATGCAATCCTGCCGGCGAAGTGTTCTTCGGCTATTCCGTCGCGGAACTGATTGGGCGGAACATCAGCCTGCTGATGCCGAGTCCGGATCGGGAGGCCCACGACGGCTATATCGCTCGCTACCTGGCGGGTGGAGAACCGCGCATCCTGGGTTTGGGCCGCGACGTGGTGGCCCGGCGCAAGGACGGTTCGCAACTCGGCATCACCCGCACTGCCCTGTCCCGCATTCTTAACGACCACGCCGGCATCTCGCCGGAAATGGCCCGCCGCATCGAAGCCTGGCTCGGCTCGGAACGGGGTGGTCGCGCGGAAATGTGGCTGGGCCTGCAAATGGATTACGACTTGTGGATCGCCGAACAGCGCCCCGCCCCGCGCGTCGAACGGGCACCCGAGATGGCAACAGAAATGGCACTGGTGTAGCGTTCTTGGCCGTAGGCCGCCCCCGCTCATACAAGCTCATGAACGGTTTCCTCACAGATAGAACTTCCAGCCAACCGACAACGGTAGCTTGGCGCTTGGCCTTTTCCCCAAAGTAGGGTGTCACGAGGCACAGCCGCCTCTGCGTGGCGAAGCAGCGCTGCGTTTTTGCCCTTCCCTGGAGAAGCGATTACTGGCGTGTATGCACGCTCAGTTCGCTGTCCAGCGTATCGAAGGCGCGGTCGCGGTGGTGCAGTGTCACGGCTTTCTTCAGTTTGCCCACCCGCTCTTCCTGGTAGGCCTGGAGTTTCTCCCTGGGGATGCAGACCCGGGTGTAGGCGGCGGACTGTTTTTCCCGGTACTCGATGTTCTCGTAGACGACGCTGCCTTCGACGAAGACCGGCAGATTGTCGTCCGACTTGAATCTGTCGATCAGGGCGCGCTCGGCCGGATCGGTCTGGTCGCGGAAGTGCTCGTAGACCACCGATTCCATGGCGTTCTTCAGGCGCAAAACCATCTGCTTGCGGGCTTCGGCCTTGGCCGCATCGATCGCTTCCAGCCTGCCATAGGCGAAACCGGAATCGCAGATATGCTCGCTGGTCTGCTGGTAGTACCAGGTGGGCGCCCCCTGGATGTGGACCGCCTGCATGTGCTCCAGATTCTGCTGGAACATGAAGGTGATGAAGGTTTTCACCAACGCGAAAGCGAGCGATTCAAGCATGGAAGTTTCCTCTGGCTACGGTGCGGGGACGACGCGCAAGGGCTGCAAGTTGGCGTAGCTGGGCATGGCCATGCCGATGCTGGCGTTGATATAGGTCGGGTCGGCGATGACGTAGCGCTCCCCCTGCCATTCGATGCTGTTCCAATTGCCACGCAGCGGCGACTTGATGGCCACGGCGGTGGTCATGTGGCCGGGGTAATGCAGGCCGACGGTCTTCAGGCCGAGCAGATTGCGCACCAGCCAGGAATACAGCACGGCGCGGTCCTCGCAGTCGGAGTAGGGGTAGTGCAGGGTTTCCTCGACGTAGAAGTATTTCTCGTAGCCGAACTGTTCCTCGTCGGTCTGGTAGGCGAATCCTTTCTGCACGAAGGCGAGGAGGAAGTTCAGGGCGTTTTCCTCCGACATGCCCTGGATTTTCTGATGCAGGGTTTGCAACAGGGGATTGCGCGCGGCGGGGCTGCCTGGGGTGGCGAAATACAATTCGAAATCCATTTGCGGGAAGGTGGACATGTACTCCACCACGCGGCGGTCGTAATCGAATTTCAGCGTGACCGGCCGGCCCTGGAAGTCGAAGGTGACGGTCTTCGCGACCGGCGCGGCCTTGCCGAAGGCGGTGGCGACGGATTTCAGGTTGAGGGGCTGTAGCGGCGCCGGGTAGCTGGAGTCGTAGGTGCTGAAACGCTTCAGGCTCTTGCCGCGATCCGGGCTCAACAGCGCGTAGTAGGTGCGCTCACCCACCTTGGTGTAGTTCACCGCGTAGACCGGTTGCTCCACGGCCACGAACAGCCAGGGTTGGGCGCCGCTATAGCCGAGACGCACATCGACGCCGGCCTTGACCAGGAAATACCACAACAGCAGGCTTCGCTCGGCCGGGTGGTCGGGCTGCAACGATTTCGCCAGTTGCTGCCATAAGGCGACATGGCCCCAGTCGTCCAGCGCCAGGTCCTGGCGTGCCTTGGCCATGGCCTGGAGCGTGGGTTGCAGCCGGGTCGCGCTCGAGGTGTCCCAGAATGCAGCGATGCCGTCCGGGTCGAGCTTGCTGAGGCGCATGCTGCGCCATTGTGGGTCGAAGGGCAGCGTGATCGGGTTGCCGTAGAAATCGAGTTCGATGCTGTCGCGCACCACTTCGGCCGGGAGGACGGGGGGAGGAGGGCTGGGTTCGATTTTCGGTGGGAGCGGCGTTTCGGCGGGAACATCGGGCCGTATCGGCTGTTCCTGCGCGGGTACGTTCGCTATGACTGGCGTTTTCGGAACGGCCTTCGGTAAGATTTTCGGTTTTGGACTCGGGTCGCGCACCTTGCCCTGGTAAACCTGGAATTCCTGCCATTGCGCCTTGAGGTGGCTGGAGAACTGCAAGTCCTGTTCACTGCGATAGACCTGGTATTGCCGTTTCATGGCCTCCGTGCCCAGCGACTGGCTGCGCAGCCAGTCCTGATAGGCATCCGCCGCGGCCAGGGGGGCGTGCGCAATAAGCGTGGCGGAAACCGTCAGCAGGAGCGAACTCAGCACAAGCCGAGCGCGTGGCCCGTTTCGAATCTCCGCCATGCTCATCTCCTTATTGCGCGGGTTTCGTCTTGGCGATTTCCGCGGCCAGTTCGTCCTGGCCCTTCTGCGCCTTGAACTGCTGCCACAGGGCCTGGTCGTTGTTCATGCTGGTCTTCAGTACTTTCGCGACGGCCTCCCTGGTCACGGTGGGGTCGAGCCCAACCAGGACATACATGGCGCCATGCGGGCTGGTGACGCTGCGGAAGATGCGGGAACCGACGATGGTTTCAGACGTGATCAGCTTGGATACGCTGGTGTTGACCTTGTCCACGGTCTCGGATGACGCCGCACCGGTGGTTTCAACGTACTGCTTGACCATGTTGGCCACGGTGACCTTCATCTGCTGGGCGAGCTGCACGCGCGCGGATGCGGCGGCTTGTTCCTTCATGAAGGAGGGGCCGGCGGCAGACTTGTCATGCGAGCCGACCGCCGAAACAGCGACCCCTTCCACGGGGGCATCACACACCCAGAGCGGCGCGGCGGCGCCGGGTGCATCCGGGAAGACGCATTCGGCAGCCCTCGGCGGTTCCGGCCTGACGGCTTCTTTCCCCCCCATGCAGCCGGTTAGCGCCACGGCCAGCAGGGAAGACATCAACACGATACGTTTCTTGCTCATTTTTGATCTCCAGTGAAAAATGAATAAAGATAACCAATTCAATCCGTTATCGAACCCATGGTCATCGCCATGACAGCACGCCTACTACTCCTTTGCCGGTACCAGCCAAATCCACAACACGTCGGTATCCGGGTCCCGCCACTTGGCTTTCACTGTGGCCTTCACTTCCTTGTGATCCACTTCCTCGTGGATGTCCTTGGCGGAAACCGAGGACATGCGGTCCCCGACCACCTGCTGCGAGGTCGCCGATTCGCTGCTTACCTTCACGCCATAGCGTTTGGCGTATTCGTCGCGCGCCCGGGTGACTGCCAGTTCTTCCTGTGCCTGGGCGCCGCGCACATGAAACCCGGCCGATGCCGATACACCCTCTCCCGGATCGTTGATCCAAACCGGTCTTGCCACTCCTGGGGCTTGTGCAGGCTGATGTGGGCCGACACCGCCGCATGCGGACAGCAGCGCCAGGACGGCGAGCCAGAGCAATTTGTGCATGGTCACAGGGATACTCCTAGTTGCCCTTGAGCGGTCGCATGATCTTGATCCAAATCGAATCCTTGTGCGACACCTCGACCTGGTCGCCCATGCGCACCCGTTTGGCTTTGTCCTCGTCATCCGGGACGACCCAGGCCTCGGTGGCCGTGATGATGCTGGAAACCTTGCCTTCCACCACCGGGAACCGGTCGTAGCCGACTTTCTTGGTGATGGGATGTATGCTCTCCTTTTCGGTAAAGATCACCACCGGGATCTCGGGGACGATGCCCTGATCGCCACCGATGGAAATCCGGAACAGGGACTTGTTGCCATTCTGGCGTTTCCCGAGCACATAACCCCGCGGTGCGAACTGATTGAGGAATCCCGCCTGCACGTCCTTCAGAGCATCCTGCGTGGCCGCGCGTATCATGGATACCCCCATGTCCCGGCCTCCCGGGTCGCTGGTGGATTTCGTTTCCCTGCCCTTGCCGTTGAAGGTTTTCAACTGGCGCAGGCTGGGTATCTCATAGACACTCAGGCTGATGTTCACGCTGCCCTTGTGCGTCCAGGACGCCGGGGTGAAGTAGGTCTTGCCCAGCTTGTCGACGAAACTGGAAGCCGGCACATATTCCGAGCCGTATTCCGCCAGGGTAATGGTTGGCTTCACGGCGAAGTTGGCCACAGAGGGGCCTTCATAGCCGCCGACACCCTTGACTTCGGCCAGTTGCAGCTCCTTGCCCAGGCGTCCGGCGATGCTGCGATCCACCACCTCGGCGCCGTTGGCACCCAGCGTTTCCTCGATGGCACGGGTGAGCGTATTGCCCGCCTGTGCACTTCTCGCCTTCTCCAGCTTGCTGTCGTCGGTTTCGAATACCACCACTTTGGCACGCCCCTGCGCGTTCAACTGGGCCTCGGTGGGCAGGTGGTCCGCGGGCTGCAATTCGACTTCTTTCGGATAATCCGATAGCGATACGCCGGGTGCAGCGCAGCCGCCCAGCGTCAGTAGAGCGGTAAGCACCGCCGGCAGAAAATAACGTGGCAACATCATGTTTCCCCTTGTTTGTAGCGAATTACTCGGTGAATCCCAGGCTCGCAACCGGCCCCGCCTCCCGCATCGTGGTAACCAACTTCTGTATAGCGTTTTGTCGCGCGCCGCGATAATCGTAGGCGGAAGTCCCGGAAACGGTGAACTCACGGCTGGCCAGGGTGCGACCCTGGTCGTCGCTCACTCGTAGCGTGACCATGAGCTTGGTCAGCTTGCTGTCGTAGATCTGGTCGTTGCGGCTGCTACTGGAGATGGCCAGGAGGTTGCTGCCCCGCGCCTGGGATTGATCCGTGCGGATACCGCTTGCATTGAGCCAGGTGGCCATCGCCGCAGCCAGGTCGGCGTCTTCTGGACGGGCCTGGATCTGGAATACCACGCCGGTGAGGGCCTGCTTCGCCTGCTGTTGCAGGGATTCGTAGTTGCGCAGATGGGCGGCCCCATCGTCGCCGGCATCGGCACCGATCAGGAGTTGCGCGTAACCCACCCCTTTGTCCAGGCCGGGCTGCAGGCGGCGCAGGGCGATGAAGCGTTCCAATGGCGTCTTGCTGTCCAGGGCAGCGGCCACCGGCTGGATGTTGGCGTCGAGGTTGGCCAGCTTGTTCTTGAGGTCGTGGACGAACGCCTGGCGATCCACCTTGACCAGGACATAGAAGCCGTCGGCCGACTGCGCCGTCTTGTCCACCACGTAGTTGCTGAATTCCGTCTTCTGCACTTCCTCTGAAATTCGCGTGTGAGCCTGGCGGTCCACCTTGTTGTTGTCCACAGTCACCGACGAATCGAGCTGCCCGGAGATGCTGACCCGCAGCTTGCCGGCGATGTCTTTCAGGCCGGCCCGCTTGGCGGTGTCGAGGTCCTGGCCTTCGCCCACGCCCCAGAACCATTCGTGGCTGTCGTTGGGGGACGTCAGTACCCAGGACGGTACCACCGTCTGTTTTTTCGGCAGCATGCCGTTGCAGGCCGCCAGGGGTAGCAGGAGCGTCAGGAGAATCAGAAATTTACGCATGATCGATGGCCTTGCTGGGAGTGGTCGTTATCGGTTCGGAAGCAACGGAGGTATTTCCAGTCAACGGATCGGCCACCTGTTTCCAGCACAACTCGAAGACTGGTTGCGGCTGTTCCTTGCCAGCCACGTTTACTTCGCCCAGGGCACGGCAGGGCAGGTGGTCTTTCACGCGCTGGTAGACGGATTCGCCGATGGCGATGTCCACGCCCAGCTTTTTCGTGGCGCTTTCCAGGCGCGAGGCGAGATTCACCGTGTCGCCGATGGCCGTGTAGTTGAACCGGATCGAGGAGCCCAGGTTGCCGACGATGGCCGGGCCGCAATTGATGCCGATGCCGGTCTTCAGCGGCGGCGTGCCTTGCAGGGCGTGTTTTTCGTTGATGCGTATCTGGGCGTACTGCATCGCGACGGCGGCGCGGCAGGCGGCGAGGACATGGTCGGGCTGATCCAGGGGCGCGTTGAACAGGGCCATGATGGCGTCGCCGATGTACTTGTCCAGGGTGCCGCCCTGGTCGAACACCGCTTCGGTCATGGGCTGGAAATAGCTTGCCATGATCTCGGCCAGCCGCTCCGGCGTTACGCCCTCGGACATCGAGGTGAAGCCGCGGATGTCCGAGAACAGCACGGTGATTTCCTTCTTCTCGCCTCCAAGTTTCAATTGTTCCGGGTTTTCGACGATGCGATTTACCAGGCCGGGCGGCAGGTAGGTGGAAAACGCCAGGCGCAGTTTCTCGGCATGCTTTTTCGAGTGCGTCAGCAGGCTGGTCTCGATCAGCAAAGCCGCGGCGACGACTCCGCCCATCAAATAGCCGCTCTCCAACCAGAGGCCGGCCTGGCGGTAGAGCAGCAGCCCGGCGAGATAGGCCGCCGCGGCCAGACCGAGGTAGAGCGCGGCGCGCACCAGGGCCAGGCGCAGCAGCACGACGCTCAGGGTCGCGGCCAGGGTCAGCAGCAGCACGCCTGCCATGGCCGTGGTGGAGAATTCCCGCAGCTCATCCCCTCCCAGGACGTTGGCCATGAAGGTCGCATGCATCAGCGGGCCGGGATATTGGCCCAGGGGCGTTGCGCGAACGTCGGCAACGCCGGCTTCGGTGATGCCGACCAGGACCAGTTTGCCTTCCAGGCTGGCGGGTTGGAAGTCAGCGGCGAACAGATCGGCGAAGGACAGCGTGTGGAAACTGTCCTCCGGGTAATAGTTCAACCGGGTGAAGCCGTGCCGGTCCAGGTGCACGATGCGGCTGCCGAATGCCAGCGTGCCGGAGTCGCCGCGCAGGCTGGCCTGGGTGTCGAGGTAGACCTGCATGGATTGCACGCCTAGACTGGGTTGCACCATGCCGAAGAAGACGAACGCGGCGGGATAGTGGCGAAAGCGCTCGTCCCGGTCTGGCAGGGTATTGAGCGAAGCCAGGGCAGCCTGGCCGGCCAGCACAGTGGGGATCGACAGTTCCACGTCATCCCGGCTTTCCACTAGATGGGGGTTCTTGCTGTCGGTCAGGCTGGAATTGGCCAGGAGGGCCATGCCGGCGGCTTCTGGCCGTATATGTCGGGCTCCGTTCAACTGATAGCCGCCGATGGTGGTGGCGTGAGCCATGGCAGCCCCCAGCGCCTGGTCGGAGGCGGGGTCGGTGGTTTCCGAGAACAGCATGTCCAGGGCGATCACCCTGGCCGCGCGGCACTTCTCGATGCCCGCCGCGATCTGCCGGCGCGGCCACGGCCAGCGCCCGAACTGCTGCACGGCCTTGTGGTCGACGGCGATGAACACGACCTCCTGGCTCGGCCGTCGCGGGTTGAAGTGGTAATAGGTGTCGCTCACCGCGCTGGCCATGGCGGCTACCGGCGCCGGCTGCCAATGGAACAGCAGCACGAGCGATAACCCCAGCGCTGCCATGGCGCCGGCCAGCTTGAGGAATTCGCCACGGATGAGGGGCAGGTGCATGGATTCAGCGTGCCGGCAGCCGGGCCCTTACCCGGCCTAACGGGTGCCTAGCCATGTGCTGAGCGCCTTGATCGAATCGGCGGACTCGTTGCGGATATCGCGCTCCACGGCCACGCGGCCGATAGTCACCAGTTCCTTGCCCGCTTCCAGAGTCAGGTTTTCCACATAAGCCACGAATTCGCGCTGCACCTGGGTCTTGTACTGCTCGAACGCGGCCTGGCCTGCAGCGATCGCCTCGGTTTTGTGCCGGGCATAGGTCTCGAAATCCTCATCCGCCGGTTTCGCCGGCGCATTCTCCCGGTACAAGCCCACCGGGCCTTGGGTGCTGGTGATCCCGACCTGACCTTGATCGAGCACGACGGTGAGTTCGTCGTTCTTGTCGGAGACCAGGAAACGGGTGCCCTTGACGCCGATCACGGACAACCGGGTCTTGACTTCCACGCCGGCCTCCTCCTTGCGCTTGCTCACGGAGAACAATGCTTGGCCCTGGTTCAGGGCGGATTTCCCGGCGGCGATGAAGGCGGCGACGCTGAACTGGTCAACGGCTACGGCGGTGCGGCCATCGTCGATCAGGGCGCGCCCGGCGAAGGTGTGGACCTCGTCTCCGGCGCACAGGGCCCGGGGCAAGGCGCCCGGGCTGGTCTTCAATACCCGACCGGCCGGCCTGATACTGACCTGGCCCTCGAAGGTGACCAGCTTCGCGACGGGCGGACAGTCGGCCAACACGGGGAGGGATAGGCCCAGGGTCAGCACTAGCAATAACCTCTTCAGTACAAGCATGGTCGCACCTCGCTCGGTTTGCCTTGAATCCCGATTCTATACCAGCCTGATAGCAGGGTTTTTCGTCGGCATCCACTGCGCCGTCGGCGCGAACCAGGCCGGGCGAATGTTCAGTGATCGCGAGTGGTGAAACTCAGCGTGCCTTCCGCCACCATCAACTTGTTATCGGGTTTCGGGATCAGGCCCCGGGTCCGGGTGATGCCTTCGAGCGCGTCGCCCTTGCTGCCCAGAACCACGAAATAGCCGCTAGCCGGGTCGTAGCGCACCGCCGGCAGCGTAGCCTTGGGGCGTTGCGAGCTGGCGATGATCTGGGCGTGCTCGGTGCCGTACGGCGCTTCCACGGAGAACTCGCCCAGGTCGACGTAGTGGTTGGCCAAGTCGGCGGGTACGTAGCGGATGAAGCGTTCCTCGCTCGGGTCGTTGGCCGCCCCCGGCTGCAGCGGCAGCAGGTAGGAGAACTGGCCGTCGGCGCGCACCACGTGGCCCACCACATAGAAATAAGCGGCGCGGTTGACCCGGGCGGCCAGCTTCACGGTGTCGCCCGCCTTGAATTTGAGCAACTGGGTGCCGACGCTGGTGACCAGATCGGCGCGCAGGTCGCCGGAAACCGCCGCGCCTTCGCGCAGCAGCTTCTCGAAGTCCGGCGCCAGAGGCTCCGCCCGGTAGCCTTCGTAGCCCGCGCGCGCCAGATGTACGCTACGCACACCGATGAGTGCGCGAGTGGTTTCGTTGCGCAGTTCCACGACGATGTCCACGTCGCCCGCATTTTTCCCCTCAGTGAGCAGGCGGTATTCTCCGGCTAGTTTGAGTCTCGGGCCGCTGCGGCCCGACATCTCGGCGCGCAGGGCATCCGCCAGGGCGCTGCCCAGTGGCGTGGCCTCGCGGCTGTTGCTGCTGGCGGTCAGCGCTGCGGCCTCGGGCAGACTGCCGTTGATGTCCTTGAGCAGCACCCGGGCGGCGAACGCAATGGAATCCACCGTTTGTTCCAGGGCATCGCGCTGGCTGGTGAGTTCCGTTTCCGTGGTTGGAAGATCCTCGACCTGAAGTCCCAGGGCGATGGCCACCATGCGGTGATCGGTATAGGCGCGCAGGGTGGCAAGCTGGCGGCTGAGCAGGTCGTGGCGCGCCTTGCGGTCACGGGTAGTGATCAGCGCCGCGGCCCCCGCCGCGAATTCCTTGCGTAGCGAGGCCAGCTTTTCCCGGTACAGGGCCGCCGCATTGTCCGCTTCCAGCACCGCCTTCGCTCCCGCAGGCTCATTGCCGCCGGGCACGTCGCGGTAGCGCAGGCCCAGCATGGGCAGGTCGGCCGCGGTGCGGTTCAATACACGGGAACCGCAATCCTCCGCCTTCTGGTTGCGCACCTGGGTGCATTGCTCGACCACCGATTTCACCTGCACCTGGATCGCTGCCGCCAGGTCCGCCGCCGCCCGGCGACAGGCTTCGTCCGAGTCGGGGCCATAGCCGATGCCTTCCAGGGCCTGGGCGCTGGTGGCGGCGAGGAGCAGGAATAGCATGAGGAGTCGAAGCGGGGCGGTGCGGGGGGGATACATGCGAGGTCTCCGTGTACTGGGCAGTGGGGAGTGTAGCGAGGAAGGGGCGTGTGTCGGATAAACCGGCCAGGCAAGGGAAGTGCCGGCGCTACCGGCTACTTCACCGTCGCGATCGGGAAATCCGGCACGCCTTGCGGTGCCAGGGTCACCGGGTGCTGCTGGCCGCGGGTAAGTTCCTTGACCCGTTCCGACAGGTAGAAGTCCAGCATCTTGTGGGTGATGCGGCCGGACTTGTTCACGTCCGCCTTGCCCGAGAGGCCTTCCACCAGGGCCTTGGTGAAGGCGCCGTTGCCCCATTGCTCATTTTCCAGGGCGTATTCGCGGCCGGTGGCGGAGGAAAACACCACCACGCCGTTCTCGGCGCTAGCCAGTTCGTTCACCACCGCGTTCATGTCCGCCGAGCGGCGGCCGTCGCCGATCACGTTGCCGGCATGACAGGTGTCGACGAAGAACAGCGACTTGCCGGCCAGGGCGTTCATGGTGTTGCGGATGTCGCTGAATACCACGCCGGTGCGCTTCAGCTTGTCCGGGTCGGCGTTGTGGGGCAGGTAGTAGTAGGTGCCGGTGGGGTCGTTCACGCCGTGGCCGGCCAGGAACAGCATGCCCACGTCGCGAGCGCCCACCTGCTTCTGCAGCCAGTCGAGGCCGTCCACCACCTCGTCACGGCTGGCCGCGGCGTCGGTGAGCAGTTTTACCTCCACCTCCCGGTACAGACGGCCCTTCTGGGCCTCCAGCGCATGGGCGAAGTCGCGGGCATCCTTGGCGGCGAAATTGAGCTTGAGATCCTTCCTCTGGTACTCAGAAATGCCCACTGCCAGCACGTAGAGTTTGGGCTTGACGCTGAATTCCTGGCGCGCCGATCCGGCCCAGGCCAGGTTCACGCTTTGCGCCACGCTGCTGCCATGGCGGTTCTCGGCGATCAGCGCGACGCTGACATCATGTTCCGGCAAGGTGACTTCCAGGCTGTATTCCTGCTCGCCGCCCCCGGGCCTGGGTTGCAGGCCGCGCGCCTGGTTCAGGGGGCGGCCGTCCACCAGCACCTTCACCCCGGTCACCGGCGCATCCGCCGCCGTGCGCACCGTGTAGCGCAGCACTTGGCGCACCTGGGTGAAGCGTTCTCCCTCGTTGGGCCCGAGCAGGCGCAGCACCGGCGGCAGGACCGCTACGATGTTGGTGGCCTGGGTGCGACGTCCCGCCTCGGCATTGGCCAGGCGCACCGCCTCGGCCTCGTCGCCGGTTTCCAGAATGTGGGCCACCACGTCGGGACGGTAGAAGCGGTCGCGGAAGCGGCTGGCCGGGAAGAAATCCGCCGCCACCGTCTTGCCGTTGTTGATATGCCAGCCGATCAGGTCTTCCGCACCGGGGCTGGCGTCGAAATAGCCAGAGGGGGTCCACAACACCCAGCGCTTCTTGTCCGGGTGCGGGTAGAAGGCCATCACCTCGACGCCATCGCTGGCGCGGTGCCAGCGTATGGTGCCGTCGCCATAGGCAGCCACCACCCAGCGGTTGTCCTGGGAGATGTTGACCGCCCAGGTGGTGCCTGGCACAGGCTGCACCCAGGTCGGGTGGCCGTCGCGGTCGAAGGCGCGCAGGGACCAGGAGGCTCCCAGGACGAAGCCGCTGTCGTCCGGGCGCAGGGCCACGCAGCGGGCCTGTTCGGACTGGTACAACGGGATCAGCTGGCCGTTGAGCTTAGGATTGACGGTGTGTTTCCAGTCGCTGATTTCCAGGCCCGGGGCGGCGATGCGCGGCGCCTGCAAGCCGCTGCCCTCGCCGTTCCGGAGGGCACGCGACTGGCTGTCGAACACCGCCGGGCTCTTGCCCCAGAGCTCATAGCCGAAGCGCACCTGGGCCGCATCCGCGGAGAGGGTGAAGCCTTCCTGGTTGCCGCGAAAATCCGCCACCGGCGGGGTGTGGAACAGACGTCGCTGCCCCGTCGCCGACACCACGCCCCAGGCGGGGGCGCCGCTGCCGAAGACCAGGCGACCGTCCACCAGGGGGACGAGATCCATGATCACGTCTCCTGCCACCGGCCAGTCCGTGGGTGGGCCGGTCTGGCTATCGTGCACCGCCCAGCGGCGGATGTAGTCCCGCCACTGGCCGTTGAACTGGCGCTGTGCCTGCCCCGCCGCGTAGAGCCAGGCGCCGTCACGGGACCAGGCGAGGCTGCTCAACTTGCCTGTCACACCCGACGTATCCGGCGCATACAGCAGTTGCAGATCGTCGGCATCCAGCACGTTGACCGCGTAGCTGTCATCGAAGCCCACCGCGATGCGCCGCCCGTCCGGCGAAAATCGAGCCCCTTCGAGGATCTTGCCCCCCGGCACGGCGCGTTTCAGCAGCAGGGTGATGCCCTCGGCATCGACGCGGTAGAGGCGTATAAAGCCGTCGTAGCTGGAGGTCAACAGGCGCTGCCCATCGGGGCTGAACTGGGCGCTATAGCTGTCGGCACCATAGTCGTGGTCCTCGTCGAACAGGCTGCCGTCAGCGACGTTGAACACGCGCAGGCCGTTCTGGTTGCCGAACAGGGTCACCGCGAGCAGGCGGCCATCGGGCGAGTAGGCTACATGCTGGATCACGTTGGACAGGCCCGTGATGCGCCGCAGCAGGCGGCCGCTGGCGCGGTCGAAGAAATAGACGGTGTTGCCGTCGTCGGCGTTTTTATTCGAGCCATTGTTGAACTGGGTCCACCCTCCCAGCGCCACCGTGCGGCCATCGGGAGACAGCGCCACGGCATTGAGCTTGCCCTCGTTGCCCATGCCCAGCGGCGGGCGCAGGGTGAGCAGGAGGCGTCCGTCGGCCAGATCCCAAACCCGCGCAGCCTTGTCCTCCCCCGCCGTGACCAGCCAGCGTCCGGCGGCGTCCGTGGCGATGCGCCGGATCAAGGCGGTGTGCTCGCCGGGATCGATGCGCAGGATGGGGGTGAGGGGGGGCTCGGCGGCTTGGGCCAGGGGAGCGAGGAGCAGGAGGAGGAGTATGCGCAGCATGGCGGGGGCGTTATCGACGATGGCGTAGGTGGGCTTTAGCAGGTGCCGGCGCTGCGTAGGTGGTCTGTCGGCGGTCCGCAGTGCCTGGTCTGCAAGCGGGTCACCTACTGGCCTCTCATCACCGGGTAGTCCTGGAACTTGCTGGAGAACGCGGTGGTGGGGTGTTGCTTGCCGTGGGTCAGTTCCGGGACGCGGCGGGCGACGTAGGTTTCCAGTTCCAGTACCGAGATGTAGCCGTCGCCGTCGCCCACCTTCTTGTCCGCCTGGCCGCCCAGACCTTCCAGCAGGGCGGCGGTGAAGGCGCCGTGGCCGCCGTTGTAGTCGGGACCTTCCAGGGAGAATTCGCGCCCGGTGGAGGAAGTCATGACCTTGACCCCGGTGCCCTGGGCCAGGAGCTTGATGGCTTCGTCAGAGCCGATGCTGGCGGCGCGGGTGGTCTCGCCGGCCGCACCTGAATGGCAGATGTCGAGCCAGAGCAGGGCCTTCTGTGCTTGCGGGCGCTTGGTCATCAATTCCTGGATCGAGGACACGTTGAGACCCGTGTAAGGCTCGTCCGGGTTGGCGTCATAGGTCACGAAGTAGAGGGTCTGGTCGTTGTCCAGGATGCCGTGGCCGGCGAAGAACAGCACGATCAGATCCTGTTGAGCCGCGCTCTTGATGAAGCGGTTCATCTCCACGGTCAGTTTCTGGGTGGTGGCCTCGGCATTGGTCAGCACCTTGGTGTTGACCTCGCTGTAAAGGCGGCCTTTCTGGGCGCGGAAAATCTCGGCCAGGGCCTGTGCGTCGGCGTGAGGGTACTTGAGGCTGATCTCCGTCTTGGCGTAGTCGCTCACGCCCACGGCGAAGAAGAACAGACGCGGTAGCATGGTCACCGGCTTGTCGGCGGCGCGGGCCGCCTGACGCTGGACGATGACGGTCTGCGGGTTCAGCCACATGCCCTTGTAGCCCAGGCTCACCTGAACGATGTTGTTGCCGGGGACGAGGTCGGCGCTGAATACGTGCTTTTCCGTGCAGGCGCTGGAGGCGCTGGCGCAGGCGCTCACCTGCCGGAGGCCGCGGGCGCCGACGGCCCCCTTCAATTCGCGGCCGTTGACGGTGAAGCGCAACTTGTAGGGTTCGGAACTGGTGCGCTTGCGTTCCACCAGCACGGTGACGGCTTCCGTGTCGGCGTTCACCTGGCGCTCCTCGGCACCCTCGATGCGGATGTCGTAGGGGGGCGCGAAGGCGTCCGCCTCGAACTGCACCGGCTTCACGCTGTCCGGGTTGGTCAGGTTGCCCACCTGCTTGTCGATGACGCGGGAGGGGGGCGGCGTGCTCGCCGGCGCCAACGCCTGGCGGATCAGTTCGGGCTTCTCGAACTTCTCGCGCAGGGCGGAGAAGGGCAGGTAGTCCTCGCCCACGTTCCAGGACAGGCCTTCCGTGCCGTTCAGTGAGGCGGCGAAGTAGCCGTCCGGGGTGTAGGCGATCCATTCCCCCTTGCCCTTGGGCATCATGGTGAACTTGAGGGCGAAGCTGGTGCCGTCGTGGATTTGCACCGTACCGTTGCTCATCAGGGCCGCCAGCAGGTTGGGGCCGGGCAGGTAGCCAGCGGAGAGCATGCGGTTCTGCATGTCCACCACGGTGGCCAACTTGCCACCCTGCATCACGTAGAGGTTGTCGTTGGCCTGGTACACGCCTTCGCGGTCGGAGCCCAATGCCACGCGTGTTTCCGTGCCGTAGGGGGTCCTGGTTTCGTTGCCGTCTGGCAGGTTGTAGACCAGGCCGTTGCCGCCGAACCTGAATTCGACGCTGTCGGGGCCGGTGAACTCGAAGCCCTGCGGCGACTGGTTGAAAGCGAAAGTGCGCACCACCCGGCCGCTGGCGGTGTCCACCAGATAGGCCTTCTTCGAGGTGACCCACTCGGTGCCGTAGCCATCCTGCCAGGACGGGAGGATGATCAGCCAGCGGTCCCCGGGCGAAACGGCCATGTTGGTGCTGGTGTCGTGGACACCCAGACGCAGTTCGCCGGTGACCAGTTCCACCTCCACCTGGCGCTTGGCCCCGCCGTCCAGGTCGATGATCTGGATGTTGGCGCGTCGCTCCGCCTTGCCGGCGGTGCGGTCGTGGGGGTCCACGACGACGACCTTCCCGCCCCAGATGTCCGGGTATTTCTTCACTATCTCCTTCTCCGGAATGGTGTTCTCGCCGGAGAGTACCAGGCTGGCGACGTCGAAGCTGTGCCAGGTGCCTTCCGAATAATGGGTGGAAATCAGGGTGTCGGCGCCGATGCGCTTCCAGGAGGTGCCGATGGGCGTGAGGTCGTAGACCCGGGTGAACGTGGTCATGTCGTAGATTTCCGCGCTGCTGGCGGTGGCGACGAACATGCGGTTGGAGCCGGGGAACACCCAGACCGTGCTGGCGCCGGGACTGGCGTCCTTCTCCGGTTTCAGCTGGGTCACGCTATTGTCGGCCAGGTCGCGGACCTCGTAGCCGGGGTAGTTGGCCTGGTACAGCTTGCCGCCGTCGGCGCTGTAGACCGGTTGGGTGTTGCGTTCCCAGGTGTCGATCACCTGCATGGATTCGATGTCGATGCGTTGGGTCACCTTGCCATTACCGGATACCGCCATCTCGCTGGAATCCGGGCGCGCCGCCAGTATGGAGGGCAAGCCGTGGGGCACTTCCATCTCGCCATGTAGCTGCCAGGTCTTTGCGTCCCAGGCCAGGAGCTTGCCGCCGTTGTGGCCGGCCACGAGGTAGCGGCCGTCGCCGGTCGCCGCCAGAGAGTGGACCCAGTCCACGCCGTCGAGGCTGGCCACCGGGGCCAGGGTCCTGGCGTTGACCACGTGGATGCGGTCGTAGCTGGCACAGGACAGGGCGATCTGGTCGCCCGCCAGCCAGGCCAGGCCCTTGCTGTAGCAGCTCTTGTTTGCGACCGATGCGATGCGTGCGATATTGAGGCCAGGCAGGGCCAGGACCATGATGTTCTCGCCGTTGGAGACAGCCAGCTCATCCCCCTTCGGGCTCAAGGCGAAGCCCCAGGAGAAGGCGGCGGCGGCGCGGGCGATGAGCCGGCCACTCTTCAGGTCGTAGCTCAGCAGTTCGCGGTTCTTGGTCTGGTTGGCCAGATTCTGCTCCGAGCGGGTGATGAGATAGCGGCCGTTTGGGGTCACGAACAGGGGCTGGCCCTCGGCGTATTCGGTCAGGCGCACGTTGCGCTGTAGGTCCCACAGGTAGCTGGGACTTTCGCCCAGCACAGCCCAGCGCCCACCGGGCAAGGGCAGGATCTTGCCCGACGGCAGGTTGCCATTCCGCGCCAGGATGGGGGCGCTCAAGGTGCCCACCGGGCGCACTTCGACGCGGCGGTTGCGGGCGCGGCCGGCGTCGGTCTGGTTGCTGGCGAGCGGCAGTGTGAGACCGTAGCCCTTGGCACGCAGGCGGACTTCCGGCACGCCCTTCTTCACCAGGGCCTCCATCACGGCGGCGGCGCGAGCGCCGGACAGGGTTTCGTTCAGGTCGGCGCTGCCGCGGTTATCGGTGTGGCCGCTGATCTCGAACACGTAGCCGGCCGCACCCGGTGCCTGCAGCAGGTTGGCCAGCTTGTTCAGGTCGGCCTGGGCGGAGGCGGGGAGCTCCGCGGAGGCGGTGACGAATTCGATGCGCAGTTCCAGGCGGTCGCCAAACTGCTTGAACCAGTTCTGCATGAACGGGTTGTCGCGCTCGTACTGGGCGCGGTTCTGCTCGGCGGCGCGCAGCCTGGCGACGCGGCCCCAGTCGGCGCGGTAGGTGGGGCCGGACTGGTTGTCGTACCGTTCCAGGTTGCGGGCAGCGGCGGTCGGATCCTGGTTGCAGATGGCCACCTCGAAGGCGCTCTCCGGGGATTTTAGGCCGGGGAAGCGCGCCTCCAGGTCGCCCGCCAGGCTCGCCATCTGGCTGCACCAGCCGCGTTTGGCGTTCATGCGCAACAGGAGACCGTAGCGGTCGCGGCGCTGCTCGTCGGTGTAAGCATTGGCGACGGCCCGCTTGTAAGCGGACAGCACGCGCGGGGTGAGGCCCTCGATGTGGGCATTGGCATCGGCCCAGGCGAACAGTTCGTAGGGCACCTCGTTGCCTTCCGGTCTGGGCAGGTTGGCGTTGACCCAGTTGGCGCCGACGCCGAAGTCATAGGCATTGTCGTAGGCGTATTCGATGAATTCCGGTGCCAGGACGCGGCTGAACTCTTTTTCCAGATCGATCAGCTTCTGCTGGTCGTTGCTGCCGGCCAGTGCGTCCGTGAAATTGTCGCGCAGGTAGGCGATGGGGCGGGGTTCCCGGTGTCCCGCGGTGATGTAATCGAACATCACCGCGACCGCGACCTCGAGCCGGGTCTCTCCGCTGCGACTGTCGAACAAGTCACCGGATTTGAGGTTGGCCATCTCCTCCCAGACTTCGTAGGGGGCGTCTTCGTGGCGCGAAGCGGCCTGAAGCTTGGCCAAGGCTTGTTCCAAATCCTTGGCTTGTTTCGCGTCTTGTGCTTCGATGTACTCCCAGATGTAACTATCGGCTAATGTCGACCGGTACTTGGCGAGGAGCGCGGCGGCGTTCTCGGGGCGCTTGAGGTCATTCTTGAGGACGGTATAAGCGTGGTACAGAACCAACTTGTCAAAACGGCCGGGGTCGATGTCCAGCATGCGCTGGCGTAGGCGCAGG
The DNA here is from genome assembly GCA_903835655.1 of uncultured Pseudomonadota bacterium. GTDB lineage: Bacteria > Pseudomonadota > Gammaproteobacteria > Burkholderiales > Thiobacillaceae > PFJX01. Next base: position 22,505 of record CAILNT010000108.1, on the reverse strand, counting down.
GCGTCCTCGTAGCGTTTCGCGTTGGTGTAGCTGGCCGCCAGGTTGTACAGGCAGAAGGCATATTTCGGGTATTTGGCGACGCACGCCTCATAACCGGGGATGTCGCTGCCGCCCTTGATCTTGTCCTGCAGCCAGGCCTGGGTGAACAGTCCCTGGGGCGAGTCCGCCCGCTGTTCGGCGAGATAGCTGCGGATGCGGTATTTGAGACCCATGCTCGGGGAATCCCAGGAGAGCTGTAGCAGTTTCTCCGGGTCGCGGGTGCCGAAAGCGTCGATGTGCCATTTGTCTGCCACTGGCTCCGCACCCATCGCCGGCATGGTGGACAACCACAGCAAGGTTGCAGCTATGGCGGTCAGGGTTTTGTTCATCCAGGTCATTCTTGTTTCCAATAGGTAGAGCCGCGAAGTCGATTTGGGTCGTCATTCCCGCGAAGGCGGGAATCCAGTTCGTTCGTCATGCCTGTAGATGAACGGCAGTCGGGTGAACGTACTGGATCCCGGGTCAAGTCCGGGATGACGGATACAAAACCGGTTTCGCGTGCTTGCATAAAGTAGCCGCTGATGTAATCGACTTGGTTCATGGTTCGACAGGCTCACCACGAACGGAATCAATGGGTTGCCGCTCGTCCTGGGTTTGTCGAAGGATTTGAACAGTGGTTACTTGACACTAATTTCGAAGGGGACACCCGGCGTTTATACCCCGTCCAGTTCATCCGGTTCAATACGGCATTTCCCAAGAGGGGCGTGGCTGCGCGGCTGTTGCTGCTGGCGGTCAACGAGAAGCCGAGTGAGCGATCCGAGGGGCGTCGCGCAGGACACACCTGGAGGCCGGTCAGGCTCCCGCGCCGGGACCAATAATCCACCGAGCATGAGGTGTGGGAGCGGGCTTGCCCGCGATAATCGCGGCGCCACTGCGCCTCGCCTCGACGCTCACGGAAACTGACCCGCCCAGTGCTCAATGAATTGACCCAGTAAGGTCGGTCGGCTTGGGGGGGCGATTGCGGCGATTGTGGCGGATTTGTCTATAGCGCTGGAAAGCCGGACGCTCGCTGGATGGTTTCCTCTCAAGGGGTCCGTCCATGGAGAGCAGGCAATGCGTTGGCTGCGGTAAGTCATTTCATCCCCGACCACAAACACCGAAGCAGAGCTACTGCTCGGCACCCGAGTGTCAGCGGGAACGACGGCGGCGCTGGCAGCAAGTACGTCGTCAGAGCGACCCTGAGTGATGCGCTGCGAACCCTACCGACGCCTCTGGCTGTAGCGATAGGCTTATAGAAAGTACAGGATCGGGCGGCGCCACAGCCACCCTCGACCATGTGGAACGGATGGCCCGCATAGCCGTCGATGGCCTAGGCCAGATGTTGTTTGTTTCGCTTCGCCTCGTAGAGATTGCTGTCCGCTTGTGCAAGCAGGTCTGCTATGGAGCCACAGTCTTTGGTATGGGTTGCCATGCCGATTGAAATGCCAACGCTGACTTGGTCACCCGTGGAGAGTTTGATGGGAGCCCTCACCGCATCAATGATACGCATTGCCAGTAGTTGGGCTGAATCACTCTTGCTTTGTCGCAGCAGCACACCAAACTCATCCCCGCCAAAACGTGCAAGCATATCCTCGGCTCTCAACTGCTGTTCCATGCGCCGTGATGTCTCACACAATACTTCATCGCCGGCGGCGTGACCGAAGTTGTCGTTTATTTTCTTGAAATCATTCAAGTCCATGTAAAACACCGTAAAAGGCCCGTTATTCCGATCCGCATAAGCCATTTCAGAATTCAGCGCCCGTTCAAACTGTGATCTGTTGGCAAGACCAGTCAGATGATCGGTCATGGCAAGTTGGCCGAGCAGGTTTGCCTGGAGCCGGTTTTCCAGCGCGGTAACCACGAGTGTGGACAAATCGTGCAGCAGGAAACGTTGAAGCTCACCAAATTCACGTGGCTGCGTATCCACCACGGCAATGGTTCCAAGCGCATACCCGTGACGATCAACCAGCGGAGCACCTGCATAAAATCGCAGATGGGGTGCATGTGTCACCAGTGGATTTTCCCGAAAACGAGGATCGAGTAGCAAATCGTCTACGACGAGCAGTTCGCCGGGGCGCATAACAGCGTATGCGCAAAACGCAATGTGCCGATCAAGCTGCGGAACCCCAAGTCCTAATTGAGACTTAAACCATAGCCTGTCAGCATCCATCAATCCAATGACACCGGCAGGAGTGTTTATTGCGTTTATCGCTACCCGCGTCAACGTGTCGAAGTTGACTTCTGGCGATGTGTCAAGAATATCGTAGGATCGGACAGCATGCAGGCGCTGTGGTTCGTTTTCTGGGATGGGGCAATGATTCTGAATATCCACTTCATTTTCTTCCTGGCAATGGCACCCTTGAGAGGCCTGATACGATAGAGTTCGTGATTATAATAGGATGGTGATTGTCATATTGGGGAACTGCTGATTTATTAAAGACAAAATAGTTACGTAGCCGCAACCGCATTCAATGCAATTACGCCCCCGTAGCCATCGTATGCGGTTTTCGGCATGCCGCTTCCCGTTCCAACATGATACTGGCGTATTTACTCAGATAGCGGTTGAGCGCTGCACCATGCGGCAACGTGGCGAGTAGCGTCTGGTGAGCGGTACACTCTTTTTCTGTCATCAATCGATGGCAGGCCGGTGCAAGACCTGACGCTGAGGCGATAGAGGTCAACAGCCCGGACAACAACACAAACAACAGCTTGTTCTTCTTTATGACAGTCTCCTGCGATGTACATGGGTTCATTCCCTGGTTTCACGCGCGACAAATGATTTTAATTCCTTGTCATGAACGTGTTTCCATTGAGGTTCACATTTTCCGATCGCGGCATACCTCGTGGTGGCTGCTCCGCGCTGGTCGCAGCATAGGTACGCCTGATTACCAGTGTGTAGATACTACTTTAAGTCAACTAGGAAAATATCGTAGTAAAACCCTGATTATCGTGTAGTTATTATCCTACAGGTACCTCGTCTACATTGATCGAAAGTACACGCAACCATTTGAAATTAAAGGATCTATGTGAATCCTAGTGGGTGGGCTAATTTACCGGTGCGCCGGGCGGTCGAAGGTGAAGTCCAGTTTCCCACACAGGAAGTGGGTCATGTTGACACCGGCATGGGCCACATAAAATATGTTGCATGTAACTGAGTTGCTGTGTATGGTGTTACATGAAACTTGATAGGTGGCCTGACATGGGAACCACGCACGTTAATGCACGTGTTCAAAAGCACCGCGACGCACTGCGCATGGCGGGGCTGCGCCCAGTGCAAATTTGGGTGCCAGACACTCGTCGCCCGGACTTTGCGGAGGAGTGCCGCCGCCAATGCCTGCTCGTGGCTCAAGCCGACAGCGCCGACACGGCCATGCAGCAGTTCATGGATGAAACCTTGGTAGCCGTGGACGGTTGGACGGAATGATGCGCGGCGACCTTGTGACCATCGCCATGCAAGGCGACTTTGGAAAGCCACGGCCTGCGTTGTTGATGCAGGCCAACCAGTTCAGCGAGCACGTGAGCGCAACGGTTCTGCCAATCACCAGCACGCTGGTTGCAGCGCCATTGCTGCGCGTCACTGTGCAGCCGAGTGCAGAGAATTGCTTGCAGAAACCTTCTCAGGTGATGCTGGACAAGGTCATGACGGTGGAGCGTGACAAGGTAGGTCCAGCCTTCGGGCGCATCGACGCGAATGCAATGGTGGAGGTTGAGCGTTGCTTGGCCGTGTTCTTGGGGATAGCAAAATGAGCGACACCAACGCCTCAACCGCCGCAACCCGCAGATCTTACCCACTGGATTTCACATAGAGCCGCCCAAACTTGGATGCCGGTCACTTCACTTCGGAAATGAACTGGGCCCAGGGGCGTCTGACATTTTTCAGATTGACCAGCCAGTCATTGTTGGCGTCCCGGTAACCCAAAGGTAGCATCAGCACGCTCCGCAGTCCTCTGACCGGCAGGTCCAGAATGCTGTCGAGTTCGTCGGCGTCGAAGCCTTCCATGGGCGTCGAGTCGACCTGCTCAATCGCCGCGGCGAACAAAGCGAAGCCCAAGCCCACGTTGGACAGTTGACTGGTCCCGTGAGATTTTCTGAATCCTCGCACGAAGCGCGGGATTCGTGATGACGATGATTTCATACGGTTGCAGCCCACTGGAGGTAGGCGCCAGTCGAATCGCTTCCAGAATGCGATTTACATTTTCTTCGGGAACAACCTTGGCAGGGTCCATCTTCTTGGTGGCATATCGCCAATTCAGTAATTGGTGCATTTCCATGACCTACTCCTTGGTCGTCTTCGGCTTCAATTACGAAGTGCAACACACTGGGCGAGGGGTTGCGAGGAGAACGAGTTACAAACAGAGAAGTCCCTGGCAAAATTGTTTTTCCAAAGAACGCCTGAATAATAGGCCATATCGTAGGCGAACGAACCCCCGGTCGTGGAAGGTCACGGTGTAGTGGGTGACGGCGATCAGGCTTGTGCTGGAGTGATGAATGGTCAACGCCTTGATCCAGTCTGGGGCATAGCGTTGAACCTTGATTCCGCAGTCGCGCGCTGATTTGCACCCTGTGAGGCCCCATGAACATTGGGAATTGCACCTTCGATCACGCAGGCAGACGCAATGAGCAAGCGGGGTGGTCGGTTAGAGAACGATCCCTGGTAATATCCAACCCGTTTTCCTGGATACCCAGTGTGCGCCATGACCTTCCTCCAACGAACCGCTCGCATCTTTCTTGCCGCTTGCCTGCTGCTCACGTTGCCCGGTCTGGCTGCCAGCAGAACGGAGGATAGCCGCGGTCTCAAGCCCATAACCCTGGCCATCCCGGGCGAGTCCCAGCCGGTCGCCCTCTACGGCGAGAGCCATGCCCTGATCATCGGCGTATCCGACTACAACAATGGCTGGCCGAAGTTGCCTGGGGTCAAGAGCGACGTGGAAGCGGTGGCCAAGGCGCTGGAGAAACAAGGGTTCTCCGTCACCAAGATGATGAACCCCACGGGCGAGAAGTTGGACCGTGCCATCAAGCACTTCGTCAGCCAGCATGGCCAGCTGAAGGACTCGCGCCTGCTGATCTACTTCGCCGGCCACGGTTACACCCTCAAGCCAGATGCCGAGCGGCAACTGGGCTATCTGGTACCGGTGGACGCGCCCCTGTCTGAAAGGGATCCGAGCGGCTTCATCGAAACCGCACTGAGTATGGAAACCATGGAGGGCTACGCCAAGCAAATTCGCGCCAAGCACGCGCTGTTCGTGTTTGACGCCTGCTTCTCCGGCGCTTTTTTCAAGATGCGTGCGGCTCCAGAAGTAATAGCGCTGAAAACCACTCAACCGGTGCGCCAGTTCATCACCTCCGGAGGGGCAGACCAGCAGGTCCCGGACATCAGCATCTTCCGCCAGGAATTCGTCGCCGCACTGGAGGGTGCGGCAGACCTCAATCATGACGGCTACATCACAGGCAGTGAACTGGGTAGTTACCTGGAAGACAAGGTGACCAACTACAGCCACCAGACCCAGACCCCCCAGTACGGCAAGATACAAGACCGCAACCTGGACAAGGGGGACTTCGTGTTTGCGTTGGCGAACCCCACGGGGCAGGTCAAGCCCATGGTGAAGCCCATGACCCAGGGGCCAGACTCGCCAGCGGCTGGGCGAGCGCAGCCCCGCATCTCAATACAATCAGATACCGAAATTGAACAGGAATTATGGAACGACATCAGGGACAGCAATAACTCGACGGACTTCGAGAATTATCTGTCGGCCTATCCCAAAGGACGATTTGTCGCCATAGCGCTGCATAAGCTAAAGGAGTTATCCAAAGCATCTCAGGGCACTTCGAAGCTTGAAAACAAATACGTATTTGTTCGCGTGAATGGGCGGTCTGTTCCTGTATCTGCCTTGAGGGTGATCCTTGCCGAGCAAATCGCCAAGGGTCAGAAGGATGATGAGAACCTTCGTGCTGCGATTCGCGAGGAACTGATTCGGCGCGAACTTCTTGGTATGAAGGCCGCAAAGGAGCGCTTGGGATCGTTGCCCGAGCCGTCAAAGGCGGTTTCAGATGTTGATGGCCAGGGCTACCTTGCGCAGATGAGTGTACTGATAAGCGCCTATCTGAATAACTACATAAAGGCCCACCCTGTTAGCGATGTGGCCCTAAACGCTGAATATAATTCTATACGGCAAAGTTTGGGAGGTAAGGAATACAAGGTTCGTCACATTCTTGTCAAGGATAATGCAACGGCAGTCAATGTCATTGCTAGGCTGAACAATGGGGAGCAATTTTCAGCTTTGGCCAGTCAGTCGATCGACCCTGGCAGCAAGGATGCGGGTGGCGATCTGGGATGGTCTACACCCAGTATTTACGTCAAGCCCTTTGCCGATGCCATGGTTTTACTGGAGAAAGGCGCATATAGCCAAGCGCCGGTGCAGACCCAATTTGGCTGGCATGTGATTCAGCTTGACGATATGCGCGACCTGATTGCACCAACTTTCGCTGATGTAAAAGACAAGATAAAGCAGCACCTCCAGCAAAAGCTGGTTGACCAGCATATTGCAGAGCTTCGCAGTCACGCTACCGTTGAATAGTCGCGGCGAAGCGTTGGTGTCATGTTGTTCTGTAATGAGCCACTGACGTTTGACCGGCACATGGGGCGACCTGTAATTTGATATACCGATTTTATAGGTCGACGCTGGGAGGCATGAAAACGAGCGAATTGGAAAGCGGACCTACTCTATCAATAACTTGCGGACAGGCTTCGGTCACGAGCCGGTAGCCCACGCCGGATTCGGTACGGATATGGCGGGGCAGGGCCGGATTGTTCTCCAGCTTGCGGCGCAGTCCGGTCATATAGACACGCAGATAATGGGTGTCGTCGACATGGCTGGGCCCCCAGACTTCACGCAGTAGTTGCCGGTGTGTAAGGACTTTGCCGGCGGAGGCAATCAGCAGGGTGAGCAGGTGGTATTCGATCGGCGTGAGATGAACCACAGCGCCGGATCGTGTGACCCTACGCTGGGCAAAGTCCACCGTGATGGCTCCAAAGTCGACCCGGGAAGCTTCGTCCTGGTTTGGACGCGCGCGACGCAGAAGGGCGCGTATCCGCGCGAGCAATTCCGCCAGGCCAAAGGGTTTGGTCAGATAGTCGTCAGCGCCGGCGTCGAGGGCTACCACCTTATCGCTTTCGTCCAGACGGGCGGACAGAATCAGGATGGGTACGGACGACCAGGTGCGCACCTTGCGCACCACTTCCACACCGTCTCGATCCGGAAGACCAAGATCGAGGATGAGCAGGTTGGGCTTCCGGGTGCCAGCTTCCATGATGCCACGCGCTGCCGTGCCGGCTTCGGTGACGACACAACCCTCGGCCTCCAGCGCGGTGCGAATAAAGCGACGGATTTGTGGTTCGTCCTCGATGACGAGAACGGAGGACACCTGAGCGCGTTCCCGTTCCATTGAGATTCAGGTTTCGAGCGGCACGTCGGGCGGAACACCCATGGGCAGGGTGAAGTTGAATCGGGCGCCGCCGTTGCGGCGATTTTCCGCGCGCACCGTGCCCTTGTGCGCTTCGACGATGGCGCGAACGATGGCCAGTCCCAGGCCGACGCCGCCCACGGCCGACTCATCGACCCCACGGGTGAATTTCTCGAACAGACTCTCCTCCTTTCCGGGCGGCAGGCCAGGGCCGTTGTCGGATATGCTGATGACGACACGATCTCCGGCCTCGCGGGCGGTGATTTCGATGCGGCTGCCCGGCGGCGTGTATTTTGCTGCGTTTTCCAGCAGATTGCTGAACACCCTTTCCATCAGGGTGGCGTCGAATTCCAGCAGCGGCAGTTCGGCTGGCAGATCGATGTGCACCTCGTGTCTGGCCAGGGTCCCTGCCAGGCTATGCACGGCCGTGCCCACGACTTCCTCCAGGGACTGCCATTCTCGCTTGAGCCGGATGCTCCCTTCCTGCAGGCGCGCCATGTCCAGCAGATTGCTGACCAGAAGGTTGGTACGCATGGCCTCGTTGCGGATGGCCTGGGCGATCTCGGCCTGCTTGGGTGGTAATTCCGGCCCGGTCAGGGCCAGGGAATCGGCCAGGCCGGCCAATATGGTCAGCGGCGTGCGCAGGTCGTGCGACAAGGCGGAAAGCAGGCCGTTGCGCAGACGCTCTGACTCCATACGCAGCAGCGCCTCCTGGGCGACTTCCACGTAATGCACCCGTTCCAGGGCCAGGGCGATCTGGGCCGCCAGAGTCTCCAGCAGGCGTGCCTGTTCCGGCAGGAACAGCAGGCGTTTCTGGATCGGCTGCAAGGCCAGCACGCCGCGCGTGCGCATGGGTGCCTTCAGCGGCAGGTAGTGCATGGGGGCGCCAGCCAGGCTCTGGGTGCCCAATCCAGCAGGCTGCTGGTGATCATAGACCCATTGGCCGATCGCCGTATCCAGCGGCAAATCCTTGTGGCTGAGCACGGCCGTAGCCACCTTGATCTTTTCGCGCGCGTCCGGCAGCAGGATGCAAACCTGGGATTGGAACAGTCCCTCCAGATGGCTCCGGGCGCTCTCCACGATCTGCTCGACATGAAGGGCGCTGGCGAGTTCTCGCCCGAGTTCGTTGATCGCCCGCGTCCGCTGTTCGCGGTAGGCGGCGATGCGTGCCTGGTAGCGCAAATTGGCCGCCAGGGAACTGATGGTCAGGCCCACCGCCAGCATGATGGCGAAGGTCGGCAGGTAACGGGTGTCGGCGACGCTGAAGGAGAATCGCGGTGGAACGTAAAAGAAATCGAAGGCCAGAACGGAGAGCAGCGAACTCAGGATCGAGGAGCCTCGGCCATAACGTGAGGCGATCCAGACGATGCCCACCAGATAGAACATGATCAGGTTGGCCAGGTCGAAAGTCGGCGGCAGCCCCCTCGCCAGCAGGGTCGTGGCGATGCAGACACCGAGCGCCCAGCTATAGCCCTCGTGCCAGATGCCTCCCGAGGGCTCCTGGTCCGGATCGAGCGGCATGGTGATGATCTCGCCCGCCGGCAGCACCTGGCCTTCGTGTGCCACGACGTAGACATCGAGGTCGTTCGTTTGGGCAGAGAGTCGGTCCGAGAGCGGCGCGTGCAGCAGTCGCGACAGTCCAGTGCGCAGGCTCTTGCCCACCACCAGTTTGGAGACATTGCGGCTGCGGGCATAGGCCAACAGGGTAGCGACATCCTCATGGCCAGACAGTGTGGTGGTCTGCGCCCCAAGGTCGCGGGCCAGCGTCAGGGTCTTGAGTATCCGCTCGCGGTTGGCGTCGGACAGGCGCTGCAATCGCGGCGTCTCCACGTAAACCGCGATCCAGTCGGCATGCAGGCTGGCGGCCAGGCGTGCGGCGGCGCGCACCAGGCGATTCCCCCCGGCACCGGGGCCGACGCAGGCCAGCAGCCGCTCCTTGGCCTGCCATACCGTCTGGATCGAGCGATCCGCGCGGTATTCGCGCATCTGCACGTCCACCCGATCGGCCGTGCGGCGCAGGGCGAGCTCCCGCAAGGCGATGAGATTGCCCTTGCGGAAGAAGTGATGAATCGCCCGCTCGGCCTGGTGGGCCAGGTAGACTTTGCCTTCCTTCAGGCGCTGCAAGAGGTCGTCCGGCGGTAGATCCACAAGCGCCACTTCGTCTGCCAGCTCGAATACCCGGTCCGGCACGGTTTCGCGCACCGCGATGCCGGTGATGCCGCCGACGATGTCGTTGAGACTCTCCAGGTGCTGGACATTGACCGTGGTCCAGACGTCGATGCCCGCCGCCAGCAGATCCTCGACATCCTGCCAGCGCTTGGCATGGTTGCTGCCGGTCAGGTTGGAATGGGCCAACTCGTCCATGAGGATCAGGCCGGGCTTACGCGCCAGCGCCGCGTCTAGGTCGAACTCGGCCAGTTCGTGGCCACGGCGCGGTAGGGCGCGGGTGGGCAACACCTCCAGGCCTTCGAGCAACTGCCCGGTTTCACTGCGGCCGTGGGTTTCCGCGACGCCCACGACCATGTCCACGCCCTGTGTCTTGGCCGTTCTGGCGGCGCTGAGCATGGAGTAGGTCTTGCCCACGCCGGGGCAAGCGCCGAAGAAGATCTTCAGTTTGCCGCGGGCGGCCTGGGCTTCCTCCCGCTGCACCTTTTCCAGGAGGGCATCGGGGTCGGGACGGGTTTCGGATTCGGCCAGCATCGGAATTTACCGTTTTTCCTGACGATCCAGCGCCAGGTTGAGTTCGAGCACATTGATCCGTGCTTCGCCCAGCACGCCGAGCTGGCGACCCTGGGTGTACCTGGCCACCAGTTCACGCAGCGTCGCAACCTCCAGACCACGAACGAGGGCGATGCGAGCCACCTGGTACTCTGCCGCAGCCGGGCTGATCTCCGGGTCCAGGCCACTGGCCGAGGCGGTGACCAGGTCCACGGGGATGGGCTCCCTGTTGCCCTGATCGGCGGTCTTGAGGGTGGCGATCCTGGCCTTGAGCGCGTCCGCCAGGGCGGGATTCGTCGGCCCCAGGTTGGAACCGGAGGAGGATGCGGCGTTGTAGGGCTGGGGGCTGGTGGAGGAGGGACGACTCCAGAAATATTTCGGGTCGGAGAACGGCTGGCCGATGAGGCTGGAACCGACCGTTTTGCCGTTTTGCTCGATCAGGCTGCCGTTCGCCTGGATGGGTAGCAGGCCTTGAGCCAGGCCGGTGACGAGGAGGGGGTAGAGTAGGCCGGTGAGCACGGTGAGGGCGAGCAGCAGCAACAATGCGGGTTTGAGTTCCTTGAGCATGATTTTTCCTTACGCCAGGCTGAGGCCGACCAGGATCAGGTCGATGCTCTTGATGCCGATGAAGGGTGCGATCAGGCCGCCGACACCATACACGGCGAGGTTGTGCCGCAGGATTGCCGCCGCGCCCAGGGGTCGGTATTTGACACCTCTGAGGGCCAGCGGAATCAGGACGACGATGATGAGCGCATTGAAAATCACGGCGGAGAGGATCGCCGAGGACGGTGTGTCCAGGCCCATGACGTTGAGTGCCCCCAGCTCCGGGTAGGTGCTGGCGAAGGCGGCCGGGAGGATGGCGAAATATTTCGCCACGTCGTTGGCGATGGAGAAGGTGGTCAGCGAACCGCGCGTCATCAGCATCTGCTTGCCGGTTTCCACCACTTCGATCAGCTTGGTCGGATTTGAATCCAGATCGACCATGTTGCCCGCCTCCTTGGCAGCCTGGGTGCCGGTGTTCATGGCCACGGCCACGTCGGCCTGGGCCAGTGCCGGGGCATCGTTGGTGCCGTCGCCAGTCATGGCCACCAGCCGGCCTTCACCCTGGTATTCGCGTATCAGCTTGAGCTTCGCTTCCGGCGTGGCCTCGGCCAGAAAATCATCAACTCCCGCTTCGGCGGCGATGGCGGCGGCGGTCAGGCGGTTGTCGCCAGTGATCATCACGGTCTTGATGCCCATGCGGCGCAGTTCAGCGAAGCGCTCCTTGATGCCGCCCTTGACGATGTCCTTGAGTTCGATGGCACCCAGGACGCACTCCCCTTGCGCCACTACCAGCGGGGTGGCGCCGCGCCGGGCGATGTCATCGACGGCTGCCGCGACCGCCTCAGGCCAGTACCCGCCCAGCGCCTCGACATGGTGCCGGACCGCATCTCCGGCGCCCTTGCGAATGGATCGCCCCTGCCAGTCGATGCCGCTCATGCGGGTTTGCGCCGTGAAATGCACGAATATCGCGCCCTCGGCATGGCTCATAGGTGCCAACTCGCTGCCCTTCTGATGCAGTCTTTCCTTGGCCAGGGTGACGATGGAGCGTCCTTCCGGGGTTTCGTCGGATAGGGACGCCAGTAGCGCAGCCTCGGCCAAGTCATGCTCACTCACACCGGGGGCGGTAACGAACACAACGGCTTGGCGATTGCCGAGCGTGATGGTTCCGGTCTTGTCGAGCAGCAGCACATCGACATCGCCCGCCGCCTCGACTGCCTTGCCCGAGGTGGCGATGACGTTGCGCTCCAGCATGCGGCTCATGCCGGCGATGCCGATAGCGGAGAGCAGGCCGCCTATGGTGGTCGGAATCAGACAGACCAGCAGGGCCACCAGAACCGTCATGCTGACGGGTGAGTCCACCCCACCTGCCGGGTTTACCAACTGGGTGCTGAATAGCGAGAACGGCAGCAAAGTGGCGGTGGCCTTGAGGAAGGCCAGCGTCAGGCCCACGAGCAGGATAGTGAGCGCAATCTCGTTGGGCGTCTTCTGCCGCTTCGCCGCCTCCACCATGGCGATCATGCGATCCAGGAAGGTCTCGCCAGGGTTGACCGTGACACGCACCACCAGCCAGTCTGACAGCACCCTGGTGCCACCGGTGACGGCGGAGAAGTCGCCGCCGGTCTCGCGGATCACCGGTGCCGATTCACCGGTGATGGCCGACTCGTCCACGGAGGCCACGCCCTCGATGACCTCGCCATCGGCCGGGACCATGTCGCCGGCTTCGACCAGGACTACGTTTTCCCGGCGCAGCTCTTCCGATGGGACTGTGTAACAGGCTGAACCGTGCCGTGGTTCTTGTAGTCGCTTTGCCCAGATGGTCTTGCGCAGACCGCGTAAAGCCGCCGCCTGAGCCTTGCCACGTCCCTCGGCCAGCGCCTCGGCGAAGTTGGCGAAGAGCACGGTGAACCATAGCCATAACGTGATGGCCAGGATGAATCCCGCCGGAGCCTCGCCCTTGGCAACCACCGCCTGGACGAACAGGCCAGTGGTCAGCACACTGCCCAGCCAGACCACGAACATCACCGGGTTCTTTACCTGGTAGCGCGGGTCGAGACGTTTGAGGGAATCCAGGATGGCAGGTCGCAACAAGGCGGTATCGAACGAAGATGGGTGCATGACGTTTCCTTATTTCAGGCCCAGCAACTGCAACTGCTCGACTACCGGTCCCAGCGCCAGAGCAGGCAGGAAGGTGAGCGCGCCCACCACGATGACGGTTGCAATCAGCAGGAAGACGAACAGCGGCGTGTGGGTCGGCAAGGTGCCGTTGGATGCCGGCACGATCTTCTTCGCCGCCAGCGACCCGGCGATGGCCAGCACGGGAATTGCAAGCCAGTAGCGCGCCAGCAGCATGACCAGCCCGAGGCTGGCGTTATAGAACGGCGTGTTGGCGGACAGCCCGGCGAAGGCGCTGCCGTTGTTGTTGCCGGCCGAGGAGTACGCATAGAGAATTTCCGAGAAGCCGTGCGCGCCCGGGTTGGCAATCCCGGCGCGGCCCGCGTCGAGCACCACCGCGAACGCCGTGCCGACCAGCGCCAGTAGCGGCGGCATCAGGATGGCGACCGCCGCCATCTTCATCTCGAAGGCACCGATCTTCTTGCCCAGGTATTCCGGGGTGCGGCCTATCATCAGGCCGGCAATGAACACCCCGACCAGGGCGAAGATAATCATGCCATAGAGCCCCGAGCCCACCCCGCCATAGACCACCTCGCCCAACTGCATTAGCCACATCGGCACCAGGCCGCCCAGGGGTGTGAAGGAGTCGTGCATGGCATTCACTGAACCGTTCGAGGCGGCCGTGGTGGCGGTGGCCCACAAAGCAGAATTGACGATGCCGAAACGCGTTTCCTTACCTTCCATGTTGCCGCCGGCCTGGAGGCTGGAAGCTTGCGTAGCCAGTCCCAGTCGATCGAACAGCGGGTTGCCGGATTGTTCGGCCCAGACACAGACGGCAAGCAGCCCGATGAAGATCAGCGTCATCGCCGCCAGCAGGGCATGGCCCTGGCGCGGGTCGCCGACAAGGCTGCCGAAGGTAAAACACAGGGCTGCTGGAATGAGCAATATCGCCAGCATTTCCAGGAAGTTGGACAGTGGCGTCGGATTCTCGAACGGGTGAGCGGAATTGACGTTGAAGAAACCGCCGCCGTTGCTGCCGAGCTGCTTGATGGCGATCTGCGAGGCAACCGGGCCAACGGCGATGGCCTGAACCCTGGTCGCCACCTTCACCATCACCGGCTGTCCTTTGACGTCTTGCAGTGGCCGGCCATCGAGGCCATGCTTCACCACCTCATATTCGACCGGTTGCAGCAGTTGTGCCGTGGCATGGGCCGAAAAGGTCTGCACCACGCCCTGACTGACCAGTAGCAGCGACAGGATCAAGGACAAGGGCAACAGGATGTAAAGCGTGGACCGCACCATGTCCACCCAGAAATTGCCCACACTACTCGCCTCGCGCCGCGAAAAGCCACGCATCAGTGCCACCAGGGTGGCCATGCCGGAAGCGGCGGAGAGAAAGTTCTGCACCGAGAGGCCTAGCATCTGGGTGAGATAGCTCATGGTCGTTTCTCCTCCATAGTCCTGCCAATTGGAGTTGGTGATGAAGCTGACCGCAGTGTTGAAGGCCGAGTCCGGGGTGATCGGACCCATGCCATCCGGGTTGAGCGGCAACCAGACCTGTAGGCGTTGCAAGCCATAGACGGCCAGGAAACCCAGCAGGTTGAAGGCCAACATGGCGTAGGCGTAACGCGTCCAATGCATATCCTCATCAGCCTGGATGCCGCACAGTCGGAAGAGGTTGTTTTCCAGCGGGCGTAGCCAGGCCAAGACCTCGCCGCGGTAGACCCGCGCCATGTAGAGGCCCAGAGGCCCAGCCAGTCCAAGCAGGACGATCAGGTAGAGCACAAGTTGCAGATAGCCATTGGCGGTCATGAGAATTTCTCCGGAAAGAACAGGACCACCACCAGATAGACGAATACCGCCAGCGTGACGATCAGGGCGAAGAGATAGAGACTGTTCATCAAATCCTCCTGACTTTCTCGAAGACCAGCACCAAGGCTGCGGAGGCGGCAAAGAATGCCAAACCGGTGAAGAGATAGATCAGATCCATGGCAAGCTTCCTGAAAAATGATACTTTAGGTAAGCACGCATAAAAATTAAGTAAAGATTTCGAGGGGAATTATTGGGTACTCAAGAAAACGATGGGCCGCTCCGAGTTTTCTTCTCCCCCTCGGGGGGGGGCGGCCGCCCAGCGGCGGCCTGGGGGCGTTCTGTATGAATCCCGGTGGATGTCAGGTTCATGGAACTCATTCTTCAGCGCGAGCGCGAGGATGCCCAGCGTCGGCTGGCGGATCGCAACTATTGGGGCGACACTGGAGCATGGGTGCTGAGCGCCATCGTCGAAGTGGAGCGCGCCATCGATCGCGCTCCTGGGCACTCCAAAGGAAGGCGTGGATGAGCCATCCAAGGAGGACTCCGGCAGCGCGGATGAGCCGGGTACCGTGCCCCCATGACCGCCCACCCCTACGAGGCGCACCGCCCTGGAACAAACGGTGGCGCGTTCGCCGCGCGGGTGCTGCTCAAGGAAAGCCATGGCAGCCTGCCCGAGGCCGCAGCGCTGACCGCCAGCAGCAACAGCCGCGAAGCCACGCCCCTCCTGTAATGCCGTGTTGAACCGGATATACTGGACGGAGTATAAATGCCGGGTGTCCCCTTCGAAATTCGTGTTAAGTGACACTGTTTAACGGGCATGACGAGTAAGTCGCCCGCGGATGATGAACGTCTGGTCGTGCCCGTTTCCCTCACTGTTGGAACTACCAGCCAGAGACTTGGCCGCCAGAATACGTCGGCCAAGTCTCTGGCTGCCCCAACCCATCTCCCGGAAGGAGATGGGAGCTTTGTGCGTCGCTTTGCGACGTTCACACTAAATCCTTAAACAAGCTCATGACGAACGGCAACCCATTGATTCCGTTCGTGGTGAGTCTGTCGAGCCATGAACGAAGCCGAAAAATCAGCGGCTACCTAGTGGTTGTTGTTTCAGTCGATGCGGATTCTCGGCCTTACGCTGCAAAGGTCGCTGCATCGGCATTGCAGTCAAGGCAAAGAACTGGTGTCACTTGCTTTCCATAACCTCAGTAATAAAGGAGTATTGTCATGCGATTTGGTAAAATTTTCGGTGCGCTAATTGCTTCTCCGGTATTGTTCTTGGTCGGCAACGCGGTGGCTTCCGACATCAATAATTTAAAATCACTGAACCAGCAGCAATTCAAGGATTTTTCTCGGGATATAACCTCTGCGCTCAGTTATAAAGCGGTGGAGCCGGCCACCAATCTTGGTATTACTGGTTTCGATGCCAGTTTGGGCGTGTCCGTCGTGCGCATGAAGAACAGCAATGTTTGGCAACAGGCCACAGGCACCGATGTGGGTTTTCTTCCGATTCCGAAACTGCAGATTTCAAAAGGATTGCCGTTCGGCATCGACATCAGCGGCTTCTATACTGCCGTGCCTACCACTAACATTCACCTATACGGCGCCGCGCTAAAATATTCCATCCTCGAAGGTACCGCGGTGACTCCCGCGCTAGCGATACGGGGGACCTATACAAAGCTCGATGGGGTCGATCAACTCGGATTCGATAGCAAAGGATTGGAATTGCTGGTTTCCAAGGGCTTTCTGGGGATAACGCCCTATGCTGGCGTAGGCGTTGTCAACAGCAATTCCACAGCACATTTGCCTGCGCCGTTTGCCTCTCTGTTGAGCTCGGTCAATCAGACAGAAAGTAAAGTATTCGCCGGCATTAACTGGAATATCCTGCTTGGCAATCTGGCTCTAGAGTACGACCGTACTGGAAATAATGACACACTGTCCGCAAAGATCGGAATTCGCTGGTAAACGACCAATCCGACGGTTTGTCGTATTCAACTCTTTGCAAGAAGATGGCATAATTGGCAAACCGCATGGGCGTGCGCACGCAATCCACACAACTTGGCAGATGGAGCATACGATCCAGTCAATGATTGTGGTGGAATTGCATCCGTAATCCATTGATATTGAAGTGTGTTAACCATGATGACTTCAATGCAATGGTATTTTTTTATTGTCCGAAGTCACAATTCGCGATTGGCGATTCGCCGATAATTTAAAATGTAAAACACACAGTACGCCACTGAGGCAGTAAGGGTAAGTCCGGTAGATTTCCAGAATAAGGCGCAGACCACTGCCATTACCAGCACGGGTGCCAGAAGGAATTTTGCCACCTGGTTGTTTGTCTGGAGATTACAGAAAGGCGTTTCTGAAATTGACGCATGGGTTACCAAATTATCGTGGATGAGTTGGTGCAAGTGTTTGTTGTCTGGCTGGCCCGGTGACAATCCATTCATGAGTTTACGGCGATAAATCGTATAGAGGGTTTCGAATATGGGGTAGATCAGAATGGCAAGTGGGAACCACGGAGAAACTGTAGGGTTGCGTGCAACCAGAAATACTGATAGCTCCGCAAGTAGAAAGCCTGTCAAATATGCGCCGCCATCCCCGAGAAATATTTTTCCTCCTGGCCAGTTCCAGAAGAAAAATCCCAGCAGGGCACTTGCCATACTGACAGCTGTGAAAAACACAAAGTTGTCGCCTACGAGATAAGCAACATAAGACAGGGTGGTGAATGCGATGATCGCGAAGCCGCTGGCAAGGCCATTGTAACCGTCGATGATGTTCACGGCATTGGCGACACCACCGACCGCGAAAATGGTGATGGCGACGGCAAACGGAGGCCAAAGCATGGCGTTATCGACGCCCGGTATATCCAGTCGTGGGAGTACGGCATCCAGAAGCCAGGCTGCGATCGCTCCGGATAGCATCGTAAGCAGTAGACGTTCGGTGACACCGACTTTCTTGGTTAGGTCTTCTATAAAACCTCCAAGGAATGCCGGAATGCCAGCAATCAACAGTAGTCCATAGTTCCGATCTATATCGATTTTCTCTGACAGAAGCATGAATCCACCCGCGGCCAATAGGCCAGCCATGATTGCGAGTCCTCCGATGCGTGGGGTGGGTTCCTCATGGTATTTCTGAGGACCGGTATCGCAGTAATCGTGCGATAGGTGTGCGTGCAGATGATCGTATTTGATTATCAACCAGACTGTCAGCCAAACGGCGGATAGAGCCGTGACGATGAGTAATAGCAGATTGGAGATGGGCCATAACGGATGCACGACGTGCAAATTCGGGCGAGGGCTGTTCGCTGAAAAACATTCTACTGGAGCTGCGCTCTTGGAGGACTTCTTGGCCGTTTCTTGGCATGCGGCTAACGCTAAATTCGGGTTGTTAGAGCGAAAGAGTACGACTCCATTTTTCATACGGCCGGAAGGAATATCGAGTGCTTGTTCGGATAATGCGTCCTCCTGGGACTTGTTCAGCGTGTTGTTGCAGCGCAATTGAGTCACACTGCAAATTGAACAGACTTCCAGTATTCGTCTGGAAATATTACCGGTCAGCGCTTCGCAGTCAAACAGGGTTGGACGGCTGTCTAGCAGGAAACTGAGAACAAGGCCACCTGTGGGGTCTCGCGTTTCGACCTCAACCATGGGGTAGTACTTCACTGGTGGTCGGGTGATGGCGAGCACGAAGAATATGGCCAGCAAGACGCTGATGATGGTGGATGGAAGGCGTAGTCTCATGTGCTGCATCGTGGGTGGTCGAATTCGCGCGCTCCATCGGCTGGTACTGGGGCGCGCCATGCACCGGCCATTATGCCCTAGATTTGTGACCTTACGGCGGAGCTCGGGTGTTCCGGTAGCGGAGGAGGATGATTCGGTAGCGGAAGTTAGACGCGGCAAGGCTTGGTTCTCCAGCGTCCGCCCGACGTGCCTGCGCTTGCGCGCTTGGCGTTCCGGTATCCCCTGTTACACGTTCCCACTGGGGGCGCCGGCACCTGAAAATACTTCTTCGAGCGTCCTGGCTTCCAGAATGTTGTCGGCCCAATTTTCGAGTTGGGTTGGCGTGGCGGTTTCGAGGCGCTCGCGGGTTTCCTGGCTGACCGGGCCGAAGCGGCGAGTGATCAGGCGCAATATCACCCTTTCTTCCCCTTGCTGCCGGCCCCGCTCGATGCCCTTCTCCATGCCCTGCTCGATGCCCTGCTCGATGCCCTGCTCGATGCCCTGTTCCAAACCATCACTCAGACCTCGCTGCAACCCGATCCTGTAGGAGGGCAGGGTGGTTTCATCGACTCTACTCAGCATCTTCTCTTCCTCTTCAATGACCTTATCCAGGCCGCGGTTGGTGGAAAGGACCTCCAGCATGCGCATGTATTCCCGGAACCTGCCTTCGCTTTCCCCAGTCAACTGGTGTAAGCGTTGCACGATGAAATGTACTACTTCCTGCGCCGAACGCCCTTTGAAGTCACACAGGATGGCGAGTACCAGTGCGTCCGGCGTGTCTTGCCTCAGCAAAGCCTGGCAGTCCACCTTGGCCATGTCCATGGTGCGGTAGAGAAAATCCAGCCCGGTTTGCTGGATGCCCTCGGCCATGGAGAAGGCGGACTTGCCAATGTAAAGTAGGTATTGGCGCACGTCCAGCGCCGGCCGGGCTGCGATGATGTCACTGCGGTAGCGCAGCATGCGCTGGGCCATCTTCTTGTCATTATCGTTCTGGACTTCGATGTGCAGGATGAACTCGCCTTCCTCACCCGACATGTGCGCGACCAAGTCGGCTCGCCGATCTTCGATGCGATGGTATTCGGTTTCGATGATTTCCGCGCTATCCACATCAAGGTGCAGGAGCATGCGGGCGATGTCCACCGCGATACGCTTGAGCAGGTCTTTGGAGACGATGTCTTTATCGGCCATGAGCGTTCAGATTCATGCGTGGTACGTGGGGTCTGTCCGCGCGGTATCTGCACTGAGCCGGGCGAGACAAGAAGTCATGATGAGTGGAAGGTGTGCG
Organism: uncultured Pseudomonadota bacterium; assembly: GCA_903835655.1. Lineage (GTDB taxonomy): Bacteria > Pseudomonadota > Gammaproteobacteria > Burkholderiales > Thiobacillaceae > PFJX01. The sequence continues at coordinate 2,837 of CAILNT010000108.1, read as the reverse complement.
CCCATTGCGCTGAAGGGTTTGTACTGCGCTTCCCTAGCGCATCCGGTATTCCGCGGAGCGGCCATGGGCTTGCAATCCTTCCCCATAAGCCAGGGCGGCGGCGGTCTCGCCCAGGGTGTGCGCCCCCTCGGCAGAGACGTGGATGAGGCTGGAACGCTTCTGAAAGTCATACACGCCCAGTGGCGAGGAGAAGCGCGCGGTGCGCGAGGTGGGCAGGACGTGGTTGGGTCCGGCGCAGTAGTCGCCCAGCGCTTCGCAGGTGTTGCGACCCATGAAGATGGCGCCGGCGTGGCGGATACTGGGGAGCAGCGTGTCCGGGTCCGCCACGGATAGTTCCAGGTGTTCCGGGGCGATGCGGTTGGCGATTTCCGCCGCTTGGTCGAGGTCGCGGCAGAGGATGAGGCCGGCGCGGTTGGCCAGGGAGGTGGCGATCACGGCTTGTCGCGGCATGGCCGGCAAGAGCTTGCGTATGCTGGCTTCGACGGCGTCGAGATAGGTGGCATCCGGGCAGATCAGGATGGATTGCGCCAGTTCATCGTGTTCGGCTTGCGAGAACAGGTCCATCGCGATCCAGTCGGGGTCGGTCTCGCCGTCGCAGATCACCAGGATTTCTGAGGGGCCGGCGATCATGTCGATGCCGACGATGCCGAATACGCGGCGCTTGGCTTCGGCTACATAAGCGTTGCCGGGGCCTACGATCTTGTCCACTTGCGGGATGGTTTCGGTGCCGTAGGCCAGGGCCGCGACGGCCTGCGCGCCGCCGATGCGAAATACCCGGTCCACGCCGGCCAGCGCCGCGGCCGCCAGCACCAGGTCGTTCTTCACCCCGTCCGGCGTGGGCACCACCATGATGAGTTCCTTCACGCCCGCCACTTTGGCGGGAATGGCGTTCATCAGGACGGAAGAGGGGTAGGCCGCCTTGCCGCCTGGCACATAGAGGCCGACGCGGTCGAGCGCGGTGACCTGTTGTCCCAGCACCGTGCCGTCGGGCTCGGTGTAGGTCCAGGATTCCTGGCGCTGCCTCTGGTGATAGGCACGCACGCGCTCCGCGGCGTGGCGCAGGGCCTGTCCCAGGTGTGCGGGCAATTGCTCCAGCGCCGCGCGCAATTCCTCCTGGGGGATCTCCAGTGCGGCCATGTTCGCCACTTCGAGGCGGTCGAAGCGGGCGGTGTATTCGATCACTGCCGCATCGCCGCGCGTTTTTACCGCGGCCAGGATTTCCGAGACGGCGTTTTGCACCGCGTCGTCGGTGGCATCGTTGAAGGCGAGAAGCTGGGCGAGGCGGGCGCCAAAGTCGGGGGCGGCGGCGTCGAGACGGGCGAGGGTGAGGTCGATCATGGCAGGCCCACAGGTAAATTGAAGCGGTGCGAAATTATAGCCATTGCTTTACCCTCGGCGTTCAGGGAAGCTATCTCGTTCACCCTGCCCGATCCTGTCGCGTTGGAGTTCATCTTGAAGTGTCGCCCCATCCTCGTTCGGCTGTTGCCGATCGTTTTGCTCACCCTCCTTGCCGCCTGCAAACCCGCGCCACAGTCCGGCGGCGGCATGGCCGGCATGCCGCCGCCGGAAGTGGAAATCATCACCGTGGCGCCGCGCAGCGTGCCGCGCAGTATCGAGGCGCCGGGGCGCATGCAGGCGGTGCGCACTGCAATCGTGACCGCGCGGGTGGAAGGCATCGTCGAGCGGCGCGTCTATGTCGAGGGCAGCGAAGTCAGAGCCGGTGAGGTGTTGTTCCGCATCGACGGCCGCACCCTGGCGGCCAATCTCGCCGGCGCGCGCGCCAGCCTGGCCAAGGCGCAGGCGCAGGCCTTGATCGCCGCGCAGAATCAGGAGCGCATGCAGGCATTGGCGGGCAGCAAGGCGATCAGCAGGCAGGATCTGGACCAATCCGTCGCGGCCCGTGCGCAGTCGGATGCCGAGGTGGCGGGGGCGCAGGCGGCAGTGACGCGCGCCGAGATTGACCTTTCCTATGCGACCGTGACTGCGCCCATTTCCGGGCGCATCGGTCGCGCCCTGGTGAGCGAGGGCGCGCTGGTGGGCAGGAATGAGGCCACGCCCCTGGCCAACATCGAGCAATATGATCCAATCTGGGTAAATTTCTCTCAGTCCAGCGCCGAATTCCTGCGCTTGCGCGAGAGCCGGGCCAGCAAGGTGTCGCTGCAACTGGTCCTGGAAAATGGCCGGGTCTACCCGCTGTCCGGGAAACTCCTGTTCAACGATCTCGTGGTCGATCCGGTGACCGGCTCGGTGGGATTGCGCGGCGAATTTCCCAATCCGGACCGCGCCTTGCTGCCGGGTCAGTTCGTGACCGTGCGCCTGCCCGTGGCGCAGGCCCTGAACGCCATAGTCGTGCCGCAACGCGCCCTCCAGGTCTCGCCCCAGGGCCAGATGCTGCTGGTCGTCGGCGCCGACGGCAAGGTGATGCCGCAACCGGTCAAGACCGGTGGCCTGTCGGGCTCCGACTGGATCATCGACTCGGGGCTGAAAGGCGGAGAAAGAGTCATCGTCAACGGCGTGCAGAAGGCGCGGCCGGGCAGCCCGGTGAACGCGGTTCCGGCCAAGCCATGAGCTGGTGCCGTCCGGCTGTCGCTCACCCCCCTTTGTCGAAGGGGGGCAGAGGGGCTTTGCCGACCGTTACGCCCGCGCAAGCGTTGCAGAAATCCCCCCCAACCCCCCTTTTCCAAAGGGGGGAGCGACCTCTCCCTCTGGTGCGCATCCTCGCCTGGCTGGCCGTCCCCCCGGTCTTCCTTTGGATGAGGGGGGAGCGATCTCTCCCTCTGGTACGCATCCTCGCCTGGCTGGCCGTCCCCCCGGTCTTCCTTTGGAAGAGGGGGGAG
>CAILNT010000107.1 GCA_903835655.1 uncultured Pseudomonadota bacterium | reverse complement strand
GGCCAACGGCATCACGAACTACAAAAAGCGTTCCGTGATTGCCGCTGCCTTGGCCGCAGAACGGGTATCCATCGTTGGCGCGTTCTACGGTGGCCAGGACTACGAGTCTGACCTGGAGTCCGACCTGGACGCCCAGGGCCACCACCCATCAGACCGCATCAAACGATACCGTTGCACAAGCAAATAAGACGCCCGCCATTGCGTCAAACGGGGCTGATGTAGGTCAGGGTATTCCCCGGCCAGAAAAACCCGCCCAAGAGGGCGATAGGCCCCTTGCCGAGCCAAATCCGTTCCCAGGCTCGTCTGCAAAACAGGGTTCTGCCCATCGGTGCCCGGTTGGGCCACTGGCACATCCCCTTTCCGCGCTCTGTGGATAACTTTCAATTCACCATGCCGGGCGACGAAGAACTGTAGCGCGTCTGATCGGCGGGATAGCGCATGGATAGAGGGTTCACACGGTTTTGACATGGTGGCCACAAGGCGATTCTCGGGGTGGCTGTAGGAATGCAGTACATCGCGAAATGCTCCTGTTTACGGGACGAGATGTCCCCATTTACAGGATGAAAATTGGACGAAATGTCCCCGTTTACAGGAAGCTAAGTTTAATATAATCAGTATGTTATGTTATTTGCGTGCTTGATTCGCATGGCGAAGCGCAGAAGCAAGGCAGTCCGAAGGAACAAATAGAAATCCGAAACCAGTATCGGAAACCAGCCTGGTGGCGCTATTCCGCTGACGGGCTGGGATCGCGGAGGTCGGCCGAGAAGGCATTGAGACGCTGATGAAGCAGACTCAAAGAAGATGCGCTGGAATGGCGCCAGTTGATGAAAGCAGGTGACACCCGCCCAGAACACCAAGGTCTCACCAATGCCGCGCCCCGTGCCAACACGGTCTACGTTGCGTGGACAACGCTTCACTCAATGCCCGATCCTGTCGAGCATCCATCGGCCCCGCCTCGCCGGTGGAACCTCCGGGACGAAGCTACCTCTGTGCCCGCTGCGGCGCAGTGGTAGTCCTCTGCAGCCGTTGCGACCACGGCCAGCGATATTGCTCCGACGAATGTGCCCAGGCGGCCCGCGCCAATTCAATGCGAGCTGCCGGCAAGCGCTATCAAGCAAGCCCGCGTGGCCGCCGCGCCCACGCCGAGCGCCAGCGCCGCTACCGTGTTCGGAAAAAGAAAGTGACGCATCAAGGTTCCCCACCCCCGGCTCGGACCGGTGTACTGCCTCCCCATCTGACGGCGCCTGTGGAAAGCGCCTTGCCGCAGCCCCTGCAATGCCGTTGTTGTGGCCGGCCGCTAGCCCTACCGGTGCGCCAGGGCTTCCTGCGCCGTCGGATTCGCCGACCGTCACCCCTAACCAACCGGAGAGAGACATCTCATGGCCCTGCCCCCTGAACGCGAAGCCAGTACTCGGATAGACCCAGCCGGCTACCTCACCCAGTTCAACGTACTGCCCTACCTGGTCGCCGTGGCCGATGAAGTGCTCGACCTGGGCATCGAACCGATCACGCCGGCGCAATTGGCGCGTGCTGCAGCACATGCCATCCGCAAGAAGCCCGTGCATGCACTGGAAGCGGCCGTCGTCTCGATGGCGATGCTGGGTGAAGGGCTGGTGGAGACCGACGCTGCCCGCGCCCTGATCCGCCAGCACCTGGCAGCAATTGGCGAGGCGCTGGAGGCGAACGACCGGGATGCCATGGGCGATGCTTATGGCAAACCGGTGGTGAACCACAATCAGGGGAAAGGGTAGGGCGTTGGTTGATCGAATCCGCCATGCTTGGGTGGGCCGGCGCCGACGATCACGCTATGGATCAGGGGGGCAGCTATGGCTGGCTGTTCTTCCTGGACATCCAAGGTGACGACCGAGGCTTTGCGAATGGCGCATCTGGGTCATATAGCCGACGTATAGCACGACGGCTTGCCGCTGGCCGGACCCGACCCGGAACCGACGGTCGAGCCTTTTCAAGGCGGCCGTTCGTCACCACAACCGATTCCGCGAAAGCGGCCGTTCGGTGTGCCAAGGCGATATGGGCGCCTGAGCGGCCGGTATAAAGCTGGAACGGCCAGCGAGGGTAGGACCGTGCCGGTCGGCGACCGGCCATCAAGAGACGCGCGGGTCATCAGAAAACCCGGTAAACCAATGACCGGAGTTAACCAAGGTGCCGACCTTAAGAGCCTGAAGAGCAATGCCGACTGATCGTCCAACGCAGCGAAAGGCTGACACAACTTAAGAATTCGCGACGTACCCCCATCGACAGTACGGTGGCGCACAGAAGTTGCGATCATTCATTGTTACTGTTCACACGTTTATCTTACCCACGCCAGCGTCGTCCAATTCCATTTCCCAGCATTTGCCTTAGGAGGCACCATGCCACGAAGCTCATGGAGTGCGAAGCGCGAGCGCCAGTACGCGCACATCAGGGACAGCCTGCTTGAACGCGGCGAGAGCCAACAACTTGCTGAAGAGATTGCGTCGCGCACCGTCAACAAGGAGCGGGCGCAACACGGCGAAGCCAAGCAGGTGAGCGCCTCGTCGATTAACGATATGTCTTCCAGTCGGCGTGGCGGCCTGCGATCTCATCTGGGTGCGGGTGGGCGAACCTTGGCGCAGCTTCACAACGAGGCGAGGCAGCGCGGCGTGAAGGGGCGATCCCGGATGAACAAGGCGCAACTGGAAGAAGCGCTCAAACGCTGATCGCAGCTTGCCACCATGAACGCCGCTGCAATTGAAGTACCAACGACGCCTGATGGGCAGGCGCATGTCAGTGACGACGCATCGGGAATCAGCCTGTTCCCGATTGTTTGTGTCGGTGGTTCGGCTGGTGGCCTCGACGCATATATCAGACTGTTGCAAAATCTTCCGGCTGACATGGGTGTGGCGATTGTTATCGTGAATCACATTACAATCATGCCGACGCAACTCCATGAAGTTCTTCCCCGCTTCACCACGATGCCGGTTGATCTGATCACGGAAAATTTGCTGATCGTGCCCAACCGGGTATTTATTATCCCGGCAAATCGCGATCTCCACGTCGAAGCTGGTGAGTTCCATCTCAAACCGATATCAAAACCTCGAGGTTGGCCCGATGTAATAACGGTCTTCCTCCGTTCGCTAACCAGTCACTGGGACGGCAAACTTATTGCAGTCATTGTCTCTGGTTATGATGGCGACGGGGCTGCAGCACTGTGCGGTATTAAAGAAGTAGGCGGCATTACAATCGCCCAGAAACTCAGTACGGCGAGTCAGCCCGACATGCCGGAGAGTGCCTTAGCCAGTGGATGCATTGATTTTGTCCTTTCGCCAGAAGCTATCGCTCAAGAAATTG
>CAILNT010000106.1 GCA_903835655.1 uncultured Pseudomonadota bacterium | reverse complement strand
GGCCATCGCCAGGCCGATGAGCACCTTATTTGACCAGAACATCCATGACCCTCCCCATCACGGCTTCGATCAAACTGGGTACTGCATCACCGCTCACTGCCAGAGTCATACGCTGCTCACGGCCGGAATCCCTGTCTTTTGCATAGATCAGCATGTCCACCCGATCCTGTTCTCCTGCCTGGCTGTGGGCGGTATTGATGGCCTTGGTCGCACCTGAGGCATCCATCACGAAGCCAGTCAGCGCGGCCAATGCCCAGCCCGACCAGAAACCGCCGGTGAGTTTGCCGGACTCGTTGATCACCCCGCCGTCCCGCCAGGCGCCGGAAGCCTCGCCGATGGCAGGTTGCTGGAAAACCGCACCCCCTTCCAGAAACCGCCCGAGATCAGACTTGCCCTGCCCCTTGATCGTCACATCGCCGCTGACGATGAGCACCACCCGTGCCTGATCTTCCTGTTCGACCAACACATAGCCGTTCTTACGCAACGATTCGCGCACAGTAGCGGTGGTCCTGGTGCTGTTGGTGAAATCCACATAGACCCCGGCCTGCCGGCGTACCGGGTCAATCCGGAACGAACCCGTAGTCTTGATGATCGGGCCAGAGGCCCGCGTATCGGCCGGTTCGTCATCTTCGAACCAACCAACCTGGGCCACGACCGGGGTGAAAGCCAGGGCCAGCACCAAAGCACGTAATAGTTGCGTCATGTGCGTACCTCTCCTTATTGATTCGCCATCGTCCGTACCCGCGAATTCATCCGATCCGCCAACGCCTGCACGTCCATCGCCTTGGGTTGGACTTCTCGGATGAACTCGGTCAGGTCGATTTTGCTAAAGTCCAGGCTCTCGAACTCCGCCGTGGTGAATCCCGAGCACTCCGGGGATTCCGCGCTGCCCCAGCCCTTGCCCAGTTGCGCGCGGCCCTGCTCCTGGATGATCCGGGCCAGGCGGGAGTTGAAGCAGCAGTAGCCCTCCTTCTTCTCCACGCAAATCTTCAAGAACTTCTGTGAGCAGTAACTGCCGAGTGCAACGCAGAGGTTCTGGCCTTTCCGCATGGCGGTGATCTGGTCTTCCTGTTCGCAGCTCATCAGTTCCTGGATCACCATGACCGCGATGGCGATGTAGAAGGTCGTCGGGTTGAAGTAAAGCTGCACGTTTCCGACAGATCCCAGCGTCGTCGCACCAGCCGGAACCGCCCCGCCCAGCTGGGCCGTCACCCCATAGAAACTTAAGGAGGGATTGAACGAAGGGGACCAGGCGTTCGACGACCAGGCATCGACTGCCTTGTCCATCAGCCAAGGCAGGTCGCTGTTGAACATGGCGTCATACAGGTACGGGCTGCCCACGCTCGATGCGTAATCAGCGGCATTGCTCAACATCTGGCCCGCGAGCGCCTGGTTACTCATCCCGCCCCCGCCGCCGCTGCCGCCCTTGCAGCAGTTCACTAGGCCGCCTAGCTTCTTCGTGCATTTCGATCCGGCCCCGGTGAACAGCCGCAGCGTATCCGGGTCGATGTAGGTTCCCGCCTCCCGCGCCGACTCCATCGCGGCTACCGCCTTGCCGAAGTCGGCATCGGGCTCGAACCCGGTATCGAAGCACTCC
>CAILNT010000105.1 GCA_903835655.1 uncultured Pseudomonadota bacterium | reverse complement strand
GTCGCTGGGTGGGCGCGGCTTCAGACAAGGGCTCGTTTTGCAGGTGTGCGTAATCGATGGTGAACGGCTCGTAGTAGTCGTCGATCTCCGGCATGTCCGGGTTGGCAAAGATGTTCAGCAGCCGATCCAGCTTGGAGCCGGATTTCAGGTGTAGCTTGCCATCCTTTAATTCCCAGCCCCCGCGCCAGATCTTCTGGTCTTCCCATTGCTTCGGGTAACCGATGCCGGGTTTGGACTCGACGTTATTGAACCAGGCGTACTCGACGCCTTTGCGGTTGCTCCACACGTTCTTGCAAGTCACCGAACAAGTGTGGCAGCCGATGCACTTGTCCAGATTAAAGACGAATGCAAATTGTGCTCTGATTTTCATTTCCTATCTCCATGTGGGAGCGGCCTTGGCCGCGATGCGACCGCCGCAAATCGCGGGCAAGCCCGCTCCTACAAAATCCTTATTTCGATCCGATTCCCGGTGGGTTCAACTGGGCCTCGCGTTCCGGGGTCAGCGGCCGCTCCAGCCAGTCGATGTTCTGGTCCTCCACCTTGTGCAGGATCACCACCTCGTCTCGCTGGCAGCCTACCGTGCCGTAGTAGTTGAAGCCGTAGGCCAGTTGCACGTAGCCGCCGACCATGTTGGTGGGCTTGACGATCACCCGCGTCACCGAGTTGAGGATGCCGCCGCGTTTCCCCGTGGAGGGGCTGCCGGGCACGTTCACGGTTTTTTCCTGGGCGTGGTACATCATCGCCATGCCCCGGGGAATACGCTGGCTGACCACCGCCCGCGCCATGGTGGCACCGTTGGCATTGATCGCCTCGACCCAGTCGTTGTCGGCAATGCCTACCGACTTGGCGTCGTCCTCGGATATCCACACATAAGGCCCGCCACGGAACAAGTTGAGCATGCGCAAGTTGTCCTGGTAGGTGGAGTGGATGCCCCACTTGGAGTGCGGCGTGATCCAGGATAGCGTCAGGTGTGGCTTCGCCAGGACGTTGGCCGGTACCTTCTTGTGCGCACCCAGGTCCTGGGGCGGACGGAAGGCGCAAAAGCCCTCGCCGAAGTCGAGGAACCACTCATGATCCTGGTAGAAGTGGGCGCGGCCGGTGAGCGTACGGAATGGGATGTGCTCGTGGATGTTGGTATAGCCGGCGGTGTAGGAGACATGTTCCGACTCGATCCCAGACCAGGTCGGGGCGGTGATGATCTTGCGCGGCTGTGCCTGGATGTCGCGGAAGGTGATCTTGTCTTCCTGGCGGCCTGCGTAGAGGTGGTGATGGTCGATCCCGGTCTTCTTCGACAGGGCCGTCCACGACTTGTGTGCCACTTCGCCGTTGGTTTCCGGCGCCATGCGCATCACCGAGTCGCACACCGCGATGTCTTCCTCCAGGCTGGGCATGCCGAAGGAGACGCCCGGCTCTTTCACCGTGTAGTTGAGCTTCTTCAATTCCTCGTATTCCTGCTCGGCGTTCCAGTCTATGCCCTTGATGTTGTTGCCTAACTTCACCATCAACGGGCCCAGACCAATGAATTTGCTGTAGGTGCTGCCGAAGTCACGCTCGACCAGCTTGATCAGCGGCATGGTCTTGCCTGGGATCGGTTCGCAGTCGCCGCGCTTCCAGTCCTTCACCTGGCCTAGTGGCTGGGCCATTTCAAAGGCGGAGTCGTGCTGCATCGGTAGGGCCACCAGATCTTTCCTGGTACCCAGGTGCTTGGCTGCCAGTTTCGAGAAGGACTTGGCGATAGCCTTGAAGATTTGCCAGTCGGACTTCGACTCCCAGCCCGGGCTCACCGCCTCGGAAAGCGGGTGGATGAACGGGTGCATGTCCGTGGTGTTGAGGTCGTGCTTCTCATACCAGGTGGCGGTGGGCAGGATGATGTCGGAGTACGC
>CAILNT010000104.1 GCA_903835655.1 uncultured Pseudomonadota bacterium | reverse complement strand
TACACCACGCCGGTGGTCTACCTGCTCATGGACCGGCTGCGAAATTGGATGATGCGCCGCCCGGCCCCGGCCCTCCTGGTGCCACAAATCGCGGCCGAGGCTGCTCCCACATGAAGGATATTCCGGTGCGTCCGATCCTGCTCGTTCCCCTCCTGTTGCTCACCGCCTGTGCCGTCGGCCCGGAATACCGGCGTCCCGAAGTCCAGCTGCCCGTGCAGTTCAGCGAAGCGGTCGCCACCGGGCAATGGCACGTGGCCCAACCCGGCGAATTCAAGGTGCCCGCGCGCTGGTGGAGCGTCTTTGACAATGCCGAACTGGATCGTCTGGAGGCGCGGGTGCTGATCGACAATCAGACCCTGAAAATCGCCGAGGCCCAATACCGGGCCGCGCGTGCCGGCGTCGATGTCGCCTATGCCGCGCGCAGCCCAAGCGTGAGCGGTGACGTGGCTGTCAGCCGTGGCCGCAGCGCCGGCGTGACCGCCAACGGCTTTGGCCTGACGGCCAGCGCGAACTGGGAGATCGACGTCTGGGGCCGGGTGCGGCGCGGCATCGAGCAAGCCCAGGCGCGCGCCGAGGCCAGCGGCGACGACCTCGCCGCGGTTCGCCTGTCGACCCAGGCCCTTCTGGCCCAGACCTGGTTCCAGTTGCATGCCGCCGTTTTGCAGCGGCAGTTGCTGCTGGCCACACTGAAGGACGATGCGCGCTTCCTCGACATCACCCGCAGCCGCCACGACGCCGGCATGGTTTCGGGGCTGGACGTCGCCCAGGCGGAGGCCCAGCTGAACAACGATCGCGCCCAGTTGAGCGAAAACGAGCTACTGCGGGCGCAACTGGAGCATGCCCTGACCGCGTTGCTGGGTGGTGGCGAAGTGGAGGTGGCCGAATCGCCCCTGCCGCTGGTCCCGGCTCCCCCCGAATTGCTGCCCTCCGGCCTGTTGGAGCGGCGTCCCGACATCGCCTCGGCCGAGCGCCAGATGGCGGCGGCCAATGCCCAGATCGGCCTGGCCCAGGCAGCCTACTATCCGGTACTCGACCTGGCTGCCAACAACGTTGGCTTCAAATCCACCGCGCTCAGCAAGTTGTTCAACGCGCCCAGCCGCATCTGGTCGCTGGGCCCCAGCCTGGCCGCGACCCTGTTCGACGGCGGCGCGCGTGATGCGGCCGTGATCCAGGCCCGGGCCGGCTACGACCAGGCGGTGGCCAGCTATCGCCAGACCGTGTTGACCGCCTTCCAGGAGGTGCAGGACAACTTGTCCGCGGCCCGCCTGTTGCAACGGGAAGCCGGAGAGCAAGCCCAGACCCTGGCTTCGGCCCGCCGCGCCCGCGAGATCGCGGAAGCGCAGTACCTGGCCGGCACGGTCAATGCCTTGAGTGTTCTCAGCGCGCAGGCCACGGAGCGCGCCGCAGAAAGCAACGGCGTGGCGATTCAGAACCGCCGTCTCGCCGCCGCCGTGGTGTTGCTCAAGAATGCCGGCGGCCGGGCCACCGCGGGGGAGTAGCGCTGCCCCGGCTCGGGAGAGGCGTCCGGCCTGTGACTCGAAAGGCTGACCGGCTACGGTGCGGTCTCGCCTTCCGCCTGGAGAAGGTCCTCTTCCGGCAGGCGGATCACCCCGGAGGTGTAGTCGTATTCGTAGACTTCGCCGTAGCGTCCCCACTCGATCGCCACCTTGAGCACGCGTTCGGCCTCGGCCTCGCTCAGGGTGAAGCGCAATAGCTTGAGGAACAGGTTTTCGTGCAGGTCGCCGGAAGGGTCCTGTTCCAGGCCGTGGCGGATGTAGGCCACCAGCGGTATATGGGCCAGGATCTGCTGGCCGAACAGGGTCTGGCGCAGAGTGTTGTTCCCGGCGACATAGCGCTGTCCCAGTTCGGTGATGAGGATGTCGCCACCGACCACCTGCGCGAAGCCCAGCAAGGACAAAGCGCTGGAGACATGCAGCAGTTCGTCGTCGGTCAGTTCGGTGGCATCCGCCAAATGGGGCAGGTCGGCGCGGCCCAGATACGGCTCCAGGGTGAGGATTTCGAGCAGGCCTTCCATGCGGGTGACGTCCGCCTCGGGCAGTCGGTCTCCCAGCCTGAGCTTGGGCGGCGCATCGCTGGCACGCCCGCCCCTGCGCGTCTCGCCCGCGGTCAGTTGGCCGTAGATGTCGTCGACCAGTGCGCGCACCGCCTCGCTTTCCACGTCGCGCGGCCTTGGCAGGTTGACGGCCAGTTCATAGCGGATGCAACCGGGATCGCTGGCGAAGATCAACACCCGGTCGGCCATCATCACCGCTTCCTCGATGTTGTGCGAAACCACCAGCATCGCCTTGGTCGGAATCTGGCCGCTTTCCCACAAGTCGAGGATGTCATCGCGCAGACGTTCGCCGGTGAGCACGTCCAGGGCGGAAAAAGCCTCGTCCATGAGCAGGATTTCGGGTTCCAGCACCAGGGCGCGGGCGATGCCCACGCGCTGGCGCATGCCGCCGGACAGTTCCCGTGGCAGAGCGCCCTCGAAGCCGGACAGGCCGATCATCTCGATGGCCTGGGTGGCGCGCCTTTCCCGCTCCTCGGCCGGGATGCCCCGTGCCTCCATGCCCAGTTCCACGTTCTGCTGCACCGTGAGCCAGGGGAAGAGGGCGAAGGACTGGAACACCATGCTGATGTCGCGCGCAGTGCCATAGAGCGGCAAGCCCTTGTAGAGCACCTGACCGGAATCGCTGCCGATCAGGCCGGCCATGATGCGCAACAGGGTGGATTTGCCCGAGCCGGAGCGACCCAGCAAGGCGACGATCTCCCCCGCGCGCAAGGTGAGGTCGACGTTGTCCAGGACGGGACGGGCCGAACCGCTGCCGGAGCGAAAGGATTTGCCCACGGCTTTGAGTTCGATGATCGCGCTGGCGGTCGTTTCGGTCGGTCGTTCCATGTTTCTCTTCCTAGAAATGCATGCTCTCTTGCGACATCCGATAGAGGCGGCGCCAGAGAAAGTGGTTCAGTCCCATCACGAAGATGCACATGATGCCTATCCCCAAGGCGATGCGCGGGAAGTCGCCGGCGCTGGTCATTTCGGCGATATAGCTGCCGATGCCGTGCGCCTTCAGGGTGGTATGGCCCCAGGTGACGTACTCGGCGACGATGCTGGCGTTCCAGGAGCCGCCGGTGGCCGTGATCGCGCCGGTGACGAAGCTGGGAAAGATCGCCGGCAGCAGATAGCGTTTCCAGCGCAGCCAGCCGACCAGGCCCAGGTTGTGGGCCGCGTAGCGCAATTCGGTGGGCACGGTTGAGGCGCCGGCGATGACGTTGAACAGCAGGTACCACTGGGTGCCCAGGATCATCAAGGGCGAGAGCCAGATGTCGGGGTTCAGGTCGAAATGCACGATCAGCATGACCGCGATGGGAAAGAACAGATTGGCGGGAAAGGCGGCGAGGAACTGGGCCACTGCCTGGATGCGGCTGGAGATGCGCGGATTCATGCCCACCCAGACCCCGATCGGTACCCAGATGATCGCGGCCAGGGCGATCAGGACGATCACCCGAGTGAGCGTGTAGCAGCCCAGGAGTACGACGTGTCCCGCCTCGGCCCAGCCCACCTCGCTGTGGATGAAGTGCGCCAGGGTCCAGATGGCATAGAAGGCGGCTGCGGCGATGGCCGCGTCCCAGATGCGTTCCGACGCGACCGAGGCCGGATGCGGGCTCGCCCTGACCGAAGTGCCGTCAAAAGGGCGACGGAACAGGAGGAAGGAGCGTTCGAGCAGGCGCACGACGGCCACCGCGGCATTCTGGGTGCGCTCGGTGCGGCGCATCCAGTCCAGCAGCCAGGACTGGGGGGCGATTTCGCTCTCGCTTTCCTCGAAACGGAATTTGTCGGCCCAGGCCAGTAGGGGGCGGAAAAAAAGTTGGTCATAGAGCAGGATGCCGATCAGCATGGCGCCGATGGCCCAGCCGACCGCGGTGAGGTCGCGCGCCTCGATCGCCGTGGCAATGTAGGAGCCTATGCCGGGCAGCATGATGTTCTGGTGGGACACCGAGATCGCCTCCGAGGCGACCACGAAGAACCAGCCGCCGGACATGGACATCATCATGTTCCAGAGCAGCCCCGGCATCGCATAGGGCAATTCCAGGCGCCAGAAACGCTGCCAGGCGGAGAGCTGGAACACCTCGGCCGCCTCCTGGAGTTCGGCGGGCACCGTGCGCATGGATTGATACAGGCTGAACGCCATGTTCCAGGCCTGGGAGGTGAAGATGGCGAATATCGCCGCACATTCCACTCCGAAGAGGTTGCCGGGAAACAGGGCGATGAAGCCGGTGACGGTGATGGACAGGAAGCCCAGGATGGGGATGGATTGCAGGATGTCGAGCAGCGGCACCATCACCTTCTCGGCCGCCTTGTTCTTCGCGGCCACGACCGCGAAGACGCAGCTGAACACGATCGAAGCGCCCAGCGCGATGAACATGCGCAAGGTGGTGCGCAGCAGATAATAGGGCAGATTGTCCGGGTCCAGCGACACGGGCATGGGCTCGCCGACGTGATAGGGATGGACCATCTGCGCGGCGCCGTAGGCCAGCAGGACGAACACGGCGAGCACGATGGGCAGCAACGCCCAGTCCCAGCGATTGCCCCCGGCTTCCACGACCTGTCTGGGAAAGAACTGTATGGCTTGCTTCATCGTGATGGTCGCTCGGTGGCTGGCTGGGAAGGCCCGTTGCGCATTGCAACACGCAATTGTGACACTCCCGTTACCATCGCGGGCAAGCCCGCTCCCACATAGGCACTTTCCCATGACGGGAGGGCAGCTCGAGAACCGTGGGAGCCGGCTTGCCGGCGAATGGAGGTGCCGCGGCCGTAGCCCCTCTGGTCGTTGTCGGCACTCAATCCTCAGTCGTTTTCAATGTCCTGGTTGGCATCGTTGCGGACAAAACCGGCGTCGTGAATCTCGAAAGTCTTATTGGGAATGGGTTTCGAGTCCATGTCGGATACCTTCCACGCGACCTTCCCGTCCTGCGCTTGAATCACCAGGGGGAGATGGCTTTGTGTACTCCAGCAGACGTGCGTGGTGCGCTGACCTTGAGTCAAGTCATACCACTGGCAGTCTTGGAAGGCTTTCGGGGCGCCAGCGGGTGCCTGAGCCTTGACGACATGGTATTCCCCCGTGGGGTGTTTCAGCCCATGTGCCAGATCGAACCAGTCGGTGAAATTGCCGATGCGGTAGAGGTTGGCCCGGTCGATGCGGGTGTGTATCCGCTTTTTCATGTCCAGGATCGACATGTGAAATTCGGGATCGCCCGACTTGCGAACCACGTAGGTCTCGATGGCCTGGTCCGTACTTCGCTTCAGGCGTTGGTCGCCATCGCGCCAGACCTCCAGATGGTGTTCCGCGCCTTTGGCGGAAAATGCAGCTTGATAGTGCAGGGTGCGGGGTTCGCCCTTCGCACTGAAAGCTTGCTCGAAGGTCAATTCTTTAGCCTGGGCGTTCATGGAAAAAGCGGCCGCCACGCAGAGCGTGGCGAGCCGCAGTCCCAATCCCCCCTGGCTACAGGGGAGGGTGGATTTCAAAGGTCGTTCTCCAGTTATGCGCTCACTGGCGCAGGGCTTTGGCGTAGTCGAAGTAACGGTAGGTCTTGCCGTCCACCGACAGGTCCTTCACCTTCAGGTTGATGGTGTAGGTGCCGGCAATCAACGTTGCGTCCTTGGTGACGCCGGTCGGGTCCGTGAGGGCCTCGAAAGAGAGTCCCGTCGCGGCGCTGGCAGGGGTCAGCGTCGAAGCAAGCACGCTAGGCGTGGAGGTGCTGGCTGGCGCAGCCAAGGCTTCGTTGAGTACGCGCCCGTCAGCCTGCGGCATGGACAGTCCCAGCAAATAGGCGACGGTGGGTGCCACGTCGACATT
Source organism: uncultured Pseudomonadota bacterium (assembly GCA_903835655.1). Taxonomy (GTDB): domain Bacteria; phylum Pseudomonadota; class Gammaproteobacteria; order Burkholderiales; family Thiobacillaceae; genus PFJX01. The sequence goes on along the minus strand of CAILNT010000104.1, from coordinate 27,811 downwards.
GCCCGAGGGGTTGCTGATCGTGGTTGCAGGCTTGAAGGACGGGCCGTTGGCGATCAGGGTGTTATGCACGTCGGAGGTGCCGAAGCTGCCGTGCATGCCGCGCTGGCTGCCCACACTCTCGAACTCGATGCCGGTCATGCCCTGAACGACTGCGGTGTCGTCCGAGTTGAAGCTCACCACCACATCGGGCTGGCCGTTGTTCTGGCGGGTTGCGTTTTCCAGGTTGACCATGGCCATGGAGAGGGTGCCAGGGAGGGCGCCATAGCGGCTGTCGACGAAGATGGCGCCGTATTCCTGGCGCTGCTGCAGGAACTTGACCAGGTTACCCACCGTGGCGGCGTCATGTCCCGGAACGTAGAAGTAGTCGGAACCGCCGTTGGCCGCGACGACGATGCCCTTGGCCGGGAAACTGGCCGGAGCCGGAACCTTGAAGCTGGCAACGGGCGTGCCCAGAGTCGAGCTGATCGCCTGATACTTGGTGTTGGCGGCGCCACACAGCGTTCCTGCGGCATCCAGCTTGACCGGGACTGTCGGGATACCGGCGGCGGAGAGACCGTACATGGGAGAAGTGGAGCAGCCGGAGCCGTCGTAGGCGTTGAAGCCGCGGTAGGTCAACAAGTCGGCGGAACGCACGTCGCCGGAGAAGGAATAACCGCTGGCATTCACCGCGCCCACCACCGCATTGGTGATGCCGCTGGTCGAGCCATTTACCAGGGCGCCATTGGGCAGCGAGGTGCCAGTGATGGCGCGCAGCGGGTAGGTGGCCAGGGGGCCGGACACGCTGGAGTGACCATGGTCGGAGACCACGACGATATTGGTCGTGCTGTCCATGCCGTTGGCGCGAAGTGCGGCGATCAGTTCGCCCAGACGCGCGTCCTGCGAGCGCAGGCCGGCTTTCATGTTGGCGGTGCCCGGGCCGTAGCCGTGTTCGACGTTGTCCGGGGTACGGAACCAGATCAGGGACAGCATGGGCTTCTTCTGCGGCAGGATGTACTGGGTAAACACCGACATCATGTACTTGTTGGCCGCATCCGCCGGCTCACCTTGAGTGGTATCCGTGGGGTCGCGTGAGGCGACGGTAATCGCGGGAATGGCGGCGGTGTCGTAGGCCGTAGTGTTGAAGGTGACATACCCGGCTTTTGCCGTCGGGCTGCCGTTGGTGCCGGCCAGCGTCACGGCGTTGGTGCCGGAGTAGTTGTTGACGATGTTGGCCGGCAGGGCGAAGCCGTTTGCCTGGAGTTCGGTGACCAGGCTGCGCGGCTGGACGGTGTTCTCATCCAGGAAGACGCCGCCTTGTCCGAGATCCTGGATGTAGGCCGCACCCGACTTGCCGATGGCGGCGGTCACCAGGCCCGCACTTTGCGCGGTGGCGAACAAGCTCTTCACCAGCAGCAACTGGCCGCTGTAGTAGGTGTTAAGCGTGGTAAGAACCTGGTAGTCCTCGGTGAATACCGGGTCTTGATAGTCCTGACTGGCTCCGCTGGCGCCGTTGCCGACCGGGATGGTGCTGGAGTTGCCCTGGGGCGGGGTCCAGAAGGTGTTGCCGTAGAAGCCGCTGGTCTTGGGGAAGGAGCCGGTGGCGAAAGACGACCCGTTCATCATGGTGAAGGTCGGGTAGGTCGAGTGGTTGTCGTTGAAGTTCACACCCGACTGGCGCAATGCGTAGAGGTTGGGGGTGTCGGTCGCGTTCACCGAATCGGGACGCAGACCATCCCAAACCATGATGATGGTGCGGGTCGGCGCCATCGTGGAGGCCGTGGAACCCCCTCCGCAGCCGGCAAGAAGCGCGCCGGCGGCCAGGGTGGCGGTGAAAATGCGGGTCAATTTCATGGGTAGGATCTCCTCAATATTCGGGGTATGGGTCAGCAAGAAATGACCCGGAGGGGGTTGCCCATGCACTCTATGTGGTGCCGGTTACAAGACGGTGACAGGCGTTCGAGCCGGAAATGGCGTCCTGCCTTACGGTTTCTTCGCCTTGCGATCCAGTTCGCGCAGGTGCGCCAGACGCTCGCCGATCTTGGCTTCCAGGCCGCGCGGGCTGGGGGTGTAGAAGCGAGGCGGTGCCGTCAGGTCGTCGGGGAAATAGCGTTCGCCGGCGGCGTAGGCCTCGGGCTCGTCGTGGGCGTAGCGGTAGGCGTGGCCGTAGCCCAGTTCTTTCATGAGCTTGGTCGGAGCATTGCGCAGATGCACGGGCACCGTGCGCGAGCCGTTTTCCTTGACGAAATTGCGCACGCCGCCCCAGGCCAGGTAGCCGGCATTGGATTTGGCTGCACAGGCCAGGTAGATCACCGCCTGCGCCAGCGCCAGCTCGCCTTCCGGGCTGCCCAGGCGTTCGTAGGTCTCCGCGGCGTCCAGCGCCAGGCGCGCGGCGCGCGGGTCGGCCAGGCCCACGTCCTCCCAGGCCATGCGCACGATGCGGCGTGCCAGGTAGCGGGGGTCGGCGCCGCCATCCAACATGCGCGCGAACCAGTACAGCGAGGCGTCCGGGTCGGAGCCGCGCACGCTCTTGTGGAGGGCGGAAATCTGGTCGTAGAAGGCCTCGCCACCCTTGTCGAAGCGGCGTAGCGAAGGCGACAGGGCGCGGGTGGCGAAGGCCGCGTCGACCTCCTCGACGCCGGCGACTCGCCTGGCCACCGCCAATTGTTCCGTGAGATTGATCAGGCGGCGGCCGTCCCCGTCCGCGTAGGCCACTAGCAGTTTTTCCGCATCGGCGCTGAGGGGGAGGTCGAGATGCCCCAACGCCAGGGCTCGCGCCAGCAGGGCGGCCAGTTCGTCCTCGTCCAGGGCGCTGAGCACATAGACCTGGGCGCGCGAGAGCAGGGCGCCCACGACTTCGAATGAGGGGTTCTCGGTGGTCGCGCCGATGAAGGTGACCAGGCCGGCTTCGACATGCGGCAGGAAGGCGTCCTGCTGCGCCTTGTTGAAGCGGTGCACTTCGTCCACGAACAGGATGGTCTGGCGGCCATGGGCCTGGTTCATGCGCGCGCGCTCCACCGCCTCGCGGATTTCCTTGACGCCGGCGAGCACGGCCGAGATCTGGATGAAGTCGGCGCCGAAATGGCGCGCGGTCAGGCGCGCCAGAGTGGTCTTGCCCACGCCTGGCGGTCCCCACAGGATCATCGAATGCAACCGCCGCGCATCGAACGCCAGTTTGAGCGGCATACCCTCCCCCAGCAGATGGCGCTGGCCGATCATCTCGTCCAGGTTTTGCGGGCGGATCGTCTCCGCCAGGGGCGCATCACTCGTGGCGGGGAGGGTGGGGAACAAGTCTTCGGTCATCGCTTCGGGTCTTTCCTTTCCAGGCAGGCGAGATAAGCGGCGCCGTCGGGTGGCTGCTGGTAGCGCTGCGCGGTCCAGATCATCTCCGCCAGGCAGTCCATGACCTGATGCTGGGCGTCGTGTTCCTCGCCCAGGGCAATGCACAGCTTCTCGTAGCGCGATTTGACGCCGGGCGGCTGGTCGATGGAAAGCTGCTCGCTGATCGCCAGGTGCATGGACAGGTGCAGGAAGGGATTGGTCTGGCCCAGTTCCGGGCGCCATTCGCGCTCCTGATAGCGTTCGGGCGCATCCAGGATGGCGTGGTACTCGGGGTGGCGGGTGATATGTTCTACGGCGATGGCTTCCAGATCGGAGAGCACGGCTTGTTCGCGAAATTTCTTCCAGGCGGCGAAGAAGAATTGTCGGGCCTGGTCACGGCTGGGATTGAACATGGATAGCCCTCAGGCCGTTTTTTCTTTGTAGTCGCACAAGTCGCGAATCAGGCAGACGCCGCAATCCGGTTTGCGCGCGCGGCAGACATAACGCCCGTGCAGGATCAGCCAGTGGTGGGCATCCTGGCGGAATTCCGCGGGCACATGTTTGAGCAGCTTTCGTTCCACTTCCAGGACGGTCTTGCCGGGCGCGATACCGATGCGGTTGGCCAGGCGAAAGATGTGCGTGTCGACCGCGATGGTGGCTACGCCAAAGGCTGTGTTGAGTACCACGTTCGCGGTCTTGCGGCCCACGCCCGGGAGCGCTTCCAGGGCTTCGCGGGTTTTCGGCACCTGGCCGCCGTGGCGCTCGATCAGGATTTTGGCCGTGGCGATCAGGTTCTTCGCCTTGGTCTTGAACAGGCCGATGCGGCGGATGTGCAGAATCAGGCCGGCTTCGCCCAGGGCCAGCAGTTTTTCCGGGGTGTCGGCGAGCGGGAACAGGCTGGTCGTGGCCAGGTTCACGCTGACATCGGTGGCTTGCGCCGACAGGATCACCGCCACCAGCAACTCGAAGGGCGTGCGATAGCGCAGCTCGGTGGTGGGGTGTGGGTTGGCGGCGCGCAGGCGTTCGAAAATCGCGCGGCGTAGGCTGGCATTCATGGCGCGATGATAAACCGCTACCATGCGCTCCATGCGAATCGAAACCCTACGCCAGCGCTTGCGTGCGCTGGGCGCCAAGGAGAAACACGAGCAGCGCCTGCTCCAGGCCTGGACGCGCGTGCTGCCGGTCGATACCCGCCACCGTCGCGCCGAGGATTTTCTGCCCAAGCGTCTGCGCGAGGCCTTGCCCGAACTGCACGCGGAACTGGCCGGTCTGGCCCGCTTGCGCTCCGAACACCCCGGCGCGGACGGCGCCAGCCGTTTCCTGGTGGAATTGAATGACGGCCAGACGGTGGAGAGCGTCCTGCTACCGCGCGATGGCCTATGCGTCTCCACCCAGGTTGGCTGCGCCGTGGGTTGTTTGTTCTGCATGACCGGGCGCGACGGTTTGCAGCGCCAGTTGAGCAGTGGCGAGATCGTCGCCCAAGTGGTGCTGGCCCGCGGCCGCCGGCCGGTCAAACGCGTAGTGTTCATGGGCATGGGCGAGCCGGCGCATAACCTGGACAACGTGCTCGAAGCCATCGACCTGCTGGGCACCTCGGGCAGCATCGGCCACAAGAACCTGGTCTTTTCCACGGTCGGCGATCCGCGCGTGTTTTCGCGACTGCCGCTTGGGGTCGTCAAGCCGGCCCTGGCGCTTTCCCTGCACAGCACGAAGGCCGATCTGCGCGCGCGCCTGTTGCCCCGGGCGCCGCGTCTCACCCCGGACGAACTGGTGGAACTGGGCGAAGTCTATGCTCGCGCCACCGGCTATCCGATCCAGTATCAGTGGACCCTGCTGGCGGGCATCAACGACGGCGACGATGAGCTGGAAGGCATCGTGCGCCTCCTGGCTGGCAAGTACGCGATGATGAATTTCATTCCCTACAACAGCAACGAGGGTCTGGATTTCGCCCGCCCCAGTTGGGAACGCGCCTCGGAGATGGCCGGAAAGCTGCATCAGCGCGGCATCCTTACCCGGCTGCGCGACTCCGCCGGCCAGGACATCGACGGCGGCTGTGGCCAGTTGCGGGCGCGAACGGCGCCCGAACAAAACGTTGCTACCGGCGTGGGTTAAGTCTGCGTTAAGTTTGGCTGCGGATAATGACCTTGCCGAACGCCGATGCGGGCGGTAATTCACCCCTACACATTCTGGAGATTCAAATGAGCAAAACCCTGATCGCCCTGCTGGCCGCCGCTTCCTTCCTGTCCTTCGGCGCCCAAGCCGCCGACAAGGCTGCCGACAAGGCCGCCAAGCCCGCTGCCGAAGCCGCTGCCCCCGCTGCTGATGCCGCCGCCAAGCCCGCCAAGAAGGCTGCCAAGAAGCACGCCAAGGCCGCCAAGAAAGTCGAAGAAAAGAAGGCTGACGCACCCGCTCCTGCCGCCAAGTAAGCGACTCGGTTGCAAGCAAAGCCGGGCGTCTGCCCGGCTTTTTTTATTGCTGCGCCCGGCAGGGCGCAAGTCACATGCAGCGTTTGTGACGGGCGGTTATGCCGCCTCCCGGTGCGGAATCCAGCAACAGCCGGGTGTATTCGTGTCGTGGTGCGGTCAGAATCTGCTCTACCGGCCCTTCCTCGACGATGCGTCCCGCCCGCATCACCGCCACGCGTTGCGCCAGGTAACCCACCACGGGCAGATTGTGGGTGATGAACAGATAAGCGAGGCCGTGCGCCACCTGTAACTCCGCCAGTAGGTCGAGAATTTGCGCCTGCACCGAGACATCCAGGGCACTGGTGGGTTCGTCGAGTATCAGCAGTTTGGGTCGCACCGCCAGGGCGCGGGCGATGGCGACGCGCTGCCGCTGGCCCCCGGAAAACTCGTGTGGGTAGCGGCTGGCCGCGTCCAGAGGCAAGCCCACCTGATCGAGCAGGGCTTTCACCCGGGCCCGCCGTGGGGCCGCCGCCAGAGGTAACAAGGCCGCCATGCCCTCTTCCAGGATATCGCCGATCCGCATGCGTGGATTGAGGGAGGCGTAGGGATCCTGGAACACGATCTGCATCTCGGCCCGTTTCCGCCTCAAGGCCTCGCCGGAGAGGCCGGCCAGTGCTTCGCCCGCTACCGCGACGCTGCCGCCGGTCGGCTCGATGAGACGCAGGATGGCGCGCGCCAGGGTGCTCTTGCCGCAGCCGGATTCTCCCACCAGGGCCAGGGTCTCGCCCGCATGGAGGGAAAGGCTGACCCCGTCCACGGCCTTGAACGATCCGACCGCGCGCCGGAACAGGCCGCGGCGGATGGGGAAATGGACGGCGAGGTTGCGGACTTCCAGTATCGTGGCGCGAGCGGCGAGTGGCGAGCCACGACTCGTGAATATCGGGTTTGCCACTTGTGAATCGGGGCTGGCTGCTTGCCACGCCGGGCTCGCCGCCAAGTGGCAGCGCGCGAAATGTCCGGGGGCGGCTTCATGAAAAGCCGGTATTTCCTCGTGACAGCGGCTGAAGGCCGCCGCGCAGCGCGGCGCGAAACGGCAGCCGGTGAACACGCTATCGGGCGGCGGCACGCGTCCTGGCAGGCTGTCCAGGCGCTGGCCGCGGCGTTCCAGGCGTGGCAGGACGGCGAAGAGTCTTTGCGTATAAGGGTGGCGCGGCGTGGTGTAGATCTGATCGCGGCTGGCCCATTCGACGATCTGGCCGGCATACATCACCGCCACGCGGTCGGCCATGTCACTCGCCACATCGAGATCGTGGGTGATGAGCAACAAACCCATGCCGCGCTGCCTTTGCAGTCCACGCAGCAGTTCCAGTATCTGCGCTTGCACGGTCACGTCCAGCGCGGTGGTGGGTTCATCGGCGATCAGTACTTCCGGCTCGCCCGCCAGCATCATGGCGATGAGGGCGCGCTGGCGCTGGCCGCCAGAGAGCTGGAAGGGGTAGGCGGTGAGGTGCCCGCGCGTGAGGCCCACCGCTTCCAGCAGTCGGACGGCCTCGGCCTGCGCGGCCGCACCGCGCAAGCCGAGATGCGCGGCGAGCGCCTCGGCGATCTGTCCGGCCACGGTCATCACCGGATTCAGGCTGGTCTGCGGTTCCTGGAAGATCATCGCCAGACGGCCACCACGCACCTTGCCCATGGCAGCTTCCGGCAGGGTGAACAATTCTTCCGCCGGGGTTCCCAGTTTGACACTGCCCTTGGCGATCCGCGCGCCTTCGGGCAGCAGTCGCATCAGTGCCAGCGCGGTCATGGACTTGCCGCAACCGGATTCGCCCAGCAGGGCGACACATTCATTCGTCTCGACGCGGAAGCTGACGCCATCCACCGGCACCAGGGTGCGCCCGGCGACCGGGATTTCGATGCGCAGGTTTTCCACGACCAGCCCGCCCATGAGTGCCCCCTTGGCGCTGCGCGCCGTCCCCCCGAGGGGGTGCTCGCGTTCCTTCGGACGGCCGTGCGAAACGCTCATGTACGTCCTCGCGATTTCGGGTCGAGGGCGTCGCGCACCTGGTCGGCGAACAGGTTGGCGGCCAGTACCAGTACGAACATGAACACGAAGGCTGCCGCCAGTTGCCACCACACCACGGGTTCACGCGCCAGTTCCAGTCGGGCGCCGTTGATCATGTTGCCGAAGCTGATCATGCCTGGATCGACACCCACGCCGACATAGGACAACACGGCTTCCGCCAGCACCAGGCCGGAGAAATCGAGCACCACGGTGATCAGCACCAGGTGCATGACGTTGGGCAACAGGTGGCGCAGCAGGATGCGGCCGTGGCCGACGCCGAAGGCGCGCGCCGCCAGGACGAATTCCAGCTCGCGCAGCTTCAGCGCCTCCGCCCGCAACAGGCGAGCCAGGCCGGTCCAGCCGGTCACGCCCAGGATGCCGCACAGCGCCAACAGGCGCACGTCGGATCGGGCTGCCGCGGTGTTGAACAGTTCCGCGTGGGCCTCGATCTGTACTTGCACCACCAGCACGGCGGCGGCGATGAGCAGCACGCCGGGGATGGAGTTGAGCGTGGTGTAGAGATACTGGATGACGTCGTCGACGCGCCCGCCGAAATAGCCGGCGGCGATGCCCAGCCCCAGGGCGAAGGGCAGCATCACCAGGGTGGTGAGACTGCCGATCAAGAGGCCGGTGCGGATGGACTTCAACGAAAGATAGAGCACGTCCTGGCCCACCTTGTCGGTGCCAAACAGGTGCGCGCCCGGGTGCTTGAGTTGCGGATAGTCGCGTCTTTCCACGCCATCCGGCCCCATCACGCTCTCCTTGGCGTAGAGCCTCGCGGCCAGCGGCGCCGAATAGGTCTTCTCCACGCTCACGCGGATCGGCGTGAGCAACCCGTCCAGCGCGGAGCGCACCTCCCCGCCGTACTGCGCCGGCTGGCCGGGTGCCGCGGGCAGGCGTTCGACGTAATGTGCAGAATCGAGCAGGCCGATGCTGATGTACAGGGACAGGATCAAGGCTGTCACCCGGCCCACCCGGCCGCGCATCACCTGGCGCCAGGGGTCGCGCAGGGCCTCGTTGTGGCGCGCCAGCCAGAGCAAGGCCGCCAGGGTCGCCAGCAGAAGCAGGATCAGGGCATCGGACCAGAGCAGGATGGGTTTCATCCTTGATTCCCCAGTTGACCGCTCATATTCCCCCTTGATGTCTCATGAACATTGAGGTTTGCGCCTTCGATTACGCTCATCCTTTGGGTGAACCCGCTACGCACCCGATTGCACGCCTGGCGAGCAGCCTGGCTGCGTTGCTTTTCCTTGCAGGGATCGACCATGCGCGTCGTCGCGCCTTGCCAGACAACTCGCCAGACGCACACTCGGGCGTGCTCAACTGAGGATTCAAGGATCATCATTCCAGCCGCACTCGCGGGTCGGCCAGCGTGTAGGAAAGATCCGTCAGCACCAAGCCGGCGATGTAGAGCAGCGAGCCCAGGAACACCATGGAACGGACGATGGCGAAGTCCTGCGCCTGGATGGCGTCTATGGTGTAGCTGCCCAGGCCGGGAATGCCGAAGAAGGATTCGATGATCAAACTGCCCAGGAACAATCGCGGAATCACGACCACCACGCCGGTCAGGATAGGGATCATGGCATTGCCCAGAACATGGCGGAACAGCACGCGCAGCTCCGACAGCCCCTTGGCGCGCGCGGTGCGGACGTAGTCCCTGGCGATTTCCTCGAAGAACAGGGAGCGGTAGAAACGGGTGGAGTCGCCGATGCTCCCGACCACGCCCACGAGTACCGGCATCACCAGGAACTGCCAGGCCCCAGGTTGGTAGCCGGAGATGGGGAACCAGTGCCACAGCTTGCCCATCAGGTACTGGCCGGCGATCACGTAGAACAGGCCGGAGATCGACATCAAGGCCACGCACAACACCACGCCCCCGGCATCCAGGTTTGTGCCGCGGAAGAACACCAGCAGCAGGGCAAAGCTGACGTAGAAGAGCAGGCCGACCGCGAACGTGGGCAGGGCGATGGCCAGGGACGGCCCCATGCGGCTACCGATCTCGCGAGCGATGTCGCGGCCGTCGTCGGCGGCGCCGAAGTCCAGGGCGAACAAGCGCAGCGACTTGTCCACGAACAAGGTGTCCGCGGCTTTTCCCATTCCGGCTGCTTGCTCGTTGATGAACAGGGGCTTGTCGTAGCCGTGCGCGCTCTTCCAGCGGGCGATGGCCGTTGCCGTGACATGCTTGGCGCCGAGGTGGATGCGCGCCATGTCGTCAGGCGTGTTGACCATGAAGAACAACGCGAAAGTCAGCAGGTTCACCCCCAGCAGGATGGGGACGGCGTAGAGGACGCGGCGGATCAGGTAGTTAAGCACGCGGGTCCCTCAGTCCAGGATGGAGCAATCCACTGCGCGAGCGATCAGATGTCACGGCAGGCATCCACTTCCGCAGCAGCCTTCCCTTTGGGATGTCGCTCGACTTCAGGATGCAGGAACGGATTGAGGATGCGCAAGCCATCGACATTCAGGCCATGTTGCATGTCCTCGGAGAGCAAAACCGTGCATTCCGCACGCCGCGCAGCGGCCACGATCTGGGCATCCCACCAGGAGAATCCATAGTGGTCGGTCAAGCCCCATGCGGACTCAAGCAGCAGGGCATCCGTGGACACGGGCTGCCAGGCAAGAAGATTACGCACATCCTGGCGTGCCATCTCCTTGGGTAAACCCGGCTTCAGCTTTTGCGTGGCGTTGACATAATATTCCTGCAGGACCTGGACACTCAGGCGGCCGCGCCGTTCGCGCCAGCACCGCGTCATCCATGCCGCCGCGATCGCTTGCTTGCTCGGTTGATTGCTATCCCGTGCATAGAGGAGGATGTTGGTGTCGACGAACACCCGAGCATCCGTCTCATCGTTCATGGGCGGCGTCCCGGTTCGGATAGGGGTGCTGTGTCAGAGGCATCGGCGGGAAGGATAGGTACGACTCCATCGCCAGAGAATACTGCTCCTCGGCTCGCATCTTCTCGGCCAGGAGCTCGCCCAACATGCGTGAAACGCTGGTTTGATGCGCCGCCGACCAGACGCGCGCCCAATTCGCCGTTTCGTCTTCCAGTGTGATCGTGACATTTCGCATCACCCATCCCCTCCATTTCGTACACGAAAATAGTGTAACACTGAGTTCGTGTCGGCATCATGGCTGCCCCCTATATTGCCGCAGTCGCCCGCAGTCGCCGCCGATAACCCGCTACCGCTGGCCAGATCAACGCAAGCAGACCCAGCCCCACCAGAGCCAGAGGCCACAGCGCCGGGCGATTCCACTTCGCCTGATAGGCCGCGCGCGCCGCCGCATCGACGCGGCGGTACTTGAGCGGGTTGTGCGCCATCAAGTTGGGCCAGGCGTTCATCACCCAGCCGTGGCGCAGGCCGAAGCTCTTGGGATGGAAGGCGAAGATCCAGGGAGCGTCCTCGCGGGCCAGTTTGACCATCGCATCGATCACCGCCTGCCGCGCCGGACCGTTGTCCATGTCCTTCATGCGCAGGAACAGGCGGTCGAATTCCGGGTTCTGGTAGTTGGCCGCGTTCTCGCCGCCCGTGCCGACTTTCCGGTTCGGCCCATAGAGCAGGAACAGGAAATTCTCCGGGTCGGGGTAATCGGCGTTCCAGCCCCATTCGAAGAGCTGCTCGCTGCCCCGGCTCATCTTGTCCTGGAAGCGGTTGTAATCGCTGGCGCGGACCACCAGTTGCAGGTCCAGTTTGGCGAACTGCTTGCGGAACCAGTCCATGCGCGACTTGGCTTCCGGGCCATTGGCCGCGGTGTCCAGATAGAGGGTGAGTGGCTGCCCGGTCCTGGCATCGCGGCCGTTGGGGTAGCCGGCCTCGGCCAGGAGTCGCTTCGCGTCCGCCAGCGGGCGGCGTAGCAGCTTGCCCCGTTCCCAGCGATAGACCACCGGGTCGATGCCCGCCTCGCCTTCCCGGCAGCCGAAAATCCCCGGCGGCAGCGGCCCCTGGCCGGGTTGGCCGCGACCGTTGAGGAAGATGGAGATGAACTCGTCGTAGTCGATGGCGATGGACAGGGCCTGGCGCAGTTTCTTCGCCCGCTCCGAGCGTCCGCCCACCACCGGGTCGAACATGTTGAAGCCCAGATAGTTGAGCGAGGGGCGCGCCGCGGTGGAAAGCAGGATGCCGCGGTTACGCATGTCCGGCGTGAGATCGGGCTCGCCCTTGGCGTCCATGCGGATGGCCTGATCGAAGCTGTCGGAACTCACCCCTGAGGCATCGTAATAGCCTTGCAGAAACTTGTTCCAGTAGGGCACATCCTCCTTTTCCAGCGAATAGATCACCGTGTCCACCATGGGCAGACGGCGACCCGCGTCCTGAAGCAGGCCCGCTTCCCGGTCGCCGGGCTTGCCTTCGCCGGGATAGAAATCGTCATGGTAATTGGGGTTGCGCTCCAGCCGCATGACCCGGTTGGGGTCGTTCATGGCCAGGTAATACGCGCCCGTGCCCACCGGCTGCCAGTCCAGGGAAAAGTTTTTCTGCGCCATGCCCGGCTGCTGAAAGAAACGCTCGGCCTCCTCCGGCACGGGGGCGAAGAAGGGCATGGCCAGCCAGTAGACGAACTGCGGGTACTTGCCCCGGATGCGGATGCGGTAGGTGTAGCGGTCCACCACCACCGCTCCCGGGAATGCGTATCGGGCGATGTCCAGATAGGCGTCTTTCGGCAGGGTTTTCTCGGCCTGGTCCAGGGCCTTCGCCAGATCTTTCAGGCCGAGGAGGTAATCCGCCATCAGCCCGAGGATGGGCGATTGCGCGCGCGGGCTGGCCAGGCGGCGGATCTGATAGACGTAATCGGCGGCCGTCAGCTCGCGGCTGCCCCTCTGCGTGAAATCCTGGAATGATCCGATACGTGCCAGTTCCTCCGCATGCATCGGCAGATAGCGTGGTTTGCCCCGCCCATCCCTGGCGAAACAGGGATGCGGCTGGTAGCGGATGCCCCGCTTGAGGTGGATTTCGTACTCGGAGACCGCGATCTTCGCCGCCGCCGCATCGGCCGGCAGTTCCAGGCCGCGCGCGTCGAAATAGCGCACCACAGGCATCGCGGTGGTGGTCTGCGGTTCCAGTTGGTAGGGGCGTTTCAGGAAGTGGTATTGCAGTGGCGCCTCGTAGATGTTGCCGAGGAAAACGTATTCGTTCTCGCTGTAGGAACGCGCCGGGTCGAGGTGCTTGGGGCGCTCCTCGAAGGCGGAATAGAGGATGGACTTGCCAGCGTCGGCTGCCGGATAGGGGCTGTTGATCGGCTGCGAACAGGCGGCGAGAAACAGCGGCAACGCGGCGGTTTTGGCGAGTCGACATAGCCGGTTCATCCTGTTACCTGTTGATCTGACTTGCTTTCCAGCATCGGTCGTGTACCCCTCAGCCACTCGCGTACCGCCGTCAGGTCGTCACTATCCACGGCCGAACCCAGGCTGCCGTCGTCATTGATCACGCGCAAGCGGCTTTGATCCCGGGTCAAAAACAGCACCTTGCCGTAAGACCTGGGCACTCTGCGGGCCTTGCGCGCGGCGTCTTTCACGTTTTCCTTGGTTTCGACCAGGCGCGCGATGGGTTCGTCGCCCGGGATATGCGACAGGCACACCACGAAATCCGGATAGAAATAGTGTTGATGATCGCCACGCACCAGCTTCACCGCGTAGGGCTTGAGATCTGGATTGCGATGCCACCATTCGACGAAATCGGCACGATCCAGCGCCTGGGCGAAATCGCGTTCCTCGCCGTTGAGTTTGGCGGTGCCGTCGAAGCGGCCCAGGCGAATTTCAGCATCACCGAGCGTAAGCCTGCGGTCGGCCAGCCACGCCCGCTCTTCCAGCAGCAAGGTCGAGTCGATCGCCGCCAGGTCATCCTCGGAAGGAGGCATTACGCCATAAATGTTCTTGCGCGAAGCCGTCAGGCTCAAGGCTGCCGGGAACAACATCAGGTCCGGGAATGGTTCGGCGTCTTCCAGCGTGGTGAATTCCGCGACGATGCCCTGCATCAACTCGGCCAGATTCCCGGCTTCGCGGCGTATCACCCAATGCGCCGCATCGCGGGCGTGGCGATTGAGTTCGGCCTCACTCGGGCGGTCGTCCGCATCCACATTCTCGAATGCCTCATCGATGGCAGCGCGCAGACGACGCCCCAGCAGGCCGACGATGATGCGCACATCTTCATCCTCCACCTGTGGCAGGTTGCGCAATATCGCTATGGCTTCACGTACCATCGCGGCGCGATCGGTAATGACCTGGACATCTTCCTCGTGCCGCACGCCCCGGGTCAGTTCGGTATGTACTTCCTTTTCCTTCAAGCGGTTGAGCGCCGCGCGCACCGCGTTTTTCTTCAGTTCATCGGGAATCGGCAGGCGTGTCGCCACCGCCTCCGACACCGCCGACATATCATCCATTTCCGGCCGTCTTTCACGTTTCAGCGCGGTCGGCAGATTGCGTACTCCGGTCAATCGGCGCGGGTAAGCGCGGATGTTTTTCTCTGTCAGCAGGTCGAGCAGTTCCTCACGCGATGCCGGCAGGGCCCGGCGCGGGCGCGGGGTTGCGCTGGGCGGATCGGGCAGCATTTCGTCCAGCGCATAGACGCCGCCGGGCTCATCCGCCGGCAGCGCGTCGAACAACGACGGCTGCCGGCTGTACTCGACAATCACCGGCGGCACCAGCGTCGCCCGGCCCAGGCGTTTGATCTCGCCCGCGGGTACCGGCAACGCCGCCCCCAGCCGTTTCAAGGCCAGCAACTGAAAGGCATGGTCGAGGTCGATCTCAACATGCGCATCCGCCGCGTCCACATTGTCCAGTTGCAGATAGGCGAACTCGCCGCCCTGCTCCAGGCCAAAGCCCGGCTTGCCGCCATAGCCGGCGATCACCCGGCGCATGCGTTCGGCGCAGACATCGCGGCAGAGATTCTTGTCCGGCTCCTTTTTCGTCGCTTCGGTGCTGGAACAGAGGATGAACTTCCGCTGGCCGCCGTCCTCGGCGTTGAGTTCCAGCACCGCCTGACCGGTCGTGCCGGAGCCGGCGAAGAAATCGAGGATGGTGTCGCCGGGGCGGGTGGCTTGGCGCAGCAGGTTCTTGATGAGAGATAGCGGCTTGGCATAGTTGAAAGCGCGGTCGCCAAAGATTTCCGCCACCATGCGCGCGCCTTCCTGGTTGGTGCTGGAAACGAAGCTGGCCTCCGCATAGTAGCTGCCCTCCTCGAAACTGGGCACCACCCAACTGGAAAGCGGCTGGGTCTGGTTGCGCAGATCGGCCTTGTAGCGCTTGAACTGGGGGCGGCCGAAGCCGATTGGGCGGCCCACCCAGAATTCCAGATTGGGCAGGTCGCGGCGCAGCAGCGGCGTCTTGCCGCTCCTGGGCACCTCACCCGCGTCGATGGCGGCCAACAGTGCCTCCAGAGTCGGCCAGGTTTCCACGCGCTGCTCGCTTGGGAAAAGGATCTGGCCCAGGTCGATGAATTCTTCCATCGTCTTCACCTCAACCGTTTGCCCTTCCTGTAAGCGGTTTGCTGAGGCATAGACCCAGACGCGATCCGGGTTGGGCGGGTAGGCGATGGCGGTTTTCGGGTCGAGCAGCGGGTAATAGAGGTTGGGGCGTTCCTTGAAGTCTTTCGGACAAGTAAAATTGTCTGGGCGCCAATCGCCGCGCGGGTCGTCGTCCGGGTTGCCGTACATCTCGTAGCTTTTGCTGAAGCCGTTGAAGCTGAAACCGGTGTTGCCGTAGACCAGCACATGCTCATGGTCCACGCTCAAAAAATAGCTGCTGGCATCGTTGGAGCCTTGCCGGGTGCGCCAGGTCAGCGTGCCCAGCCGCCGCCCCGGAAACACCTCATCCATCAGCAACTCCAGCCGCGCCCGGTTCTCGTCGTTGATGGACACCAGGATCACGCCGTCCGGGGTCAAGAGGTCGCGCGCCAGGGTCAGGCGCCGGTAGAGAAACTCCAGCCACTGCGAATGCCGCCAACGGTCGTTGGCGCCGACGTAGCGATCGTTGTAGACCCAGTCCTTGTTGCCGGTGTTGTAGGGCGGATCGATGTAGATGACGCGAATCTTGCCGCGATGGCTGGCGCGCAACAGGCGCAGGGCATCGAAGTTGTCGCCTTCGAGGATGAGTTTGCGGTGGGCAAAAGCGCCCTCTCTGACGGAACTCCCAGCCAACCGACTGGGCCGCCCAACAACGTCGGCCAAGTCTCTGGCTGCCCGGCCCTCTCCCAATAGGTGAGGGGGTTGGCTCCCTTCCCCCTCCGGGGGAAGGGCTGGGGATGAGGGAGCGCAGCTCCACGCCGCCACCATCCGGGGCAACACCACATCGGCGTTGAGCGCGCGGTCGCGCTCGATGGCACTGGCTTCCCAGTACAGGCCCAGTTTCTGCCGGGTGAGGTGTTCCACCAGCAGCCGGCACAACTGGGATGCGTTGAGGCCGTCGAGCTGGCCTAGCAGGTCGCTCATGGCTATTCGCGTTTCATGGGGTGATCGAACCTGCGGAAGCGATCCTGGCACTTCCGGGCATCCCGTTGAAGCAACCCACGCATCCACTTTCCTAGAAAGGTACGTCGTCGTCGTCGATCGCGGCGAAGTTGCCCGGCTCGGCGCCCACGGGTGCGGCACCGGTCGGGGGGGCGTCGGCGCGCACTACGGATACTCGCAGATTGGCGACCAGTTTCTCCAGTGCCTGGCCCGAACGCTTGCCGGAGATGATCTCGGCCGGCGTGCTGCGGTCGCTGGGGTCGAAGAACTGGGCGATCCTCATGCTGACGTAGGTCTTGCCTTCCCACTCGCGTTCCTCGCGCTGCAACAACACGCCGATGGCCTTGTTCAACAGCTCCGGGAAGATCTGCGCCTCGGTCGGTGCCCACGTGCCGGTGGCGGCGTTCCATTCGTCGGCGAGGGCGGCGATGGAATCGACCTTCTTCACGTCCAGGCAGGCCATCAGGGCCGAGAGCAGACTGTAGGGGTATTCGATCTTCTCGCCATTAGCGCGGGCGACCCAGAGCGTCAGATAGCGCGCCACGCGCCCGTCGTCCGCTTCGAAGGTGAATTCGATGCCGCGGGTGCCGGTCTTGGCGGTGCGCTCCTTGGCCTGGGTGAGTCGGCCGATGTAGGCGCCGGAGGTTTCGATCTTGCCGCCGGAGTTGGACTCGGGCTGGACGGCGAGTTGGTCGTCGCGGGTATAGGTGGTCATGGCGATCTCTTTTCGGTTGAACGATGTTGAAATGCGTTGATCGCGGCGGGGACTGCCATCGCAGCGTGGTAAGGGTGCGAGCCTACCCTGTCACCGCCTCCGGCGCCAATCACCACGGCGGCGCGTACCCTGCGCTCAAAGAAATAGCTGCAACAACTCGTTGAGGAAGCGCTGTCCTGTCTGGCTGGGGCGGATGTTGTGGCGTTCCCGCAAGAGCAGGCCGCGTCGTTCCGCCGCCGCCAAACCGGGTTCAGCAGCGGCGATGGACAGGCCGGTGCGCGACTCGAACAGGCGCGCCTCGAAGCCCTCGTTCAGGCGCAGGGCATTCATCATGAATTCAAACACGCGGTCGCCGTGGCTCAGGCAGCGCGTTTCCGCGAGGTGGCCGGCGTGGTCGGTGGAGGGTTCGGAAAACACGGCATCCATATACGCTTTGGGGTGCTTCAGGCGCGCCTGGCGCTCGATGCGATCCGAAAAGGAGAGCTTGCCGTGGGCGCCGGCACCCAGACCCAGATAATCGCCGAAGGTCCAGTAGTTCAGGTTGTGCCGGCAGCGCTGGCCAGGCCGCGCATAGGCCGAGGTTTCATAGTGCTCGAAGCCGGCCGCACCCAGCAGGGCTTCCGTCTGCTCCTGCATGTCGGCGGCGAGATCGTCGTCCGGCAGGGTAGGCGGCGCCGCCGCGAACGGGGTGTTGGGTTCCAGGGTGAGATGGTAGGCGGACAGATGCGCAGTTCCCAGGCCGATGGCCGCTTCCAGGTCGGCGCGCGCCTGCTCCAGGCTCTGGCCGGGCAGGGCATACATCAGGTCGAGATTGACCGTCTCGAACAGGCCCATCGCGGCCTCGGCCGCCACATAGGCTTCGCGCTCGTCGTGGATGCGGCCCAGAGCCTTCAGGTGTTCCGGGTTGAAGCTCTGGATGCCCAGGGACAGGCGGTTCACGCCCGCCTCGCGATAGCCGCGAAAACGGGCGGCTTCGAAGGTGCCGGGATTGGCTTCCATCGTGATCTCGGCGCCCGGCGCCACGCGCAGCAGGGTGCGCAAGGTGGTGAGCAGGCGGTCGATAGCCGCGGGCGTGAACAGGCTGGGTGTGCCTCCACCGATGAAGATGCTGGAAACTTCTCGCCCCCAGACCTGGGGCAGGGCCTGTTCCAGGTCGGCGGTCAGCGCATCGAGATAGCGCGCCTCCGGGATGGCTTCGCGCTGGGCGTGCGAGTTGAAGTCGCAATAGGGGCACTTGCGCACGCACCAGGGCAGGTGCATGTAGACCGACAGCGGCGCGCGGGGCGGATTCATACGCACTTCACCGCGAGCCAGGACGGGGATGCTGCATGGCAATACCTGGACAGTCACCGGCGCTCCTGCAAGGGCTCGTTAATGAACTTTATTCGACTTCGTTCATGGTTCGATAGGCTCACCACGAACGGAATCAACGGGTTGCCGTTCGTCCTGAGCTTGTGATCCGGACTCACGGGCTACCCCTCTGGCATCACACCCGGCAAGAGGATGGTGAAGCGGGTGCCTCGGGGCAAGGCGCTGGCTTCCAGGCGGCCATACATGTTGTTCTCGATGATCATCTTCGACATGTACAAGCCGATTCCGGTGCCCCAGCCCTCTTCCTTGGTGGTGAAATAGGGTTCGTAGATTTTGTGCAGGATGACCGGGTCGATGCCGCCTCCATTGTCCTCCACGTCGATTTGAACTTGCAGGGCCACCTTGCGGGCGTGAATGTAGATCCTGGGTTGTGCTTGTTTGGCGGTGAGAATCGAGTCTTTTGCATTGCTCAGAAGATTCAGGATGACCTGGGAAAACTCCCCGGGAACGCCGGTCAACAGGAGGTCATCGGCACAGTCTATGCTCAGTTCGATGTTGTGGTTCTTGAACACACCTTCCAGGATGTTGCCGGCGGAATGGAGCGCCTGGGCCAAGGCAAACGTTTCCTTGATCTTGCTGGGTTTGAAAAAATTACGGAATTCGTCGATGGTTCGAGACATGTGCAGGATCAATTGATCCGCCTTGCCCTGCAAACGCTGCATCGATTCCTCGCTGAGTTGTCCCATCCGGTATTGCAACTGCATGTTTTGCAAGACTAGGCTCAGGGCGTTGAGGGGCTGGCGCCACTGGTGGGCGATGGCGCCGATCATCTCGCCCATGGCGGCCAGCCGCGACTGGTGGATCAGGATCTGTTCCTGGGCCTGGCGCTTGGCAATCTCGTTACGCACCCGCTGATCCAGGGTCTGGTTCAAAACATCCAGCGCCTGGGTACGCTCGGCGACCTTGGTCTCAAGTTCCTGGTTGATGTTTTCCAGCTGGTAGCGGTTTTGCGCCAGGGCATCCACCATCTGGTTGAAACTATTGGAGAGCAGGCCGATTTCGTCATCGCGCCGGATGTTTACGTGGGCCTTCAGGTCGCCATCGGCGACCAGGGAGGCGGCCGCGCTGATGGTGGCGATGGGCCGGGTCAGCCAGAGCGCGAAAAAATAGCCGATGGGCAGGATGGCCATGAGGGACAGGCCCGAGATAAAGAAGAGCTGGTGGTACATCGAATCGATGTTGGCATCGTATTCGCTGGTGTTGAAATCGACACGCATCGTCCCCCAGTTCAGGCCACTGAAGCGTATCGGCGTGACGTAACGATAGCGCGCGTGGCCCCCGTCTGCGTGGATGATGCCAAACGATTCCGACTTGAAATCCGATGGGAGGATATGGGCCTCCAGACGATCCAGCATACGCCAGCCCGTGGGCGTAATGCGCAGGGCATCGCCCTGCCTGGGCACGATCAGCACCGACTCGATCCCCTTGTCGTTCTGCAGCACTTGCAGATTGTGCTCGACGATGAAGCCATAATCGTCGGAGAGCATGGCCTCCGAGCAAGCCTGGATGATGGAGCGGGATACCGTGGCGGCCTGCGAATAGAGCACTTTGAGCAGGGAGTCGCGTTGCAGGGGGATGATCAACAGGCCATAAAGCACGGTCATCGCCAGCAGCAAGCTGCCAAAGGTGCCGAATACCCTCAGGAATATGCGGTTGGCGGGAAAAATGCGCGGGAAACGCCAGCGTCGGCTCACTATTTCCTCGACGCCGCTTTTCTATGGGTCAGGTCCTGGTACTCGTGGTACAGATTCCAGAAGGGCTGTACATCCGATATGCCCGCCCGCACCATGTAATCCGTCTTGAACAATTCCAGGATCTGCACGCCTCGTACCGTCTGCGAGGCTTGCATGGCGGAGCGCAGGAGCAAGTCGCGGTAGGCCGGGTCGCTGCGCACGGTCATCATGCCGAAAGCCAGGGATTGCGCTTTCCATTCCAGGAGCACCCGCAAGCGCGCGCCGATCTGCGGGTTCAATTCGCTGGCGGCGTGCAGAGTACCCAGACTGACCAGAGCGGCATCCGCCTGTCCGAAAAACACCCGGTGGATGGATTGCACATCGCGTTTTTCTTCGGCCAGATTGAACAGCTTGGAACAGGGTGAAGCGGTTTCGCGTTGGCACTGGGTTTCCAGAAAAATCTGGCCGAGCCTATCGTTGCTAAGCCGCAGGACGTGTTTGCCGCGCAAGTCGCGAAACTGGCTCAAGCCGCTGCTTTTCTGCACGATCAAGGCCAGCCCCTCATCGCTGCCTCGGCGTCGTGCAGAAAATCCTTGCGTGAGTTCTTCCGGCCGGAAGGTCTCGGTGAGTTCCATGGCGGGCGCGATGACCAGATCGACCCGATTTTGCATGGCGTCGCGGTACAGGACCCGCATGTCATCATACATCCGTGCCTCGCCCTGGAGCCGGTAGGGCTTGGCGATCTCCTCCACCCACAACTGCAAGCTGGCGCGAATATCGGTGGGGTTCGCGTCGCGGATGCCGGGCAGGTAAAAGCCCAGGATGAGCGGCGTCATCGCGGGTTCGGCCCGTGCCTGGCCGGCCAGTACGAGCAGGCCGAGCAGGCCGAGCCAGCTGCCCGCCCTGCGCAGGGCGTGTCCGAAGGCGATCACTGTTGCATTGCCGCACCCACCCGATAATCGAGGTCGGCCAGGGCATCGCGAAGGTCATGTTGCGAGTGAAACAGGCTGGCGCTGGCCAGGGTTTCGATGATCTGCGCCTCGATCACGTCCTTGGTTTCAACCATTTCTTCCTGGTAGGCGCGCACATTGAGTTTGCGGTTTTCCTCGGCAAAATCGCGTGCCTGGGTATTGTCCACCACCTGAGCACGGGAGCGCCGCAGGCGCTGGAAATCAGCCTTGATCTGCAGGGCCAGGCCGTTGTCCAGAAGAACGCGTTGAGCGCCGAGTTTCACCTTGGCGGCACGGGCGCCGTCCACTTCGGCACGGGTCATGCCCGCGTCAAACAGCGCCCATTTCAAGCCGACGCCGAGGGTCCAGCCTCGATTGTTGTCGGCATTGGTCAGGCCGCCATCGTAGTCATTCCAGTAACGATAGGCGCTGGCTTCCAGGCCGACCGTCGGGTAGTAGCCGCTGCGCGCTTCCTGGATCTTGTAGTCCGCCGCCTGCAACGCCAGTTCCAGACGCTGCTTGTCCGGGTTTAGCCGCATGGCCTGAGAGATCAGCGTCTCCAACTCGGCATTGAATTCTGGCAGGGGCGGCGCGGGTGCCAAGCTCGGCGGCGTGTTCGGGTCCAGTCCCATGGTATTGGCCAACGCTTCCAGAGCCAGGGCATGGGCGTATTTTGCCTCCTGGTACATGGATCGCGTCATGGCCGTGGTGGTTCTGCTGCGCAGGTAGTCCGTCTTCTTTACCTTGAGCGATGCATTCTGATAGAGGCGCTCGGTGAGTTCCTCGAGAACCTGGAAACGCTCCAGCGTGTCGCTGACCAGTTGTTCGATCTGACCGGCCAGCAAGGCGCCGTCGTAGTAGCGGACGATGTCGCGCACGAGGTCGAGTT
Source organism: uncultured Pseudomonadota bacterium (assembly GCA_903835655.1). Taxonomy (GTDB): domain Bacteria; phylum Pseudomonadota; class Gammaproteobacteria; order Burkholderiales; family Thiobacillaceae; genus PFJX01. Next base: position 6,013 of record CAILNT010000104.1, on the reverse strand, counting down.
CGGTCCTGCGCTTGTCTTCAATGGCGATCTCCACGCCCTTCTTCGCCATGCCGGTGAGGGCTTCTTCCTTGCCGCCGGTGTAGAGCGGATAGGTCACTTTGAGCGCGGTGTTGCCCATATCGCGATCGAACAGCTTCACATTCAGGTTCATGGGCAGCGGCTGGCCCGGAAGGGAGACCAGCGCCCCACCCGGCCCGATGGGCAAAGCCATGGCGGGGGTCGTGACCATGCCCTGGAAGGAAAAGCTGCGGTCCTGATCCGCCCGCTGGAACCCCGCCTCCAGGCCCATGTGCGGGCCGAATGCCGCCATGGCTTGCCGGTATTGTGCCAGGGCCATGTCCAGGCTCGCCTGGGAGACCTGTTGGGCCCGGTTGTTCTCCAGGGCGATGCGGATGGCCTGATTCAGCGTGAGCGGCTCACGGCTTTGCGCGACCGGTTCGGCTCGGGCCACGGCAAACAGGCATGCACACACAATCCAGAGGATGATTTTCATTTCATGGTTCGCGGTTGGGTGGAGGAGTCATTGATCCTGGTAGCGACCTCGGATGCCCATGATGTCGTCCCAGTTGGCAAACACCAGATCGACCAATAGGGGATCGAAGCGGTGACCGCGATGTTTTTGTAGATACGCGCGTATGGTGTCCTCGTCCCAGGGCTCCTTATAGCTGCGGACATGGCCCAATGCGTCCAGCACGTCCGCGATGGCGACGATGCGGCCTTCAATGCTGATTTCCCCGCCCTTGAGTCCACGTGGATAACCCGCGCCGTCATAGCGTTCGTGGTGTTCATGGGCGATCAGGGAAGCCATGCGCACCAGTGGGCGGTTGATCTGCCTGAGGATTTGATAGCCCACGTTGGCATGCGTCTTCATGACCTCGAATTCCGAGTCATCCAGCTTGCCCGGTTTGTGCAGGATATCGTCCGGGATGCCGACTTTGCCGACGTCGTGCAGAGGTGCCGCGATCCGGATCATGTCCGCGTGCGCACCGTCCAGCCCGTACTGGATGGCTAACAGCCTGGAAATCTCGCCTACCCGTTTGACGTGCATGCCGGTTTCCTGGCTGCGGTTCTCCACGACTTGGCCCACCAGCAAGAGCAGCTCACGCTGGGTGTCCATCAACTCGCGGGTCGTTTCCAGGGATTCGGTGAGGTCCTGACAGACCAGGATGATGGATTCCGGTTGCCCAACCCTGTTCAGCAAGGAGACGAAGGCGATGTTGAAGAAGAGCTCCTTGCCGTTCTTGTGATACACACGCAGGATCTTGCTGTCAGCCGATTCCCCCTCCCGTTCGGCCGCTCCCCAGCTCTTCGGGTCGTATTGAGGGATGATGCTGCACAATTTCAGCCCGGACAAATCTCGCACCCGATAGCCCAGGAGCTCGGCAAACTGGCGATTGGCACTGAGGATGCGGCCTTGAGCATCGGCGATACAGATGCTGGTTCCCGTTTCCAGCGCTCGTTTGTAGGCGGCCAGGTAATCGCGTTGCTCCTGCAGGCTATGCTCGCTCTGGCCTAATGCCTCCATGAGCACTTCGTTGCTGGAATAGAGCTCGGTGATGTCTACATCCAGGCTGAAGACCTCCACCACCTGCCCTGATTCGTCGAGGATGGGGACCAGGCTGCGCTCCACTACCAGTAACTTGCCGTCCCGCGTCCGGTTCTTGACGATGCCGGCCCACTTCTCGCCGGCCTGTGCGGCCTGCCAGATGGCCTCCATCCGGGTGGCGGGTTCATCCAGAGCGGACAGCAGCGTCATATCCATGCCGATCAATTCCTGACGGTCATGGCCTGTGAGTTGGGTCAACCTGTCGTTTACGTAGGTGATACGGCCATTGGGGTCCAGGGTGGTGACGATGGCGCTCTCATCCGCCAGCAGGCGGTACTGTTCCAGCAGGCGGCGATAACGTGACTGTTCCCGCAGGGAAAGGAGGTTACGGGCGATGTCCGCAAGCCGCTCCAGCAAATGCTCCACGTTGACCGGCTTGGTGATGTATTGGGTGATGCCCAGTTCAATGGCGCGGAACAGATATTCCACGTCGTTGTAGGCGCTCAGCAGGACGGTGGGTTGCTGGGCGTTCAGTTGGCGAATCTCGGCGCACATGGTCAAGCCATTCATGACCGGCATCTGGATGTCGGTGACCACGATGTCGTGCTGTCCACTCGCGTAGAGGGCCAGCCCGGCCTGGCCATTGCCGGCGACGTCCAGCGTGTCCACCCAGGGCTCGATCATCATGGCCAGTTCTTCGCGGGTGGCCGCGTCGTCTTCCACGTAGAGTACGCGCATGCCCTTCAGTACCGACAAAGCGTTCAAAGTCATCCTCTATGCACGGTTGGCGCGGAACGAGTCGCCTGTGGGTGCGTTCCGATTCACCCGGCCAAGTTCAGGGCATCGCTCGGGAAACGCGCCTCCCGGACAGCGCGGCCCCCGAAGCTGGCTGCGCCCTGCCCACGGTCGGGCCATTCTCCGGCGGTGTGCAATAAAAATCTACACTACATGAAGAAATACCTAAGCCTAAACGCTAGTGATGCGGATTTTGGACGGGGCCGGTTGGGGCCGCGACGTTCTGCTTGAGCTTTTCGCTGCACGGGGACGATAATGCTTTACCCTGAATAGATGTACCGGTACAAAGTGAGAGTCGGTTCACCAAAGAGGCACAGAACATGACGAGGCATCCGGATATCGGGCGGACCCTGCCCCAGCAAAGGGTCAGAACAGCGCCCGGGGTGGATTGTTCGTACCCGGAAAGTTGCCATGCGTGACTCGCGCGCCGCGCCTTCCGCCGCGCAGCCCCCGAGGGTGGCGAAAAAGTCGGCAAAAACCCGGTTGCGGGGTGCGGCCGAGGCGGTCCTGGCGCGCATGCCACCGGATCAAACACCGACCCGACCGATCGACGAACTCCTGTACGAAGTCCAGGTGCACCAGATCGAACTGGAGATGCAAAACGAAACCTTGCGTGAGGCGCAGGCCTGTCTGGAGGAATCGCGCGACCGCTTCCGCGACTATTACCAGTTTGCGCCGGTCGCTTATCTCACTCTCAGTGAAAAAGGTTTGATCACCGAGATCAATATGACGGGCACGGTCCTGCTGGGCGCGATGCGAGGGAAGCTGCTGCGCCAGCCTTTCGCCCGTTTCGTTACGCCCGAGGATGCGGATCGTTGGCACTTGCACCTGATGGGGGTGCTCAAAAACAAGGGCAAGCAGGATTGCGAACTGGTGCTCCAGGGAGGCGAGGGCGGGCCTGTCCGAGTTCGTCTGGATAGCCACTACGTGGACAAGGACGGTGCGCCTCCTGCGCTGCGGGTCACGCTGACCGAACTCGGCAAATACAAACAGGCCGATGCCGAGTTGCGTATCGCGGCCGTCGCCTTCAATTCCCAAAACGGGGTGATGATCATCGACCAAGGGCTCGCCGTGTTGCGGGTCAATCCGGGGTTCACCCGACTGACCGGCCTCGCGGCCTCGGAGGCCATCGGACGCACCCTGGCGCAGCTCAATCTGGGGCATCACGGGCCGCAGTTCTATCAGCGCATGCGGGATACCCTGAAGAAGGATGGGTATTGGCAGGGCGAAATATGGAGTCAGCGCAAGGACGACCAGCTCCATGTCGAGATGCTGAATCTTGCGGCGGTCAACTCGACGGGCCAGGGCATCACCCATTACATCGGCACTTTGACCGACATCGTCGCGGACAGGAGCAACGAGTCCGAACTTCACCGCCTCGCTTATTACGACCCGCTCACGCGTTTGCCCAACCGCCGCCTGCTCCAGGACCGCCTGGGCCAGGCGCTGGCCGCCTCGGTGCGTACCGGACAATACGGCGCGATATTTTTCCTGGATCTGGACAATTTCAAGGCGCTCAACGACACCCGCGGCCACGATGTCGGCGATCTGCTGTTGATCGAGGTCGCGCAGCGCTTGCGCGCGGTGGTGCGCGGCGGTGACACGGTTTCGCGCCAGGGGGGGGATGAATTTGTGTTGCTGCTGGAGGACCTGGGTGCGGCGGTCGATGAGGCGGCAGCCCTGGCCCGGCAGTTGGGCGACAAGCTGTACGAGGCCCTGGAACGGCCTTTTTCCCTCAACGGCTATGAGTACCATTGCAAACTCAGTATCGGTATCGGCCTGTTCGATCGGCGAAATACGGTCGAAGACCTGATCAAGAACGCCGACCTGGCGCTGTATCAAGCCAAGCGGGCGGGACGCAATACGCTGCGTTTTTTCGATCCGGCCATGCAGGCTGCGGTGGACCGTCGTGTTTCCATGGAAGCGGATCTGCGCCAGGCACTGCAACTCAGACAGTTCCGGCTCTACTATCAGCCCCAGGTCGATGCCGCATGTCGCCCGGTCGGCATCGAAGCCTCGTTGCGCTGGCAACACCCGGAAGGCGGATCGATGTTGCCGGGGGAATTCATCCCGCTGGCGGAAGATACCGGCCTGATCCTGCCGATCGGACTTTGGGCGTTGGAAACGGTCTGCGGCCAGGTCAAAGCTTGGGAGAACGGGGTGCATACCCGCGAATTGCCGGTCTCGTTGCATGTCAGCAGCCGGCAATTCCGGCAGCATGATTTTGTCGCCGAGGTCAAGGCCGCGCTCCACGCCAGCCGCGCGAATCCCGCACGCCTGACGCTCGAATTGAAGGAAGGCCTGGTGCTTGAAGACGTGCAGGGCACGGTCGAGAAGATGCGGGCGATCAAGGAACTGGGTGTCGGCTTTACCCTCGGCGGTTACGGGACCGGTTCTTTCCCCCTGTCTCTTCTGGCCCGGTTACCGTTCGGTCGGATCAAGATCGACCGCTCTTTCGTGGAAAATCTCCCCGAGAAAAGCGAAGATGCCGCGATCGTGCGTACCCTCCTCACCCTGGGTCGGGAGCTGGACATGAAGGTGATCGCCGAGGGTGTGGAGTCAGAGGCGCAGTTGAGGTTTCTCGATCGCCATGGCTGCCATGCCTATCAGGGCCAACACTTCAGCCGGCCGCTGTCGCTTGAAAAGTTCGAGGGGTTTGTGCAGCGGAGTTGATGCATATTCCGCAAGCATTTCGCAGTGTGTCGGGGTCAGAGGTGGACGGCCACGTCAAGCGGCTGTTATGTTGGTGCGCGGTGTTGCGCGAGCGTCGACAGGCGGTTCGCCAGGCGCGCGAATTCCTGCACCGACAGGGTTTCGCCGCGACGGACCGGGTCGATGCCGAGTTCTTCGAACATGGCGGCGTCGACCAGGCCCTTGAGGGTGTTGCGCAGGGTCTTGCGGCGCTGACCGAAGGCGCGCGCCACCACGTCGGCGAACACGCGGGCGTCGGCATAGGGCACGGCGTCCATGGGTCGCGGGTATAGGCGGACGATGGCGGAATCCACCTTGGGCGGCGGACGGAAGGCGCCGGGTGGCACCACGAACAGTCTTTCCACGCGAAAGCGCGCCTGTAGCATGACCGAGAGGCGTCCGTAATCGGCGGTGTCGGGTGCCGCGGCCATGCGATCCACGACTTCCTTTTGCAGCATGAAGCACAGGTCACGTATCTTCGAGGCGGAGTCGGCCAGGTGGAACAGCAGCGGCGAGGAGATGTTGTAGGGCAGGTTGCCCACCACCCGCAGGCGGTCGCCGAATTGGCCGAAATCGAAATCCAGGGCATCGGCCTGATGCACCGTCAGGCGTGTATCGGGGAATTCTTCCCGCAGGCGCGCGACCATGTCGCGGTCCAGTTCCACCACGTGCAGATGCGGCAGCTTGTCCAGCAGCGGCCGGGTGAGCGCGCCGGGGCCGGGACCGATTTCCACCATGATGTCGTCCGCTTCCGGGCGGATCGCCGCGACGATGCGGGCGATGTAATGGCCGTCCACCAGGAAGTGTTGACCCAGCGACTTCTTGGCGCGGGGCAGTAGGATCATCCTTGAATCCTCAGTTGAACACGCCCGAGTGTGCGTCTGGCGAGTTGTCTGGCAAGGGCGCGGAGTCGTAGCGCTTGAGCGCGTACGAATCCGGCCTACCCCTTGCGGGTGCGCGACGACGCGCATGGTCGCCCCC
>CAILNT010000103.1 GCA_903835655.1 uncultured Pseudomonadota bacterium | reverse complement strand
CCCATGCAGACGTACAAAATTCTTATTGCTTTCATATGAATCAAATCAGGGCTGGTAGGAGCGGGCTTGCCCGCGATTTGAAATATTCAGTCCCGTTCATGGTTCGACAGGCTCAAAACGAACGGAATCAATGGGTTGCCGTTCGTCCTGGGCTTGTCGAAGGATCGATCCACGGCGGGATCAGGCGAAGTTCGCGCCCACGAAGTCCCAGTTGACCAGGTGGGTGAGGAAGGTCTCGACGAACTTGGGACGCAGGTTGCGGTAGTCGATGTAGTAGGCGTGTTCCCACACGTCCACGCACAACAGCGCGCGGTCACCGGTGGTCAGCGGGGTGCCGGCAGCACCCATGTTGACGATGTCGACGGAGCCGTCGGCCTTCTTTACCAGCCAGGTCCAGCCGGAACCGAAGTTGCCCACGGCGCTGGTCTGGAAAGCCTTCTTGAATTCGTCCAGCGTTCCCCACTTGGCGTTGATGGCCTCTGCCAGGGCACCGGAGGGGACGCCGCCGCCATTCGGCTTCATGCAGTTCCAGAAAAAGGTGTGGTTGGAAACCTGGGCGGCGTTGTTGTAGATGCCTCCGGCGGGGGCGGTCTTGACGATTTCTTCCAGAGTCTTGCTCTCGAAATCGGTGCCCTTGATCAGGTTGTTCAGATTGGTGACGTAGGCCTGATGGTGCTTGGCATAGTGGTAATCAAAGGTTTCCGCGCTCATGTGGGGAGCGAGGGCGTCTTTGGCGTAGGGCAGGGCGGGCAGTTGGTGTTCCATGTTGGATTCTCCGGGGTTTGAAAAGCGTCTGCTTGCAAGACCCGGTGATTTTACGGGTGTAGCCAGGATGGGGCAATAGTTGACAGAAACTCTAGGTTATTCCACGGTCAACGGGGAAGGGTTTCGTCCCCTTGCCCCTTGAATCCTGCCTCTCGAATCCGGCCTTACTCCACCTTGGCCGTGGTGGCCAGTTCCTTGACCAGTTTTCCGATTTCCTGCTGCTGTAACTCGCCGGCGATGCGGTTCTTCAGCTTGTCGTACTCGGGGAAATTAAATTTGCGGGTATCTTCCAGGCGGATGACGTGCCAGCCGAATCGGGTCTGCACCGGGGTCCTGGAGACCTGACCCTTCTTCAAACCGACCATCGCCTGGGCGAATTCCGGCACCAGATTGGCCGGCAGTACCCAGCCGAGATCGCCGCCGTTACCGGCGGAACTGTCCTTCGAGGATTTTCTGGCAAGGTCTTCGAATTTGCTTTTCTTGCCGCTGCCGAGTTTGGCGATGATCTCATTGGCCTCCTTCTCGCTACCCACCAGGATGTGCTCCGCACGGTACTCGGCCGTGCCCGCCCGGGTCTTGGCTTTTTCGTATTCCGCCTTCAAGGTGACTTCGCTGATGGGATGGGCGTGCAGGTAATCTTCCACGGCCGCACGGCCCAGTAGCTCCGTCTTCTGGAATTGCAATGCGGCCGCGACCATCGGGTCCTTGTCCAGGTGCTTCTTCACCGCTTCCTGGGCGAGCAACTCGGCCGTCACGGCGCCATCCTTGATCGCTTCGTTCGTGAGCGCTTCGGGTGGCATGTTGCGCTTCTGGCGGTTCTGCCGGATGAAGTTGGCGTACAAGGCGGGGACGGCGACCCCATTGACCACCGCCACCGGCTTGTCGTCCGCGGCAGCAGGGGCAGAGGCGGGTGTGTTGGCAGCCTGCACGGGCAGGGCGCAGCAGGTGATGAGTAGGGACAGCAGTCGGACGTGTTTCATGGGTTTCCTCAGGGTGGACAGAACGGATAGGGAGTGGAGTCGTGCGTACAAGTTCCGCCGAATCAGAGTTCTTCGGGGGCCAGGGCGGTGATGGACAGGGCATGGACGCGCGTGCTCATCAGGTCACCCAGCGCCTGGTAGATGGAGCGATGGCGCGCCACCTGACTCTGTCCGGAGAAACTGGGTGAAATCAGGGTGAGCTGGTAATGCCCGCCGCCCGCCCTGGCGCCGGCGTGTCCCGCGTGGAGAGCGGATTCATCGGCGATCTCGATGTGTTCGGGGGCGAGCAGCGCCAGGCGCTGCTTCATTGCTTCTATCGTGTCGCTCATGGCAGGGTCTTTCTGAACGGTTTTACGCTGATGCGCGCGTAGACGCCCGCAGTCACGTAAGGGTCCGCGCTCGCCCAGGCTTGCGCCTCTTCCAGGCTGGCGAAGGCGGCAACGATGAGGCTGCCGGAAAAGCCGGCCGGGCCGGGGTCCGGGCTGTCGATCGCGGGAAATGGCCCGGCCAGCAGCAACCGGCCTTCGTCCTTGAGTCGGTGCAGTCGTTGCAGATGCGCGGGCCGTGCGGATAGCCGATTTTCCAGGCTGTCCGGCACATCTTCGGCGACGATGGCGTAAAAAGGGCTCATTCTTCTTCCTTGATGTGGCGTGACAAATAGATCGTCTGGCCGATGATGAACAGCAGCATCAGGCCGACGGAGCCGAACATCTTGAAGTTCACCCAGGAATCGGTGGAGTAGTGCATCGCCACCCACAGGTTGGCGATGCCCATCAGCGCGAAGAATACGGCCCAGGCGAAGTTGAGCCGGCCCCAGATCGCGTCGGGCAGCGACAGGTTTTTTTCCATCATCGCGCGGATCAGGTTGCGTTCGAACAGGATGGGCCCCAGTCCCAGCGAGAGCGAGAACAGCCAATAGAGTACGGTGGGCTTCCATTTGATGAAGGTTTCGTCGTGCAGCAGCAAGGTGGCACCGCCAAATACCACGATCAGCACCAGCGACACCCACAACATGGTGTCTACCTTGCGGTGACGCAGCCAGACCCAGGCGATCTGGCCGAAGGTGGCGACCATGGCCACCAGCGTGGCAAGAAATACGCCGGGTTTGGCGCCGCCGAGGAGGATGCCCAGTGCCGCCAGCCACGCGGTGGTGGTAACGGGATTCTTCTCGCCGACCTGATAGGCGGCGAAAAAGAGGAAGATGGGAAACAAATCGAACAGAATCTTCACGGAGAGGGCTGGGATAGGGGAGGGCGGCAAGCATTTTGCTATGATTGCCAACCGCGTCACAAGCTAGAATTCATGACGGTCTACGACCTACACAGCCATTCCACCGCCTCCGACGGGATACTTTCGCCCCGCGAACTTGCGAAACGCGCCGCCGAACAAGGCGTGAACGTCCTGGCACTCACCGATCACGACGATCTTTGCGGTTTGTCCGAGGCGCGTGCCGAAGCCGCGAATCGCGGCATGGAGTTGGTGGCCGGTGTCGAAATTTCCATCACCTGGCGCAACACTACCGTGCATGTCGTCGGCTTGCGCGTCGATCCGGAACATGAAATCCTGGTGCAAGGCCTCCGCGGCAATCGTGAAGGCCGTGCCTTGCGTGCGCAACTCATGGCGGCCGAACTGGAGAAGCTGGGTGTGCGCGACGCCCTGGCCGGCGCCTATACCTACGCCGGCAACAAGGATCTGATCGGCCGCACGCATTTTGCCCGTTACCTCGTGGAATATGGCCTGGTGAAGGATGTGAAAACCGTGTTCAAGAAATACCTGGTCAAGGGCAAGCCCGGGTATGTGCACCACGAATGGGCCAGCCTGGCCGATGCCCTGACCTGGATACGCGAGGCGGGCGGACTATCGGTGCTGGCGCACCCCGGCCGTTACCACTTTGGCCGTGAACGCATGCGCGATCTGTTGCGGGAATTCAAGGAACTGGGTGGGGATGCCATCGAAGTCGTCACCGGCAGCCACACCGCCGATCAGGTGCCTGTCTTCGCCGATCTGGCGGTGGAATTCGATTTTCTCGCCTCGGTGGGTTCCGACTTCCACGCGCCGGGCGAGGGTGGACGCGAACTCGGTCGCTTGATGACCTTGCCCCCGCGCTGCCGCCCGGTATGGGAGGCCTGGTAGCCATGGCCCGCGTATTCGAAGTCCATCCCGATAATCCGCAGCCGCGCTATCTCTCCGAAGCGGTGAAAATCCTGCGTCAGGGTGGGGTCATGGTCTACCCGACCGATTCCTGCTACGCGATCGGTTGCATGATCGGCAACAAGAGTGGCATGGATTTGATCCGCCAGATCCACGGCGTCGACGAGAAGCACCACTTCACCCTGGTCTGCCGTGACTTGTCTGAAATCGCGCGCTATGCCCGTGTTGACAACAGCCAATATCGCTTCCTCAAGGCCGCGACACCGGGCGGCTATACCTTCATCCTGGAAGCGACCCGAGAAGTGCCACGGCGCTTGCTGCACCCGAAGCGCAGTACCATCGGATTGCGCGTGCCGGATCACAAGGTCATCACAGCGCTGTTGAAAGAACTCGACGAACCGATACTGTCCATGACCCTGCAACTTCCGGGCCATGAATATCCGCTCAATGATCCTGACGATCTCATCGACTGCCTGGACAGCCGGGTGGAAGTCATCCTCACTTGCGGTCACTGCGGCATCAAACCCACCACGGTGATCGACCTCACCGGGCCCGTGCCGGAGTTGATCCGCCAGGGTGCTGGCGATGTCGCCCGCCTGGGCATTCAATAGGAACCCTCTTGGAACTCAACCTCGTACAGAAAATCATCGTCTACGCGCTGCCCGTGATTTTTGCCATCACCTTGCACGAAGCCGCTCACGGCTACGCGGCGTTCAAGTTTGGCGACCGCACGGCGCAGATGCTGGGCCGGATCAGCCTCAACCCGCTACGCCACATCGACCTGGTGGGCACGATCCTCGTGCCGGCTCTTACCATCGCCCTGGGCGGCATCCTGTTCGGCTGGGCCAAACCGGTGCCCGTCAATTTCGGCAATTTGCATCATCCCAAGCAGGACATGTTCTGGGTCGCCGCCGCCGGGCCGGCCGCCAACCTCCTCATGGCGCTATTCTGGGCCGGCATGATCAAGCTCTCCTTGATCCTCCCGGCGGGTGATGCCTATGCCCAACCCCTGGCACTCATGGGCATGGCTGGCGTCACCATCAACGCCGTCCTGGCCACGCTCAATCTCCTGCCCATCCCCCCGCTCGATGGCGGCCGTATCGCCGTGAGCCTGCTGCCCAACAAGGCGGCCTACCAGTTGTCCCTGCTCGAGCCCTACGGCATGTTTATCCTGCTGGGCCTGGTGGCGACGGGGTTGTTGGGCAGCATCATCGGCCCGCTGTATCGAACCGTCGAGCATCTGGCATTGACGCTTTTCAACATTCTTCCCTAGCTCCTATGTACGCAGACCGCGTTCTCTCTGGCATGCGCCCCACGGGCAGCCTGCACCTCGGCCACTTCCATGGCGTCCTGAAAAACTGGATCAAGCTCCAGCACGAATACGAATGTCTGTTCTTCGTGGCCGACTGGCATGCCCTCACCACGCAGTACGACAATCCGCGCGGCATCGAGGAAGCCACCTGGCAGATGGTGATCGACTGGCTGGCGGCCGGGGTCGACCCGTCCAAGGCCACCTTGTTCATCCAGTCACAGGTGATCGAGCACGCCGAACTGCATCTCCTGCTGTCCATGATGACCCCGCTGGGTTGGCTGGAGCGCGTGCCGACCTACAAGGATCAGCAGGAGAAACTCGGCGAGAAGGATCTCTCCACCTATGGTTTCCTGGGTTACCCCTTGCTGATGAGTGCCGATATCCTGATCTACCGGGCCAACAAGGTGCCGGTGGGCGAAGATCAGGTTCCCCATGTGGAATTCACGCGCGAGCTGGCGCGCCGTTTCAACCACATGTATGGCAAGGAGCCGGGCTACGAGGAAAAGGCCGAGGCAGCGGTGAAGAAGCTGGGTGGCAAGAAGGCCAAGCTCTACCAGGAGTTGCGTATCCGCTACCAGCAGGAAGGCGACGATGCCGCGCTGGATTCGGCGCGTGCGCTCCTGGGCGAGACCCAGAACCTGTCGTTGGGCGACAAGGAACGCCTTTACGGCTTCCTCGAGGGCGGCGGCAAGATGATCCTCACCGAGCCGGATGCCCTGCTCACCGTGGCCTCGAAAATGCCCGGCCTGGATGGGCAGAAGATGTCCAAGTCCTACCACAACACCATTTCCCTGCGCGAAGACCCGGAACAGGTGGGCAGGAAGATCCGCACCATGCCCACCGACCCCGCGCGCGGCCGCCGTACCGATCCTGGCGATCCGGAAAAATGCCCGGTCTGGCAGTTCCATCAGGTCTATTCCGGCGACGATCTGCGCGCCTGGGTGCGCCAGGGCTGCACCAGCGCGGGCATCGGCTGCCTGGAATGCAAGCAGCCGGTGATCGACGCCATGCTGAAGGAACTCGCCCCGATACAGGAGCGCGCCCGCGCCTACACGGAAGAGCCGGACGTGGTGAAGAACATCATCGCCGATGGCTGCGAGAAAGCCCGCGACCTGGCGCGCGAGACCATGCGCGACGTGCGCGAGGCCATGGGGCTGAACTATTCCTGAACCGACCTGCATCCTGTAGCGCAGGCATCCTGCCTGCAACTTTCCAGACCCGCCGGATCGAATCCGAAACTACCCGCATAGACATGCTGCCCTGGCCCGAAATCGACACCATCCTCCTCGACATGGATGGCACGCTGCTCGATCTTCATTACGACAACCACTTCTGGCAGGTTTACGTGCCGGAGAAGTTTGCCGAGAAACATGGTTTGCCCTACGAAGAGGCGCATGCCGAATGCATACGCCGCTATGACGCCGTGGCGGGAAGCCTGTCCTGGTATTGCGTGGACTACTGGAGTGAGCGGCTCGGGCTCGATATCGTCCGGCTCAAGGAGGAGTTGGCGCATCTCATCGCGGTGCATCCCGATGTGGTTGAGTTCCTCCCCCAGGCCCGTACCGCGGGAAAACGGGTGGTGCTGGTCACCAACGCGCATCACAAAAGCCTCGGCCTGAAAATGGGTCGCACCGCCCTGGGTGTGCATTTCGATGCCATGCACAGCGCACATTCCTATGGTCTGGCCAAGGAAGACCCGGCGTTCTGGGCGGCATTGCGCCGGGAGGAGCCCTTCGATCCGGCGCGGACCCTGCTGGTGGACGACAGTCTGCCGGTACTGCGCTCCGCTCGAGACTACGGAATCAAACACCTGTTGGCGGTGCTGCGGCCTGACACCCATCTGCCGGACAAGGACGTGGCCGATTTTTCCGCGATCCGCCGCTTCGGCGATCTCCTGCCCATCACACCCGCGAGCTGATACCCATGCCTCTCTCCCTGGGCAATGCCGACGCCGAAACCCTGCGCCGCGCCTATCTGTTCTCCGGATTGCAGGACGATGAGTATCTGGAAGCCATCCGCCATGCATCCGTCCTGCAACTCGCCCCGGGCCAGCCGCTGTTTCGCCAGGGCGATCCGGTGGATGCCATCTACTGGGTGGCGGAGGGCATCGTCAAATTGTTCCGAGCCTCGCCCCAGGGTGACGAGAAGGTGATCGAACTGGTCGGCGCCAGCCGTCTGTTCGCCGAGGCGGCGCTGTTCATGGGCGGACACTATCCGATCAACGCGGTGGCACAGACCGCCGTGCGACTGGTAGCGATCAACGGCCGCGAATTCAAGTCCTGGATGGCGCAGGACGTGAATCGCTGCTTCCGCCTGATGGCGGGCATGAGCGCGCGCCTGCATATGCTGGTCAACGAAATCGACCGACTCACGCTCATGAAGGGCGCCGATCGCCTGTTGCAGTACCTGCTCGATCACGCCGATCCGGATGAAGCGGGCCGCCAGAAAGTCGAACTGGAAGCGCCCAAGCAGATCATCGCCTCTCGCATCGGTGTCAAGCCGGAGACACTCTCCCGCCTCCTGCATAAGCTGTCCGACCAGGGGCACATCGAAATCCACGGACAGATTCTCTACATCCGCGACCCGGAGCAGTCGCGTCAGCTCCTTTGCGACACCTCGATGTAGGGCGCAATACCGCGCAGCTTACAGTGCAAGTCGCGTAGCGCATCCGGGCCGAATACCTCGGCGCAGTTCATGGGTGGCGGCTGCTTCAGCAGGATCGTGTACATTGCTTCGGGAATGGGCGTGGCCGAGCGCCCTGGCAGGGTGCGGATGGCCCACGTGGCTTCCCGGCCATCCATGATCGGTCACCAGTTCCAACTCCACCTGATTGCTCTGCGCGCTGGCGGGTTTGGGCGCGGCACGAAGCTCGGCCGTCTGTTTCTTGACCTGGCGCGCGGCTCGCTCGCCCGGTTTACCTTCGAGGCCGCCCAGGGAAGTGCTACGTGTTAGCATCCGCAGCTTAATCACCCAAGCGAGAGGAGCTCCAGATGAAACAGGACGATCGCACAAACATCACCGAAACTTCAGCCACCGCTCAGTCCTCGCTCGCCTTGCCTGACAGTGAGCGCCGCGCTCTTCTCAAGCGGCTTAGTTCTGCGGCCGTTATCGTGCCTGTCGTTACCGTTCTGCACGATGCCACGCGTAACATTGCCCACGCTTCCTGAGTCTCCAACCAGCGGGGTTATGTCTCGTTTCCCCCCCACTTTGTATTAGAGTGGGAATACCCAACTGTTCTATGTCAAACACCGCCGGTGTCGTTGTCTGCATCCTCGGTGCGGATGAACGCTCCAGTATCCTCGATACTATTGTTTCCGCGCAGAGTCATGGCCTTTCCGTACATGTCGCGGTCAGTGCAATTCGCCCAGATCTCACGGGCTTGGAGGACGTTCATCAACACGTCATTGAGTGGGACACCGACTTCTCTTGGGCGCGTAACCAACTCCTTCCGCGCTTGGATTGCGAATATGTCCTGTGGCTTGACAGCGACGAACGACTGTGGTCGTTTCCAGAAGTAGACGGTGGCCAACTTAACGATGATTTTTACGCCATACGCTGGCAGGCAGATCGTGGCTCTACGCCCAGCCTACAACTGCGCCTGCACCGCCGTGATCCGGCCATCCGTTGGCGAGGCAACGTGCATGAGCAACTCTGTCGAGGCGGTTCAATTCCCTATTCCGCACGATTGCTGCCGGGTGCATTGATCGTCCATGACGGATACGAAGATCCAGTGGTTGCTGTGGGCAAGGTCGAACGCAACCTGGCTTGTGTCCGTCCCGGTCTCTGTATAGAGACACTGGACCTGGGAGAACTCCTGGCAATCGCTCGTCATGAAACACGTGAAGGGCGCTTCAACTTCATGCATTGGCTACGCGTCTACCGCCATGCTCAGGCGCAGCCCAACGGGTTGTACTATGATCGCCGCCATGAGGCAGCCTTTATGCTTTGTAGCGCCGGTTATACCTGTTTCGCCAAAACTCTGCTCCGAGCTAATCCGCTGATTGTTCCGTTGCAACTGGCGCTGCTTGCAGACGGTTGGCGTAATTCGTACATTTTGGAAGCGGGCCGGCTTGAATTCCTGTTGGAGATGCTGAATTTCAATTTCTTCGACAACCAGTACGGTTTTCCGGCAAAACTGCTGGCCTGCGACCGGGATGCCCTGATACGGTATTTGCAAGCCTTGGCCGAGGAATGGATACAAGAAAGGACCGCCATGGAAACTACGCCCTGCCTAGAATTTAACCCGAACCAGTATTATCTGCGTACGCGCGATGTTTTAAGCGAAATTCTGGATGACGACCTCATCCTGATGCATCAAACGACACTCAAGGTGGTGATGCTGAATCAAGCCGCAGCGGTAATATGGGACGCCTTACAATGGCCTGTGTCCTTGATAGACCTTTTGGGGTTGGTGCTGGAGGCACGCGCCGACGCGAATCCGCTGACCCTGCAGGCGAACATTCGTGAAACCCTGCTCGTTCTTGCGGGAAACGGCCTAATCCAAGCTGCGGATGCAGGAACGACTACATAGTAAGTTCCACCGCCCGCTCCAAGTCATTTTCCCCCAACAGTAGGCGAAACACGGCACCTTCCGACCTCAAGTTTCTCAGTAGATTCACTCCTTCTATGGGTGCGCTTGGACGGGTCGTCAGTACCTGCGCAAGCAAGCCACGCAGAGCATCGTCCCGTGTCAGCGGTTCCACCCGGCTCGGTCCCGATGAAGCACGCTCTACCAAGTAGAGCTTGCCGAGGGTATGTACCCGTTCGTGCGCTACCATGCGCGGCATGCCTCGCCCGATCAAAAGGCGATATTCTCCACACAACCGGCCAACCAGATGTTGCTCTGTCGGCAGTATCGGAGCCAAGTGCACCGGGATAGCCCGTTCCGTTACCCTAAGCTTCAATGCCTTGGGAAATGTCATTGCCAACAGCGTATGCGGATCCACCGCCAGACAGTCGTCCCCGAGAAATTCATGACCGGCCAACCAAGCGGTCAGGGCGAGGCTGGTTTTACCAACCCGCGACGGACCGGCGAACATTACTGCCTTGCCATCATGGGAGCAGGCCGCCGCATGCAACAACAGCAAGCCGGTACGTTGAATGAAGCATTGGCCCATTTGGGCAAGTAGGTTGACCAGCAGATCATCTTGGTTTGTATAAAGCTGATGGATATGCCCGGCCTCCAGCAGCCAGGCACCATCCGTCAGTTCCCGCACCGTAAGGTCTACCTCTCCATCCTTGGTAAAATCCACCACTGGTAACGCCAATAGAGTGGACACCCGTTGGGCCATAACACTCGGCTCTGTACCTACGACGCCTAGAATCAACCGGCAGTCGCGCCAATCGAAACGATATAACATGTATTGATGCTCCTATTTCCTTGAATATTCCGGATCACTCGTCGACCGAAATCGCCAATGTGTTCTATATCGTTTCGGCAAGCGTAAGTGTGAGCACTTCGTGAGCCACATCTTGGACTTGGCGCAATATTATGTGCTGCAGCCATGTTTGAAGATCAATCGCTGTGCCACCAAGCGGAACTACCTGCTGCCTGGAAAAGAAGAGAACGCCGAAAATGAGGAAAATGTCAGGCGCCTCTCAGCCACGAATAAAACCTGGACACTTCATCGTATTTGTAATGGCTGGCGTTCGCGGTTCGCATCGGCACACGGGCGCTTGAACTATTTCCGAAACTTCCGTGTAATACACAGCGATAACCGTAGGACGATTCTCGTGTTCACCATAAAAAGAACGACCGTTCTGTGTCTCGCTTAAGCTGAAACATGGGTAGCGGAGTACGGTAGGGGGGAGAAACACTTTGATCCATGGTGCCAATTTGGTGAAGTTTGAAAAAAAATTATACCAGTAATATCAAATGGTTACGGTTGTTATTAAGGTCGAAGTTGCGGATTCTGGCAGCAGTGAAGCCGTTCAATCTTGAATTCTCAGTTGAACACGCCAGAGTGTGCGTCTGGCGAGTTTATCTGGAAACGGCATGATCGCATCGAGTGAGGATATTGATTGATGTAAAGAGAGGTTGCCAGGACAATGGAGGTGGCTTGGTGCAGTGTAGGGCGGCAAGGGGTGTCACATCCCGCGCTCATGCAAGTTCTGAATATTTATCCCATACTTCGGGATAACCTTCGTCGGGAACGTTCAGGCGGTAATGCTTTTCCTGATCGGCACAACATTGTCGCAATCGCCCTGGATCGGCTCGCAATATGTAGCCCAGTCGCCCATCAACCGACGGCGCTTATCGAACAGTGTGCCGTGTGCATAGGCGGCTTCGGCCTTGTCCTTGAGCTGGTGGGCGAGGGCGTGTTCGATGACCTCGCGCGGATGGTTGGAGACATCGCCGGCCCAATCGCGGAACGTGTAGCGGAAGCCGTGGGCGGTCAGGTCGCCGCGCTCCATGCGCCGGAGTACAGCGGTCAGGCTCATGTCTGACAGCGGCCGGCCATTCCGGGCGCCAGGGAACACGAATTCGCCTACAAGCGGCATGTCGGCCAGCAGGGCCATGGCGGCATCCGAGAGTGGAACACGGTGTTCTTTGCCGGCCTTCATGCGTTCGGCAGGAATGGTCCAGACGCGAGCATCCAAGTCGAATTCCTCCCAGGTGGCGCCGCGTACCTCGCCTGAGCGCGCAGCGGTCAGGATAGCGAATTCCAGAGCGCGAGCACCGAAGCCTTCCATCTTCGCCAGGTCGCGCATGAAGCCGCCGATTTCCCGGAAGGGTAAGGCCGCGTGATGCGCTACGGTCTGGATGGCGGATGGCTTCACCAGCAGCTTGTCGAGGTGGCCTTTCCATCTTGCAGGATTCAGCCCGTCACGATATCCACGGGTCGTTGCCCAGGCCAGCACGGATTCAATTCGGCCGCGCAGCCTGGATGCCGTCTCGTTCTTCGTTTTCCAGATCGGTTCGAGCACCTTGAGCACCAGGCCGGTGTCGACCAGGGCCACGTTGATGCCGCCGATGACCGGGCCGGCGTAGGTGGTCAGTGTGTTCTGCCACTGCTGGCGATGCTTTGGGTTCTTCCAGCCATCGCCATGAGCAGCCACCAACGAAGTGCATCCCTGGCGTCTCCAGTCTGGAAACTTCCAGGGGCGACAATTCCTTTGCCTTCCGCATCACACCCCCCAGAAAATCCATACCACCTTCCACCCTTCAAAGGTAGTGCTTGGATGCTATTCCATGACACGCGATGATTCAAGCAATCGACGGGAAGCCGCGTAGCTACTGGGTTTGTGCGATT
This sequence comes from uncultured Pseudomonadota bacterium, assembly GCA_903835655.1. GTDB lineage: Bacteria > Pseudomonadota > Gammaproteobacteria > Burkholderiales > Thiobacillaceae > PFJX01. The sequence continues at coordinate 80,254 of CAILNT010000103.1, read as the reverse complement.
GTGTGAGACGGGCTGAAATGCCTATATGGCGGATGCCATCCCGCCATTTTGTACTAAGACGATGAATCCTATAGACTGCAAGGGTTTAGGAGTCTTGGTTGGTACAAAAACCTGGTACAAAATCGCGCAGCGGGCCCGTTTCGAAGCCCGAAATGCCCGCACTTCCCAGCAACTGTTATCGCACGCCGCATGGCTACATTTTTCGTGTCGTCGTGCCGGAATCGCTGCGCGCCGCCATCGGCAAACGCGAAATCAAGAAATCCCTCGGCAAGGACTACCGCCAGGCGGTGAGCCAGGCCCGTCTCCTGGCGCTTCAGGTGGACAAGCAGCTTGCTGACTTGCGTGATCAATGTGCCCAGCAGCGGCGGGCCATGGACGGCCTGGATGCCTATCTGGAGGTCAAGCCGGGTAAGCGGCACCTCGAACCGATCACCAAGGTCACCCCCGAACGCGTCGCCGGCCTCAAGAGCCTCTGGTTGGCAGGGCTACGACCTCCTCGAACAACGCCAGACCGGCCGTCTGGTGGAGCCGCCCAAGCTGGCAACCCACCCCTGCGCGCAGCCTGGGAGCCGGCGCCTAGGCTAATCGTGGCCAATTACGGTTATTTAGTAGGAGGAAAACATGTTTCTGTTGCGTAGCTGTTTTCTGCTCCTGTTGATCTTCGTTATGTTTGGTGTTCAACCTGCCAAAGCAACTCGATGTCTAGGTGAGCAGACGGCCAACACTAGCTATTCTGTATACCTTGTTCCAAGAATATCCGCGATTAAACTTTATCAAGACTGGGCTCCATTCCTGGAGAGATTGGGCAAAGATAATGGCCTCTGCTTTACAGTGTACATTCCAGCAGACTTTACTGAGTTCGAACTGGCGATTCATGCCGGAAGTCCAGACTTTGTATTTCTTAACCCGTATCATCAACTCACGGTGGTACGCAAACCGGGGTATATACCGTTAGTTCGCGATCAACAGTCAGAATTGTCGGGGGTACTGGTGGTACGCAAGGACAGTCCGCTAAAGGATATCCAGCAACTTGAAGGGACATCGATCGCGTTCCCCAGTCCGAATGCCTATGCGGCATCGTTGCTGATTAGGGCACTTCTTGCCCAGAAGAATATCCATATTACTGCAGACTACGTGGGCTCTCATAGCAATGTTTACCGGGCGGTAGCATTAGGAGCAAAGCAGGTTGGTGGGGGCGCCAATACAACGTTGGATCATGAGCCGAAAGAGTTGCAATCGCAGTTACGCATACTGTTCACCACCCCAAATTTCATGCCTCACCCCTTCTCGGCACATCCCCGCATTCCACAGCGTGTGCGCGAGAAAGTTATTACTGGATTCTTGAAAATTGCAACCGACCCAACTGGACGTGGCTTACTAAAAGCGATCCAGATTGCACAACCTATCCGTGCCGACTACATACGCGACTATAAAAGTCTAGAGCAACTCAAGCTGGAGCGTTTTTCCGTTCGCGGGAGTGATTGAGTTGAACAGAATTGCCTCCACTCGATTGCTGCTTCCGGTCATCCTGACAGCATTGGGGGGGATTGTCCTTCTGGTCGGATCCGGCGCACTGTGGTTCATCCAGAGAAGCAGCGATTTGGTTAGGGTAAATCAACTCCGATATGGACAATTGATTACAGAAGGACTGGCCAATGCCGTTGCAACAGAGTTGGTACGCAAGGATTTCGGGACGCTAGAGGGGCACCTGCTACAAACAGCGGCTGATCCGAGCGTAATTTCTGCATTGGTAATCGATACTCAAGGGCAGGTGCTAGGCTACGTCCTTGGCCGTTCAGTTAATACACCTCCGCGTCCGGCTTTCGATCTACAAATAGTTCGACCTCCTAGTGCCAAGCAGATGTTTGAAGAAGTTCGCCCTAATCTCTTCTCGGTTTGGCATGTCGTCGCAGTAGGAATAAATGTTGGGTGGGTTCGTGTCGAATTTTCAGCCGACTCTTATGCCCACGACACGGACAAGATAAAGAAAGAAGTGTGGGGCTTAGCGTTGGCAGTGACTGTTGCCGGCGTGTTCTTGCTCGGCGCGGCGATATTTCGATCAAGCAAACTTCTTTATCAACATGACGTGGATGTTGAACAACAACGGCACTTGCTGGAGGATAAAGCAAATTACGATGCACTGACGCACATTCCCAACCGTTCATTGCTGCTTGACCGACTAACGCAGGCAATTGCACATAATGGGCGTAGTCAACGACTGCTGGTTGTTTGTTTTGCCGATCTAGATGAATTCAAGCCGATAAATGACACATACGGACACGAAGCGGGCGACAGGGTGTTAATCGAAGTTGCGCGGAGGTTTCAAGCAACCGTTCGTGGTGATGACACGGTGGCACGGCTAGGTGGTGATGAATTTGTCGTACTGTTGGGAGAAATGGCAAATACAAATGAAGCCAAGCTGACAGTTGAACGCCTTCTTCTTTCCCTCTCTGTACCATTGATATTCGAAGGGAACCGAATCGACTTGCAGGCCAGCATCGGCTATGCACTATTTCCCCAAGACAGTAGGGATGGTGATAGCTTGCTGCATCATGCCGACCAAGCGATGTATCAAGCCAAACAGTCTGGGCGGAATTGTATACGTAAATACCATCCCGATGAGATGGATAACTTGGATACTTAATGCCACAAAGGTCTCCGATTGCGTAATTACGGCCCGAGAGGAAGTTGACATTCTAGCGTGGCGGTCCCGGGTATAGGTGGCCTCCACCAGTCCCTCCAGCACCTCCAGGCCAGGGACTGGATGCGGTCGCCCATCAGGTATTTCTGGGAGCGGGGGAACTTGTCCACGACGGGCATCAACCAGAGCAGGAAGCGATAGGCGCGTTCCATGGCGATGCCGGCGTGTTGCCGGGAGTCATTCATGGACAAGCCCCTCAGCGTTTGCCTCACGCCTGCAAACTGGGGCAGGTTCCATCCTGTTTGCTCCCGCGCCTATTCCCGCACCGTCATGACATCGCGCGACAGCTCGACGAACCGGGCAGTATGGAATGCCCCGACCAGGGCTGGTAAATTGGCGCGTATCAGGGACTCAAGTTCAGAGTTACCGATGTTGCCGGTGGAAATCAGCCAAAGCAGCGGCGGCCTACCGGACACGAGGAAGGATTCGACGAAATCGGCATCCTTGGTCACCACGATGCGCTGATCCCGCTCGGCACAGTTGATGACTTCGGCATCCGAAGTCGCGTTGCGGGCCGGCAGGTCCATGGTGTGGATGGCATCATGCCCCTGCTCACAGAGCCACACCGCCAGGCGGCGGGGTAGCTGCGCATCCACCAGGAATCTCATGCCGCTAGGCGTTCGATTCGGTTCACGTGCGCCAACCTGGCCGCATACGCCAGGACCGCCTGGATGTCCTCGCGTTCCAGGTCCTCGTAATCAGCCAGGATGGCGTCCACCGTCATGCCGCCTGCCAGCCATTCAAGGACGGATTCCACCGGATAGCGCAAACCGCGCACACAAGGCTTGCCGTGGCAGATGGCGGGGTCAATGGTGATGCGGTCGGTCATGGCGCGTGTCTTCTGGGAGGCTCAAGAATTCAGATTGTAGCGGCCTTGCCGGCGAACTCTAAAGGAGCGACCGGGCATTCGTCCCAAAACCCGGCGCTCCCGAAGAAGGCCCCCACCCGTCACCACGAAGGTCAAGACGGGCGGGGGGGCTGCGCTCTCCTGGCCGGCCCTGGACTCCCCGTGGCACACCCGCGTTCTCCGTAAAGAACGCGGCTCCGGCGGCGGGGCGTACTGGCAGAACGCACAAGACGGAAGCCGTTGTTGTTGTTCCGTTTGGCGTTGGTGTGGCGGTTGGCCGCACGGGCGAGCCCGGAATAGAGGTCCCAAGAGCCACCACACAGGACACGCTCGGGGACCGGTCAGGCTCCCGCGGTGGGGCCAAAAATCCACCGCGAAAGACGGTTGGCGCGAAGCGCCGAAAAAAACCTCGGGGGCTGTCGCCCCCGAACCCCCGGCATCGTGCCCAGTCCGACCGGCTCTGGCAAGAGGATAAGAGTTAATGGGGCCAAGGTTTAATCGGTCCTGGCAGAACGAGCAACCCGAAAACCGTAGCTGAGGTTCCGGTTAGACGTGCCGTTCCAGTCGCGGTTGGCCGCACGGGCGCTCCCCGAAGGGCTGAGCCAAGAGCCACCACGCAGGACACGCTCCGAGCAATCCCCCCCCAACACTCCTGCATCCTTTCCCAGGCATTGCCGCTCATGTCGTACAGGCCATAGCCGTTGGCGCGTTTCTGGCCCACCGGGTGGGTCTTGCCGCCCGAGTTGCCGTCATACCAGCCCAGGCTACCCAGGTCCTCGCCGCCGCAATATTGGTGCTCCTGGCCGCCGTCGCAGGCGTATTTCCATTCATCCTCTTTCGGCAGGCGGTAAGACTTGCCGCTCTTTTTACTCAGCCACTCCACGTAAGCCTGGGCATCGTTCCAGTTGATGCAGCATCGGAACGCGCATTCCTGAGTTGCGACACGTTGAGGTAGGCGTCGTTACCCACCACCAGGGCCAGGCGCCGGGCTTCGCTATCCGGGGCGACAACGGTCAGGACAAACAGGAGGAGAACGAGGAAGACGCGCGGCATGGTGTCTCTCGGCAGGAAATCATCGCCGCGCATTTTACCTATTCGTTTCAGGGTTTTCTGTGACGTACACATCCACCTCGAATATTTGAATGGCGGCTTGGCCCCAGACATCCGCCCGTCATGGCGTCGGCGGCCGACCGGCTGTTGAGGGTCGCGACCGTTCCTTCGACGCCGAGTGAAGCCGCCATTCGAGAATGGCGGCTATCTGGTCAGTGCCAACGGCGGTTCAGGCCGATCACCGGCCTCACCGACCTCCGCCGTGAACGATAGTGGTGGGAGCGTAACCCGAAATACGCCACACCGACCGCCCTTCGTTGCCCTTCCCACCCCGCAGCCGGGTTGAGGCTCAATTCCGCCAACGTCACCGCTTCCGGCAAGGTCTCGTCCAGCCGCACGTGGAATGGTGGATGCGCGGCGCTTATCCACCCTACTCATGATATTCGCCGATCCTCCCGATCCGGGTGGTAGGAGCATCCGCTTGCGGTGCGAAAGCACTCGCCGATTTACGAGGCCGCGCTGGACGCGGCGGTGCATTTCGAGAAGGCGGTGGCTGGATTTTCCAGGTACCACCCACGCGGGCACGGTGTAGTGCCAGTCGCGAGGCGGTGGAGCGAGTGATCCGCGATTATGCCGCGCGCAACCGGATCAGTTGGGCGGGTGCTGGTGTTGCTGCGCCTGGCCAAGGAAGTGAAAGTATTCAATCTCATCCATGCGTTGCGCTTTTCAGCACTTCGGTGGCCCATTGGTTCAGACTTTTGCCCACCGACTGAGCCGCGATCAGCGCGGCACTGTGAACTTCCGGCGGTACCCGCAGCAAGAGACCTTCATCCTTGCTTCATGGCGGGCCGGAGACTGGCCAGACCGGCCTGTCGCTGGCATCGCCAAATTGTTGGGGAATGACTACACTACGGAAACTGAATGAACTCACACCTACCTCCAGGAACGGGCGGACTAGGTATCAAAAAGCCTGAGCAAAGGGATGGAGGCAATATGTGTATCGGTGGTCCCCGGGCATTTGTTCCGAGAAAATTGAGACCACTGGTCTGGTGTGTAGAGCAATTCGATGTAACTCTTTTCCAGAAATGAGGGATGTCATGCTGGAGTGTCAGCTTCCTACCATCCGGAAATGCCTTACCCGGATTGAAGGGCTGGATCAAATCCTGAAAGGTGGGCTGCCATCCGGGCGCACAACCTTGATCATTGGCGGACCCGGAACCGGCAAGAGCCTGTTCGGACTCGAGTTTCTCTACCGTAGTGCGCAGGCAGGCGAACCCGGAATTTTCATCTCCTTCGAGGAGCGTGCCGGTCCACTGAAGGACAACGCCGATACCCTCGGCTGGCAATTGGCACCGCTGGAACAATCCGGAACGTTCTTCCTCCTTGAGGGGCGTATCGACCCTCGTGCCGTGATCACCGGCGATTTCGGTATCCAATCCTTTCTCGCCATCCTCGATCACAAACTCAAAGCGATGGGGGCCAAGCGCATCGTTATCGACGCGCTCGACGTACTGATGCGCCTCATCAACGACAGCCGCCGCGAGCAGGATGAATTGGTGGCTTTGCACCAGTGGTTGGCTGAGCGCGATGTGACTGCGCTCCTGACAGTCAAGGCTCCCCGGGAAGGCCAACATGAACGGAACTATGATTTTCTCGATTACTTGGCAGATTGTGTCATCCACCTAGATAACCGCATGCTCGGCCAGTTGAGCACGCGCAGGCTTCGAGTCGTCAAGTATCGTGGTTCAGGCTTCGGTTCTAACGAATACCCATTCGTGATCGACTCACCCGGCGTCACCTTGCTGCCCATATCGGAAATCGGCCTTTCCCATCAGGCGCTGGGGGACAGGTTCTCGACTGGCCTGACTGCGCTTGACGACCTCGTCGGGGGTGGCTTTCGCCGCGCTTCAAGCGTTCTGATCACAGGAAGCACCGGGACGGGCAAGACGACGCTGTGCAGTGTCTTTGCCCAAATGGCCTGTGCGCGCAAGGAAAGGATATTGTACATCAGCTTCGAGGAATCCGAGGCGGCCTTGGTGTCGGCAATGCGCAGTTCCGGCACCGATCTGCGTTCGACGCTGGCGTCGGGCGAGTTGCGCCTGCTCACCGCCATGCCCGAGGCAATGGGGGCGGAACAACATTTGGTCCGTGGCCTGGTCGCAATCAAACAGTTGCAACCGAGTTGTGTGGTCATTGAGTCGGCCTCCGCCTGCAAACGCATGGGCACCGAGCAAGCTGCTTTTGAATATCTGATGCGCATGATCAATACCTGCAAGGAAATGGGTATCACGATCGTTACAACGAACCAGACTGCGGGACTGCACAATCTTGACGAAATCAGCGGCATAGGTATTTCTTCCTTGATCGACACGGTCATTCAGCTACGCCTGATCGAAGAAAATGCCATCCTGCGGCGCAATTTGCTGGTAATGAAGTCGCGTGGGTCTTCGCATTCGCATGCGGTTCATGACTTTGCCATCACCGACCAGGGCGTCACCATCCTGGGTAAGGTCGCCTGAGATGAGCGCGAACGAGTACCGTTTCAGGCTGTTCGTTGCTGGCAATGAACCAAACTCGCATCTGGCAGAGCAGAACTTACGGTCGATTTGTCAAGAATATTTGTCCGGCCGGCATGACATTGAGATCGTCGATGTGCTGACGGATTTCGAGGCGGCACTCAATGCACAGATCATGGTCGCACCGGCGGTTGTGCTGGTGGCGCCGCGTTCCGTGACCTTGTTCGGCACCTTGGCGGATAAGGCTGCGGTGATGTCGGCGTTGGCACTCTGAGAAACGCACCATGTCCGCCGAACCGGAATCGAATGATTTAGCTGACCGTCTGGAAAAAGCGGAGGCGATTTTGGGCGCTTTGGCACGCAACGAGGCGGATGCTCTGGTTAGCAACAAAGGTCCGTTGTTGGTGCGTCCCAAGGATGTCATTGAAAAGGAGCGCCAAGCCAAATTGCTGCTCGAGAAACTAGTGAGCGAGCGCACAGCGGAACTGGTGCAAGCCAAGGATGCTGCCGAAGCAGCCAACCGCGCCAAAACAACTTTCCTCGCCAACATGAGCCACGAATTGCGCACGCCGATGAACGCCATCATGGGCATGAACAGCATTGTCATGCGCCGCACGACAGACCCGGCGCTGCTGGACAGGCTTGGCAAGATTGAAACGGCTTCCCAGCATCTGCTTCACATCATCAACGATATCCTGGAAGTCTCGCGGATCGAGGCCGCGCATCTCGTCCTGGAAAAGAAGCTTTTCAAACTGTCTGAGGTGCTGGAAAACCTCATGAGCATCTTCGGTCAGAGAGCCAAAGACAAGGGGCTGAGGATATTGATGAAGGCAGACAGCAATGTGCTCCAAAAGCCGCTCATCGGCGACCCCGTGCGACTGGAACAGATTCTGATCAATCTGGCCGGCAACGCCGTCAAATTCACCGACGCCGGGTCCATTACTTTGTACGCCCGCGTGGTCGAGGAAACACCGGACAATGTACTGTTGCGCTTCGAGGTGCAGGATACTGGCATTGGTATTTCTGCCGAAGACCAGAATCGGCTGTTCACCGCCTTCGAGCAGGCGGATGGTTCGATGACTCGGAAATATGGCGGTACCGGTCTCGGGCTGGCCATCAGCAAGCGCATGGCCGAACTGATGGGCGGGAACGCCGGTGTAGAGAGCACGGTCGGCCAGGGCAGTACTTTCTGGTTCACCGCCCGGTTGGGGAAGGCATCGGCAATGGTCGTCTCGCCGGAGCCGACTTTTGCGCATGATATTGCTCATGACACCGCGGAAAAACAGATCAAGGTCCAATATGCCGGGGCACGCATCCTGCTGGTGGAGGACGAGCCGATCAACCAGGAAGTCTCGCGCGGCCTGCTGGAGGATGTCGACCTGGTGGTCGATCTGGCCGAGGACGGGAGGGAGGCGGTGGCGATGGCCCGGCATAGCGACTACGACCTGATCCTGATGGACATGCAGATGCCGAACCTGAACGGTGTGGACGCCACGCGGGCGATCCGGGCCCTGCACGGCTATGAACACACGCCCATCTTGGCGATGACCGCCAATGCCTTCGACGAAGACTGCCAAGTCTGCCTCGAAACGGGAATGAATGACCATATTGCCAAACCGATCGATCCCGATGTGCTGTTCGAGACTTTGCTGAAGTGGCTGTCGCGTGGCTAAGTTCCTGAACTCGCGATTTCGAGAGCGGACGTTGGTCAGGGGCCAGTTTCGGGCGATGCTAAACGGCTGGTTTGTCCGAGCTCCGGGCAGCCATGAAGCAAGGATGAAGGTCTCTTGTATGCTCTACATCAGCCGTTGAGAACGACCGCGCGATCGAACGCCCGCTTGGGGTGGGATACACACAGACTGCATACCCTTTTCGTCGTCATCGAGATTTCTTGCCATGTGCTCCCCATCACGGTACTCAAGGACGTAGCGCAACCCGCAGTCCAGCGCCTCGGCGGCCCGGCGTAGGGTGGCGAGGCTGATGGTGTCGTCGGCCTCGGAGGTTTCCAGCCGGGTGACGGTGGACGTGACCACGCCCAGCCGCTTGGCAGGCTGGGTGGCAGTCATGCCGAGGGCTTCACGGATGGCCTTGAGCCAGCCCGAGGGTGGTCGCACTGGCAGTTCAGCGGCACGCGAGCGCGCCAGTGTGGCGTCGAGTTGGCAGAGCTTGAGTTTGGAAAAGTTCGGTTTCATTGCGACTCACTGCAATAATGAGTTTATGTATTTTGCAGTAAGTAATGTTACGTAACTGATTTTGCATTCATTCAACTGCTGGTGCATGCCCTCATCCCCGGTCCTTCCCCTGGAGGGGAAGGGGGGTGGAACCCTCTCCATTCGGGAGAGGGCAGGCTGAGGGAGCTCGGTGGTAAACAAAATGGTTCCGACTACTTACTTACGTGTCGGTCAAGGACGACATCACCGAGAAGAAACGCATCGCCCTAGAACTCGACGGCTATCGCGACCACCTGCAGGAACTGGTTGCCAGCCGCACGGCCGAGCTGAAAGTCGCGCTCGCGGCGGCCGAGATGGCCAACCGGACCAAGACGTTCCAGAACGTGGCCTGCGTGGTGTCGCTGGTCGATCGCCTGGTTTGGGGGGCATTGCGCGTAGCGGTTTCACTTGTCATTGTCGACAGCTGCATCTACATGTTAAAAATCGACCTGCCACCTATGAACCTTGGTTCCTCAGTTGACCGCTGATTTGCCCCCTGTGAGACCCCATGAACCTTGTGGATTGCGCCTCCGATCGCGCTCACCCTTTGGGTGAACCCGCTACGCATCCGCGCATGCCTGGTGGGCTGCCGGGCTGCGTTGTGTCCGCATGGGGTACGCCGAATTCATACGCGCTTGAGCGCCACGACTCCGCTCTCTTGCCAGACAGTTCGCCAGATGCACACTCGGGCGTGTTCAACGGAGGATTCAAGGATGAACGGAGTTGTTTGTACACTCGTTCGAATCACCGCAGGAGTTGATCCATCGTGCCCATTCAGCAGCAAGGTTTCGCGCTGCAATCCTTCGACCTACTCTTCGGAAGCTGCCCGACAGCGGCGGCAGTCTCGGACTTGGCCGACGGGAAATTCATCGAAGCCAACGAAACCTTCCTCAGATTGCATGGGTATTCCCGGCACGAACTGCTCGGGCACACCAGTCAGGAACTGCAACTCTGGAGCCACCCCCGCGAACGGGAAGAGTTGCTGGCGCTGATCCGTCAGCAAAGCTCGGCACAAAACTTTGCCCATGAGTACCTTACCAAGTCTGGCAAGGTGGGGTTGGCCATGGCTTCGGTCAACGTCGTGGAGGTGGACGGCAAAGTTTGCATGCTCGGATTCCTCACCCCCATTGAGGCACTCGATGAGGAGCAGCGGTCGTTTATCAATCGCGAGCGGACCTACCAGAGCATCTTCGAGAACATGCTCAATGGTTTCGCTCATTGCCAGATGTTGTTCAGGGACGGGCAACCGCATGACTTCGTCTACCTGAAGGTGAACAAGGCCTTTGAGCAGAAAACCGGGCTCACAGGTATCGTCGGCAAGAAAGTCAGCGAGATCATCCCGGGCATCCTTGAATCCGATTACCCACTGTTGGAACGCTATGCGCGGGTTGCGCTGGGTGGTGCGCCCGAGCGTTTCGAAATATTCGTCGAGTCATTGCGGCAATGGTTCTCGGTCTCCGTCTTCAGCCCGAAGCGCGAGCAGTTTGTCGCCATTTTTGATGTCGTCACCGAGCAGAAAGCTCGCGAAGAGAAACTGACCAAAGCTCAGGAGAGATTGGCACTCGCCCAGCGGGCTGCCCATGCGGGTGCCTGGGACTGGGACGTCGCATCGGGGACACTGGTCTGGTCGGAAGAATTCTTTCTGTTGTTCGGGCTTGACCCAAAGTGCGTTACGCCCAGCTTCGAAACGTGGCACCGATGTGTGCACCCGGATGACCTGAAATCGGCAGAGTCGACGATTGCTGATGCCATCCGAAACCACGCCCCGCTCACCAATGAGTACCGAGTCATCCTGCCGTCGGGCGAGATTCGTCAAATCCTCGCTTATGGTGACACCACGTACGATGAACAAGGGCAACCCGTACGGATGACAGGCCTCTGCATCGACGCCACGGAATCCAAACGAGCCGGACTTGCGCTGTTGGAGAGCCGAGCCCAACTCGAAGCCGCGCTGTCGAGCATGACCGACGCTGTATTCATCTCCGATGCCGCTGGGAATTTTATCCATTTCAACGAGGCCTTTGCGACTTTCCACAAGTTCGGGAACGTCGAGGAGTGCAAGAAGACCCTTGCCGAATATCCCGTGTTCCTCGACGTATTCATGGCTGATGGAACCTTGGCGCCACTCGACCAGTGGGCAGTGCCTCGCGCCCTGCGTGGCGAAGTGGGTGTTGGCGTCGAGTATGGTCTGCGTCGCAAGGATACCGGCGAAGCCTGGACTGGCAGCTACAACTTCGCACCGATCCGTAACGCTGATGGCGCCATCGTCGGCACGGTCGTCACCGGACGTGATATCACCGCCAGCAAGCAGGCCGAGGTCGAATTGGAGAAATACCGCTACCACCTTGAAGAATTGGTGGAACAGCGCAGCGCCGAGTTGGCAAAGACGGAAGCCCATGCCAGTCTCATCCTGCGATCGAGTGCAGACGGTCTATATGGCATAGACACCGACTGCCGCATCACCTTCATCAACCCCGCCGCCTGCCAGATGCTTGGCTACAGCCAGGAACAGGTCATCGGTCAGCGTGCTCACAGCCTGTTCCACCACAGCAAGCCCGACGGTTCCCCCTACCCGGTCGAGGAGTGCCCATCCCACGGCTCACTCCTGCACGGACTGGAGGCGCGCAACGACAACGAGGTGTACTGGCATGCCGATGGTCATTCCATCCCGGTGATGTACGCCATCCACCCCATGGCACAAGAAGACGGCAGGATCGACGGGGCGGTGATCAGTTTCGTCGACATGAGCGAACAACGCACCTTTGCCCAAGCCCGCGAACAAGCCCTGCTCGCCGCCGAACATCTCGCTCGGGTGCGCAGTGAATTCCTCGCCAACATGAGCCATGAAATCCGCACGCCAATCAACGGCGTGCTGGGCTTCGCCGAGATCGGCGCGCGCAATTACCAGAACAGCGAGAAGGCCAAGAATGCCTTCGACAAGATACTGATCTCGGGCAAGCGCTTGCTTGGCGTCATCAACGAGATCCTCGACTTCTCCAAGATCGAGGCCGGCAAGTTGACGATCGAGCAAATCGAGACCTCGCTCAAGGAAGTGGCCGAGCATGCCGTCGAACTGGTCCGCGAACAGGCGCGCGCCAAACACCTCGACCTGTGGGTGGAACTGGCACCCGATCTGCCACAGCTTTGCCTCAGCGACCCCCTGCACCTGGGGCAGGTGCTGCTCAATCTTTTGTCCAACGCAATCAAGTTTACCGAGTCCGGCAGCGTCACCTTGTCGGCGAGCCGCAGTGCAAACCAGCTGGTCTTCACAATCGAGGATACTGGCATCGGCATGAACGAAGCACAGCTCAAACACCTGTTCAACCCCTTCGAGCAAGGCGACGGCTCGCTGACCAGGAAATATGGCGGAACCGGGCTGGGGCTGGCGATCAGCAAGCGCATTCTTGATTTGATGGGAGGCGACATTCGCGTCGAGAGCCGGCCCGGAGCGGGCAGTACCTTTACTTTCCGGATCGCCTTTGTCGAAGCCCCGGCCCGGGTGCAAGCGCCGCCATCACCACCGGTCGACCGCACGGTTGCGGCCAGGCCCCTGGCGGGCTTATCCATCCTGGTCGTGGACGATGAAGTCATCAACCAGATGGTATTGCAAGTTAATCTGACCGAGGACGGTGCCCGAATGGCGATGGCCAGCAACGGTCGTGAAGCGGTCGAACTGGTGAAGCAGGTAGGCCCGAATGGCTTCGATATCGTGTTGATGGACGTTCAAATGCCTGAGATGGATGGATATGAGGCGACCCGGCGCATTCTGGAGCACGCGCCCGGTTTGCCCATCCTCGGCCAGACCGCCCATGCCTTGACGGAAGAACGAGATAAGTGTCTGGCTGCGGGCATGGTCGGCCACATCGCCAAGCCGATCGATCATGAGGCGCTGGTGGAACTGATACGCCGGCATGTGGTGTTATCTCGCGCCCCCATGGAGTCATTGGGATTGCGGGCTAATGGAGCCAAGTAGAAATTGCCAGGACAGGGCCAGGTTGTGTGAGATAGATCAAAGTTAATCTCAAGCTCTTTCCCTCTCAGGTCGTTAACAGCACGCACCTCTCCATCCAGATCTCGGATACGGTCGGCGGCAGTCAGAGTGTTTACAAGCAGCATTTCCAAGTACGGGTTACCACGTACTGGCCTGGGGTAAGGATCTGCAATGTATGATCAATGGGATGGCTCAGAACGACGCACTATGTCACTTCGGGCGCTTGCGGAGCAGAGGTTGGCATCCAACCCGCCACCCTATGGCGGCGTACTCCCCGAGGAGGCTCTGCATGAACTCCTGGTGCATCAGATCGAACTGGAGATGCAGAACGAGGTCCTGCGCCAGTCGGAAATGGCACTGTAGGAGTCGCGTGATCGGTACATGAACCTCTACGAATTCGCCCCGGTCGGTTATCACCGCGCCGCGCCCTGTTCTTTGTGTCGTTGAACATGAACCTCTACGAATTCGCCCCGGTCGGTTATCTCTCCCTAAACGATGACGGGCTGATCAGTACTTGCAACCTCACCGGCGCCGCGATGCTCGGCACCGAGCATAAGCACCTGCTCAATCGCCCCTTCGCCAAGTTGATTGCCAAAGGCGATCTGGATCGTTGGCAACGCCACTTCTATCACATGAAGTTCCACGGCGGCCAAAACCAAATCGACATCGCCATGAACCACGCGGACGGTTCGCAGCACCAGATACGCGTGGATTGCCGGCGCATGGACGGGGACGCTGTCGCGCAAGCGCTGCGCGTGACGCTCACTGACATCAGTGAGCTCAAAGCGTCCGAGCGGGCGCTGCGCCTGTCTAACGAGCGGTTGTCTGTCGCCCATCGCGCCTCGAAAGCGGGGACCTGGGATTGGGACATGGAGGCCGGCGTGTTGACCTGGTCGGAGGAGTTGTTCCGCCTGTTCGGCCTGGACGCCGCGACCGGCGCCAGTTTCGAGACATGGCACAAGATCCTGCACCCGGACGATCTTCATGCGGCTGAAGAGACGTTACGGGCGGCGATTCGCGACCATGTACCGCCCATCAATGCTTACCGCATCGTCCTGCCAACGGGCGAGGTGCGCTGGATCGAAGCCTATGGCGACACGATCGACGACGGCCAGGGCAAGCCGCTAAGAATGACCGGCATCTGCATCGATGTCACCGAGCGTATAGGTACTGAACGGCAGTTGAAGTCCCTGGTGCAAGAGCAGACCGCGATTCTGGCGAGCCGGGTAGTCGGCATCGTAAAACTCAGGGATCGCCATTTTGTTTGGGTCAACGCGGCCTTTGCCGAGATGATGGGATATACACAGGAGGAACTGATCGGACAGCCAACCCGGATGACTTACCCCGATGACCTGGCACATGCCGCGTTCTCCGAAGCCGCCTATCCGGTGATCCAACGAGGTGAAGTTTTTCGAACGGAAACAGCGTACCAGCGCAAGGATGGCTCCCTGGGCTGGTATGACCTCAGTGGCGCCTTGCTCTACCCTGGCAGCACCGAGTCGATCTGGTCGTTCGTCGATATCTCTGTACGCAAACGGGCTGAACAAGCCTTGCGTTTGAGTAACGAACGTTACCGTGCCGCGTTCCATACCACACTGGATTCGATCAACATCAATCGATTGAACGACGGCCTGTATATCGAGGCCAATCAAGCCTTCCTCGACATCATGGGGTACACGCGAGACGAAGTCGTCGGCCGGACCTCTCTGGAACTCGATATCTGGGCCTATCCTGCCGACCGGCAGCATCTGGTCGAACTTTTGCAACGGGATTCCGTATGCAGAAACCTGGAGACCCGATTCAGGAAGAAAAATGGCGAAACAATCTGGGGACTGATGTCGGCAACGCTGACCGATCTAGATGGCACCAAGTGCATCATTTCCACCACGCGGGACATCACCGAAATCAAACACACCCAAGACGAACTGGCCCGCTATCAGATGCGACTTGAACAACTGGTGCAGCAGCGTACTGCGGATCTACTGGCAACAGAGACCAGGGCCAGTAAAGTCCTGCAAGCCAGTGCGGACGGTCTCTATGGGATCGACAGCAACGGGAATACCACGTTCATGAATCCCGCCGCCTGCCGAGTTCTGGGATACCGCGAGGACCAGGTTCTCGGTCGCAACGCCCACGCGCTATTCCACCACAGCAAATTTGACGGCACCCCATACCCGGTCGAGGTGTGTCCGACCCACAATGTCCTGCGCTTGCGCAAGGAAATCCGCATCGATAATGAGGTGTATTGGCATGCCGATGGTCACCCGGTGCCCGTGATGTACGCCGTTCATCCCTTGGTCCAGCAGGACGGGGGTTGTGGTGCCGTGATCAGCTTTGTCGATGTCAGCGTACAGCGCGAGGCGGTTGCGGCCCGCGAACTGGCACTGATGGCAGCCGAAGCCGCTACCCGAGCCAAGAGCGCCTTCCTGGCCAACATGAGCCACGAAATTCGCACGCCGATGAACGCCATCATCGGACTTGCCAGCCTGCTGCGGCAACGCGGCGGCCTGACCGATGACCAGCGGAACAAGTTGGGGAAAATCCTGGGGGCAGCCGACCATCTGCTTGCCTTGATCAACGACATCCTCGACCTGTCCAAGATCGAGTCTGGCAAGGCCACCCTGGAACTGGCAGATTTCAGCTTGACGGGAATGTTGGACAAGATCACCACGTTGTTTGCCGACCGGGTCCAGGCCAAGGGCCTGCGTTTCACCATAGATACCGACCACCTGCCGGCGATGCTGAGTGGAGATGTCACCCGCCTGTCCCAGGCATTGATCAATTACCTGGGCAATGCGATCAAATTCACCGAGTCGGGCGAGATCACGCTGCGCGGGGCCCTCCTGGAGGAAGCCTCCGACGATCTGCTGGTGCGCTTCAGCGTCGAGGACACGGGCATTGGCATGACCGACGAACAGCGGGGGCGCATGTTCAACGCCTTCGAGCAGGCGGACAGCACGACCACCCGCCGCTTCGGCGGCACCGGACTGGGGCTGGCGATCAGCCGCCATCTTGCACACTTGATGGGCGGCGAGGTGGGGGTCGAAGCGCGTCCTGGGGGCGGCAGCGTGTTCTGGTTCACCGCCCGCCTGGGCAAGGTGGCAACAGCGCACTTTGGCGACACCGGCAGCGGCTTTATTCCGTCCAACGCGGAACGAGTTCTGCAACGGGAATATGGCGGAACCCGATTGCTGCTGGCAGAGGACGACGAGATCAACCGGGAGATCGCGGGCGACATGCTCATGGACGTCGGACTCAGTGTGGACTTTGCCGAAGATGGTCGTCAGGCCGTGGCGATGGCAAAAAAGATACGGTACGACCTGATCCTGATGGACATGATGATGCCGGAGATGGATGGGGTAGAAGCGACCCAGGCCATTCGGCAATTGCCGGGTTACGCGCGCACACCCATCCTGGCGATGACGGCGAATGCCTTCGAGGAGGATCGCAAGGTGTGTCTCGATGCCGGCATGAACGACCACTTGGGCAAGCCAGTGATCCCCGCCGACCTCTATTCGATCCTGCTGCATTGGCTGAAGCATGCCGCATGAAGCCCTCCCCACGCGGCGCTGATCCTTGGTGCGGACGCCGGGAAGGAAACGGCTCGCGCTGGAAACGGTGGATCGCAGACTTTTTCCGCGGCGTAAACCCAAAGGTGCCAGGCAGGGAAAGCGGCGCCATGTGCCACCCTGGGTGGAAGCGGACCCCGCCGAGCGCCATGGTGACGCGGCCCGTAGACGTGGCGGGCATCGATACGGTGACTTATGACCTGTAGGTGAAGAACCCGGATGGCGATGAGACGGTGGTGCAGCGTCGCCCGCAAGATATTCTGAACGATCGCGGCGCAGGATGCGGAAGCCGCCGCCGTTTTGGACAAAATCGCACGGTTGCAGAAAGCAGACGAAGGGGATGTGTCGTGACCGAAGATATTCGCTGGAAACAACGATTCAATAATTATACCAAAGTATTCAACGATTTGAGCGCCGATGTCGGCTTGCGCGGGTCGCGTGAACTCTCCCGCCTCGAAGAAAAAGGGTTGATCCAGTCATTTGAAATGGCGCATGAACTGGCCTGGAATGTCTTGAAGGATTATCTGGAAGAAGTGGCTGGTACGATCGGATTGCTGGGATCGAAGACACCACGCGGGAGGCCTTCAAACGCGGGCTGATCGACAAAGGAGAAGTCTGGATGGATATGATCAAGTACAGAAATCTCACCTCGCATGTTTACGACGAAACCACGGCCCGGCAAATTGCCGAGGAGATTTGTGGGCGCTTTCATGCGTGCTTTGTGGCGATGCATCGTCGCTTTCTCGCCCTGTACGAACGTTCATGATCGAGCAGCGGTTCGGTTTATCCACCAACGTGATTGCCAGAATTCACGGCGTTCTGGCACAACACCCCCATGTCCAACGCGCCGTGATCTACGGTTCCCGCGCCAAAGGAAATTACAGGCCGGGGTCCGATATCGACCTGACCTTGTTTGCCGCCGAAGGCCAGGAAATCAGTCATCGCGAACTGGCCGACATCCTCGATGAAGTGGATGACCTGCTGCTGCCCTACACCATGGATTTATCGGCCTTCGAACAACTGCACAGCGACGCATTGCGCGAGCACATCGAGCGGGTAGGGCAGGTGTTTTATGAACGCTGAGAAGCTGGTGAACTGCTGGAGCCGATCTATGTAGCCCAGTTCCCCTCGCTTCATCGATGGAATGCACACTCCTCAGCCGGCTAAAATTGGAGGAACGCCGCGTGCTTACCGCATACTCTGGGCCTGCTCGCTGCGTTGTCCGGGCGGCTAGCCGCTATCGGTGCCGTTTGGCGGGTATCAGTGCATTGAGTGAAGGCCGATCAGATTGATCCTGATCGATGGGTACGAGGTGACCCGGCGCCCTACGTCGAGCAGGAAACCTGCTTGCAATGGCCGCGGGGATTTCCTGTAAAATGACGATAGTGATGGTTATTATTAAAATGTTCTCTGCCTGAGAGCGCGCTGATTTTTCAGCCCCGTTCATGGTTCGACAGGCTCACAGCTAACGGAATCAGCAGGTTGGCGTTCACCCTGCGCTTGTCGAAGGAATCAATCAGCGGTTCCCTGACCGTGCCTGGCTGGATGTTGTGCCAAATTTCCCGCACCGATCAGGCCCGCACTGAAACCGACGAGACGAAGTCCGTGGGTCGAAGCCGACGGGTTGGTGACAAACGAAACGTAAGGAATGGAAATATCCATGAGCTCTCACCACGCCAGCCAACCCGGTGGGTTTCTGTCTACCCGCGCGGCCGCTGCCCGTCTCGGCGTGGCGCTGTCCACCGTGCAGGCGTGGGTCGAGACCGGGGTACTCCCGGCATGGAAAACCGCGGGGGGGCATCGCCGCATTCCGAGCGACGCGATCGAGGCGATTCGCTTGCGTCAGCAATCCGTGCTCGACCAGGCGCCTGTGCCAAGGCTATTCAAGGTCCTGGTGGTGGAGGACGACCCGGTCCAACGCGAGCTATACCGCCGCCAGTTCACCGAGTGGCGCTTGCCGATTCAGTTATTCATGGCCGAGGATGGCTTCGAGGGGCTCCTGCTATCCGGCCGGCATGCGCCTGACCTCATCATCACCGACCTTGCCATGCCGGAAATGGACGGGTTCCGCATGATCCGCCGGCTCAAGTCCCACTCGGCGGCGGTGCGCGGCGCGATACTCGTGGTAACCGCATTGTCCCCGGCTGAAATCGCGGAACAAGGTGGCGTTCCAACCGGGGTCCCGGTCTATCCCAAACCGATTCCATTTGCCGCCTTGCGGCCCCTGGTGGAACACCTGGCTCGCAAGCTGGAAGCGGCATGAGGACGGGACATGGGGAACTCGTGAGAGAGCTGCGCGAATTGACGGATAAGCTGTCCCGCGAAGGCTGGGATCGGCTGCGTGGATTGCGTCTGATCCGCGCTGCGACACAGGTGCTCGATGACTGTAAACGGCTGGAGTGGCTGGAAGGCATCGGTCGCGCAGGCACGCTGGCCGAAGTGCTGGGCGGATTCATTCACGAGGCGCCGCATGGCGAGCAATTGGCGCTGGCTTTGCGGCTCGCCACGGGGCTGGCCGAGCATCTGGAGGCGGGGCACCAGGGTGCGCTGATCGATCACGACAACCTGCCCGTCCACCCGGAAGAGTGGCTGTTCTTGCTGGTGGGCGATCTGCGAGAAAGGACGTTCGATGCGACTCTGCACACGCTCGGCTTCACCGTGGCAAGCGCCGACACCGTGGAAGATGTGGTCGTAGCTTGTCGTCCCGGCAGAACCGTTCTGATTGCGCACACGAGCTGGCTGACTGCTCACGCCGAACGCATCGCCGCACTATTGGGCAAGGAAGACTGTGCACCGGTGCTGGTGGCGGTGTCCGATAGCAAGGCGTTCCTGGTGCAGATCAAGGCACGGCAGGCTGGGGCCCAGATGCTGCTCGATGCGCCGCTCGACATCCCTCGCATGATTGCGGGACTCGCCGGTCTTGCCTGGGCACCGCGTGTGGCCTACCGCGTTCTGTTGATCGATGACGACACCGCCGTTCTGGCGTTGCATGCCGGCCTATTGCGAGAAGCCGGTTTTGAAGTATTGGCCAGCGATGACCCTGTCGCCATGCGGGATTTTCTCGACCAGTTCGCACCGGAAGCCTGTGTGCTCGACGTGGAAATGCCCGCTTGCCGCGGCACCGACCTGGCGGCCTTGCTACGCCAGAGCAAGCGCTTCGCACACTTGCCGGTCATCTATCTTTCGGCTTTCGCCGATATCGAGCACCAACTCGAAGCACGCCAGGCCGGCGGCGGAGAGTACCTGACCAAGCCGGTGGATGCGCGCCTCCTGGTGACGGCCGTGCTGGCCAGGGTGCGACAATTTCGACGCTCCGAGACGATTTATCGCCAGCGCCGCCAGGACTGGAGGCAACTCGACAGCTTGCGCTCCAGTCTCGACGCCCATGCGCTGATTTCCGTCTCCGCCGCGGACGGGACCATTATCGATACCAACGCCAAGTTCTGCGCGGTGAGCGGCTACCGCCGGGAAGAGTTGATCGGGCGCAACCACCGCGTCATCAAATCCGGCCACCATACGGCCGCCTTCTTCGAGGAGATGTGGGAGTCGATTGCCGCTGGCCGGATCTGGCAGGGCGAGATCAAAAATCGCAGGAAGGATGGCAGCCATTACTGGGTGCAAAGCACCATCGCTCCCATCCTCGACGAGCATGGCCTGCCCGAGCGCTATATTGCCATCCGCACCGACATCACCGAACAGAAACGCGTTCTGGCGAAGGGCGAGCGCCAGACGCGCTTGCTCGACCTTTTGCGCCAGGCCCTGCATGAGTTCATCGCCAAGCAAAACCTCGCGCTTACCAGTGGTTTGTTGCTGGACGGAATTCTGCTTCTGAGCGACAGCGCCCATGGCTTCATCGGCGAGGTGCTGCATGACCCGGACGGCACTCCCTACTTCAAGGCGCATGCAATTTCCGGAGACGCACGGGCAGACATGGACCCTGGCAAGTCCGCACGGGCCATAGAAGGGGGGGGATGCCGCAATTTCGATGCGCTCATCGCCGCGGTGCTGCGCAGCGGCGAGCCCATCGTCGCCCGTGCCGCCGATGTCCCTGGATCGGAGCAGGACAAACTATTGCCACTGCATGACTGTCTCGGCCTCCCCATCCATCGGGAGAACGTGCTTATCGGCATGGTCGGTTTGGCCAATCGCGTCGGCGGGTACGACGAGGCCATGGTGGACGTTCTCCAGACCTTCACAACCTCCTACGCAGTCCTGATCGACGCGGCGCGAATGCGGAATTACCAACAACAGGCCGTGATTGCGCTACAGCAGTCGCTGAGCGACGTGGAGCGACACCATCTGGCAACATCCGAATTGCTCAGCCGCTGGAGCCAGGAATCCCGCACCCACCTCAACAACATGGTCGGACATGCCCAGATTCTGCTGATGCAGGAAGGCCTCGATGCGGAAGCCAGGGAAGAAGCGCGCATGATCGTCCAGAGCGGACAGCAGTTCGCTCGCCTGATTGCCGAACTTGTCGGCCAGGCGGATTACAAGTTATCCACCCCCACCCAACCACACCCCAGAACAAGCGCATTTGTCCAACCCAGGGCCGAAGGCAAGCGTCAGCGCATTCTGGTGGCGGAGGACAACCTGGCCAACCAGGCGGTGTTACGCATGCAACTCGAGGTACTGGGATACGCCACGGACATCGCCGGCGATGGCGTGGAGGCGATGGCTCGATGGCAGTCGGGTGGGTACGCGCTGATACTGGCCGATCTCAACATGCCCGGCATGAACGGATTGGAACTCGCTCGTGCGATTCGCGCCAGTGAAGGAGATAGCGGCGTCCACGTACCCATCGTTGCCACCACGGCCGTCCAGAATCCGGAAGACCTGGCCCTTTGCCGCCAGGCCGGCATGGACGATGCGCTACCCAAGCCGATCGAGCTGGATGCATTGCGCCACATGCTGGAACGTTGGCTGCCGCTTGCCGCCCCGGCGCCAGCCATCCTCCGCGGTAGCACGAACTTCGGGTCGTCTCGGGTGAGCGGAGCGACCCTGGACGTCGACCACCTGGCTCGCATCGTCGGCAATGTCGATGCGAAGCAGGTCCGCGAATTGCTGGATCTGTTTACCGCCACGGTCCGTAGCGACCTTCCCGCTTGCCAGCGTGCGCTCGCCGAACGTAACGGCCGCGCGCTGGCCTTGACCATGCACAAACTCAAGTCCTCGTCGCGGATGGTAGGTGCATTGCGCTTCGCCAGCCTGGTCGAAGCCATCGAGGACGCATCCAAATTGGAGCAACTGGATACGGCGGCAGCCCTCTTCGTCGAACTGGTGCATGCGCTGGACGACGTGGAAGTGGCCGCCGGCAGAGTGGTCCTGGGATCGGCCGTGGTCGAGGTCATTCCACCTCGGCACGGGCCGCTGCCGCGCCATATCCTGGTGGTCGATGACGATCCCGTGGCGCGACGCCAGTTGAGCATGCTACTGGTTGGATTCGGTGTCGGAACCCTGCTTATGGTCGATGACGCCGGCGCGGCGCTCGTGGAGCTTGCGCGCGAAGACGCTATCGACTTGCTCATCAGTGATCTCAACATGCCTGGCATGGATGGGATCGAGTTCCTGCGCCGAGTGGCCGAGAGCGACTACCGGGGCGACCTGATCCTCTCCAGTGGAGTCGAGGAGCGGTTGTTGCAGACGGCCGCCGAATTTGCCCGTGCCAAGGGATTGAATCTGCGCGGAACCTTGAAGAAACCGGTGATGCGGGATGCGCTGCTGAAACTGTTGACCAGCCCTTGCGTGCAAACGACGGCCGCATCCGGATCGTACGACTTGGTATCGCCTGGCGACATCCTGGAAGGCATCCACGGTGACGCCTTCGAGGTTCATTTTCAACCCAAAGTGGATGCGGCCAGCCTGTGCGCGGTCGGCGTGGAAGCGCTGGCCCGCTGGCGACGCGATGGCAAGCCTGTGCCGCCGGACAGCTTCATCGCCGCAGCCGAGCAGCATGGACTGATCGGCCAACTCTCCGAGATTCTGATCACCAAGGCATTGATCGCAGGGGCCAGGCTGGAAGAATCCGGCTTCCCCTTGTCGGTCTCCGTGAATGTCTCGGCCAACTGGCTCTCCGATGTTCGCCTGCCGGAGTTCATCCTGGCTAGCATCCAGGCGACAGGCTTCAAGGCAGAACATTTGATCCTGGAAATCACCGAGACCGGACTGATGGCGGACATGGCGACGGCGCTGGATGTAATGAGCCGGCTGCGGCTCAAGGGATTCAAGTTATCCATCGACGACTTCGGCATAGGCTACTCGTCACTCGAACAGTTGCAGCGCTTCCCCTTCAGTGAGCTCAAGCTCGACCGCAGCTTCGTGCGGGGTGCGGCGGAAAAGCCGGCCGCCCGCGCCATCCTGGCCTCGACGCTGGAAATGGCGACGAAACTCAAGCTGACCACAGTGGCAGAAGGCGTGGAAACACAATCCGATCTCGATCTGGTGCGCGGTCTCGGCTGTGATCTGGTGCAAGGCTGGTTCGTGGCGCGGGCGATGCCGCTGGAGCAGTTGATCGAATGGCTGAAGGCGAGAAAAGTCTGATGGCCCCGTCCTCGTTTCTGCCGATGACGCGCACCGACGGGTTCCGGGTGGTGCTGCTGGGCACCCTGTTTTTTTTGACCGGCAAGCTGAGTTTCTCCCTGGCTGTCGCTGGCGGCTATGTCGCCATGACGGTCTTCATCCCCGTAGGGATTGCACTGGCCTTCGCCATCCTCTACGGCTACCGGGTCTGGCCTGGCGTGTTTCTCGGTCAGTTGCTCCTGCTGATCACCACCAACCAGTCCTGGGGCGATGGACTGACGGTTGCCATCGGCAACACGATCTCACCTTTACTGGGTGCCTGGCTGTTCGCACGTTTTAGGCTGGATGTCCGTTTCCAGCGCTCGCGCGACGTCAACGGTCTGCTGCTGATCGCGGCCCTGATCATGCAACCTCTCAGCGCCACCCTGGGCACCCTGCCGTTGTGGCTCTCGGGTCGCGTGGATGCGCCGGCATGGATGCAGTTGTGGGGCTCCTGGTGGCTGGTCAACATGATGGCGCATCTCTTGTTCACCCCATTGCTGCTCACCTGGGTGTCTGCCTTCCGCGCGCACCGCGAGAACGCAACGGCGTTGCTCAAGACCGCCTTCCTCGTCGCGCTGCTCACCATCGCCCTTAGCCTGTACGTTTTCGGGCACGAGGATCTCCAGCATTTCCTGATCCTGGCCTATTGCTTCCCCTACATGATCCTCGTCGGCATCGTCTGGGGCACGCGCGGAGCCTCTCTGGCCGCCGTGCTCCTCGCCGCCTTCGCCCTTCAGGCCACCCTGTCCGGCCACGGCTCCTTCGCCAGACAGGCCATTCCAGACCGCATCATCGATATCAACGTTTTCATCCTCGGCATTGCCCTGGTCGGCCTGTATATCGCCGCCCTTTTCGCCGAACGCAAGGCCAGCGAGGCCCGCCTGACCGCGTCCGAACAGCGTCTGACCGCGACCCTGGAAAGTGCGCCGCATGTCGCCGTGCAATGGTACGACCAGGAGGCTCGTGTCCTCTACTGGAACCACGCCTCCGAACGACTATTCGGTTGGTCGGCGGCAGAAGCCATGGGTAAGACGCTGGATCAGTTGATCTACACGGACGAAGAAAGTCAGAGTTTCCTTGCCGCGATGAAAGCCATCGGCGCCAGCACGAACGTCGTGGGCCCGATCGAAGCCAGCGTTCGGCATCGGGACGGGAGTGATCGCACCATTACGTCGACGATCTTTTCCATTCCCGGCGACGCCTCTCCGATCTACGTCTGCATGGATGTGGATATCACCGAACGCAAGCAGGCGGAACTGGCCTTGCGCGCAAGCGAGCAGCGCTTCCGCCAGTTGTTCGATAACGTCCACGAAGCGGTTGCCGTTCATGCCCTCGACGGCCGCCCGCTACAAGCCAACCGGCGATTGCTGGAGATGTTCGGAGTGAGCGCGGAGGAATTCGACCACTATTCCATAGCCGAGGATTATTCGGCGCCGGGAATGCCGGTCGATCAGCTGCCCGCGATCTGGGGCGATGTCATGGCTGGCAATGAACGCCATTTCGAGTGGCGAGGGCGCCGACCGCATGATGGCCATGAATTCGATCTGGATGTGACGCTCACGCGCTTTTGCTATGGCGACGAGGACGCCATCCTGGTCACGGAGCGCGACATCACCGAAAGCAAAGGCACGGCTTTGGCCCTGCGCGAGAGCGAGCAACGCTTCCGCACCCTGTTCGAATATGCCCCGGTGGCCTACCTATCGCTCGATATCACAGGCTGTTTTCTCGACCTGAATCCGCCGCTCGCCGAGTTGCTGGGATACTGCCGCGAAGAATTGCTGGGCACGAGTTTTGGCGGGCTCTGGCAGGAATCCGCACAGTTTTCGCGTGTTTTTGAGGGCTTCGTGTGCCAGTGTGAGATCAGCAGCGAGTTGCGGTTGCGCCGCAAGGACGGGGAGTTCGTCACCGTGCTGCTGGAAGGACGCGTGCAGCACGATGTCGCTGGAAAATTCGTGCGCACGCACTGCGTGATGTACAACATCAGCGGCCGGAAGACCGCCGAGGACACGTTGAATCGTTACCGGTTCATCGTCAATTCGGCGCAGGACATGATGACCGTGGTCGGCACCGACCATCGCTACGAAGTGGTCAACGATGCCTGGTGCCAGGCGTTGCAACGCTCGCGCGCATCGGTCATCGGCCAGCATCTGACGGATATCTGGGGTGAGCAGGTCTACCGCGAGTCCGTCGCCCCCATGCTGGCGCAATGTTTCTCAAGCGACCGCGCGATCGCCCTGCACACGACCATCCATCTGCCGGAACTGGGTGAGCGCGAGTGCGCCATCAGCTACCTGCCTTACCACGAAGCGCCGGGAGCCGACGTCCATGCGGTGATCATCACCCGCGATGTCACCGAAGAGAACAGGGCGGAGCGCTCCATGATCGCGGCCATGGAGTCCGCGGAGAGCGCCAACCGCGCAAAATCCGCGTTTCTGGCGCAGATGAGCCACGAGTTGCGCACGCCACTCAACGCCATCATCGGTTTTGCCCAGATGCTGGATCTGGGCATTCCGGCGCTGCTCGACCTCGCGCAACAGGAGGCGGTCGGCCATATTCTCGGCAGTGGTCGCCACCTGCTGCGGCTGATCAACGAAGTGCTGGATCTCGCGCGCATCGAGTCCGGAAAGCTGGACCTCAATCCTACGAATCTACCGCTAGCGCCGGTGATCGAGGAGGCAATCAGCCTGACCCGTCCCGCCGCCGACGGCCGGCAGATCATGATTCGTCATACCTGTGGCGTTCACGTGTCGGTCCATGCCGATACGGCCCGTGTACACCAGATTCTGCTCAACCTGCTATCCAATGCCGTCAAGTACAACCGCGATGGCGGGATGGTCGTGGTGTCCTGCCAGGCCGGGGAGGGGAGGGTACGCATCACCGTGGTCGATACGGGGCCAGGCATTCCGGAAGAACTGCGGCCGCGGATATTCCAGCCTTTTCAGCGATTGGGCGCCGAATTGACCAGCACCGAAGGCACCGGCATCGGCCTGGTCGTGTGCAAGAAGTTGGTCGAGGCGATGGCTGGGCAGATCGGTTTCGAAAGCGGAACGGGTATCGGCAGTCGCTTCTGGGTAGATCTTCCTGCGGCCCTCGTGGATCACCTGGAGCGTGTCGAATTAACCACCCCGGCCGTTACGGAATCGGGCCACCACCACCCTGTGCAGGGTCGTGTCCTTTACGTGGAGGACAATCTTGCCAACCTTGCCGTCATGAAACATGTCTTCATGCAACTTCCGGACGTGCGCCTGATGACCGCGGAGACCGCCGAGGCAGGCCTGACCCTGATCCAGGACAACCGGCCGGACTTGATCTTGATGGACATCAACCTGCCCGGCATGAGTGGTCTGGAGGCGCTGAGTGCGATCAAATCGGATGCTCGCACGGCGGCCATCCCCGTGGTTGCCGTCAGTGCGGCGGCGCTGCCGAACGACGTGAAAATCGGGCTCGATGCGGGATTCCATGCCTACCTCACCAAGCCTTTCGATGTGAGGGAATTGGTCGCGCTGGTGCGGAACGAGCTCGGTCATGCATCCGGCTTGCACGCTACCGATGGAAACCAGGATGTACGCTGACACGCTCGAAGACTTTTCCGGCATGCGCAATCGCCTGCTCAACGATGCCTTATTCTGGATCAGCATCGCCTCCATCCCAGGTGTGGCGTTTTCCTTGGCGCGGATGCTGATCATCGGTTGGCGGCCGGTCATGCTGATGCACCTCCTGGCACTCGCGTGGCTCTGGTTCATGTGGCTGGGCCGTGCCCGCTTACCCTATCTCTGGCGGGTCACGAGTCTGTTGGTGGTCGCCTGGTCGGTTACCTACGCCGGCCTCCTCCAGTTCGGAGTCGCCGCCATCAGTGGCTTGTACGCGATCCTGTTCGCGTTCATCGCCATCCTGTTCCTGGAGAACCGGATCGCCTGGCGCCTGATCGTCGGCAACACCCTCTGCCTGGTGCTACTGGGGTGGGCCGCAAGCCGGCACTGGATCGAGTTCAAACTGGACTACTCGACGTATACGCACCACCCGGTGGTCTGGCTGAACTACGTCTGGAACGTGACCGCCTACGCGGCCATCTTCGCCCTCATCGCGTCGCGCATGGGGCGGAGCTTGCTCGAGCGGGAGTCGGTGGCGCGTGAACTTGCGGAGCGCCAGAAGAAGATTGCCGCCAACGTGCCCGGAGTCATCTACCAGTTCCTGCTACGCCGCGATGGCCGTTCCTGCCTCCCCTACGCCAGCGAAGGCATGGCGAGTCTGTTTGGCCTCGATCCGGAAACCCTCAAAGACAGCGCCGCGGCGATTTTTGCCCAGATACACCCGGAGGATCGCGACCGCGTGCACGCATCGATTGCCGCTTCCGCAAGAGATCTGGCAGCGATGAACGAGTCGTTCCGGATGCTGCATCCACTGCACAGTCTGCTCTGGGTCGAGTGCACTTCGACCCCGGAACGCCTGGTCAACGGCGACACGCTCTGGCACGGATTCATGCGCAATATCACCGAACTCAAGCTGGCCGAGCAGCGACTTTCGGCCACACTGGAAAACACCCCCAACGTCGCGGTGCAGTGGTTCGACCGGAACGGTCGTGTCCTGTACTGGAACCATGCCTCCGAACGGGTCTTCGGATGGACGGCAATGGAGGCGTTGGGCAAGACGCTCGACCAGTTGATCCTGGGCGAAGAACAGACCAGGGATTTCCTCGCCGCGCTGACCTGCCTCAGCGCGAGTGTCGGCACCACCCTTGGGCCGACCGAATACCGTATTCGGCACCGCGACGGCGTGGAACGGATCGTGACTTCGACGCTGTTCGCGATTCCCGGCGAACTCTCCCCGGTATTCGTCTGTATGGATATCGACATCACGGAACGCAAGTGGACCGAACAAGCTTTGCGCACCAGTGAATCCCTGTTTCGTCAATTGCTCGAATCTACACCCCTGCCGATCGTGGTCAAGGACGCGGAACATCGTTTTCTCGTCGTCAACCGACGTTTCACGGAAACCTTCGGCTATAGCCTCCAGGAAATGCCGGACGCGGAGCACTGGTGGTCCATGGTCTTCCCGAACGCAGAGTACCGGGACGGCGTGCGGACGGAGTGGTACAAAAGGTTGGCGCTTGGCCTGGAAACGGGCATCGTCGTCTCCATGGAAGCGGTGGCTACCGGCAAGGATGGCACGCGCAGCCCGATCGAGGCCATGGCATCGATCACCGACGATTTCGCCGTCATGGTTTTCCGCGACTTGACGCAGGGCAAGCGGGCAGAGGCCGAGGTTCTGCGGGCCAAAGAGGCTGCCGAAGAAGCCAGCCGGGCAAAATCCGCTTTTCTGGCGAGCATGAGCCACGAGTTGCGCACGCCCCTCAACGCCATCATCGGTTTTGCCCAGATGCTCGACATGGGCGTGCCGGTGCCTCTCGATCCGCCACATCGGGAGGCGGTGGGCCACATCCTGGGCAGCGGCCGCCATCTACTTCGGCTGATCAACGAGGTGCTGGATCTGGCACGCATCGAGGCGGGCAAGCTGGATCTCGCCAACGCCACCCTGGACATCGGGTCGTCTATTCAGGAGGCGGTGGTCATGACTCAGGCGCTCGCCGCCGACCGCAGGATCACCATCCGACCGGCCTGCCTTGGCGGCATGCTGGTTCACGCCGATGCAGTGCGCGTCCGTCAAATATTGCTCAACTTGCTGTCCAATGCCGTCAAGTACAACCATGAGGGCGGTCTGGTCGCCGTTTACTGCCAGCCCAAAGGCGATGTCGTGCGCACCAGCGTCGTCGACACCGGGCCGGGGATTCCGCCAGAACGCCTTGCTCAGCTGTTTCAGCCTTTCCAGCGCTTGGGCGCCGAACAAACCAGCATCGAGGGCACGGGCATCGGTCTGGTCGTCTGCAAGACGCTCGCCGATGCGATGGGTGGGCGGATCGGCTTTCAAAGCGAGGTAGGGATAGGCAGCCGTTTCTGGCTGGATCTGCCCGCCGCTTGGGTAAACGCCGACTCCTCCGCGGACGAGATCACGGACCCCTCCGAAGCGCCCGTGCGTGACGGCGGTCTTGCCGGACGGGTGCTCTATATCGAGGACAATCCGGTCAACCGCTCCGTCATGCAACATGTATTTCGTCACTTTCCGGGCGTGGCGTTGTTGACCGCGGAGACCGCCGAGGCAGGTCTGGTCCTGATCCGGAGCAACCCGCCGAATCTGGTTCTGATGGACATCAGCCTGCCCGGGATGAGCGGTCTGGAGGCGCTGCAAGCGATCAAGGACGATCCGCGCAGCGCCGACCTCCCAGTCATCGCGGTCAGCGCGGCGGCCTTGCCCAGCGATGTCAGGAGTGGACTCGACGCCGGGTTCATCGCCTATTTCACCAAGCCGTTCGACGTACCGAAACTGCTTTCACTGGTACGCAGCGTATTAGAGAACCGTCCGGTTTGTGTCACGGCAGACGGGTACTCGCACGTGGCCGAGCGGGGCGGTGGGGAACCCGACGCGGCGATGCCTTCGGCCTTCCAATGATTTCGCGCCCTCTACGGATGAATGGATCATGAACGCGGTCGGAAAACAACTCCCGTTGCGGCTGCTGCTCCGGTTTTCCGATCCCGAGTATGAAAACCGGTTCGTTGATTTCTACACCAATTTTCACTATCGCTTTGCGCAGTGGAGCCTGGGCCTCGGGCTGTTATTACTGATCGCCGATTTTCTCGCGGACTGGTTCGCCTATCCGCAGGTCACGGCAAATTTCTATCGCCTGGAACTGTGCTCGCCGTTTCTGGCCGTGATGTTGACGCTGACCTTCGTGCCTCGGACGAAGAGGTACTGGGAGTTGACGATGTCGGGGACGATCGTCGTCATCGCCCTCATGTTGTTCCAGATTCTGCTGGCCGTGGATGTGCAGGGTGGATCGGGCCTCAAATCCTGGGTGGGCATACTCAACTTCACCATCCTGGAACTTTATTGCTTCGTCATTCTCGGCATACGCTTCGGTTATGCCTTGGTGTGCGGCGCGCTGATCTTCCTCGGGTTCGAACTTGCCATGGTCGACGCCTTCTGGAAACGGCCCGCGGATGTTGCCTACCTGACCTACCATGTCGCCACCATGACCCTCGTGGCTGGCGCCATCGGCTGGTGGCGGGAGT
The DNA here is from genome assembly GCA_903835655.1 of uncultured Pseudomonadota bacterium. GTDB lineage: Bacteria > Pseudomonadota > Gammaproteobacteria > Burkholderiales > Thiobacillaceae > PFJX01. The sequence continues at coordinate 49,685 of CAILNT010000103.1, read as the reverse complement.
TTCTGCTGCGCAAGGATTTCGCAGCCAGAAGCACACTCGAGGAAATCCGCATGTCGGCGGAGCTCTCCGCGCATGCTGCCGAATACGCCTCGCAGCGGCGGGAAAATGCGATCTCTCTCATGGAAGCCACGCTCAATGCCACGGACAACGGCATCCTGGTGGTCAATCGAGCGGGCAAGGTCGTCTCGGCCAACAAACGTTTCGCCAAGATGTGGCAGGTTCCAGACGAACTGATCGCCGGTGGTGACGACGAAAATATACTCGCCCATGTGCTCGATCAGATCGAGCATCCAGAACACTTCCTGCGCAAGGTGGAGTCGCTGTACGACAGGCCGGAAGCGATCTCGCGCGACACCGTGACCTTCCGAGACGGCCGCACCTTCGCGCGATTTTCCCACCCTCAGACGGTCCATGGCGAGGTGGTTGGCCGGGTCTGGAGTTTTCTCGACACTACCGATCAGCGCCGCGCCGAACAGCGCGTACTCCAGCTTTCGGAGGTGATCACCGAGGAGTTGGAACGTTCCGAGCAACAGCGCAGGCAACTCCAGACCCTGCTGAGCGCGATACCCGATCTGGTGTGGATGAAAGATTCCGATGGGCGGTTTCTCTCCTGCAATCCGGCCTTCGAAAAATTATTGGGTGCGCCCGAGTCGGATATCCTGGGCAAGACCGATCGCGATTTCTTTTCCCCGGAGATCGCCGAGGCGTTTCGCAAGCATGATCGTGCTGCGGCCGAACTCACAGAGCCACAGATCAACGAGGAATGGGTCACCTACGCCAGCGATGGCCACCGCGCCTTGCTCGAAACCGTGAAAGCCGCCGTCCGCAGCAAGGAGGGCAAGTTGATCGGTGTACTGGGTGTCGCCCGGGATGTCACGCGGGTGCATGCCTTGTTCCAGGAACTTGAGTTGGCTCGACGCGAGGCGCAGCAATCCAGTGAGGCAAAATCGGTCTTCCTGGCGAGCATGAGCCACGAGTTGCGCACGCCGCTCAACGCCATCATCGGTTTCGCACAGATACTCGAGATGGGCGTGCCGGTCCCCCTCGATCCATCGCAAAAGGAAGCCGTTGGCCATATTCTCGGCAGCGGTCGCCACCTGCATGCCTTGATCAACGAGGTCCTCGATCTGGCACGCATCGAATCCGGAAGGCTGGATCTCGCCATCGCCGACATGGCGCTGGAACCCACCCTGGAAGAAGCGGTAGCGATCATTCGGCCTGCCGCGACAGCCCGCCAGATCGTGGTCCGCCACTCGTGCCCCAGCGGGATCGTCGTTCGGGCCGACGCGATACGCCTGCGACAGATCCTCCTCAACCTGCTCTCCAATGCCGTCAAGTACAACCGTGAGGGCGGCATGGCCGTAGTGTCCTGCGTGATGATGGCGGAGGTCGTGCGCATCACGGTCGTCGACACGGGAGCGGGTATTCCGGAAGATCGCCGCGCACACCTGTTCCAGCCCTTCCAGAGGCTGGGCGCCGAGCGAACCGCTACAGAAGGCACCGGAATCGGTCTGGTCATCAGCAGAAAACTGGCAGAGGCGATGCGTGGCCGTATCGGCTTTGAAAGCGAGGTAGGTGTCGGCAGCCGGTTCTGGCTGGACTTGCCTGTAGTCCGCGATCCAGTGCTTGCGCACGGCACGCCCTGAGGCTGGGATGGACAGTGTGAGCGAGGTGCTCACGCTTCGACTGGAAAACTCGGCAGGCTGCTAGCATTACGCATTCCCTAATCCTGCATCCTGCCATGACTGCCCAGCTTTTTCCCCGCACGCCCCGCCTCGATGGCGACCCGGAAGCCAAGCGTCGCGAGATTCGTGCGTATTTCCACGCCACCTTTGATCGTTACGAGCAGTTGTTCGAGGTGCTGGTGGGCGACGCGGCTTATTTCAGCAAGCCGATTCCGCTGCGGCATCCGCTGATTTTCTATTTCGGCCATACGGCGACTTTTTTCGTCAACAAGTTGGTGCTGGCCGGCCTGCTGCGTGAGCGCATCCATCCGCGTTTCGAGTCGATGTTCGCCATCGGCGTGGACGAAATGAGCTGGGACGATCTGGGCGAGACGCACTACGACTGGCCGGGGGTGGAGGAAGTCCGTGCCTATCGCCGCCAGGTGCGCGCGGCCGTGGACGCGCTCATCGCCACCTTGCCACTGACCTTGCCGGTCGCCTGGGAGCATCCCTGGTGGCCCATACTGATGGGCATCGAGCATGAACGCATCCATCTGGAGACCTCCTCCGTGCTGATCCGCCAGCATGCGTTGAATCATGTGCGGCCGCATGCGGCCTGGGCGCCCTGCCGCGACACCGGCCCGGCACCCGGCAACGAGCTGGTGGCCGTGCCGGCTGGCGGCGTGCGTCTGGGCAAGGCCTGCGACGAGCTTCACTACGGTTGGGACAACGAATATGGCCTACACGAGGCCGATGTTCCCGCGTTCGAGGCGGCGCGTTATCTGGTGAGCAATGCCGAGTATCTGGCCTTCGTCGAGGACGGCGGTTATGCGAATGATGCCTGCTGGGCCGAGGAAGGCCGATCCTGGCGCGATTTCAGCCAGGCGCGCCATCCTCCCTTCTGGGTTGCCGATGGCACGGGCTGGAAGCTGCGCCTGATGCTGGAAGTGGTGGACATGAATTGGGACTGGCCGGTCGAGGTGAATTTTCACGAGGCCCAGGCATTTTGCGCCTGGAAGTCTGCGGCCTCAGGTCTGAAGGTGAGGTTGCCCTGCGAGGATGAGTGGCAGCGTCTGGCCGATTTTTCCGGGGTGGAAGAGGTGGCCGAAGACCGCGCCGCTGCGGCCAACCTGCATCTCGACCATTTTGCTTCCACCTGTCCGGTCAACCGTTACGCGCACGGCCCCTTGTATGACGTGGTGGGCAATGTCTGGCAATGGACGACCACGCCCATCTATCCCTACGCGGGATTCAAAGTCCACCCGCTCTACGACGACTTCACCACGCCCACCTTCGATGAACGCCACAACCTGTTCAAGGGCGGCTCCTGGATTTCCTGCGGCAACGAGACGCGTTTGAGCGCGCGCTACGCCTTCCGCCGACATTTCTTCCAGCACGCGGGATTCCGCTATGTGGTCGGCGAGGCGCCGCCCGTTCCGCCGCCGTCCCACTATGAGAACGCCAAGCTGCTCTCCGAATACGCCGAATTCCATTACGGCGACAGCTACTTCGGCGTGGTCAATTTCTCGAAAGCGCTGGCGGAACTGGCGATTCGTGCGATGGGGACACGTGTGGCCCGCCACGCCCTGGACCTGGGCTGTGCTTCGGGCCGGGCCAGTTTCGAGTTGGCACGCGCCTTCGAGGACGTGGTGGGCATCGACTTCTCCGCGCGGTTCATCGGCCAGGGCGTGGAAATGGCCGAACGCGGCGTGCTGCGCTACACCCTGGTGGAGGAGGGCGAACTGGTCTCCTACCGCGAGCGGCGCTTGCGTGATCTCGGCCTGGAGGCTGTCCGCGGCAAGGTGAGCTTCTTCCAGGGCGACGCCTGCAACCTCAAGCCCCATTTCAGCGGCTACGATCTGATCCTCGCCGCCAACCTGATCGACCGCCTTTACGACCCGGCAAAGTTCCTGGATTCGATACACGAACGACTCAACCCGGGTGGCTTGCTGCTGATCGCCTCGCCCTATACCTGGCTGGCCGAACACACGCCCAGAGAGGCGTGGATAGGCGGGATCAAGCGTCACGGCGAGAACTTCACCACCCTGGATGGCCTGAAACAACACCTCGGCTCCCATTTTCGGCTGGTGTTGGGCCCGGTCGAAGTGTCCTTCGTCATCCGCGAGACCCGACGCAAATTCCAGCACACGCTTTCCGAAGCGACGATTTGGGAACGCTTGCCATGAGCTTCGATTTCGACCGGGTCATTCCCCGTGAGGGCAGCGATTCCCTGAAATGGGATGGGCGCGCCGCCGTGTTCCAGACCGAGGATGTCCTGCCCTTGTGGGTGGCCGACATGGACTTCGCCGTACCCGAGTCGGTCAGCCAGGCTCTCGCCGCGCGCGCGGCCCACCCCATCTACGGCTACAGCCTGATCGCCGACGCGGTCTACGCCTCCCTGGTCGATTGGTTGCGCATACGCCACCGGTGGCACATCGAGCGCGACTGGATCTCGATGGCGCCCGGCGTGGTGCCTTCGCTCCATGCCGCGGTGCTGGCCTTTGCCGGGGTGGGGGAGGGCGTCATCGTGCAGCCGCCGGTCTACTTTCCCTTTTTCTCGGCGGTCACCGGCAACGGTCGACGCCTGGTCGAGAACCCCCTGGTTTTCGAGGCAGGACGTTACGGCATCGATTTCGCGCATCTGGAAGTGTGCGCCCGTGACGCCCGCCTGCTCCTGCTGTGCAGTCCCCACAACCCGGTGGGTCGGGTCTGGACGGAAGAGGAACTGCGCGAGGTGCTGCGTATCGCCCGGAAACACGATCTGGTGGTGCTGTCCGACGAAATCCATCACGACCTGGTCTACCCGGGGTTTCGCCACACGCCTCTGGCGACCCTGGCCGGCGAGGGCGAACGGATCGTCACCGCCGTGGCGCCGAGCAAGACGTTCAACATTCCCGGCCTGGGCTTGTCCGCTCTTGTCGCGAGCAATCCGGAGCTTCGCGAGAAACTGCGCCAGGCCTTCGCACACCTGCACCTGGGCGGCGCCAACCCGTTCAGCACCGCAGCCTTCGCCGCGGCCTACCGGGGGGGCGCGCCCTGGCTGGATGCGCTCATGGCTTATCTGGCGGACACCCGCGACGAAGTCTTGGCCACCCTGGCGCGCGAAGCGCCCATGCTGCGCGCAGTGGCGCCGGAAGGCACGTATCTGCTCTGGCTGGATTGCCGGGAATATGGCCAACTGCGGGGTCTGGACGATGAGGCCTTGAAGCGCTACTTCGTGAGGGTCGCGCGCGTGGGCATGAGTCCGGGCAGCCTCTTCGGCCAGGGTGGCGCCGGATTCATGCGCCTGAACCTGGGTGCGCCGCGTTCGGTGATCCGCGAGGCGCTAGGGCGCATCGTCCGAGCGGAGAAAAACCGCTCGGATTGAGCGCTACCGACCCGCCCGGTCGGCGATGTCTTCCTCGAACTCCCGCAGGCCTTCCTTGGTGATGCCGATTTCTTCCAGCGCAGTGCTTTCGTGTCCGGCCCAATCCTTGTCCTCCCTGGAAGTGCGCAGGTTGAAAACGTGCAGCGCGGTTTGCAGGATCGCGACCAGGGTGGCGGACTTGTCGCTGACTCTGATCGGGTCGTGGTGCCAGCGGACGGACTGGCAGACATAATCGGGCAATTTCCAGTGGCGCGCGGCCATCCAGCCGACCACGGCATGGTCGGTGTCGAAACGGCTATCCTCGGAGGGGATATTGGGCCAGATGTAACCCTTGGACGTGATGAAGGCGTACTCGTACTTCTCGATGTGCTGGATCAGGATGGGGACGCCGCAGTCCATGAACAGCGCCGCCAGTTGGACGTGTTCGGGGAACAGGTTGCAGGCCGTGCGTTGTTTCCAGGCGATGGCCGCGGCATAGCGGGAAATCTCGTTGGCGCGTTCCCAGAACCAGGGAAAAAATTTGGATTCGCCGAAGATAGCGCTTTCCAGAGACAGTCCCTTGACCAACTCGGCCACGGTTTTCAGGCCGACCAGCGAGATGGCCTGGGCGATGGTTTCGGGCGGGCGAGTCAAGCCGTACATCGGCCTGGCCAGCGTTCGGTAAAGACTGGCGGTGAGGCCGGCATCGGTCCGTATCACCTGTCCGATCTCTTCCATGTTCGCGTTGGGGTCGTCCATCAGTCGGTTGAGCTCTTCCAGCAAAGGCGGAGGCGATGGGATACGCACCGCCATCTTGAGCGCCGGGTCGCTGAACGACTGATGCGGGTGCGGAGGCCTCGATATGGATCTATTCATGGATGCGCTGGCCTCGATTTACGCTACGTTTGATGCTGGAGCGGGCTGCGCCGGCGGTTGTGAGGTTATTTCGAGTCTGCGGGTACTTCGCCGCGAGCGCCATTATGAGGGATTCAAACCCCACCCGGCCACGTTTGCGACGCGCGCGTGACGGGCGACGCGTCGGCCAGGCGGCGTCGCATCGAACCCGTTTGGGCACGTCGCCCCTTGAAACCCGCCAACGTGCCCACAAAACCAAGCAGGTTTTATGGAGGAGTAGCGAAGTGTCTGAAGATCAAGTCAATCAGGAAGAGCCGGTCAACGCGGTGGATACCACACCCAGCCCGGAGGAAATGTTGCGCCAGGCGGAGTTGAACGCACAGGAGCACCACGATGCCTGGCTGCGTGCCAAGGCGGAAACCGAGAACGTGCGACGGCGCGCGCTGGAAGACGTGGAAAAGGCGCGCAGGTTTGCTCTGGACAGGTTCGCGGGCGACCTGTTGGCGGTGAAGGACAGCCTGGAGGCCGCCCTGGCCACCGGGGACGGCGCCAGTCTGGAGAGCGTGAAAAGCGGGGTGGAACTGACCCTGAAGCAGCTTTCCGGCGTGTTCGAGAAGAACGCCATCAATGAAATCAGTCCGCTGGGTGATAAATTTGATCCGAATCGTCACCAGGCCATCGGTATCGTGGAGGCAGACGGCGAGCCCAACAGCGTCGCCCAGGTGCTGCAGAAGGGCTACACGCTGAACGAGCGTGTGATCCGGCCGGCGTTGGTGATGGTTGTGAAACCCAAGTAACCCCCCCCTTGAAAACTCGACTCAACAATCCCATAAAGCTAACAAGCCAATTTTTCTGAGGAATACATCATGGGCAAGATCATAGGTATCGACCTGGGCACCACCAACTCGTGTGTCGCCATCATGGAAGGCGGCAAGACCAAGGTCATCGAAAACGCGGAAGGCACGCGCACCACCCCATCCATCGTTGCCTATGCGGAAGATGGTGAAATCCTCTGTGGCGCGCCGGCCAAGCGCCAGTCGATCACCAACCCCAAGAACACTCTGTACGCGATCAAACGCCTGATCGGCCGCCGCTTCGCCGAGAAGGAAGTGCAGAAAGACATCGACCTGATGCCCTACCGGATCTTCCAGGCCGACAACGGCGATGCCTGGGTGGAAGTGCGTGGCGAGAAAAAGGCGCCTCCGCAGATTTCCGCCGAAGTGTTGCGCAAGATGAAGAAGACCGCCGAGGATTACCTGGGCGAGGAGGTCACCGAAGCGGTCATCACCGTGCCGGCCTACTTCAACGACTCGCAGCGCCAGGCCACCAAGGACGCAGGCCGCATCGCCGGGCTGGAAGTCAAGCGCATCATCAACGAGCCCACCGCCGCGGCACTCGCCTTCGGCATGGACAAGAAGGAAGGCGATCGCAAGATCGCGGTGTACGACCTGGGCGGCGGCACGTTCGACATCTCGATCATCGAGATCGCCGAAATCGACGGTGAGCACCAGTTCGAGGTGCTGTCCACCAATGGCGATACCTTCCTGGGCGGCGAAGACTTCGACCAGCGCCTGATCGACCACATCATCGACGAGTTCAAGAAGGAGTCCGGCGTCAACCTGAAGAACGACGTGCTGGCCCTGCAGCGCCTGAAGGATGCGGCCGAGAAGGCCAAGATCGAGCTGTCCTCCGCCACCCAGACCGAGATCAACCTGCCCTACATCACGGCGGATGCCTCCGGTCCCAAACACCTGGTCATGAAGCTTACCCGCGCCAAGTTCGAGAGCCTGGTGGAAGACCTGATCAAGCGCACCATCGATCCGTGCAAGATCGCCATCAAGGATTCCGGTGTGAAGATTTCCGACATCGGTGACGTGATTCTGGTCGGCGGCATGACCCGCATGCCCAAGGTGCAGGAGTTGGTGAAAGAGTTCTTCGGCCGCGAGCCGCGCAAGGACGTGAACCCGGACGAGGCCGTCGCCGTGGGTGCGGCCATCCAGGGCGGCGTGCTGCAAGGCGAAGTCAAGGACGTGCTGCTACTGGACGTTACCCCCTTGTCTCTGGGCATCGAGACCCTGGGTAGCGTGATGACCAAGCTCATCCCCAAGAACACCACCATCCCCACCCGCGCCAACCAGGTGTTCTCCACGGCCGACGACAACCAGACCGCGGTGACCATCCACGTGCTGCAGGGCGAGCGGGAAATGGCCTCCGGCAACAAGAGCCTGGGCCAGTTCAACCTGACCGACATTCCGCCGGCCGCGCGCGGCCTGCCGCAGATCGAAGTCACCTTCGATATCGATGCCAACGGCATCTTGCACGTCTCCGCCAAGGACAAGGGCACCGGCAAGGAAGCCAAGATCACCATCAAGGCGAATTCCGGCCTGTCCGAGGACGAGATCAAGAAGATGGTGCAGGACGCCGAAGCCAATGCCGCCGAGGACCACAAGGCGTTCGAACTGGCGCAGGCGCGCAATCAGGCCGACAGCATGGTGCACTCGGTGAAGAAGGCGCTGAAAGACTTCGGCGACAAGGTCGGTGCGGAGGAAAAAACCAAGATCGAGGCCGCCATTGCCGAGGCTGAAGTGGCGATCAAGTCCGGCGACAAGGATGCGATCGAAGCCAAGACCCAGATCCTGGCCGAGGCCAGCCACAAGTTGTCCGAGCAGATGTATGCCAAGGACGGTGGCCAGCCTGGCGGCCAACCTGGCCCCGACGCGGCACGCGGCCACGGTGGCAACGACGATGTGGTTGACGCCGAGTTCGAGGAAGTGAAGGACAAGTAAGTCGCGGCGGAATGGCGGCGCAGGCCGCCCTTCGCGTGGCGCCGGCATTCGTGCCGGCGTTTTTTTTGGTGCGCCCGGCAGGGTGCACCCACCTGGCGGCGGGAGCCCTCACCCGCGCTAACTGCCCGCTCGCGGGGAAAGCGCCGCGACCGGCGCGAAAATACAACAAAATCCCGCGATAGATTTCCGGTGTACCCGGCGGCGATTAGAATAGTCTCTAAAACAGTCGATAATGCTCGGCTATGGGGAAATGCGATAGTGGTAGTACACGGTTCAACGGCGCGATGTCGGCATCCTACAAGGAATAGCAATGGAGCAGCATGGCTCGGAGGATCTCGCGTCGTGTGAAGGTGTGCCTGGTCTGTCGCCGCGGTCTCCGGGGCGCACCGACCTGAAAGCCCCGCGTGATCGCTATGTCGACCTCTACGAATATGCTCCGGTCGGCTATCTTACGTTCGACGCGAGTGGCCTGATCTCCAGTGCGAACCTCACGGCAGCCACGATGCTCGGCGTTGCGCGCCCGCATCTGCTCGGGTCCGGTTTTACCCCCTTCGTCGCCGCCGTCGACCTGGGATGCTGGAGAGGTCACTTCCTCGTGGCGATGGAGCGGATGGAGGGCCTGACTTTCGATCTGGCGCTGCGCCGTGGCGATGGCTCGCCGCTGCATGCCCATGTGGACTGCCGCCGCGCGCTTGAAGGGGAGGGCACACCGGTGTCGCCTCCGCTACTCCTTGTGACCCTGAGCGATATCGGCGGAGTCAATCAGGCACTTCTGGCGCTGAAAGAGTCCGAGGACAAGTTCCGTCTGCTTGCGGAGAGCGCGGCCGACTGTATTTTCTGGGTGGACGAGGCTGGGTGCTTCAAATACGTCTCGCCGGCTTGCCTGGAACTGAGCGGCTACAGGTCTCAGGACTTCCTCGATGACCCCGAACTCCTGACGCGCATCATTCACCCCGATGACCGCGCCGACTATCAAGCGCATTTCGTGCCCGGCGCCGCCGATGCGCACGAACTGGAATACCGCATCGTCCGCCGTGATGGCGAGACACGCTGGATCAGTCATCAGTGTAAACCGATCCATGACCAGTCCGGCTGTTGTCTGGGCCGTCGTGGCAGTAACCGCGACATCACTTCGCGCCGCGCCGCCGAGGAACAGATACGCAAATTGTCGCTCGCCGTCGAGCAGAGCGCGGAGGGCATCGTCATCACCAACCTCGCGGCCGAGATCGAGTATGTAAACGAGTCCTTCGTGCGCAACACCGGGTACAGCCGCGAGGAGTTGTTGGGCCGCAACGAACGCATGCTGCAATCCGGCAAGACGCCACAGTCGACCTACGTTTCCCTTTGGAGTGCACTCGCCGAAGGTCGATCCTGGAAGGGAGAATTCATCAATCGCCGCCGCGACGGCAGCGAGTGCATCGAGTTCGCCATCATCACACCCCTGCAGCGGGCGGACGGGCTCATCACGCATTATGTCGGGGTGAAGGAGGACGTCACCGAGAAGAAGCGCATGGGCGAGGAACTCGACCGCTACCGCCATCACCTGGAAAATCTGGTGGAGGCGCGCACCGTCGAATTGACGGCGGCCAGGAACGCGGCCGAATCCGCCAATGTCGCCAAGAGCGCCTTCCTGGCGAATATGAGCCATGAGATCCGCACGCCCATGAACGGCATACTCGGCATGGCGCACTTGTTGCTCCGAGGCGACGTCACCGCCGTGCAAAGGGGGCAACTCGACAAGATTGCAGGCTCGGGCAAACATCTGCTGGCCATCCTGAACGACATTCTCGATCTGTCCAAGATCGAGGCCGGCAAGTTCGTCATCGAGCAGAAGGATTTCGCTCCGGTCGAATTGCTACAAGCGGCGGTCGCCGTTATCGATGCTGCGGTGACGGCGAAAGGCCTGAAGATCGTGCTCGAAGCCTCGGGCCTGCCAGGCGCGCTGCGGGGCGACGCCACCCGGCTGTCGCAGGCGCTGCTCAATTTTTTGGGCAACGCCTTGAAGTTCACGAAAACCGGGAGCATCGCGCTGCGCGCCAGGATCATGGACGACCTTGGCGAGACCGTGGTGATCCGCTTCGAGGTCGAGGACACGGGCATCGGCATCGCCCCCGAGGTGGTCGGCAAGCTGTTTTCGGATTTCGAGCAAGCCGACAATTCGACCACCCGCAACTACGGTGGCAGCGGCTTAGGGCTGGCCATCACCCGCCGACTCGCACACATGATGGGCGGAGAGGTTGGCGTAGTCAGTACGCCCGGGGTCGGCAGCACATTCTGGTTCACGGCGCGCTTGGGTCTTGGGCAGGTCGCGGTCGCGGCGGCCCGCGTCGGAGAAGCGTCGGAAGCCATGCTGCGGCGCGATCATCGCGGTCGCCGCATCCTGCTGGCGGAGGACGAACCGATCAATCAGGAAGTGGCGAGCGTATTGCTGGCGGATGTGGGCTTGAAACTCGACATCGCCGCCGACGGCGCACAAGCCCTGCGCATGGCGCGGGACAGCGACTACGACTTGATCCTGATGGACATGCAGATGCCGTGGATGGATGGCACGGAGGCCACCCGCGCAATCCGCAAACTCCCCGGGCGCGAAGTCGTGCCCATCGTCGCCATGACCGCGAACGCCTTCGCGGAAGACCGCCAACTATGCCTGACGGCGGGCATGAATGACTTCCTCAGTAAACCGGTCGACCCGGACACGTTGTTCGCGGTGTTGCTGAAGTGGCTGTCGCCCTTGAAAGGCACGCAATCAAGCACCGAAGGCGCAGTGGAAAAGAGTGTGGAGGCGACCGCGGCGCCCGACGCGGGCGTGCGTGCCCAGTTTTCCGCCCTTGCCGGCTTCGATTTCGATCAGGGTCTGTTGGCAACGCGCGGGAATTTGTCCATCTACCTGCGTTTTCTGCGCCAATTCGTCGTAAGCGACGTTGTCCTCGAACTGGATGCCTTGTTGCGCTCGGGCGAACGCGCCGCGGCGCAGAAACGGGCTCATCGTCTCAAGGGAACTTCTGCCACACTCGGATTTTCGCGTATGCACGCTCTTGCCGCGGAACTGGAATCCGCCCTGCGCGACGGGGTCGTCGATGTGGCCCTTCCCCTGGCACAATTGCGTGGCGACTTCGACGAACTCGCCGCGATCATGGCAACCCTGCCGGAAGCCGCACCTTCTACGACGAAAAATATGGAACACCCATGAACCAGGTTACCCAACCCACAGCGTGGGTCGTCGACGACGACTTCATCGTGCGCGAGACCCTGGCCATCGCCCTCGGCGTGGCCTTCGAGGTAAGGCAGGCGAGTAGCGGCGAGGAGATACTGGAACGACTCCGTCCGGTCAACGGCGTGGCTGCACCCGAACCCGGCGTGCTCTTGCTCGACATCGAAATGGACATGCTCGACGGTTACCAGACTTGTCAGCGCTTGCGTCAAGCCGGGTTGACCATGCCGGTAATTTTCGTCTCCAGCCACGATACGCTGCAAGAACGCTTGCTCGCTTTCGACGCGGGGGGCTGCGACTTCATCAGCAAGCCCTTCGATCCCGATATCGTCCTGCTCCAGGCGCAGCGTGCCTACGCGCGCCATCGCGAGGCCACGCAGATTGGGGCCGAGAAATCGCAGTTGCAGGAATCCACCCTTCGTATCCTGCACGAGGTTGGCGAAACCAGAGTGCTGCTGGACTTCCTGCAAAGCACGCTGCGCGTCACGGATTACGCCTCCCTGGCGAACGCGCTCATGCAAGCGGCGGGAGATTACGGCATCACCTGCCATGTGCAGATACGCCATGCGGAGGGGACGTTCACCGCGACGCCGGCCGGGGCCCCCTCGGCGCTGGAACTGTCCATCCTGGAACATGCCGCCTCACTGGGGCGCGAGTTTCGTCTGGGCCAGCGACTGATACTCAACGGCGCCATCGTCTCCTTGCTTATCCTCAATATGCCCAGGGACGAAGCGTCCGCGCAACGCCTGACCAGCTATCTCAACTTCCTGGTCGAATCGGCCGAGGCGCTGGCGGAAACCATAGAGATGCGGCGCGAATCGGCCGCGCGCGCTGAGACGCTCATGATCGCCTCCAACGAAAGTTACTGCACCCTCGAAGACATCCGCGACGGCTATCGTAAACAGCAGATCGAAACGCGCCTGCTGTTGCAGGCCTTGGTCGACGAGATCGAAAAATCCTATGTGCACCTCGGTCTCACCGGCAGCCAGGAAGCGACCGTCAGCTCGACGATCCAGCAAAGCGCGGAGAGTATTCTGAGCCTGTTCGAGCTGGGGGTGAATTTTGACCGCCAATTCGCCTCGGTACTGGAGTCCATGAAGCCCAGGAAGGGTGGTGCGCCCGATGTCTGGGTGTGAGCCCGCACCCGTCGGCCCGCGCTGCGTCCGGCGCTTGTCTATCTGCGCGGCTTGATCGCATTTCTCCAACCACTCGCGGCGCGCAGGATTTCGCCGCGATCCAGGCTGAGGCAGACGCCTTTTTCCACGCGCAGCCGGCCGCCGACCCATACATGGCTGACCTGTTCCCGGCCGACGCTGTAGACCAGATCGGAGAGTGGATCGTAGCAGGGTTGGCTGCCGGGGCCGGACAGGTCGATGGCGACGATGTCGGCCTGCTTGCCTGGAACCAGGGAACCGATTTCCTGGTCCAGACCGAGTGCCCGAGCGCCCGCCAGGGTGGCCATCTCCAGCGCCTGGGCGGCGGGCAAGGTGGTGGGGTCGTGGGCCAAACCCTTGGCGAGCAGGGCCGCCAGACGCATCTCGCCCAGGAGGTCGAGTCGGTTGTTGCTGGCGGCGCCATCCGTGCCGAGGCCGATGTTCACGCCCGCCGCCAGTAACCGGGCCACGGGGGCGATGCCGCTGCCGAGCTTGAGGTTGGAGGCAGGGCAGTGCGCCACATGACAGCCGTGATCCGCCAGCCAGCCGATCTCCGTGTCGTCCAGATGCACGCCATGGACCGCGATCAGACCGGGTGAGAGCAGTCCTAGCGCTTTCAAGCGGGCGAGTGGGCGCACGCCATATTGCTCGACGCTGGCCTGCAACTCGTCCCGGGTCTCATGCAGATGCATGTGCACCGGCAGGTCGAGCTGTTCGGCGTAGGTCATGATCTTTTCCAGGCTGCGGTCCCCCACCGTGTAGGGGGCGTGCGGCGCCAGGCAGAAGCTCGCCAGGGGATTGTCGCCATGGGCGTCGCGCAGGGCCAGACCCTTTTGCAGATAGCCATCGGGATCGGCGGCATAGGCGGTGGGGAAATCCACCAGAATCAGCCCGGCGGCGATGCGCATGCCCGCCTGTGTCGCCGCCTCCACCGCGGTTTCGGCGAAGAAATACATGTCGTTGAAGCAGGTGATGCCGCCCCGGATCATCTCCAGGCAGGCCAGCCTCGTGCCGTCGCGCACGAAATCCTGCCCGGCATGGCGCGCCTCGGCCGGCCAGATGTGGTGATTGAGCCAGTCCATCAGCGGCAGGTCGTCGGCGTACCCACGGAGTAGCGTCATGGCTGCATGGGTGTGCAGGTTGACGAGGCCGGGAATCAGTACGTGACCGGGCAGGCGCAGTCGTTCGTGGCATTCCCAGGCATCCGCCTCGGTGTCCGGCAGCAGAGCGGCGATGCGCCCGTCCTTCAGCAGCAGGCTGTGTCCGGTATGCACCTGGGCGCTGGGTTCGACGGGAATGATCCAGCCGGCGTCGATACGCAGGTCGGCGCTTCGTGGCGCGGGGGCTTGCAGGGGCATGGCGGCTTCCATCGGGGGGAAGTTCGGATGCTAGCAGCCTTGCAACCCGGCATGGCATATGTGCGCCGGTGCAAGCGCCGAATTCGGGCCTCGCAGCATCCTGGAATCAGCAGATCGGCGATGCCTCGTCCGTCGTGTCCAGGCCGCAGGCGAGCGGCACGACCTCGGCCGGTTTCGCCGCCGCCGCGCCGGTATCGACAACCTTGTGGGCAAACTTCGCCATCATCGACTCGGTGAGCACGATGCGGTCGGCCATGACACCGATTCGATCCGCCATCAGGCCGATCTTGTCGGCCATCTTGCCGATGTCATGAGACAGAACCAGCACCGTGGTCGAGGTGGTGCTGATGGAATGCTTGGTTACGCTCTCACCGCTATGGATGAGGTTGTTGCTGACACTGGTCATGCCGACGACGATTTCATCGAAAAAGGCCTGGGCCGGGGTCGCCAGCAGGAAACAGGAGAGTGCCATGGGCAGGGTGAGACGATGCATGTCAGGGCGCTCGATGGGTTTATTGGGGAATGTTGATTTCGGCTTCGGGATAACGGCCTGTGTCGGCTTGCCTGTGGCAGGCGCCGCAGTTGGCCTTGCTGGCGATTTTCGGGCGTCGCCAGATGCTGTCCGGGACTTCGTCATGCAGGTAGTGGAAGAACGGCGAGGTGCTCAGGCGCAAAGGCGTGGTTGCGGCCCATGCGCCGCCGTTGCGGGCGGCAATGACGGGGTTGGCATTGGGCGTATCCAGCGCCAGGGCCTGCAACTGGCTGGACAGAAGGTCGCGCTCGGCGTCCTTCAGGCTGGCCTCTTCGCCGAAGTGGTGATCGAGTTCGGCCATCAGCTTTTTCCAGGAACGCGCGGGCAGGAAGCCGGGTGCGTAGGCCGTGTGGCAACTGCCGCATTCGCTGCGGTAAAGGGGCGAGGCCGGCATGGGCAGGACCACGCCGGCATCCGCCTCGACGCCCGCCAGGAGCAGGAGTGGCAGAAGGATCGTGCGCATGGCGGCTTACCTCTGTGTCAGGAGGTAGGCGATGAAGTCCGACTTCTCTCGCGCAGTGCAGGCGCGGTTGAGGACTTCATTGCAGTTGCGTTTGAACCATTTTTCCACTTTCTCGGGATCGCTGAAGCGTTCCCGGTTGGCGCTGGGGGCCAGCGCCTCGATGACCTTGTTGGTACGTGCGTGGCGCCCCGCGTCCCGAGGGTTGGTGGTATGGCAGGTGGAACAGGAGTCCGTCTTGCCGCCGCCGAACTTCCCGAGATAGAGCTGCTTGCCGCGCTCCGGGGAGGCCGCAGCCCCCGCCTCGACTTGCAGACGTTCGAGGATCTGCTGCGGCGTGTCGGCCAGCACGGGAAGCGACATTCCCAGGAGCAGGAGGCAGGCAGAGGTTTTCATCCCTGGTTGGCGTCGCTTCAGTTACCGGGCTTCGCCGCAGAGTTCATGGCCTGGGGAGCGACGGAAACCGCTTCTTCGTCTCCCTGGATGGTGAACAGGGGTGAGGTGAACGCGGGCTTGCCCAGGGATTGGTAATAGGCGCTGACATCCTCGAGTTCCTTCTCGCTGTAGAAGGTGGTGACGAGGTTCATCATGGGGTGCAACTTCTTGAGGGTCTTGTACTTCATGGTCTTGATCATCAGCTTGTCTGCATTGCGGCCAGCCAGTTGCAGCGTGTAGAAGATGCCGCCGAAATTGGCATTGCCATGACAGGCCATGCAGGCGGTGGCCTTCTGCTGGCCGGCCACAGGGTCAGCAGCCATGGCGGAAGAGGCGATCAGCGCGAGGGTGGCTACGGCGAGGGTGATTTTCATGGTGCGGCTCCTGAGGGTGGGTGGTAAGTGAGTAAATTATAAGTTGCTTATGTATTGCGGGGTACGTTGCCCTCCCGCAATCTCTCGATGGGGCGTATTGTACATATTTCATGTATTTGTACAACTATTTCTATACAATGACACCATGAACAACGAAACCCAGACTGCCTACTTCCCGATCCGGGAACTGGTGCGACTCACCGGCGTGAACGCCTCGACCCTGCGGGCCTGGGAGAATCGCCATGGCTTGCTGCGGCCGACCCGCACCCAGTCCGGCCACCGCCTGTACAGCCAGGTCGATGTACAAAGAGTGCTGCGGCTACAGGAATTACTTGTACAAGGCGTGGGCCTGGCGGACATCGCACCCCTGCTCGACCGGGAAGTTGGGTGGCAGAACGCGGTCACGCAGCCGGTAAACGGGGATGGCGTCTGGCAAGGCGTCATCCTGGAGACCCTGCGCGCGCTGGAAGACTTCAGCACGGAGCGCCTCGATCTCCTCTACAACGAGGCCTGTGCCCTCTACCCCATCGACCTGGTCACCCGCAACCTGGTGATACCGGTGCTGGAGCGGCTCGGGCTGCGCTGGGCCAGCCGCGAGACCGGCATCGCCGAAGAGCACTTCTTCAGTGCCTGGCTGCGCAACAAGCTGGGCGCGCGTCTGCATCACAGCCTGGGCCTGCCGCGGGGGCGCCCGATGATCCTGGCCTGTCTGCCGCACGAGAGCCACGAGATCGGTTTGCTGTTGTGCGCACTGGGCATCCTGCAGTCGGGTCGTCGAGTGATCTACCTGGGGGCCAATATGCCCATACGCCAGATGCGGCCCGTCAGCAGTGCCTGTCACGCGCAGGCCATCCTCGTGGCAGGTCGCGATGTGGCGGACCCGGAGGTCTCGCTGCGGGACATCGCCTGGCTGACCGACGCGGTCGACATTCCAGTCTTCGTCGGCAGCCAATATTCGCTGGCGAGGAAGGACGAATTGCAGCGCTGCGGTGCCATACCCCTGGGCGACGATCTGGTGCTGGGCCTGCATTTGATCGAATCGTACCTGGCGAGCCGTGCGGCGCGACACGCGCACTGAGCCCGGATAATTATCGATGGGCTGATCACCAGCTCATCCGCTCCGTCCAGTAGTCCGGATTGCGATGCTGGTGAGCCACAGCCACGACAAGCAGCCGATTCGGTTCCACGGCATAGAGCAATTTGTAAGGGAAGCGGTGCACCAGGCATTTGCGAACCTCTCCGCGTTCCACTGGCCAAGCCAACGGGAAGTTGAGCATGCGCTGTATCGCCAGCTTGACCTCTACCTTGAATGCCTTGCCTAAACCCGTTTGTTGTAACTCGTAATAAATTTCCGCATCGTTGAATTCGTCCCTGGCCAGCCGGGAAAATCCAACCTTCATATGCCCAGCACCTCTTCCATTGCGATGACCTCCATGCGCCCTTCTCGGCAGGCTGCCAGGCGCTTTTCGGCTTCCTCGGCCCAGATGGCATCCAACCGGGGGTCTGGCGTATCCAGGCTCTTCATGAGTCCATCTATCAGTAGAAAGCGGTCCTGTGGGGCCAAGCGCAAGGCTTCCTGAAGCAACTTCATAGTGCTCATGGCGACTCCTTCTGTACTATTTCTTGTCGGTTGTTTCCAGTGGCTTGGAGCCATACTTGCACGTGAGGACTTGATCATTGATTCCGTTCGTGGTGAGCCTGTCGAACCATGAACGAAGTCGAAAAAATTAGCGGTTACTCAACAATCTGATTGCTCCTGGATTTCTGAAGGAGCAATTTGTTGGCTACTCCAAGCGGATACTATATTGGGGTGTACACGATTTTGCTGATGTCCAATAAGCCGAATCAAACCCACCATTCTCCGATAGGGATACTCCTACGGCGGTCATCTTACTCCTGAACACTGGCCGTCCGGAAATGAAGTATTTCGGTTCCGCCACGGATTGGTTGCAGCGTCATGACCCGACACAGTCAGCGATTCCCATTACCCAGGGTTTCCAGCCACCCAGCCATGAGCATGCTCTGCCTGGTTCCTCTCGTGCTGCCAAGCCGGCGACCCAGCGTCACGCCCGGCCCCCCGATCTGCCGGTGGCAACCATACGCAAGTGGGCGGGGCGAATCCAAGCTTATAATTCTCGCCCCTCTCCTACTCTGGGTGCCCACCGTGCTGATCGAAGTCAAAACGCCCGAAATGTCCGAGTCCGTGCAGAGCGGCGCCCTCCTGGCATGGCGAAAAAAGGTGGGTGAGGCGGTGTTGCGTGATGAAACCCTGGTCGAGATGGAAACCGACAAGGTGATCCTGGAAGTGGCTGCACCCAGCGACGGCGTGCTCGTGGAAATTCGCGTGCAGGTCGGTGGCGAAGTCAAGGTGGGCGATGTCCTGGCGTTGATCGACACGAGCGCCACCGCGGAAGCGGCAAAGGCCGCGATTGCGCCGCCGCCGGAGAAACCCGCCGTGCTTCCCCCTTCGGCACGGCGTGAGTTGTCTCGCCGTACCGCGGAAGCCCTGCCCGCGGTCACCGTGACTGCACCGGACCGAACCCCGCCGGCGCAGGATACCTGCCGGGTGCGCCGCGTGCCGATGAGCCGTTTACGCAGCCGAATCGCGCTGCGCCTGAAGGAGGCGCAGAACACCGCGGCCATGCTGACCACGTTCAACGAGATCAACATGCAGCCGGTGATGGATTTGCGCGCCCGCCACCAGGAGCGCTTCCTGCAGGAGCACGGAGTCAAGCTGGGGTATATGTCTTTCTTCACCAAGGCCGTGTGCCAGGCACTCAAGGCCTACCCTTTGGTCAACGCCAGCGTCGAGGGGCAAGACACCGTCTTCCATGATTTCTATGACATCGGCATCGCGGTCAGTTCGGAGCGCGGCCTGGTCGTGCCCATCCTGCGCAACGCCGATCGTCTCTCCTTCGCGGGCGTGGAAAAACAGGTCGCCGACTTCGGTCGCCGCGCCGGCAACCTGGAACTCACGCTGGAAGAGCTGGAAGGCGGCACCTTCACCATCTCCAACGGCGGCGTGTTCGGCTCCCTGCTCTCCACGCCCATCCTCAATCCGCCGCAATCGGGCGTCCTGGGGCTGCACAAGATCCAGGATCGGCCCGTCGCGGAGAATGGATCGGTGGTCATCCGGCCCATGATGTATGTGGCCCTGACCTACGATCACCGCATCATCGACGGCCGTGAAGCGGTGAGCTTTCTCAAGGTGGTGAAGGAGATACTGGAAGATCCCGCGCGCCTGTTGCTGGCGTCGTAGCCCGATTCATCGTTTTGCCATGACAAACGCCTCGAACTGTTCGGGCGGCAATGGCTTGCTGTAGTAATAGCCCTGGGCCTCATCACATCCTTGTTCGATCAGGAATTCCAGTTGATCGAGGGTTTCGACGCCCTCGGCGATGGTGCGCAGATTGAGGATGTGGGCCATCTGCACGATGGCGCGAACCAGGGCCCTGTCGTCGGCGTCGTCGGCCAGGTCGCGCACGAAGGACTGGTCGATCTTCAGGCTGTCTACCTTGAATTTCTTGAGGTAGGCCAGGCTCGAATAGCCCGTTCCAAAGTCATCGATGGCTAGTTTCAGGCCCAGTTCTTTCAGTTGACCGATCAGCCCGAGCATGTTTTCCATGTCATGCAGCAGGACCGACTCGGTGAGCTCGAGCTCGAGATAACACGGTGCCAGGCCGCTTTGATCGAGTGCCGCGCGCAGCGATTGCAACACATTGCCGCGCCGGAATTGCACCCCTGACATGTTGACCGCCACCGTCATGGGCGGCAGGCCCGCGTTCTGCCAGGCCACGGCCTGGCGGCAAGCTTCTCGCAGCACCCATTCTCCAATCTCGACGATGAGGCCGGTCTGCTCGGCGATGGCGATGAATCGATTGGGCAGAACCCGCCCCTCGGTCGGGTGATTCCAGCGGATCAGGGCCTCGGCGCCGATGAGGCGGCCCGTGGATAGATCGATCTGCGGTTGATAGTGCAAGGCGAATTGACCCAACTGGACCGCCTGACGCAGGTCGTGGGCGATGCGCAGGCGTTCGAGGCCGTCGCGGTTGAGCCGCTCGGTGTAGTAGCGAAAGGTGTTCCGGCCGGCTTCCTTGGCATGGACCATGGCCTGGTCCGCCCGCTTGATCAGGGTCTCGCAGTCACAGCCATCGTCCGGGTAGACGGATATGCCGATCGAACAGGACAGCGAGAGGGTGCGTCCCTCCAGGTCCATGGGGCTTGCGACCTGTTCGAGTATCTTCATGGCCGCCGTGCTGACCGACTCGGCGTTCGGCATGCCGGTCAGCGCGACGAGAAACTCGTCGCCGCCCAGGCGGCAGAGGCTGTCCGTGTCGCGCACGCAGGCCTTCAGCCTTGCGGCGACGCCGCGCAGCAGGGCATCCCCCACACCATGTCCCAGGGTATCGTTGAGGAGCTGGAAGTTGTCGAGGTCGAGGTTGAGCAGGGCCAACTTGCTCTGGTCTCGCGCCGCGAAGGCGATGGCACTTTCCAGGCGATCCTTGAACAGGATGCGGTTGGGCAAGCCGGTCAGCGCGTCATGCGAGGACAGATACTGTATCTGCGCTTCGGCGGTCTTGCGTTCGCTGATGTCGCTGAAGGTACAGGTATAGTGGGTCGTTTCGCCATTGCCGTCATTCACGGCGGCGATGCTGATCCACTCCGGGAAGATCTCGCCATTCTTGCGCCGGTTCCAGATTTCGCCGCGCCAATGGCCGAAGTTGCGCACGCTTTGCCACAGGACATCGTAGAACGCCGCATCGTGATGCCCGGAAGCCAGCTTCTTCGGGGTCTGGCCGATGACTTCCTCGCTCGTATAGCCGAACACCCGGGTGAAGGCGGGATTCACCGAGAGGATGCGCTGCTCCAGGTCGGTGATCATGAAGCCCTCTTCGCTGCCTTCGATGGCCTTCTCGAACAGACGCAATGATTCCTGTGCCTTGCGGCGATCGAGCACGATGCCGATGATCGACGCGCCGATCTCCAGCAATTTCAGGTGAAAGTGGCTGGGTTGTCGGTGCTCGAAGCTGGACAGGGCGAAGGTGCCCACGATCTTGCGCTCCCCTGAGTAGATCGGTACCGACCAGCAGGAGCACAGGTTGAAGTTATAGGCCAGTTGGCGCAAGTCCTGCCAGCGCGGGTCGATGAAGGTGTTGCTGACGAACTGCGGCTCCTGGCGATACACGACATTGCCGCAGGAGCCACCGCCCGGCCCGGGACGCAGTCCGTTCAACTGGACGATGCCTTCGACCGGAACACTGGGGGCCGCGTAGACATTGAGGAATTCGTAGGCCTCATCCATCAGCATGACGCTGCCGACGGCATTGGGAAGTAGTTGTTCTTCGAGCTTACAGACCTGGTTGATGACCTCCATGTGGTCGGCGCCGCGCGCCACCGATTCGAGCAAGGCCTGCTGCAAATGCAGGATGTTTTCCTGTTCCGGTCGCGATAGCGCGCTGTATTCAACCCTGAAGTGCTCGCTGTTACCGCTGGCTTGCTCGGTATTACTCATCTTGCCTGGCCTGTTCTCGTCGGTCATCGATCTACCGATGGGCATCATACCGGGAATTGCCGTGTAGGCCATGGGGTGGGTGCGGCCCCTCACGCCACTTTTAAGGTGTCCAGCAGCGCTTTTTCCAGGGCCAGGCGTTTTCCCGGTTGTTCCAGAGCTTCGCCTTCCAGGACGAATACATCCTCGGCACGCTGGCCCAAGGTGTTGATGCGGGCGGTGACGACGCTGGCGCAATGCTCGGTGAGTACGCGCGCGACCTGAGCGAGCAGCCCCGGTCGGTCGCCGGCGGAAAAGGTGAGGACATGGCCCTGGTCGTTGTCGCTGCGCGCCAGGCTGACTTCCGGCTCTAGCGGGAAGGCCTTGAGGCGGCGTGCGAGGCGTCCACCGGGCACGGTTCCGAGCGGTTTGTGCGCGCCGAGCTCGGCGGTCAGTTCGTGCTCGATGTAATTCAGAAAATCGCGGTAGGAGACCTGGGTGTGCTCCGGATCGATGGCGTAGAAGGTGTCGAGCGCGTGGCCATCGCGCGTGGTGTGTATGCGTGCCGCCAGGATGGTGTAGCCCAGGCGAGCGAAGAAGGCGCAGATGCGGGCGAACAAGGCCACTTCGTCGGGCGCGAACACCAGGACTTCCACGCCTTCGCCCACCGGTGCCAGGCGGGCGCGAACGATGAGGTTCTGGCGGGCGAACAACGGCAGCAGGCGGCGCGTCTGCCAGGCGATGTCGCGCGCGTCCTGGCGCAGGAAATAGAGATCGTCGAGGCGAGTCCACAGCGCGTCCTCCGCGCCGACCGGGTAGCCATAGAGGCGCAGTTGTTGCCGCGCCAGCGTCTTCTTCTCCTCGACGCTGTCGATTTCCGGTTCGTTCCCTTCCAGGACGCGGCGTGCGGCCAGGTAGAGCTCGCGGGTGAGCTTGTCCTTCCAGGCATTCCAGACTCTGGGACTGGTGCCGCGGATGTCGCAGACCGTCAGCAGATAGAGCGCGGTGAGGTGGTTGAGGTCGCCACAACGCGTGGCGAAGCCGCGGATCACCTCGGGGTCCGAGAGATCCTGTTTCTGCGCGGTTTGCGACAGGCATAGATGTTCGGCCACCAGCCAGGCGACCTGGTCGGCCTCGACCGGCGAGAGATTCTGGGAGAGACAGAAGCGGCGCGCATCCACCGCGCCGCGGCTGGAATGATCGCCGCCGCGGCCCTTGGCGATGTCGTGAAACAGGGCGGCGAGATAAAGCAGATCGGGGCGTTCGTAGGCGCTCATCAGGCGATGGGCGAGCGGGAATTCGTGTGCGAACTCGTCCAGGGCGAGGCGGCGCAGGTTGCGCAGCACCATCAGGGTGTGTTCGTCCACCGGGTAGATGTGGAACTGGTCGTGCTGCATCTGCCCGGTGATGCGGCCGAACAAAGGAATGTAGCGACCCAGGATGCCCAGCTGGTGCATCAGGCGCAGCGCCGTGCTGACGCCATGCGGCTCGCGCAGCAGTTCGAGAAAATGCCGATGGTTGACCGGGTCGCGGCGGAAATCGGCGTCGATCAGGCGGCCCGAGCGCGAGAGCGCGCGCAGCAGACGCGGGGTGCAGCCGATCAGCGTGTGTTCGCGCGCCAGCACCAAAAAGGTTTTCAGGAGCGTATCGGGATGATGCGCAAACGGGTCTTCGTCGGCGTCGAGCAGGTTTCCGACCGCGCGAAACCCCGTCCTTCCTGGCAATGGGGTCGGCGCGGGTGGTGGCTGCAAGCGGTAGCGCAGTTCCCCCAGCACCAGACTGTTGATCAGGCTGACACGACGAGCGGCGCGATAATAGCGCTGCATCATGCGCTCCGAGGCACGCCGCGCCGGGTCGCCGGCGATGTCCATGGCGGCGGCGATGCCTTCCTGGAACTCGAACAGCATGCGATCTTCCCGCCGCCTGGCGGCGAGGTGGAGACGGATGCGCAGGTGTGCCAGCAGGGAAGAATCGGCGGCGAGCGCGCGCGTTTCCGCCTCGCACAGGAGGCCGGCATGCACCAGGTCGCTGCGTTGATGGCCTTGGGCGCGGGTCAGCCCGGCCGCGCGGCACACCCAGTACAGGGTCTGAATGTCGCGCAGACCTCCCGGGCTTTCCTTGAGATTGGGTTCCAGCAACAGGCCCGCGTCGGCATGGCGGCCGTGGCGAGCCTTCTGTTCCAGCAGCTTGGCCTGGTAGAAGGCCAGGGGGTCCATTTGCGCCGCCAATCCTTGCCGCATGCGCTGGAACAAGTCCGGGTCGCCGGCGAGCAGGCGCGCTTCGAGCAGATTGGTCTGGATGGTGATATCGCCCGCCGATTCGCTCAGGGTTTCGGAGAGGCGGCGCACGCTGTGGCCGATGGGCAGCCCGACATCCCAGAGCAGGCCGATCAGCGGCTCGATACGGCCGTGTTCGCACTCCGGCAGCGTGTCGTCGAGCAGGATCAGGACATCGACATCCGATTGCGGATACATCTCACCGCGGCCGTAACCGCCCACCGCCACCAGGGCGGCGCATTCCGGCAGGGCCTGCGCCCGCCAGATGTCGCACAGCACGGCATCGGTCAGCTCGGTGAGCGCCCCCAGCAAGACGCGCGCGCGCGGCCGCTCCAGATAGGCCGCGAACAGCGCGTTGCGGCCTTCCTTGAGCCTGTCTCGCCAGATGGCCGCTTGGGTCATGGGCAGGGTCGAGCGCGGTGGAACTAAGGCGATCGCTTTCACTGGGTGATGAATGCAGGTGGCGGCGGGCAATCGGCGGATAGCGTGAGGACTTCGTAGCCGCGATCGGTGACCACGATGGTGTGTTCCCATTGCGCGGAGAGCGAGTGATCCTTGGTCACGACGGTCCAGCCGTCGCCCAGCACGCGGATGTCGCGACGCCCCGCGTTGATCATCGGCTCGATGGTGAAGGTCATGCCGACCTCCAGCAGCGGGCCCTCACTGGCGTTGCCATAATGCAGTACCTGCGGTTCTTCGTGGAAGCCGCGACCGATGCCGTGGCCGCAGAATTCGCGCACCACCGAATAACCGTTGCCCTCGGCGTGCTTCTGTATGGCCGCACCGACCACGCCCAGGCGCACGCCGGGGCGCACGGCGGCGATGCCCTTCCACATGCATTCGTAGGTGATCTCGGTGAGCCGTCGCGCCAGGATGCTGGGCTCTCCAACGTAAAACATGCGCGAACTATCGCCATGCCAGCCGTCCTTGATGACGGTGATGTCCAGATTCACCACGTCGCCGTTCTTCAGTTTCTTGTCGAGGCTGGGGACACCGTGGCAGACCTGATGGTTGATCGAGGAACAGATCGACCTGGGGTAGGGCTTGTGGCCCGGGGGGGCGTAGTTGAGTGGGGCGGGTATGCTGTTCTGCACGTTGACCATCAAGTCATGGCAGAGGCGATCCAGTTCTTCCGTCGTCACGCCAGGTTTGACATAGGGTCTGATGAAATCCAGCACTTCGGCGGTGAGGCGCCCCGAGATGCGCATTTTTTCTATTTCTTCCGGGGTCTTGATACTGATGGACATGGTCGCGGCAATGCAGGAGGGGTGGGCAGGATAGGAGGCAGCTAGAGGAAAGTAAAGCCGGGCTACCCCCGGCCAAAGTACCCGCCTTACGTCGAACGCAGCCAGGAGGGCGCCGGATTCATTTGATCCGCATACCTGGTTGTGCCCCGGAATCGGGCGCGAGCAGGAAGGGGCCGCCGCGCTCATCGCTTGCAGCCAGGACCATGCCCTCGCTCACGCCAAACTTCATCTTGCGCGGCGCCAGGTTGGCGACCATCACGGTCAGTCGGCCGACCAGGGTTTCCGGGGCGTAAGCCGACTTGATGCCGGCGAACACGGTACGGGTTTCGCCTCCCAGGTCGAGGGTCAGCTTCAACAACTTGTCGGCGCCTTCCACATGGGCCGCCGCGGCGATGCGGACGATGCGCAGATCCACCTTGGTGAAGTCGTCGATACCGATGAACGGCTCCCAGGGCGAGGGCGTGGCTTCGACCTGGGATTGCTGGTGCTCCGCATGCCTGACCGGCGCCGGCGCGTCGGCCAATGCCACCGTGGGTTCCAGGCTCTGCCGGTTCTCCGCCACCATGGCTTCGATCACCTTCGGGTCGATCCGGGTCATCAGGTGCTGGTATTCCTGGATGCAGTGGCCGGCGGGCAGCGGCGCCCAGGTTGGGCCCCAGGTCAGCGCCGGGAGATTGAGGAAGGCTTCCACCTGTTCCGCCAGCTTCGGCAGCACAGGCTTCAAGTACAAGGTGAGATCGCGGAATTGGGTCAGCGCGGTGGAGCACACCTCGAGCAGTTCCGCTTCGCGGCCTTCCTGTTTTGCCATTTCCCAGGGCTTTTTCTCGGCGATGTACTGATTGGCCAGGTCCGCCAGGCGCATGATTTCCCGCAAGCTGCGGCCGTAGTCGCGCTCCTCGTAGCCACGCGCGATCTCCCCGCTCTCGAAGGCGGCCACGAACGGCGCCGTGGCGGCGATATCGATCTCACCGAGCCGACCGGCGTAGCGTTTGTTGATGAAGCCGGCGCAGCGGCTGGCGATGTTGACGTACTTGCCCACCAGATCGCTGTTCACCCGCGCGGCGAAGTCTTCGAGGTTCAGGTCGATGTCTTCCATCGAGCCGTTGAGCTTCGCCGAGTAGTAGTAGCGCAGCCACTCCGGGTTGAGGTGTTTGAGATAGCTCTCGGCGGTGATGAAAGTGCCGCGCGACTTCGACATCTTGGTGCCGTTCACCGTGAGGAAGCCGTGGCAGAACACGCCGGTGGGGGTGCGAAAGCCCGCGTGCGAGAGTTCCGCCGGCCAGAACAGGGCGTGGAAGTAGAGGATGTCCTTGCCGATGAAGTGGTAGAGCTCTGCTTCGGAATCCGGCTTCCAGTATTCGTCGAAATCCAGGCCGGCCCGGTCGCAGTAATTCTGGAAGCTGCCCATATAGCCGATCGGCGCGTCCAGCCAGACGTAGTAATACTTGCCTGGCGCGCCCGGAATCTCGAAGCCGAAATAGGGTGCATCGCGCGAGATATCCCAGTCCGACAGGCCGGATTGCAGCCACTCATTCAGCTTGTTTGCGGCCTCGGCCTGGACCCGCGGCGGCAGGATCCATGCCTTGAGGAAGTCGGCGCAGCGTGGGTCGGAGAGTTTGAAGAAGTGATGGTCCGAAGACTTCCTCACCGGTTTGGCACCGGATACGGCGGAATAGGGGTCGATCAGGTCGGTCGGCTGGTAGGCCGCGCCGCAAGCCTCGCAGTTGTCGCCGTACTGGTCACGGGCGTGGCACTTCGGGCACTCACCCTTGATGAACCGGTCCGGCAGGAACATTTCCTTCACCGGGTCGTAATACTGCTCGATGGAACGAATTTCGATCAGCCCGGCTTCTCGCAGGTGCGAGTAGATGCGGTCGGCGTATTGCCGGGTTTCCGGCGTATGGGTGGAATAGTAGTTATCGAATTCGACATGGAAACCGTCGAAGTCGCGCTTGTGCTCCTGCCAGACGCGGGCGATGAGCTGTTCCGGGGTGACCCCTTCCTTCTCCGCACGCAGCATGATCGGCGTGCCATGGGTGTCGTCGGCGCAGCAATAGACGCAGTGATGGCCGCGCATCTTCTGAAAGCGTACCCAGATGTCGGTCTGGATGTATTCGACCAGATGGCCCAGGTGGATGGCGCCGTTGGCGTAGGGCAGGGCTGAGGTGACGAGAATCTTGCGGGGCATGGGTTTACGCGGGTTCGAAATTTCACGCGATTCTAGCCGCCGCCCCCGCTTACTGCACGGATCGGGTGTGGCTCACCGGCTACTTCCGGGCTGCGGCCCAGTTCGCGCCAGTCTCGGTCGCGGCATCCGCCCCCGCCTGTGCCAAGAGGCGACGCGCTCTGGCCTCGTCCCGCGCCACGCCCTCGCCCTTGTGCAGCATCCATGCCAGATGAAAACAAGCCGGCGCATAAGCCTGCTCCGCGGACTGGCTGAACCAGTGCTCTGCCCTGACATCGTCCTGTTTCACGCCCCAGCCACGCGAGTAGCTCAAGGCGAGCAGATACTGCGCTCGCGCGTGGCCGAGCCGCGCCGCCCGGCGCAGCCAGGTTGCCGCCTGCTCCTGGTCGCGGGGGAAATCCAGCCCGTGAAAGTTGCCATATTCGTAGGCGTAACCCAGTTCGAACTCGATCCGGTCGCGCACCAGGACGAGCAGGCCGGCGCAGAGCAGCGCCGGGAACAGCATCCGTGGCCAGGTGAAGGTCGGCAAGGCGCTCACGCCCAGTATTTCGCCTTGTCCGGCAGCACCCAGCGCACGCCGCCGCGCGGGTCTTGCTTGTCGCCCAGGTAACGGGGGATGAGGTGGATGTGCAGGTGCGGGACCGACTGGCCGCCGGCGGGGCCGTGGTTGATGCCGATGTTGTAGCCATCCGGGTGATGCCGTTCATCGAGCAGGGCCTTGGCCTGGTCGAGTGCCGCGAGCAGAGCCGTGCGCTCCTCCTGGGTGGCGTCGAACAGGGAGGGGAAGTGGCGCTTGGGGATGATGACCGTGTGGCCCGGGGAGACCGGGAAGCCGTCCTTGTAGACCACGGTGAGTTCGTCCTCGGCGAGGATGCGGGCGGGGTCCAGGACGCAGAAGGGACAGGGTTTGCTCATGTGGGCTCCAGTTTTCGCGGAATTGTAGGGGCATCCGCTGGAAACCCGCAGCAATCGCTCACCGCGCTACATCCTCGGCGTGCCGTAGCAGAGGTTGTTGCTGTCGAAGGACAGGCTCATCTGTTCGACGTTGGGCAGGACGTAATACTTCAAACCTATGCTGTCCACGCCGTTCTTCCAGAACATCGCAAACACGGCCTTCTCGCCGTTGCTGACGACATGGGTGTTGGAATAGACCCGCGACGGCTGCCCGTATTGATTGAGATAGTTGTTGGTGGTGAGGATCAGCGATCGGAGCGAGGGCCGCACGTCCTGTTCGAAGCCCGCCAGTTTTCCCTTGCAGAAGCGAAACTGGTAACGCCGGGCGATGCTGGGGTCCTCGTCGTAGGCCAGGATCACGTCCTCCGAGGGCTCCATCACCCTGTCGAAATTCCAGTTGGCGAGCAGCAGGGTCTTGACCTCGCCCTGCGCCATGCCGCTTTTGAACTCGGCGACTTCGAAGGCGTGCGCGGACCCGACCAGACAGACGCAGAGCAACAGGCAGCAGGATTTCATCCTAGATTCCTCGGTTGACCGCTCATTCTCCCCTGTGAGTCCCCAATCAACAAAGCGCAGCCGAACGCGCGCGAATGCGAGGCGAACTCACCTCCGTGGTGAGCGCAGTCGACGGGGAAAACCTCGGGTATCGCCGGGCGCCACGATAAAAAACGAGCGGTCAACCGCGCCTTCCAGATTCAATAACTATCCATTCCGAACAACTCCTTGGCGGTATCGGTGAAGTCCTGCAACTCGTCCTCACCCAGCAGCAGGTGGTTGCGGCAGGAAGCACCAAACTCTTCCCAGGCGCTGTCGTTCATCTGTTGCGATATCGCGTTCTCGACGTGTTCCGCGATATGGCCGATGGCGATGAGATCGACGACATTGCGCGGCAACTTGTCGTCGATGAAGACCGTGATGTCGTGGTGCAGCGTGATGGCCGTGCGGATGTGATCGGGCAGGCCCCAGTTGCTGGCGAGCAGGCCGCCCACCGCGGCATGATTGGTGTTGTGGCGTGCGTCCTCATGCGCGGTGACCTCGACCCAGCCCAAGCCCGCGATTTCCCGCATGGTCTGGCGATAATCGGGAAAACGTTGCACCAGCAGGGGCATCGCACTGTCGTGGAACAGGGTGTAGAGCTGCGCATCTTCGGCGTTGCCCAAGGCCAGCCTGCGCGCCAGCAGGCTGGCCAGTTGCGCGCTGCGGCTGGCACTTTCCCAGTAGCGTTCCATCCCCGGGACCGGGGTGCTGGCACGCAGCGCCAGGCCCATGACCAGGGTGCCGATGTTTTTCATGCCCAGCAGCGATGCCGCGTGCATGATGGAGCCGATCTTGCTGCGCAGACCATAGTATGGCGAATTGACCGCCTTCAGCATGGCGGCGGAAAGGCCGACGTCTTTTGAAATGAGCTGGGCGATACGTTGGATGTCCGGGTCATCGCTGTTGCGTTCGATGATGAGTGCCCGCACGATTTCCGGTTGCGGAGGGATCTGGATGTTGCCGAGGAGCTTGTGGGTCTCGGCCTGGTTCAACTGGTGTTTGGGTGGGGCGGCGGGTACTGCGGGGGAAGCGGTGTTCATGGCGGCGCCAGGTTAGCATGGTAGGGTATTTGTATATGCCGATTTTATGATATTTGGCATTTCAACGTATCCTCTTGTCACCGTGATTCGTCAAGCCAGGTTCGAACCGTGTCCGGGGCGCTACGGTCGACTCACATGCCTGATTCCAGCAACAGCGATCCGGCTTCCTGAACCAGGTCAGGCACATCGTCCTCGCCCAACATCAGCCAGGTCAGCACCGATTCACGGAAGCGGTGCCATTCCCTGTCGTCTTGTTGATGCAGCGTGCGGCACTCGATCTGCCCCGCCAGGTGTCCCAGCGCCACCAGTATCCGTGCCGTGCTGTCGGCCTGGCCGTCGAAGAGGCCGGTGTCGTGGTGGCGCAGGATGGCCTCACGCAGACCCTCGGGAAGGCACCAGTTACGTGCGACGATGGCGCCGACCACCGCATGATTCATGCCATGACACTCGTCCTCGACATCGGTAAACGCCCGCTCCGTATCCTGGTTGGCAAGGCGCAGAGTGTCCTTGTAGTCCTTGAAGCGGCGCATCAGCAGGGGAATGCCGGCATCACGGAAGAGACCGAACAGATGCGCGCTGTCGCGATCCATGCCCAGGCGGCCGGCGAGCCACGCCGAGAGCATGGCGATACGCGCGGATTGATCCCAGAAGCGCTCTATGCCCTGTGTGCTCAGCGAGGTCTTCATGGCCAGACTGGTCACCAGGGTGGAGACCTGGCGCAGTCCCAGCAAATTGACCGCCTGCGGTATGGAACTGACCGGGCAGCGCAAGCCGAATAAAGGCGAGTTGACCGTTTTCAGCAAGGCCGCCGCTACCCCCACGTCCCGCGAGATGGCATCGGCAATGACCTTGAGGTTCGGTTCGTCCTTGGACTTCTCGTCCATCACCGCGAGTACCACGGCGGGTCGGGGTGGAATGCCAATACTGGTGACCAGTTTTTCTGCTGCTTCGCGAGAGAGTTCTTGCATGGAAAACCCGCTCAAATACCGCGTAGCAGTTCGTTGATGCCGACCTTGGAGCGCGTCTTGGCATCCACCTGTTTGACGATGACGGCGCAGTAGAGGCTGTACTTGCCATCGGCGGAAGGCAGGTTGCCGGATACCACCACCGAGCCGGCCGGCACGCGCCCGTAGGAAACCTCGCCCGTCTCGCGGTTGTAGATACGGGTGGACTGGCCGATGTAGACGCCCATAGAAATCACACTGTTGTCTTCCACCACCACACCTTCGACCACCTCGGAACGAGCGCCGATGAAGCAGTTGTCGCCGATGATGGTGGGGCTGGCCTGGACCGGTTCCAGCACGCCGCCGATACCGACGCCGCCGGAGAGGTGTACGTTTTTGCCGATTTGCGCACAGGAGCCGACCGTGGCCCAGGTATCGACCATGGTGCCTTCGTCGATATAGGCGCCGATGTTCACGTAGGAGGGCATCAGCACCACGTTCCTGGCGATAAAAGCGCCTTTGCGGGCGGCGGCCGGCGGTACCACGCGGTAGCCGCCTTCGCGGAAGTCGCGGCTGTTGAAGTCGGCGAACTTGGAGGGAACCTTGTCGTAGTAATTGGTGAATCCGCCCTTGATGAACACATTGTCTTCCAGACGGAAAGAGAGCAACACGGCCTTCTTGATCCACTGGTGGGTCACCCAGGTCTGGCCTTCCACCCGTTCGGCGACGCGCAAAGTACCCATGTCGAGCTGGTTGAGCACGGCCATGACCGCATCCTTGACTTGGGGCTCGACATTGCGTGGCGTGATTTCGGCGCGGCGCTCGAAGGCTTCCTCGATGATCTGTTGCAGTTCGTGCATGACGATTCCTTAGGGTTATTGATACGACAGCTTGATTTGTATTCTATTCGTTTACGAAATCCGCGATCCGCCGCGCCGCTTCGACGCAGGGTTCCAGCCCATCCACCAGGGCGATGCGGATATAGCCTCGGCCCGGATTCACTCCGTGCACCTCGCGCGCCAGGTACGAGCCCGGCAGCACGGTAACGTGCTTTTCTCGATACAGGTCGCGAGCGAAGGCAATATCGTCCCCCTGGGGGACGCCTGCCCAAAGGTAGAAAGCGGCATCCGGCGCGTCGAATACCAGACTGTCTTTCAGGATGGGCATGACGGCGGCGAATTTCTCGCGGTACTGGCGGCGGTTGTCAATGACATGGTCTTCATCGCGCCAGGCTGCTGCGGATGCGGCCTGCACGGCCGGCCCCATGGCGCTGCCGTGGTAGGTGCGGTAGAGCAGGAATTGCCGGATCAAATCGGTGTCGCCTGCGACGAATCCGGAACGCAAGCCAGGCACATTGGAACGCTTGGACAGGCTGTTGAATACCACCAGATTGCTGAAATCGCGGCCCAGTTGCCGCGCCGCGGTCAGCGCGCCCAGGGGTGCTTGCCCTTCCTGGAAATATATTTCCGAATAACACTCGTCGGACGCGATGACGAAGCCGTGGCGCTCGGCCAGTGCGAAGATTTCCCGCCAATCGTCCAGGCTCATCACGTGGCCGGTGGGGTTGCCCGGAGAGCAGACGTAGACCAACTGCACCGTCTCCCAGAGGTCCTCGGGCACGCTCGCGTAGTCGCAGCGGTAATTGCGATGAGGCAGGGTATTGAGGAAAAAAGGCTGGGCGCCCGCGAGCAGGGCGGCGCCTTCGTAAATCTGGTAGAAAGGGTTGGGCGAGAGCACCCGCCTGAGATGTTTGGAGGGGTCGATCACCGCCTGGGCGAAGGCAAACAGCGCCTCACGGCTGCCGTTCACGGGCAGAATCTGGTTCGCGGGGTCGAGTTCGACGCCGTAACGCATGCGGGCCCAGTCGGCGATGGCCGTGCGCAGTTCGTCGCTGCCCTGGGTGGCGGGATAGCTGGACAGACCGTGCAGGTTGGCGCCGAGCGCTTCCTTGACGAATTGTGGCGTCGCGTGCCTGGGCTCGCCGATGGAAAGGTTGACCGCCGAGAGGGAAGGATGCGGCACACAGCCCGCGAACAGTTCGCGCAGGCGCTGGAACGGGTATGGCTGGAGCTGATTCAGACGCGGGTTCATGGGTGGGCTCAGGTTGAATCGGACCCTGATTCATAGGAAAAAAGGTCGTGAATTATATGCCTGCTAGTCGTTGGCTGGCCCCGCTGGCTTTGCTGGTCGCCGCGACCACCTGGGGATTGGTCTGGTACCCCTACCGACTCCTGGAGCAGACCGGCCTCAGCGGCAGCGTCTCTTCCGTACTGACTTATCTGGTCGCCCTGCCGCCGCTGTTGTTCCTGACCTGGCGCGAGCGCGGCGCGGCGCGCCAGGAATGGGGCTTGCTGTTGGCGCTGGCCCTGGTTGCCGGCTGGACCAATCTCGCCTACATCCTGGCCGTGATCGACGGCGAAGTGGTCAGGGTGATGTTGCTGTTTTACCTGGCCCCCTTGTGGACCGTGCCGTTTGCGCATGTGCTCCTGAAAGAGCGCGCCAGTCGCGGCGCCTGGCTGGTGATTGCGTTCGCGCTCGTGGGCGCCTGGGTGATGCTGGCGGGGGAGGGGGGCTTCCCCTTGCCGCACGGTTCTGCGGAATGGTTGGGCTTGTCCTCGGGCATGGGTTTTGCGCTGAGCAATGTCCTCACCCGCCGCCTCAAGTCCACGCCCATCGCCCTGCGCTCGCTCTGGGTTTTCGCCGGTGTGGTGGCTATTTCCACGGTCTACGCCTTGATCGAAGGCGCGGCCCCCGTGATCGCGCTCGACGTCGCAGGCTGGTGGCTGCTGCTGGGTATCGCCGCGGCCCTCTTGCTGGCGACCTTCAGCGTACAGTTCGGACTGGCTCACACACCGGCCAACCAGGCCGTCGTCATCCTGCTGGCGGAATTGGTCGTGGCCGCGCTGGCCAGCCGCTGGTTGGCCGGCGAGGTGATGGACCGGCACGAATGGATCGGCGGCAGCATGATCGTTGCCGCCACGCTGTTTTCCGGAAGGATGCAACAAGATGACTGAAGTGGTTTCCCTGCTCCACGTTTCCTTGCTGGTGGCCGATCTGGCGCGCTCGCGCAACTTCTACGAGGGCGTACTCGGTCTGAGGCCGAGTTCGACGCGGCCGGCCATGCGCTTCGATGGGGTCTGGTACGACGTCGGCGCTGGACAAATCCACCTGATCAACCTGCCCAGCCCCGACCCGGCGAATGGCCGACCGGATCACGGCGGTCGTGACCGTCACACCGCGCTGGGCGTGACCGGGCTTGAC
Organism: uncultured Pseudomonadota bacterium; assembly: GCA_903835655.1. Lineage (GTDB taxonomy): Bacteria > Pseudomonadota > Gammaproteobacteria > Burkholderiales > Thiobacillaceae > PFJX01. The sequence continues at coordinate 15,578 of CAILNT010000103.1, read as the reverse complement.
GCGCTCAAGGCACGCCTCGATGTCGCCGGTGTGCCCTACAGCTTGAGCCAATCCGGTCGCGCGGCCCTGTTCGTGCGCGACCCGGACGGCAATGCGCTGGAATTGCTGGAAGTGCGACAGGCGGCGCGACTGAAAATGCCTTAGGCCTTGCCGATCAGCGCCTCGATTTCCGCTTCCGCGTCCGCCCAGTCCTGCTGCTCGTAACCGGGGAGACGGCCGCGATTCTCGTAACGATGATAGGCCGCCGTGGCGATCCAGCGCTGACGTTCTTCCGCCGAGGGCGCCACGGGCTTCTCCGGGTGTTTGCCGACTGGGGCCGCGGGCTTGGCTAGCGTGGCTTTAGGCTTCTTCGCGGCTGCCTTGACAGCGGGTTTCGCGGCGACGGCCACGGGTTCCACGGCGGCGACTTTGGCCGGAGCAGCCGCGGCCTTGCTGGCGGACTTCGATGGAGCCTTCGCGGCAGCGGCGGGTTCGCTGACGGCGCTCTTGGGCGCGGTCTTCGCGGTCTTGGCGGGCTTGGCGACATCCGCAATTTCCGCGGCTTTCTTGGTGGTTCGCTTGCTCGTTGTAGCCTTGTCTTCAGACATGATGCTTCCTCATGGGTAAATCCAATGAAATGACTGTTGCCGAGTCGCGGCGCCAACCCGCGAATCCAGCGGATGGGTTCGCCGGATTGAAGCCCGCGTATCCGAATGGAGCCCTTCGCCCCACACCCCCACACGTTATTTTTGCTCGTATTTTCGCGAATCTACCTGCAAGGCCAGGCGAAGTCGATGCATTTTTAACGGGCTTTCAGACCCGATGCTGCTGCGTTGGATTGCGCCGCCCGTGGCGCGGAGGCAATCCGGCGATTGCACGGCGCAACGCGCGCAAGTCGTCCTCGCCGCCCGGGCCGTAGCGGCAGGCGAGATAAAGGCGGGTGATCTGGTGGATCTCCCGGTCCAGATCGGGGAGCCCGCCCGCTGCGCGACGGGCGTAGTCTTCGGGCGCTTCCGCCGCACCGCGCACGATGCCTCGGTGTGCCAGGGCACGGCAGAAGCGCTGGCACTCGCGGCTGGCGGGGTCGCGGCGCGTCTTGCGTGGCAAAATGGCCACACCGACGACCAGTAACAGAGCGGTGGCACCCAGTCCCAACGCCCATGCCATGCCCTGCCACCGCGCCATCAGGGGAGTCAGGTGGGCCAGGAACTGGTGTTGGCGTTCCTGGTTGTAGCCCAGAACCCACAGATTCCAGCGGTTGTTGACGAGATCCCAGCCCAGATGCAGCGGCCGCAGCCAGGCCACGGCGAACTCTCCACCGGGGTGCTCGCCGGGAGGGAGGGCGGCTTCGACCCCGCTCTCGACTCGCGCAGGCGCGACCGCGGCGGTCGGATCCACTCGCACCCAGCCCTGTCCGTCCAGCCAGACCTCCGCCCAGGCATGGGCGTCACGGCCGCGCACGATGAAGTAGTTGCCCAGCGGATTGAGTTCGCCGCCCTGATAACCGCTGACCACCCGCGCCGGCACACCCGCCGCGCGCATGAGGAAGACGAAGGCGCTGGCGTAGTGCTCGCAAAAGCCGCGTCGGCTGTCGAAGAGAAAATCGTCCACCGCCCAGGCGCCCAGGCGGGGAGGGGTGAGGGTATAGAAGAAGGCTTGCGTGCGAAACAGTGCGAGTGCCCGAGTGACGATGGCTACGTCGTTGACTGCCGTTCCCCGCCAGGCGCGCGCCATCCCCCGCGACCGCGGGTTGCCGTCCGGCAGAGCGAGGGCCCGCTCGCGCAAGGCCGGTATGGGAGGGCCGTCCCCGTGCCGATTTTCCAACCGATACTCCGCATAGGCCTCGATCTCATAGCGCAGGCGTTGGGTGATCGGCTCCCCGGTCTGCCATTCCAGGTCCACGCCCAGACGGGTGGGGTTGCCCGGCAACACCGGAAGTTGGGTGGGCAGGCCGAGCAGGGGTAACCAGCGCTGCTGGTTCGGCTCCAGGGTCAGGCTGTAGCGTAGTGGCCGACCCAGGCCCGTGGCCTCCAGGCGATCCTCGCGCAGGGCCGGGTCCGTGTGCCAGGTGCGACCGTCGTAATCCCAGAGCACCGGCCCGCGCCAATAGCGTAGCGACGCAGGCGGCACGGGGCCTTCGAATTCGGCGCGGAAGGCGAGTTCGTCGGAGAGGATGAGCTCGCTGATGTCGCCCGGACTCATGCGCCCGGACAAGCCGCTGTGCGCGGCGACCGGTTGCGGCAAGTGCCAGAGCGGTCCCCCCAGCCGCGGGAACAGGAGAAAGACCAGCAAGGCCAGCGGCAGAGCCTGCGCCATCAGGCGAGCGGCCAGAGCGAAGGTCGCTCGCCACGGGGGCGCCGGGCGTTGCGTGGCGATCATGCCCGCCACCAGGGCCAGTGCGGCCCCCGTCATGTAGGCGGCGGTGAACAGGCTCTGCCCCTCGAGGAACTGCGCCACCAAGAGAAAACAGCCGATGAAGAGCAGCCCCAGGCGGTCACGCGCGCCGTTCGTCTCCAGCAGTTTGGCACCGGAGAGGAAAGCGAGCAGTGCCACCCCGCCGCTCGGGCCGATCACAGTGCCGTACTGCAACAGCACTCCGGCTACCCCGGCCAGCACCAGCAGCGTCTTGAGGCGTCGCCCAACCGGCTGGCGTCCCGTGTGCGCGGCGACTATGCACAGCAGGGCAAATACCAGCCAGGACAGCGAGATCCACATGGGCAGGCGCTGCGCATGTGGCGCCAGCACCAGGAACATGGGGCCTAGCAGCCAGAACGTGGCGCCGACCTCCTTGCCGGCCCGCCCAGGCCCGGACAATAGCAAGAGGCCTGCGTTACCGAACCTGGCCATACCGGGCCAACGCTTCCAGGCATTGCCGCAGATGTGTCTCGCCGACGCGCGGCGGCAGTTTGCGTCCGGGCAGTTCGAGCCCGTAACACAGGCCGCAGGCGTGGGCATCCAGCACCCAGCGGGTGAGGCGCGACAGACGCCCCTCCGGGTCGCGTTCCGGCGTCCGCCACCAGCTCAAGTAAAGGCGCCGTGCGACGCCGCTGGCGAATTGCTTGGTGAGCAGCGTTTCTCCTCCACGCGCCGAGGCTTTCCAGGCGATGCGGCGAGGGGGGTCGCCCGGCTGGTAGCCGCGCAGGCCGGCGAATTCCGTGCCCTCGCTCCCTGAGGCGACACCCGCGTCGTCGTCCGCCTCGGTCGCGGGCAGCGGCAACGCATCCGCAGCCGGCCTGGGATAGACGAGCACCCCCCAGTCCAGATCCAGCACGCTCCAGCAGCGGAACAGGCCCAGTGGGAATTCGCTGTAGATGGCGAAGCGGCCTGGAGTCTTCCAACCGCGTTCGGCTTGCGGCAGTGGCAATTCCAGCAGGACCTCGCCGCCGGCGGCGAGGTCACGGGTTTCGCCCTGACCCTGGCCATGGCGCAGGCCCAAGCTCAGCCGTGTCCGGCGGCTGGAATTCGCCACGCGCAGTTTGAAACAGGCGCTCTCGCCCGCGAACACCGGCGCAGTGGGGCAGCCTTGCAGCAGCAGTCCGGACAGGTTGCGTTGGGTGTGCAACATCCCCATCACGGCGATCGCGGCCAGCCAGAAGGTGAAGAAATAAATCAGGCTGACGCCGTAGTTGATGGCGCCGATCAGCAGTCCCAGCAGCAGCAGGCTGAAGACCAAGCCGGCTCGGGTGGGCAGGATATAGAGCCGGCGCGAGCCCAGGTATACCGGCCCGCTTTCCGTGGCGGGCTTGCGCCAGGGCAGATAGGGCAGGGCGGCGGAGGGCATGGCACCAGGGCCGCATTCCGGGTCAGACGCGTGCGCGGATCGCCTGGCGATGGCGACGGAACACGAATTGGTAGAGAGCCTCGTCGAGCGCTTCCGACAGGCTTTCCAGGTGGGCCCGCGCCCGTCCCGGTGGCGAATCCGACGCTACCGCGGGCAGGCGCAGGGTGAGCGGCAAGGCTTCGGAGGGGCGAAGTTCCAGGATCAGGGACGTACCGCCCGACGGCGCCCGCGCTTCCTCCCATTCGACAAACTCGGGCGACAGGAGCACTTCACGGGGGGGCGGGGGGCTACCGGGTTCCAATGTGCGGGCGAGCAGATTCAGTGCCAGATCCAGTTTGGCTTCGATGCGCTCCAGGCGGCGTCCTTCCGTAGTACCGCTCTCCAGGTCGTGTGCACTCTCCATCTGGTTGAGCGCGCCCAGCAGGAGTGCTGCTTCGCGCATCAGCCGCTGGCGTTCCGATGTATCCGGCTGAGCCGGGTGCCACGCCAGGGGCATGGCGCAGGTACAGGAAAGGCCCTCAATCATCACTGCCTCCGGGGAATAGTCCGCTGCCAAAGAAGGCCAGCCGCGCCGCGCCGTAGCAGGCCTCCTGTTCGCCGGCGCGGGCGACTGGCACGCGCAAGTGACGGGCACGAATCCGGGTCCAGGCGTCGTTGCGGGCGCCGCCTCCGGCGGTGTAGACGCTGTGCGCGGGGGTCGCGCCCAGTTGCGCGAGTACGCTATAACCACGCGCCTCGATGTTCGCCAGGCCTTCGAGCATACCTTGCAGGAATTCGGCCCGGCTGGCCGGGCGTGGCTCCAGTCTGGGGGCTAATTCTGGATCGTTGACGGGAAAACGCTCGCCCTTGCGCGGCAGCGGGTAGTAATCCAGGCCGGTGTCGCTTTCCACTTCGATGTCCGCGGACAGGGCTACGAGTTCGGCGTCGCTGAAATGCTGGCGCAGCACCCCGCCCCCCGCGTTGGAAGCGCCGCCTGCCAGCCAGTATCGGCCGAACCAGTGCGAGTAGACGCCGTATTCACCTGCGTCCACCCGGGTTTTCGAGAGCAGTTTCAGCACGAGGGTGGTGCCCAGGGAAGTCACCGCCTCGCCTGGCTGGCTGAGTCCGGCCGCGAGGAAGGCGGCGATGCTGTCCGTAGTGCCGGCGCGCACCAGGCAGTCCGGATTGATGCCGAGCGAGCGCGCACGCGGACGCTCCAACAACGCCAGGGCCGTGCCGGGTTTGACAGGCAGCGGCAGGGTATCGATATCGGCGAGGTAGGTCACCCAGTCCGGCCACTGTCCGGTTTCCAGGTCCACGCCCATCTTCAGTGCGTTGTGGTAGTCGCTCGCCGCGCGCCCGCTGAGCAGGGCACTGAGCCAATCGGCCTGGTTGAGATAGAGTCGGGCGCGATTCTGGCCCAGGTTATTCTTCAGCCAGAGCACCTTGGCCAGTCCGGAAGTGGCTGCCGCCGCCGGATGCGCGGCTCCGGCCGCGCGGCGGATGGTCATGGCCGCGTCGACTGCGCGGGCGTCGTTGTAGAGCAGGGGCGGATAAACGGTTTCCAGCGCTTCGTTGCATGCCAGCACGGTCGCGGATGTGCCATCCACCGCCAACGCCAGCAGGCGGCGGCGCAGGCCGGCGGGCACCTGTGCAATCAGGTTGAACAACACCTCGCTCCAGGAAGCGGCGGCTTCGTCAGGCGTGAGCTCGCCGAATTCCAGCCTGACCATGTCCTCAATCTGACCGCCTGGGGCCATGACGCAGGCGCGAGCGCCGGAGGTGCCGAAGTCGATGCCTAGATACATGGGGATTTCCTTGAGGCCGAATTATTTTCCTACCACCTCACCGCCTGCGGCCTTCCAGGCTTCGAGGCCGCCTTCGATGAAGCGCGCGTTCAGGCCCTTGGCCTGCAAGGCGTCGACCACGCTGTTGGAGACGCCGCCGCCGCGCACGCAGTACAGGATGATTTCCTGATCGCGCGGCAAGGTGTCGGCCCATTCGGCTACTTGCTCGGGGTTATTCCAGTTGGCGCCGGGGATTTGTTCATTTGAGGCGGCGTGGTCGTGGATACGGCGCACATCGAGGACGTATTTTCCGGCCAGCTCGGTTTTCAGGGTGTCGGGTTTGATGCTGCGTTCCATCTTGGGATTCCAATGACAAAGGTGTAGGCCGATTCCGCCACCGCGCAGGTGGCGCCGACCGGGTAGCCCGAGGAGGTTACCACCAGGCCTGCGGCCCCGGCATGGTTTCGCCCAAGGCGAGCCCCCCACCCGGCAAAACGCCTGCCTGGCGCGTCCCGCCATCGCGGGCTGCGCCGAAAAAAACGATAGTCGGCCGGATAGAGTTCTGTAAGCTGTCCAAGAGAGTCCGTTCTTAACCTAGGCACCAACATGCGCGACCACTACGCCGTTCTCGGCATTTCTCCAGGTGCATCGGCCGACCTGGTCAAGGCAGCCTACCGGAAACAGGCCAACCTTCTACACCCCGACAAGAACCCCGCGGCGGACGCCGCCGCCAGGTTCAGGGAGGTTCAGCTGGCCTACGAAGTCCTCTCGGATGGCGCAAAAAGAAAAGCCTACGACGACTTTCGCCAGCGTAGTCTGATCGACGATCCCATCCTCGTCGCGACGGAGATCTGGCACACCTATTGTTCTGGAATCGTAAAATGAACACCTCCCCGTATTTCGCCGAGCTTTACGCCTCGTATTGCACCGAGATTGCCGACAACATGACGGATAGCGAAGGCAGGAACGTCATGCAGGAGCGCCTGGCCGGTCTACGCCACGAGTTCGCGGCCTACGTTCAGATGATGGAAATCGATCCACTGATCGTCGCCGTGCTGTTCTACAAGGCCTTCGAATTTCGCAGCAACGAGGCCGTGCTCGCGGCCCTCCGCCTCGATCCCGGCAAGGCGGAGTTGTCCTGGGCAAGACTTGAAAATAGCGTCGGCGTCGCGTCCTGGGCCACGGAGATGGTGCGCATGGCACTGGTCGACCCCCATGGCGGTACCTTTCTGGCTATCGCCGCGTGCCTGGAATACCTGAGGGCCAACGATGTGGGCGATGTCCTGCCCCGCAGCGAGGAAGTGGCCCGGGAACCCGTGGACGAAATGGACGAGGAAGGCTCGCCCGACGACGATCTGGGTGAACGCGGCGACGATTGGCTGATCCAGCAAGGTTTCGACTCAACCAAGCAATGAAGGGAACGACATGCATCCAGTCCTATCCAAGACCACTCACCTCATCCTGGCTGGCGACATCGCCGGCGCGGAAAGGGCGTTGGTCGAGATCGCCGAGGAGGAGGGCGACCACGCGCTGGTCGCGGTCATGGACGATTTGCCGGCCAAGGATCTGGTCGCGATCCTGCGGGAGTACGACACGTCCCGGGAGTCCGTGATCAATCTGTTGGTGACGCCGGAACAGTTCGCCCGTTCCGTGGTGCTCGAAAGAAAATATGCCGAGCCCAACTTCAGTCGCCTGCACGGAATGATCAATTCGGTCGTCCACAAAGACCACGACGAAGCCAGCGCCTACCTGGCCAAACTGGTGGAAACCCATCAAGGCTGCGAGACCCTGGCCGACTACTTCACGGATTATTTGGAAGGCTTTCTCTGCTTCACGCTCGAAGGGGTGTTCGTCCCCGAAAAATATCCCGATCTGCCCGATGAGTCCCATTACATTCCCTGGCTGGTCAACGAAATCGGCCTGAAGGAGCACCTCATCTTCCAGACCGGGCAGGAAGCGGGCCCGGTCATGAAGCGAGCCGATGCGGCCGATGGCGACTGGATGGAGACGGCGTGGATCTTGCGCTACGAGATGCAGGAGGGGTTCGAGCACGTATATTTCGTGATACGCGATCGTATCCTGAAAATCACCACCCTTGCGGACGTCCCCGCTTCCAAACCCAGCCCGGCGGTTCCCGCCAAGGAGGTCGAGGGGGATCAGGACGACGAAGAACTCGCCATCTGATGCTGGCCACCCAACTCTCCACCCTCGACCGCCGGCCATACTTCGAGAAGGCGCTGCAATACGGGCTCGCGCAGGGCATCCTCACGTCGGAACGCTTCGAAATAATCCTGGCCGACGGCGCTAAGGGCATCGTGCAGATCGCCAATTTTTTTGGTACGGCTTACCTGCGCCAGGAGTTGGAGACGGCCAGGGATCGACTGGTGACGCTGCTGAGCCTCTACCTCGAGGCGGTGTCGGGGGGAGACCTGCATGCTGCGGCCGTCTCCCTGCGGGAGAAGAGTCTGCTATCCCACTCCAAGGGGGGCTCGGACATGCTGCGGGCATTGATCGACCTTCCCGGCGATACGCTGCTCGAGCGAGGACGCCGAAAGAGCCCGGAAACGCAAAAGCCGGAACTCAACGTCTGGACCTATGCCGAGCCCCTCGATTTCCATGCCTATACCGCGAAGCTCCGGGAGGGGCGGGCCAGACAGGTCGAAGTCGAGTACGCAATATGGCTGCTTGCGGCCTTTGGTCAGGGGGAACTCGACGAACCAGCCACGCAGGCCGACGCCGCTTCGGTCGTCAGCAGCGCCATGCTGGTGCTGTACGTGAAGGGCGCACCGCTACGCATGCCCAGCCTCCTCGACTTCGTGAAGCTCGTCGTAGCCTTGCAATACGCCGAGGCGGGCGCGCCTCGGGTGCGCAAGTTCCTGGCGGCTGTGCCTGAGCCGTTCGGCGAACTGGCGAGGGCGTCGTATGCGCGGTTCGTGGAGCAGACCCTGCCCAGGATACGCGGGTGCAGCGCCGACTCCCTCCTGCATGGAGGCGGATCGGGCATCTTCTTCATCCGGGATGATCTGGGGGAGGATAGCCGGGCCTACGAGAAACGGGTCGCGGGCGTGTGGTATCGGGCCACCTCCGGGCAAGTCGACGACGATCATGTGATCGCCACCGTCCTGCTCCTGGTCGCCACGGGATTCCCACCCAAAGCCCGCCTGTTGAAGCGCGAGGCACGGGAAATCATCGCTGTGTTCAGGACCAAGGGTTTCGATTCTCAAGCCGTGCTCGCCTATATCGAGACTTACGCCCCGATCGAGCACCGGCAGGAGTTCAAGAAGGTGTGGCGGGACGACCTCATGCCCGAAGCGGACCAGGCCCTGGGCGACCCCGACGATAGCGACCGCCACATGGAACGCGCCACCACCTACCTGCAAAAAACCTGCAAGGCCGAGTGGAAGGCGAAGAAATAACGCGTCAGTGTTTCCCCGGCGCGTGACGGAGCGGTTCGGGATTGGCGGGAAAGCGCACCACGATCTCCAGGCTGGCTCCTCCGCGCAATATCTGTAACGGCAGCCAGGTGCCGGCAGGTTGGCGCTGTACCTGGGCGCGCACTTCTTCGATGTGGCTCACCCTGGTCCCGGCCGCCTGGACGATGACATCCCCGTTCATCAGGCCGCTGCGCTGCGCCAGGCTGCCGGGCATCACCATTTCGATCATCACGCCCAGGGGGGTGTCCTTGAGGCTGATACCCAGGTGTGGCGGGGCCGATTCGGCCTCAGCTTGCGGCGGGATTACATAGACCGCGTCGGCCAGGCCGGGAGTGAGTTCCGAGCAGGAGTGGTCGCTGGGTAGGGTGATCAGTTTGGCGATCTGGTCGGCGTTCAGCGCCTGGAGCTGGTGGGGTACACCATAGCCATGGCGCACATGGCCCGCGCCCAGGATGCCCACCACCAGGGTGGCGGGGCGGGCGCGACGGAACTGGGCGATGCCCTCGGCCATGGCCCGGTCCCATAACGTCTGGGCCTCGACGAAGTGGGCGAACTGGCTGGCTTCGTCACCGTATTTCAATGTGGGGTGCTGATCGAAGGTGGCCTTCAATTCCGTGCGATAAAGCGGCGACGGCTCGACGGGGCGGCCTACGCCTTCCCGTAGTGCATCCGCCGTGCCTTCCCACCCCGAAGTACGTACCTGCTTCACCAGGCCGCGTTCCACGTTGAGGGCCAACATGGGCAGAGCGTACTGCCGGGCGAAGCGGAACAGCGGCAGATAGTACTCGGCATCGAAGCCCCAAACGCTGTCCCACTCGGCTTGCTTGAGAAACTCGGCTTCCGGGATTTGTCCCATCACCCAAAGGTCCAGCACCGGCTGGAGTCGGCGCGGGAACATCTCGAAGCCTATGGCCATGTCTGGATGGCGCAGGCGCAGCGCCGTGAGCATTTCGAGCTGCCAGCGATGATCCTCCGCGCAATCGTGGTTTTCACCCAGCAAGACCACGTGCTTGCCGGTCAGTCGGTCCAGCACATCCTCGGTCGTCTTGATGGGAAGAGCGGGTTCAGCCTGGGTGGCTGGTGGGATCAGCCACTGGCCCGGTTCGGCGCATCCGGCGACTTCGCCGCTGGGGGCACCCCGGGCGATGTGCGGCGTGGCGATCAGGCAGGCCAGGGCGAGGCTGCGCAGGAGGATGCCGGGCGAGAGCTGGGATGTGATGGTCATGGCGCGTGTTCGTGGGTGGCTACAGCGCAAGTGTGGCGCAAGTTGGCTCATGCTGCACGATCGAGCCGTTGGAAACCATGGGTAGCCGACTGCGCGAGGCGCCACGCGATTGTTTCGCCCAAGGCAGAACACGGCCATAATCCTGCCGAGTCGTTTCCGCGGCGATTCTATCCTCATGGCGCGCCGCGCTAGCCGCTTACCCTCTCCCTATTGAACCTCGCCTCCATGCCCGATCTAGATCCAAAGTCCGGTAGCCGCAACAACGCGTTGCTCGACCGTTTGCACGCCGAATTCCCACCCTTCCGCGACCATCTTCCACTTGCCATCGGCATCCACAAGGCCCTGATGGAGCGAATTCCCGATCTCGACAAGGGACAGGTAAGAACCGCCCTGCATCGCCATACCGGGTCTACGCGCTACCTCAAGGCGATCAAGGTAGGCGCTCCGCGCTACGATCTCTACGGCAATGTGGCCGGTGCCGTGACCGCCGAACAGCAAACCCAGGCGGCCGATACCCTGCGCGATCGCTTCAAGAAAGCCACGGAGCGCCGCAAACTGGAGCAGGAAGAGCAGCAGCGCAAGGAAAAACTTCAGAAGCTGGCGGAAAAATTTGCCTCGAACTGAGTGGTCCACACATCCGGAGATTCCGTCGTACGCCCGTCGTACGAATAGCGCCACGCGGTGGATACGCGGCTCCAGTTTGCCCCCACTACTGGGACGCACCAGGGCCGGCGATGGCACAGCCGTGTTTGCGACAGTTTTTGGCCGTGTCGCCATGGCGGGGAGAAATAACATTGCTTGAGTCGCGGGTATTCACTTATAAGTCCCGGGCGAGCTGGAGTATGACGCATGGGGCGTGGAAGGCGGGGTGCGGTTACCGGCGTGGTCGGCGCTCGGCCCCGTTGCGCCAACGATACGGGTGATGTGTCCACGAGTCATTCGAGGGGTCACGGCAATGAACCAGGTGTGCGGGCATCTTGAACAATACCCTGGTTGGGTCGTATTCCTCATGGGCGAGGCGGATCGCCCCACCGGCCGGCCTTGGCCCGAGACATGAATGCTGCCTCACCATAAGCCCATGCGACTGCGATTCCCCACCCTTGTCCTGGCCGCGTTCTGCTGGCCGGCTTTGGCCGCTGACATTCCTGAGGAGCCCAGGTTCGATATCAAGCATTTTGAAGTCGTCGGCAATACCCTTCTGGACGCAGGACTCATCGACACGACGCTCGCGGGCCATCTCGGCATGGGCCGACGCTTCGCGGATATCGAGGCCGCGCGCAGCGCGTTGCAGGAGCGCTATACCGGGCTGGGTTATGCCACCGTGGAAGTCGCGGTCCCCGAGCAGGAAATCAGCACCGGCACGATACGCATGCAGGTGGGGGAGCACAGCGTCACACAAGTCGAGTCGCTGGGCGCCAAACACCACGATCTCGCCAACCTCCGCGCCAGTGTGCCGGGTCTGCGCGAGGGGCGGATACCGAATACCACACTGATTGCCGAGAGCCTGCGCCTGGCCGATGAGAACCCCAGCAAACGCACTTATCTGCTGTTCAAGCCGGCCCTGGAAGGTGACGAAATCCATGCCGTCTTGCGGGTCGAGGACGAGAAGACATGGAAGACCTTCGTCAGCCTGGACGATACCGGCAGCAAGGAAACCGGCGCGACCCGCCTGTCTCTGGGCTACCAGAACGCCAACCTGTTCAACCGCGATCGGGTGCTTACCTTGCAGTACATCACCTCGCCGGAAAAATTGTCCAAGGTCGGTATTTTCGGTATTGGTTATCACGTTCCGCTGTATGCCCGCAGTGACGCCATCGACCTCAGCGCTGGCCACTCCAATGTCAACACCGGCAACATCCAGGGCGCCTTCAACGTCACCGGTCGTGGCGACATCCTCGGTGCGGCGTATACCTTCAATCTGGTCAAGCATGGCGCCCTGGAACAGAAGTTCGCCCTCGGCCTGGACTATCGCGCCTACAACAACGCCGGGGCGACGGAGAGTCTCTACACCGTGCATCCCGTCAATTTGACCTACAAGGGCCAGTGGTCCGATCGAGCCACCCAGGCCGGGTATTCACTCGCCGCCATCGCCAACCTGCCGGGCGGCAGCCACGGGAACAGCGCCGACTTCGCCGCCACGAGGGTCGGCTCCACGGCCGATTACAGCCTCCTGCGTTTGAGCGCAAACCTCATGCGCACCCTCCCCGCTGACTGGCAGGTGCATGCCGGGTTCGAGGGCCAGTACACAGACGCACCCTTGGTGCCGGGCGAACAATTCGGCCTGGGTGGACACGATTCCGTGCGCGGTTTTGGCGAACGGCTCCTCACCGGTGACTATGGCTGGCGTCTGGGACTGGAAATGTTCACGCCCGACCAGGGGGCCAAGACCGGACTCACCCAGGCCAGCCTGCGCTTGCTGGGCTTTGTCGAGGGCGGTCGCGCCGATCGTTTGCAGCCGCAGCCCGGGGAAGCGAGCCGCTACCTCATCGCCAGCACCGGACTCGGCGCGCGCTTCGGCCTGGGCAAGGATTTCAGCGCACGACTCGATTATGGCTACGTCCTCGGTGGTGATAGCGACACTCCGCGCGGTTCGGTACGCTGGCACGGCAGCCTCTCCTATCTGTTCTAAAGCCTGACGCCATGAAGGTCCTCCTCCCCCATCGCCGACAGGACACAGTACGATGAACGCGGGCCACTTCCGACTCGTCTTCAGCCCGCGCCTGGGCATGCTTGTGCCTGCCGCCGAGATCGCCAGTGCGCGCGGAAAGGGGGGAGGGCAGTCCACCGCATCGGTTGATCGGTGCGGTGTGTCGATCGGGTGGGGCGGCCTCAAGCCTGTCGTCCTGTATCTCGCCGCGGCGTTATGCGCGCCCCTGGCCCTCGCCAACCCGACCAACCCCACGGTGGTGAGCGGCGGCGCCAGCTTCAACCAGAGCGGCAACCACCTTACGGTCACCAACTCCGCCAACGCCATCATCAACTGGGCTGGTTTCTCCATCGGCCAGAGCGAACTCACCCGCTTCGTCCAGCCCAGCGCCGCGAGCAGCGTACTCAACCGCGTCACCGGCCAGGATCCGTCGCAAATCCTCGGCCAGTTGCAATCCAACGGTCGGGTATTCCTCATCAATCCCAACGGGGTTCTGTTCGGCCAGGGTGCCAAGGTTGACGTCGCCGGCCTGGTCGCCTCCAGTCTCAATATCAGCAATGCCGATTTTCTCGCGGGGACACTGCGCTTCACCGGCTCGGGCGCCGAAGGCGTGGTGAAAAACACCGGCGGAATCGCCACACCCAGTGGCGGCCAGGTTTTGCTCATCGCTCCCGACGTGGAGAACAGCGGCGTCATCACCAGCCCGCAAGGCGAGGTGATCCTGGCCGCCGGCCACAGCGTCGAACTGGCCGACAGCCTCAACCCCTCGGTGCGCGTGCAGGTCACCGCGCCCGAGGGTCAAGCCGTCAATCTGGGCAGCATCCTGGCCGAGAGCGGCCACATCGGCGTGGTCGCCGGCGTGGTCCGCAACAGTGGCACGCTCAACGCCAGCAGCGCGGTAGCCGAGGGTGGGCGCATCTTTCTCAAGGCCACGCAGAGCGCCACGGTGTCAGGCCAGTCGCAGGTCACGGCCACGGGCACCAAGGGTGGCGAAGTGGACGTCCTGGGTGAGAAAGTAAGTGTTACCGACCAGGCCGTGATCGACGTCAGTGGCAAGAGCGGCGGCGGTACCATCCTGGTTGGCGGCGATGTCCATGGCGCCAACCCGGACATCGCCAACGCCAGCACCACTACGCTCGACGCGGGAGCCGGCCTCAAGGCCGATGCCACCGACACGGGCAACGGCGGCAAGGTCATCGTCTGGGCCGACGCCACCACCCAGGCCCACGGCAGCATCAGCGCCCGCGGCGGCAGCCAGGGCGGCGACGGCGGCTTCATCGAGACCTCCGGCAAGCAGAGCCTGGACGCCCAGGGCATCCGCATCGACGCGGGCGCAGCCTTGGGCAAAGCCGGCCTGTGGCTGTTGGATCCCGCCGGCGTCACCATCGCCAGCGGCATCAACACGGGTGGCGTGGGCGGGTTTACGGTCAACGACGGCGCAATCAACGCCGCCCTGCTGACCACCGACGTGGCCATTTCCGGCATCAGCATCACCCTCAACGGCAGTGCCGATGGCGGGGCCGTGGCCATCGGCAACACGTCGGGTGCGACCCGCACCCTGACCCTGACCGCCAGCAGTAGCCTCGGCATGCACAGCGGTGCGAGCATCGCCGGCAGCACCGGCAACATCCTCAACGTGACCCTGAACGGCGCCGGGGCCAATACCCTCTCGGGCTCCATCAACACGGCGGGTGGGACCCTGAGCCTCACCGCCGCCACCACCCTGGGCTCAGGCGCCAGCATCGGCAACACCACCGTCACCGGCGCCCCACTCATGGTGAATGCCACAAGTGCGACGCTGGACGGTGTGATTCTGGACACGAACGCGAGTATCGGCGGCAACTACGGCGCTCTACACCTGAAGAACGGGCTCACCTTTGCCAACACTGGCCACTCGATCACCATTGGTGGTAGCGGCACCTATGGCGATTACTTGTATTACGACACGACTTTGGTCATAGGCGGCACGGGCAGCCTGATCTACGGCACGAGTAATCATGACGCGGTGATCCAGGCCAACTCCAACAATGGCAGTGTGCTCACCATCGGTTCGGGTATCACGGTATCGGGTGTATCGACCAGCAATAGTGTGACCAACTGGTTGGGCGGCGCCAGCTACGACCACATCATCAACCAGGGCACTATACAAGCCGATCAGGCCAATCGCAGCTTCTGGAGCGCAGGTAACTTCGGCAACGACACTGGCGGCCACATCAATCTATCCGCCGGCACGGTTAGCCTTGGCTACAACGCGGCAGACAACTGGAGCAACGCGGGCACGATCACCCAGAGCGGCGGCATCCTCAATCTGGGCGGAAGCTTTAATACCGCCAACGTCGGCAGCATACACCAGACCGTTGGCACCGCCGTCCTCACCGGCACCGCCACCAATACCGGCAACACCTGGAACCTGGCAATTACCGGCCTCACCGGCCTGACCCTGGCAGGCAGCGTCGTTGGCGGCATCGTCACCGGCGCCCCCCTCATGGTGAATGCCACAAGTGCGACGCTGGACGGAGTGATTCTGGACACGAACGTGAGTATCGGCGGCAACTACGGCTATCTTCACCTGAAGAACGGGCTCACCTTTGCCAACACTGGCCACTCGATCACCATTGGTGGTAGCGGCACCTATAACGATTACTTGTATTACGACACGACTTTGGCCATAGGCGGCACGGGCAGCCTGATCTACGGCACGAGTAATCACGACGCGGTGATCCAGGCCAACTCCAACAATGGCAGT
>CAILNT010000102.1 GCA_903835655.1 uncultured Pseudomonadota bacterium | reverse complement strand
GGGTATATCTTATCCCGGGTGAGGCTCCGCGTCCGGATAATTGCGCGCATAGTCCCGCCTGGACGTCATCTTTTCGTTCAATTCATCCTCGCTCGTCGCCAGCATCCATACTACCGTGCGGGAATCGCGGTGATGGACTCGATCGGACGCAGGTTCAAGGGCTCCGCTGCCAGATCAGCGTGCGGTTGTTGCTGGGCATGGCCACATCCCGAACCAGGCGCAGTCCTTGGGCCGCGGCGAGTCGGTCGATCGCCTCGAAATCACGCACGCCGCTGTCCGGATCGCGCGATTTCAGCCAGGCATCGAAGCCTCGGTTGCTCTCCGAAGTGAACTGGCCGCCGTAGTTGAACGGCCCGTACATGCAGACGATGCCGTCGCTTTGCAGCACCTGGCCGATGCCGGAAAAAAGCCGTTCCACCGCGGCCCAGGCGAGGATGTGCACGGTATTTGCGTTGAACACGGCGTCGAAGCTCGCCTGGGGCCAAGAAGCCGCGTTGACGTCGAGGTCCAGTGGCGGCAGGACGTTGACCAGTTTCGCTTCGTCGAGCCAGGCCAGGATACCGGCGTGGTTGTGCGGCAATTCACTGGTCTGCCAGCGCAGATGCGGCAGCGCCTGGCCGAAGTAGACCGCGTGTTGGCCGGTGCCGCTGGCGATCTCCAGCACGTTTCTCCGCCCGCCGAAGGCCTCGCGCAGGACTTCCAGGATGGGTGCGCGGTTCTGTTCGCAGGATTCGGAAAAGGGTTTCATGGCCGATCAACCTTTGAACGCATCCGCGGAAGCGAGGTAGTCGAGTTCGGCCGCGCTGCTCGCCCGGCCGAGGGGGGCATTGCGGTGGGGGAAGCGGCCGAAACGCCGGACGATGTCACGGTGGTGTTCCGGGTAACGGGTATCCAGGCCGGCGGCGCGAAACAGTTCGACCGAGCGTTCCTGGTCGTCGAGGTATTCGCTGTGCATCAGGGGCATGTAGAGAAACAGGACGCGCTCCTTGCCGAGTGCCCGGTCGTGGCCCAGCGCGATGGCCCCATTGGCGACCGCGATCGCCTGGTCTAGCGTGGCGAACGACGCGGCAAGGCCTCGGTACATGTTCAAGGGCAACTGGTCGAGCGCGATGGCCAGTGCCAGCGCACCCTCCGGGGTGGCCTGCCAGCCATCGAGGGCACCAAGGGCGGCTTGCCGCCAGTGCCCCTCGAAGCGCTGTCTGATCTCCTCGTCCAACGCCGGGGTGGACGCGAACCAGCAGGCGCGGATGCGCGCCGAATACCAGAAATCGAGCAGTTCGTGCGGGTTCACGTCTCAATCGAGCAGTTCGTGGGCGCCATCGCAATAGGGCGGGTTGGCGCTGTGTTTGCAGGTGCAGAGCCAGACCGGGACTGCCGTCTCCACCTTGAAGCTCAGGGGGACGAAGTCCGTGCCGGCGTGGGAACCGTCGCAGAAGGGTTGGGACTGGGAACGCCCGCAACTGCACCATCCATATTCGCCCGGCTCCAGATTGGCTTCGAGCGGCGTTTTTCCTGCGACGACGGGTTCACTCATGTCTTCTCCTGTGGGCCGCGGTCAGCGCGGAACGTGCAGGGTACCGCGGCGTGGCGTCGGCGTCAGCCATGGCTTGAGTAGGGGAATGCCGCGACGATCCAGCGAGTGAAATCGTTTCGTCATGCTAGACGCTTATTCTTGCAATACACCCATCGCATGGTTATGCCCATGAACGCCCCCGAAATCCACATACACAGCGCGCCGACCGCGCCGACCCTGTTCGATCGCCTCGACCAGAATGTTTTCAATGCGCTCTACGCGCGCTCGCTGGTCTACAACACCTGCTGGGAAGATCCCGCCGTCGATCGGCGCGCATTGCGGCTGGGGCCTGACGACAGCGTCATGGTGATTTCCAGCGCGGGCTGCAACGCCCTCGATTACGCCCTCGACAAGCCCGCCCGGATTCATGCGGTGGATGCCAATCCGCGCCAGAACGCGCTGCTGGAACTGAAGATCGCCGCGATCCGCAGGCTCGAATTCGAGGATTTCTTCGCCCTGTTCGGCGAGGGATATCACCCACGCTTCGCCGACATCTATCGCGATCAGTTGCGCGGTGAATTATCGGATTTCGCGCGCGCCTGGTGGGACCGGAACGTCCAATGGTTCACCAGTCCGCTCGGCAGCTTTTATTACCACGGTCTCTCCGGTTTCGTCGCGCGCGGCTTTCGCGCCTACTTCAGGATGCGGCCGAAGCTGGCGAGCGACGTCCAGGATATGTTCCGTTCAGGGAATCTGGAAGACCAGCGCCGCCTCTACGACCAGCGTGTCGCCCCGGTACTATGGACCCCGGCGATGAAATGGGTGTTGGGCCGCCAGTTCACCATGAGCCTCCTGGGTGTGCCGCACCCGCAGCGGCGCCTGGTGCAGGCCCAGCACCGGGATGGTGTGGCGGGATTCGTGCGCGAGGCGCTCGAATACGTATTGCGGCAACTGCCGCTGACAGATAACTATTTCTGGCGGGTCTACGTGGAGGGCCGTTACACGCGCGAGTGCTGTCCGGAATACCTCAAGCCCGATAATTTCCAGGCCCTGAAGGGCGGCCTGGTCGATCGCATCAAGACGCACAACTGCACGGTCACCGAGTTCCTGCACGAGACGAAAAAGCCGATCTCCCGCTTCGTCCTGCTCGATCACATGGACTGGATGAGCAGCTACCATCCCGCCGCTCTGGTGGAGGAATGGAACGCCATCCTCGGGCGTGCTCGCGCAGGCGCGCGCATCCTGCTGCGTAGCGCGCACGCCGACCCCGATTTCCTCAACTGGGTCCGGGTCGGCCCGGGCCGGAGCCGACTCGAGGACGCGCTGGCCTTCGACCGCGACCTGGCGGCTCGCCTGCACACCCAGGACCGCGTGCATACCTACGCCGGTTTCATGATCGCCGATGTCACCGGCTGATTTCGCCGCCGACGCCCGCGTCCTCTGGCAGTTGTTGCGCGGCTCGCCGCGCACGGGCAGCCACGCGCAGCGCCTCGCGGATTTCTACGCGCCTCAGGCCGCGCGCTATGATGCATTCCGCGCTCGCCTGCTGCACGGGCGCGGCGACCTGATCGCGGCTCTGGAGATCCCGGCCGGGGCCAGCGTGGTGGATCTCGGTTGTGGCACCGGGAGTAATCTGGCCATGCTCGATCAGACCCGGCCGATTGCGGCCCTGGGGCAGGTCTACCTGGTCGATCTCTGTCCTCCCCTGCTGGCGGTGGCCAGAGCGCGCAGCGGAGCACTGGCCAATGTCGCGGTGATCGAGGCCGATGCCACGAACTGGCAGCCACCACGAGCGGTCGATCGGGTGTTTCTCTCCTACTCGCTGACCATGATGCCGGACTGGCAGGCCGTATTAGCCAACGCCTGGTCCATGCTGGCGCCGGGCGGACGTCTGGGCATCGTCGACTTTCACCTGCCGGTGGGGGGCTTCGGCAACGAAATCTGGCGACGCTGGTTCGCTCACGATGGCGTGCACCTGTCCAGCCAGCACCTGCCGACGCTGCGCGCCCTATGCGGTGACCATCGGGCGCAGGAACGGCGCGCCACCGTGCCCTACCTGCCCGGGCCGCGCGTGCCCTACTACCTGTTCGTCGGCATTAAAGGCCAGGCGCTGCCATAAGATCGCCAGGTTCGCGCTGGCGGTTAACGTGGTCCACGGACCACTATTGCGCCATTCCCGGCGGAGTGGCGGGCACCTGCTTCCAACCGCCCGGGCAGGCCGTGACATAAGGGTAGTAACCGCTTGGGGCAGCACAGTAGTACCAGGAAGGAGCCACCTGGGGCAAGACGACCTGCGGGGCCGGCTGCGGCTGCGGCTGTACGATCACCGTCGGGGGTTGCTGAATGATCACGGGTTGGGGATCGGGGTAGCGGTAAGCCGGCAGCGTGGACAGATAGAGCAGCGGGGGCACGATCCACCACCAGGGTGCGCCGCCTTCGTAATGCCCGCCGCCGCCCCCTCCGCCGCGATGGTCGGCCAGGGAGAACTGCGGCACGGTCAGCAACAAGGTGGCCGTGAGGGGGATGAGGGCGGTTCGTTTCATTTCGATGCTCCTTCAATATCCGGGGGGCGGGTAGGCGCCGGGTGGCGGCGGCATGGGGGCGCTGGGTGCCGTCTGCTGGATGATCACGGTTTGAGGCTGCGATTCATAGACGGTGACCGGACGATGGCGGTGTCCGTAATAGGTGGTGGTGGTCGCCGCCGCCTGCGGCAATTGATGGCCTTTCGAATACATGCACTGCTCATAGGAAGTATCGTAGCGCCGTTGCATATCGCGCTGGACGCCGCCGGCATTGCCCGAGCCCACGGCCGTACCCATGAGCAAGCCCGCACCCGCGCCATTCTCGCCGCCGTGGTGGCCGCCCATCAGGGCACCGGCGGCCGCGCCGACGAGCGTGCCGACCGCGGCCCCGGTCATGACGTTGTCCGCTCCGGCCTTGTTGACGTCGGCGTTGGACTGGTCGGCATAGGCTCGGCAGGTCGCGTCATCGGCCCGGAACTGCTCGAAACTCTTGCCCGGCCCGGGCATGACGGCGACGCTCGGGCCCCTGGGCACCGTCGCACAGGCGGAAAGCAGGAGCAGCAGCAATGCGGGAATCCTGGACTTGGTCATGGCAATCTCCTAACTACTGCGGCGCCGGCGGTGGGGAGGCCGGGACGACCTTCCAGCCGGACGGGCAGGAATTGACATATGGATAGTAGGCCTTCGCCGGCTCGCAGTAGTACCAGTTGTTCTGGGTGGGCTGCGGTGCCACGGCAGGCTGAGCCATCTGGGGCTGCGGCATGGGTGGGGGGGCTTGCTGGATCACGACCGTGGGCGGCGGCACCACCAGTGGCGGGACATAGGGCTCGGGATAGGGGTAGACCGGCGCGGGGTAGAAAGACCAGAGATCGCCCGCTACCCACCACCAGCCGATACGGCCGTCATGCCAGCCATGGCGCCAGTTGCCTTCCCGCCAATGGGGCCGCTCGCCGCCACCATGGCGCTCGAAATTCCCGCCACCTTCGCGGTGCATCCCCTCTCTCGGGTCAGCCGCCGCGGGCTGCACTTGCGAGAGCAGCAGCGGGGCCGCCAACAGCGCGGAAATCAGGGTCTTGTTCATCATTCGCCTCCTCTCCATTCGTGATGCATGTTACCGCCTTGATGCCTGGCCATCATCTTGCCCAGAGTCTGGCGTTGTTCCTCGGTCAACACCTTGTCCAGTTCGGCGTGCATCTTCTTGCGCAGAATCATCGTGTCGGCCAGGGTCTTGCCCTGGGCCTCGGCCGTCTCCTGCAACTTGGCATCGCCCGCGTCCATCTTCATCAGCGCGGCGCGGTTGTCCGCGAGCAATTGCCGCAGATCGCGCATTTCCGGCCGGTACTTGTCCTCGATGGCGTGCATGGCCTGGCGTTGCTCCTTGCTCAGGTTCAGGTGATCGGCCATACGCTCCATGCCAGGCCCGCCCTCCGCATCGCCGGGAGGATGGCAGTGACGGCCTTGCATGTAAGGGCGATCGCCCGGGTCGGCCTGGGACAAGCCGGGGTGGCCTAGAAAGCCAAGCGTGACGAGGCCGGCGGCGAGGAGGGATGAGTGCATTTTCATGGGGTGACTCCTTGTTGGGTTGTCGGATGGGTCCTCCACCCTTGAATGCATCGTAGGCCGTGGCCGGGTCAATGGGAGTCAGTGCCGCGCAAAGCCCTGTAAAGGTGAGAAAACCCGGCCCTTTGCCTTGCGGAAACTTCTAACATTGAGCCGCAACCACTTATCTCTTAGACCATGTCCCACTTGCTGCTCGCCGACGACGACCCCGAATTGTCCGAAATGCTGAAGGAATACCTGGAGGGTAATGGTTTCCGAGTCGAGACGGTTCCCGACGGCCTTCTGGCCTTGAAGCGGGCGCTAGAGGAAGACTTCGACCTCATCATCCTGGATATCATGATGCCCGGGCGCAATGGCCTGGATGTCCTGCGCGAGCTGCGCGCGGAGAAGGCCACGCCGGTGCTGATGCTCACCGCGCGTGGCGAAGATGTCGACAGCATCGTCGGCCTCGAACTGGGCGCGGATGATTACCTGCCCAAGCCCTGCAACCCGCGCGTGCTCGAGGCCCGCATCCGGGCCTTGCTGCGCCGCAGCGAGTTGCGCCTGGACGCGGTACCGCAGATGAGGGTCGGTGACCTGTCCTTGCACAGCGGCACCCGCGAGGCGCGGCTGGGCGATCAGCCCGTCCCGCTCACCAGCACCGAATTCAGTATCCTGGAAATCCTGTTGCGCGAGGCGGGGAAGGTAGTGTCCAAGTCGGAACTCTCCGAGTTCGCCCTGGCGAAACCCCTGAGCAGCTTCGATCGCAGTCTGGACATGCACGTGAGCAATCTGCGCCGCAAGTTGGGCTTCCTGGCCGACGGCGGTGAGCGCATCAAGACGGTCCGCGGCATCGGCTACCAGTACACCCTGCGCTGAGGGATCGAGGATCATGCATCGCCTGTTCTGGAAACTGTTCTTCGCCTACTGGACCACGCTGATCCTGTTTACCCTGGGTTGTCTGTTCGCGGCTTCCCTCTATCTCGACCAGACTCGCGCCCGGCAGGGCGGACGCATGGAGGAATACGCCAGCAGGGTTCAGGCCGCGCGTGCGGCGGCGACCGAACACGGTCAGGCGGGACTGAGCGATTGGGCGGCCAGCCTGGATGCCGAGGAACTGGTTCCCCTGCTGGTACTGGATCGGGAGGGGCACGACCTGCTTCGGCGCGAGGTATCCGCCGGCGCATTGGGTCACCTGCGGCGTCACCTGCGCCAGGCGCAGAGATGGCCGGCCGATGGCGAGCATCCGCGCAGCATCCAATTGCCGGACGGCGCCGAGTATTGGCTGATTCCGGATTTTCAGGGCGCCAATCTGGGCCGTTTCCTGGTGCGGCCCCGGGTCATCGGCGTGCCCCTGGTCATGGCGGCCTTGTTGAGTGGCCTGGTCTGCCTGCTCCTGGCCCGGTATCTGACTTCGCCCATGGAACGTCTGCGCCTGGCTTCCCTGGCCTACGCCGCAGGCGACTTCAGCAAGCGGGTCGGGCCCAGCCTGGGGGGGCGCCGTGATGAGGTCGTCGACCTGGCCCATGCCCTGGACAATATGGCGGAGCGTCTCGATACCCTGCTGCATTCCCAGCGCGGCCTGCTGCGCGATGTCTCGCATGAACTGCGCTCCCCTCTGGCCCGGGTGCAAGCCGCACTCGGCCTGGCGCGGCAGCGCGGCCGCGGCAATGAGCGGGAACTCGACCGTATCGAACAGCAGACCGAACGCCTCAACGAACTCATCGGTGAGATCCTCACTTTCTCGCGCCTCGATACCGGGGTCCACAAACTCGTCAACGAGTCGCTCGATCTGAGCCTGCTGCTGGCGGAGATGGTCGATAACACCCGGCTGGAGGGCGAACGCCGTGGCATCCGGGTCGAGTACACCCAGGGCACCCCCGCGCCTTGCCTGGCGGATTCCATGCTGTTGCACAGCGTCCTGGACAACGTCCTGCGCAATGCCTTGTTGCATTCCCCCGATCAAGGATGGATCGAAGTCACGCTGGCCCAGGACAACAGCTCTGGCGATCATGTGATCCGGGTACGGGATCATGGACCGGGGGTGCCCGAAGGCATGCAGGATGCCATATTCGAGCCTTTCGTCCGCGTCGATGCCGCGCGTGATCACAACCGCGGTGGCGTCGGCCTGGGGTTGGCCATCGCGCGCCGCGCCATTCAAGCCCAGCGCGGCCAGATCCGCGCCGAAAATCATCCGCAGGGCGGCTTGCTGGTGACGATCCGCCTGCCGCGCAGCGAGGGCTGATTCAGGAGGTGGTGCTGACCACGCCGCCCAAGGCCGCGGAGGCGACCGAGCCCTGGTTCTTGACGTTGTTCAGCAGATTTTCCAGGAAGGACTGCAAGGTCGGATTCGTGGCGCTGGACGCGGTCGTGCCGGAGGAACTCGCGCCGGACTGGTTCTGCACCGAGGTGACCAGTTTCTGGAAATCGCTCTGCAAGGTGGAGAGGGCGCTGCTGGCGGAAGTGCTGGACGAGCTGTTCAGGTTCTGGATCAGGCTCTGCAGCACGCTGCTGATGCTGGCGGAGCCGGTGCCGCTGGCCGAGGTCGAGGTTGCGCCGCTGCTCGTGGTCGCGGCCTGCTGCATCGCGCTAAACAGGTCATGCATGAACTGCTGCATGTTCTGCTGAACCGCACTGCCCTGGGTGGTAGCCGCCGTAGCCGTCGTCCCCGTGGTGAGGCCGCTCTGGCTCAGCGCAGCGAGCATGCTCTGCATGAAATCTTCGCCGCCGCCGCGGTGATGGTGGCGTGGGCCGGTGACCGTTCCGGTCGAAGCCGCGCTGCCGGAAACGGACGCGGTGGAGGAAACCGCGTTGGTGTACAGCGGGCTGCTGGCGATGCTGGAGATGCTCATTTTCTGCTCCTTTCTGGGTAAGTCCTTGGGGCTTGTACGCGCGTGCGCTGAAACAGGAACTTGCGAACCCCGGGCGGTGATGGCCTCACCGTAAGCAGTATTTATGCCGGGCGGGGAATTTTCGGGATTGCGTTCGTGTAAATCCACGTCAATCCAGGTCAGAAATTCCGTGCTTTCGGGAGTCTCGCTGGATATTTCTTCGAAACACGCAAGAGCCGTGGCAAATGAGGGGGGTATTTACGCCGGCTGGCGGCAATCCTTGCCGCTCGCCTTTTCTTCCGGCAATTCTTGCCGCCCGGTGCTCTCCGGTCTGTGAAACTGTCAACTATCCGCTACCGCTGGCGAAGAATATATTCTTCAAAGATTGGTGCCCAAGCGCCTGGGTTCGACGTGCGCAGTACAAAGGCGGCGCCTTTCCAGTGGGTGCGAAACCCACCCGGCTACTTTTGCTCCAGCCGGTAGCAATCGGAGTGGTCATGGAGGTAACGAAGTGGCTGAAGCCTCTGGTGTAGAGGGACACAAGGTGTCTTGGCGGGCACGCAGGCCGCAACGTGAGGGAACGCTGGGCAAGCCTCGAAAAGGGTGATGCACGGGCTGACCTGCCAGTCGATGCGGGGAAAGCGTACTACACGACGCGGTTTCGCCGGTGGTTGCTCAAGAAACACAAGTCACGTCGGAACGGGATGCTCGCTTATCCCTACGAGTATCTATTCGAGGCACTGGGTCTAGTCCGTCTGTTGTGGCGCAAGCCCAGCATCAAGGCGGCGGAACAGCGAGAAGGACGCAACAATCACGGCATCAACACCGTCCGCTGTTGGGTGCGTGAATTACCCCACGAACCGTTTCCGCAATCTCTGCCGGGTCTTCGCCAAGAGAGAGACGCCATACCGGGAGACGTTCGGCCATCTGGGACATAATCTCAAGCGCCAATCTGCGGTCCTGGATGTTGACGAATGTGGAATGGGCTGCCGTAGCACGCAGGAAGTCGCCCCCGCGTGTCCGTTCTGCTATGGTGCGTCCTCCGCCGCCGACACTCGGCAATAGAATGGCAGTAATTCTGCTCTGTCGAGGAGCGCTCCCTAACCGCCATAGTTGCTTGGTCTCATTAGCGATCACTTGCGGCGAAAAACGATAGCAGGGGAAGCCGCGCTGTGCCAGGTAGCCTGGGTCGGCCAGTGCGGTGGAGAAGATGCTGTAGCCGATTACGCCCTCGTTATTGATTGCGGCTGCGACGGTATCGTCACCCAGGATGTCGAGCCCTGCGAAAAGGCAAGCCAGCGCAGTGGTCGATTTGCCCGAACCGCCGGGCCCGGCCAATAGAACAGCGCTACCGCTCTCTCCCACCAACGCGGCGTGCAGCATCGCTGAGCCTGCGAGTGAAAGCACTCCGCCCAATAGGCGGTGAAGTGGCCTGGCCCATTGATCGGCTCTCCACAAAGCTGGATCATCAAATCGTCCGAGAATGCGCCGTTCCTGCTGGTCCAGCACCATGTCCATCTCTGGGCGCCAGTCATGAAATAGGCGGCGCTCTTGATCATCCACCACAAGCCCCCAGGGAGCGGGGGCAATTGGCAACCCGGGCAGGGCTGAGGAGGACCATAGATCCACAGTCAGCGCGGGGGCAGCGGAAGTCTTCGCAACCACGAGATGTCGAAAAGGGGCCAGAAGTGCCTCCGCGACGGAGGAACCCGCAACGGTAAAGCGCGTATGCAGAGGCCCAATGAGGGCATCGAGACAATGGGTCTTCTCAGCTACTTCAAAGCCCTCTGCCAATCGTTGTAATATCTGCTCGGGGCTACTGCCATAGCCGTGGTGGGCCAACAATTCGCGGCGTTTTTCGAGAGCCGTGGACATCGGTATCGGAGATGTGTCGGTCATTTGTCGGTCGTGTGACTTCTTGATTCAGCGGGTGGTCAGCAACCACCACGCCAAACGTGCTTTGAGAAGCAGCGGTTGTCTGAGAGAAAAAAGCGATCGTCGCCCCACTAGGGCCATGGCTACCTGAGCCATCTGGCGTGGTGATAGGGGTCGCTTGGGCAGGGCATCTCGCAACTTTGCCGCGGCTGTCAGCGCGAGTTCGTTTTCCAGCGTATTGAGCACCAGACCAAGCGCGTACGTGACCAGCGGATTACGCCGGGCGAGTTGGCGCAGGTGATCCGGCGCGAGCGAGTCTCCGGCAACCAGGAGGCCTGCATCGGCAATCCAGCGTAATTGGCCGTTACGGCAGTAGCTAACTGCCGCCATGACAAGTTCCTCAGCGCCACCGAGATGGACGAATGAAACTCCTCCCGCTTTCCCCTTCTGGGCGGTCGCGTACAGCTGAGCGTGGTTCAATGTCGCAAGGCCGGGCGGTGCGACGGCATACATATTTATCGGCAGACCTGATGGATGAATCCAATTGAAAGACACGCCGCACTTCTCCTCTGAGCCCAGATGCAACGCTTTGGCTGCGGCCAGGAGGTTCCTTTTGCCGTCAAACAAAAGGCTGATGCAGGCCGTGTGGCGCAGAACTCTGCCGGGGCGTTGGTGACCGTCTAGAACAATCGGCTGTACATTGGCGGGTTGCAACTGTCCTAGTAATGTTCCGAGGATGTCTTGCAATGCCGCACCCCTCTGTTGTTCCAAGAGTTCGGAAACCCCCATTTTGCGATTCAATTCCAGCGGAGCCGCCGGGGAAAATAGCGAGCGCCTCGCGCCAAGCAGAGGCAGCAGATCCTCTCCGTTGGTGGGTATCGTGGGCGCTTTCAGCCACTGCTGCCAACAGGCCTGCGCTTCTCTCCAAGGCAGGACACTCGCACCAACAAAGACGCGTTCAGCTGGGGCAAGGGAGCCCGAGCGCAATAACTCGGCGATAGGAGAGGCTGCAGTTCCCACCGCTACAGCACCCCGCGTCCACGGTGACGCTGGATGGTATCGAAGGCCGCATCTATGGAAGCTGCTGTGAAACGACGGCTAATATTGTCTCGGTGCAAGCGCCGTCGTGCCAGAATTTCGGGTACAGTAACAATGCCAATAGCGGCGCGACTTATTCGGGCGAACCAGTCGAACTCGGCTCGAATCTGCATAGATTCGTCCATGGGGCCGATACGCTCCCATGCTTCTCGCCACACCATCAATGCGGAGGCGATATGGCCGACCTTGGGCTGGTTGAGGCTGGTAGGCCCAGCATCTGCACAAAGCGAGTCTTCCAGGAAGGTGTCGATGAGGGTTACGCAGCAACCGCTGGCCGGAGCAGAATATAGGGTTTCTAATTGGCGTTGCACTTTGGCGGGAAGCCACAGATCGTCGGCATCGATAAATGCGAACAGATTACCCGTGGCCACGCGGACTCCTGTATTGCGGGCAGATGCGGCGCCCCCTTTGGCCTGTCGGATCAGTTGTATCTGCTCACACCTCCCCAGAACGATGTCTGCGGAGCCATCAGTAGAGCCGTCGTCCACCACAATCACTTCGTCGGGCGGCAGGCTTTGAGCGAAGACACTGTCCAGAGCCTGGCCGAGGAAACGCTCGCCGTTCCACACGGGGATGATGCAACTTATCCTCGGACTCATCACACCCTTTTAATCGCAATCATAGGTAACGGCGGATCGACTGCGAAGGAGTTGGCGAGGTCATCAAATTTGTCAAAGGTCGGTGTCGTATAAGCCTCGGACGTCCTTGCCGGTGGTGACGGAAAGGGACCAACCTCATCCAACACGACCACAAGACCTTCTGCGTGAAGTCTTAGGCAAATGGTTTCTAAGTCATCGAGCAGATCCATTGCGGGTAGGCCCCACCGTTCTGCAGCCCACTGACCCATGGCGTCAATTGTTGAACCCGTCTCCAACAAAGGCCAGAAATCGACACCGCTTCCCCCGAGTGTGAAATAGATGCCAGTATTGAAGTTGATAATGATCACTTCACCATCAACGAGGCGGGCAACTACTTGCCCATCCTCTGGAACCCGCAAAGGAACTTTTCGGGATATTTCAATATTTGATGTCATACATTGTCTTCCTGTGGATGTTGATGAAGGCTTTGTTTGTTAGCGCCCCGTCGGCGAGCCAAATCTCTGGACAGAAGGGAGAAGGCCGTGTCAATACGTTGTGGGGAGGCGAAGGAACGTGTGAGGTTACTGTCGTGCAGGCGGCGGTCTACTAAAACATCGGCGATCAGCTTTATACGGATTTTTGCGGCCACCACGCGGAGGAACCAGTCCGTGTCTTCGCCCCACGGAAAAAGTGATTCGTCGAACATGCCGACCTTATCGAACAGCGATCGGCGGGCCAAGGTTGTCGAAAGCAGGAAATTACCCTTTTGGTTGCCAAGTTGTGTGGTTCGCCAGTCCTCGGAGGAAATAACCGGTGGATCAGCAATATTCTCCGAAGCACTGAAGCAAAGTCCAAGATCCGGATCCCGCTCGAATTCTTGAAATTGCCGTTCGAGTTTGTTCGGGTGCCATAGATCGTCTGCGTCAAGAAAAGCGATAAATCTTCCCTTCGCCACATTCAGCGCAGTATTGCGCGCTGCTGCAGGACCGCGTCCTACGCTGTTCATGACGCGGGGGCGCAAAACATGGTTTTTTGCAATATCGGCTGAGGTGTCGGTTGAACCATCATCAACGACCAAGACTTCGTCAGGACAGATATTTTGTCCCAAAACACTGTCCAGCGCGGCTTTCAGAAATGATGCTCCGTTGCGAACGGCAATAATGCAGGTTGTTTCCATTTCAAGGACACCGACTTCATAAATACTAAAAATATTTGACTCTGGATGCGTTTCTGACACCTCTGAAAATCCGCGTCACACGACCTTGAAATAAACGGGTTAGTAACGCACTGGATTCTTGAAAACAGTTTTCTGAGCAGAACAGCCCGAAACGCAGAAAGAGCCAGGATTTTAGTAAAGTTTAGGGGGTCGCTGATTAAATCATTCGACAAGTTCAGGATGAACGGCAACTTGTTTATTCCGTTCGTGGTGAGCCTGTCGAACCATGAACGAAACTGACTAAATCAGTAGTTCCTAAGACTTACTGGCAAGCCATTGATTGTACTGTGGTTCAGGGCTTGCAACCAATTTATTATTAACACATACCAATGGTAACCGCTCACTCCCCAATGAAATTTATTCTACAGCAAACACTTACCGGTGATAATTCGGGCACTTGATGAAGAAGGGACGCGATGTACTTGAGCAAACATGGCCTCCTGCAAATGGGCGACGAGTGGCTGAAGAAGCTGCCGGTGGAGCGTTTGCTGCACGATGTGAAGGTGCTCCAGGATCGACAGAACTGAACGCCGCACAACAGTTCGCAGCCTCCAGGCAGCCAGACGCCGTGGGATCGGTCGGCGAGTTCTGGCGCAGTCATCCAGAAGACTGAATGGGAGTCTGCCCATCATCACCGGGCAGACATCGAACGCCTGCGACAACTGTGCGAGTCGTACCAGGGGGATGCCTACGACACGCTGTGTCTGGGCGAATCTCTCTATGACTGGGCGTGATCCTGCACCCGGTCGCCGACCAGAGCCTGCCGCCATCGAGCAATGCCACTGAAAAAACGCTGCCACTGGGTGATTTCACGCCGAACCAGCCATGGCACCTGCCTCAGTTCCGGTTCCCGCGCCCATGTCCTCCTCTCGAGCGTTATTGAGACTAGCCGCCGGCGTGGCGCCTCTTCATGGCAATATCTCGCACCGTCGTCGCTGCCGCTCGCCAAGGATTACCCCTGTCAGCTCTCCCAGCAATCCCGCTGGGGGTCTGAACGGTTACATGCCAATGCGCTTGCGACAAGGTATTTCACTGAAGAATCATATGGTTACTGTTTTTTAGACACAGAGCAATTAAGCGTCCAAAAATGTATGTATTCTATTTGTTTATAAAAAATGAGTTGAACCTACTTATTATTGAAGTTAATCCGGAAGGTATCTTGCAGTCGTCGGCACGATTTTGCACCACCAGTGATTTTTCGAGCAAGGCATAATCCACCATATCCTCGATCGGTTTGCAAATATCTGCGCTCCACTGGCGGCGCGGCAGAAGTTCGTGAGGATTTTGTCTGCCATTCGATCCGGTGCAATTTGCACATGACTCCAAAGGGGATGATGGATTCAAGAAATTGGCGAGTTTTTGATGGAACGCCGAACTATCTTCAATTAGCAGTCGATCGTTTTCGGCAGACTTGCCGGTCAGAATTGGTATGTATATGCTTTGTGGGCACATGTAAAAGTATCCTTGACGTACGGCATGGCAGCCCCATAATCTTGCAATTTTGCACGCAGCAAATAATTTATTTATCAACCTCTGGTCGACGCTACTCTTCAGAGAAAGTGTCTCTCGAAAATTCTCGTAGCGGAAGATCGTCAGTTTTTTCCCAAAAAACAGAGCTTTTTCTTTTGCTAGTATTATATTATTCTGGGTATTTCTTACGCCGGGATAGCAGGAAATCTCTACCTCGTCTAGGGCTTCCCAAATGGCATCGCTCGCCTCGTGGATCAAGGTTCCATTTGTTATTAATTTGAAATAATCACTGATCTTGGAGGCGCGTGCAGCATGGATGACCGCATCAAGGTGTTTGTGCATCAGCGGCTCGCCCCCAATAATTTTTACGAATGGAGGGCGATAGTGCTTGGCTAGTATTAACAGATCCCGATATACGGTATCCGGATCCGCAAACCAATTTGGCAGCATAGGGGATGCGTGATTGCAGGATCGACATGTTATATTACAGTGATCGACTACGATTAATTCAAGGTTGGTCGGCGGAATAATAAGTTTATTAATCATTTTTAATGGGGTATCCATATAAATTCGGCGATGGCAACTTGGGTGGAGTCTACCCACAGGAACCGCGCATAACGAGTCGTTTTCCGTACTCTCACGAATGTCGGCGAACTGCTGTACTGCTGCCGTTCAAGTTCCATTGTCCGTGTGCCGTGTAGGGCCTTAGTCGGCCGACACTACCCGACACTGTCAGCGATTTCCTTCTCACAGAGTTCACGGGTAACCAGCCGCGAGCATGCCCTGTTTGGCTCCTCTCGTGACGCCAAGCTGGCAACCCAGCGCCAGCCCCTCTCCCGCATGCCGGCGAGGGGAGCGTCGTGAGCCGCTACGCGACTTGCACGGTAACCAGGGGACTGTCAGCTTGTGTAATGAATGGT
This sequence comes from uncultured Pseudomonadota bacterium, assembly GCA_903835655.1. Taxonomy (GTDB): domain Bacteria; phylum Pseudomonadota; class Gammaproteobacteria; order Burkholderiales; family Thiobacillaceae; genus PFJX01. The sequence continues at coordinate 6,656 of CAILNT010000102.1, read as the reverse complement.
CTGAATAAGGGAGGGTTGTTGCGTTTTCCCGGCCCGCTACGGCATGATCGAAGCGCCCACCCACGCCGTGAATCGCTATTCCTCCGGCGCGAGGTGGGTACATTCACTCCCCCATTCCCTATACAGGCAATCGCCATGGGCACCGAACCCGCCGTTTCCCGCCGCCATCCCCTTCGCACCAGCCTGATTGCCGCGACGCTGGCCGGCTTGATCGCCGCCGTCTGGTACTGGAGCGATCACCGCCCGCTTCCCGCCGCGGGCAATGGCGGTCGGCACGGTGCTGGAGGCAGTCAGCCGGTGTCGGTGGCCGAGGCGCGCAGGATGGATCTGCGCGTCTGGCTCAATGCCCTGGGCACAGTCACGCCACGCAACCTGGTGACGCTGCGCACCAGAGTCGATGGCACCCTGCTCAAGGTGAATTTTCACGAAGGACAGATGGTGAAAATGGGCGAGCGCCTGGCCGAGATCGATCCGCGCCCCTTCCAGATCGCGCTCGATCAGGCTCAGGGGCAGTTGGCGCGCGACAGCGCCCTGCTCGACAACGCCCGGCTCGACCTGGCACGCTATCAGGACCTGCTGGCCCGGGATGCCGTTCCCCGGCAACAACGCGATACCCAGGATGCCTTGGTGCGCCAGTACCTGGGTACAGTGGCGTCGGATCGCAGCCAGGTGGCCAACGCCCGCCTGCAACTCGACTGGACTCATGTCACCGCACCGTCGGGCGGCCGCATCGGCCTGCGCCAGGTCGATCCCGGCAACCAGGTGCATGCGGCCGATACCAATGGCCTGGCCAGCATCGCCCAGTTGCAGCCCACCACCGTGCTGTTCTCCGTGCCCGAGACGAACCTGCCGGCCATCAACGCCAGGCTCGCGACGCATGAACCCGTCGCGGTCGAAGCCTGGGACCGCGAGCAGAAACTACGCCTGGCGCAGGGTCGCCTGCTTACCAGCGACAACCAGATCGATCCGGCCACCGGCACCATCAAGATACGTGCCGAGTTCGGCAACCAGGACAGCGCGCTGTTCCCCAACCAGTTCGTCAACATCCGCCTGGCGCAGGACACCCTGCGCCAGGTCGTGGCCGTGCCTGGTGCTGCCGTGCAGCGCGGCGACAAGGGCAGCTTCGTCTATCGCGTCGCCGCGGGTGGCACGGTGGTCATGATTCCGGTTGCGTCTGGTGTCGTGGACGGCGACTGGGTCGCGGTGAGCGGCGAGATCAAGCCCGGCGACCGGGTGGTCAGCGATGGCGCCGACAAGTTGCGTGACGGCGCCAAGGTCGAGGTCATCGTGCCGGGAGCGTCGGGAAAACCGCAGGGAGGCCACGGCAAGGGGGGCAAGGGCTGGAGTCACAAACCGTCAGGCACACCCGAGCAGAAGTCGTGAGCGCTGAAACTTACCGTACCAGGGTGGACCGCCGTAGAGTTCTTACTCCGACATCCCTGGACGAAGACCTGAGCGTCCACATCCTCACCGTGTCCGCCACCATGGTCGGGGTTTGCCTGACGGTGGTCAGCCTGATACGCGTCGTCAAAACCCTGCGCCATATCGAAACGTTGATCGACGATTTGGTTACTGTCGATGCCCTGATGTTCGTCATTTCCGGCTTGCTGTCCTTTTGGGCCTTGCGTTCGCGTACGCGCGGCCGGTTGCACCACACCGAGGTCATTGCCGAGCGGGTGTTTGTTGCCGCGATGGTGCTGATGGGCGCCTCCATCGTGGCTCTGGTCTACGGTTTCGAGCGACTATGAACCCTTCCCGACTTTTCATCCTGCGGCCGGTGGCCACTTCGCTGCTGATGCTGGCCATCCTGCTGGTGGGGGCCATGGCCTACCGGCTGTTGCCGCTTTCGGCCCTGCCGGAGGTCGACTACCCGACCATCCAGGTCATGGCGCTCTATCCCGGCGCGAGCCCCGATGTGGTCACCGCCTCGATCACCGCGCCCCTGGAACGCCAGTTAGGCCAGATGCCGGGCTTGAAGCAGATGTCCTCGTCCAGTTCCGGCGGCGCCTCGGTCATCACCCTGCGTTTCAGCCTCGACCTCACGCTCGACATCGCCGAGCAGGAAGTCCAGGCGGCCATCAACGCCGCCTCCAACCTGTTGCCGGGCGACATGCCGCTGCCGCCCGTGTACAGCAAGATCAACCCGGCCGATGCTCCCATCCTCACCCTGGCGGTAACCTCGCAGTCCCTGCCAGTGCCGCGCGTGCACGATCTGGTGGAGGGCCGCATCGCCCAGAAGATCTCGCAATTGCCGGGCGTGGGCCTGGTCAGCCTGGCCGGGGGGCGCCGCCCGGCGGTGCGCATCCAGGCCAATCCCAAGGCCCTGGCCACTCTGGGGCTGTCGCTGGAGGACCTGCGTGCGGCTATCGGCACGGCCAACGTCAACACGCCCAAGGGCAGCTTCGACGGTGCACAGCGCGCCTCGGCGATCGACGCCAACGACCAGCTCAAATCGGCCGAGGAATATGTCAATCTGGTGATCGCCTACAAGAACGGCGCACCTATCCGGCTGAAAGATGTGGCCAGCGTCATCGACGGCGCCGAGAACGCGCACCTGGCTGCCTGGGCTAACGAACAGCCGGGCGTGATCCTGAACGTGCAGCGCCAGCCGGGTGCGAACGTCATCGAGGTGGCCGACCGTGTCAAGGCGGCCCTGCCCGGACTCAAGGCCAGCCTGCCCGCTTCCATCGACCTGGCCCTGCTCTCCGACCGCACCACCACCATCCGCGCCTCGGTGGCCGACGTGGAGTTCTCCCTGCTGCTGGCGGTAGGGCTGGTGGTAATGGTGATCTTCCTGTTCCTGCGCAACCTTCCGGCTACCTTCATTCCCAGCCTGGCCGTGCCCATCTCCCTGGTTGGCACTTTTGGCGTCATGTACCTGGCCGGCTTCTCCATCAACAACCTCACCCTGATGGCGCTCACCATCGCCACCGGTTTCGTGGTCGACGACGCCATCGTCGTCATCGAGAACATCACTCGCTACATCGAACAGGGGGAGGCGCCGCTAGCCGCGGCACTCAAGGGGTCGCAGCAGATCGGTTTCACCATCATTTCGCTGACCTTCTCGCTGATCGCCGTGCTGATTCCACTGCTGTTCATGGGTGATGTGGTCGGGCGCTTGTTCCATGAATTCGCCATCACCCTGGCGGTAGCCATCCTGATTTCTGCGGCGGTGTCGCTCACCCTTACTCCCATGCTGTGCGCGCGCCTGTTGCAAGCGGAAAAACAGCACAAACCCGACCCCGTGTTCCAGCGCGTAGTCGTCGCCTACGGCCGGGCGCTGACCTGGGTGCTGGAGCGCCAGAGCGCCACGCTCTGGGTGGCCGTGGCCACCGTCCTGGTCACCGTGGTGTTGTACGTCTGGATCCCCAAGGGTTTCTTTCCCGTGCAGGACACCGGCTTGCTTCAGGGCATCAGCGAGGCCGACCAATCGATCTCCTACGAGGCCATGGCCGATCGTCAGCAAGCCCTGGCCGCCGAGATACTGAAAGACGAGGCGGTCGCCAGCATCTCCTCCTTCATCGGCGTGGACGGCGGCAACGTCACGCTCAACAGCGGGCGCATGCAGATTGCCCTGAAGCCGCTGGCGCAGCGGCACGAATCCGCGGCCATGGTCATGCGTCGCCTGGCCGAAGCAGCCAAACGTGTACCCGGCATCGTCCTCTACCTGCAACCGGTGCAGGATTTGACCATCGAGGATCGGGTCGCGCGCGCCCAATACCAGTTCATGCTGGGCTCCCCGGATGCGCAAGCCCTGGCCGAGTGGGTGCCCAGGCTGGTGGCGCGACTGAAACAGTTGCCGTCACTGGCCGATGTCGCCAGCGACCTGCAAAACGATGGCTTGCAGGCCTTTGTCGACATCGACCGCGATGCGGCCGGGCGCCTGGGCGTGACAGTGGCGGCCATCGACAACGCCCTCTACGACGCCTTCGGTCAGCGATTGATCTCGACCATCTTCACCCAATCCAACCAGTACCGTGTGGTGCTGGAAGTGAAGCCCGAGTTTCAGGCCGGGCCCGCAGCGCTCGATGGCCTCTATGTGCCCACCGCCGCCGGCGCCCAGGTGCCGCTGTCTTCCGTGGCGAGGGTGGAGGAGCGCGTGACGCCACTGCTGGTCAACCATGTTGGCCAGTTCCCGGCCGCGACCATTTCCTTCAACCTGGCAACCAGTGCCTCGCTGGGCGAGGCGGTGGAGGCCATCCACAAGGCCGAAGTGGAAATGAATCTACCGCTCTCGATCGAGACCAGTTTCCAGGGCGCGGCCCTGGCCTTCCAGGCCTCCTTGAGTAACACGCTACTCCTGATCCTGGCGGCGGTGGTGACCATGTACATCGTCCTGGGCGTGCTCTACGAAAACGCCGTGCATCCCATCACCATACTCTCCACCCTGCCTTCGGCCGGAGTCGGCGCCTTGTTGTCGCTCATGCTGGCGGGCGACCAGCTCGATATCATCGGCATCATCGGCATCATTCTCCTGATCGGCATCGTCAAAAAGAACGCCATCCTGATGATCGACTTCGCGCTCTCGGCGGAGCGCGAGCAGTGCCTGTCCGCGCGCGAGGCCATCTACCAGGCTTGCCTCCTGCGTCTGCGCCCCATCCTAATGACCACCCTGGCGGCGATGCTGGGCGCCCTGCCATTGATGCTGGGCACGGGCGTGGGCTCGGAACTGCGCCAGCCTCTGGGTCTGGCCATGGTCGGCGGCCTCATGGTGAGCCAGGTATTGACCTTGTTCACCACGCCGGTGATCTATCTGGCCTTCGACCGGCTGGCGCGGCGCATGAAGGGAATGGAGGCAACCGATGGGCAGGGATAGGACACGCCACCGATCTCAGGTGCATGCGTTATCCAAGCCGCGCCGCCTTAATCGGCCTGGGCGTATGGGCGATGAACCACGACGAGCCATCCCAGACCATGATCGACGAGCAACTTAACATCCTTACCTCATGACGACACACATCGAACAGGCATTACAGATACTTGTCACACTGGGCTTGCCGCGTGCCCGGCAAAACGAGCGGTCGGCGTTGTGTCTCCGTATTGATGCCAACGCCAACACTCGCGGATTCTGAGGTGCGCCACACTTTATGAGCTTCTTCGCCACCTTCATCCATCGCCCGGTCGCCACGACTCTGTTGAGCCTGGGGCTGGTGCTGGCCGGGGTCATGGCCTATTTTCACTTGCCGGTCTCGCCCCTGCCGCAGGTGGACTTCCCCACCGTCTCGGTGCAGGCGTCCCTGCCGGGGGCCAGCCCGGAGACCATGGCGGCGACGGTGGCAACTCCGCTGGAGCGCACCCTGGGGCGCATCGCCGGGGTCTCCGAGATCACCTCGTCGAGTTCGCTGGGCAACACCCGCGTGACCTTGCAGTTCGACCTGAGTCGCAACATCGATGGCGCCGCGCGCGACGTGCAGGCGGCCATCCAGGCGGCGCGCTCGCTGCTGCCCTCGGGCCTGCCATCGATGCCGACCTATCGCAAGGTCAATCCGGCCGACGCGCCCATCATGATACTTTCGCTCACCTCGAAAACGCTCTCGCCCGGGCAGATGTACGACGCCGCCTCGACCGTCCTGGCGCAACGCCTGTCCCAGGTCGATGGCATCGGCCAGGTCAACATCGGCGGCGGCGCGCTGCCGGCGGTGCGGGTGGAATTGAACCCTACCGCGCTCAACCACGCCGGCCTGGCGCTCGATGACGTGCGCACGGCCATCGTGGCCAGCAATGCCTATCGGCCTCTGGGCGCGCTCGAGGACGGCGCGCGCCGCTGGCAATTGGGCAGCAGCGACCAGGGCCACACGGCGGCAGACTTTCGCCCGCTGGTCCTGCGCTATATCAATGGTGCGGCGCTGCGCCTGATGGATGTGGCCGATGTCCAGGATGGCGTCCAGGACGTGCGTACCTACGGCGCGGCCAAAGGTCGACCGGCCGTCTTGCTGATCCTCTACCGCCAGCCCGGCGCCAACATCATCGAGACCGTCGACAGCGTGCGCGGCCTGCTGCCGCACCTGCGCGCCACCATCCCCGCTGCCATCGACCTCGACGTGGTGTTGGATCGCACGCCCACCATCCGCGGTTCGCTGCGCGAGGTGCAGCGCACGCTTTCCATCGCCGTCGGCCTGGTCATCCTGGTGGTGTTCCTGTTCCTGCGCCGGGTACGTGCCGCGCTGATCCCCAGCATCGCCGTGCCGGTGTCGCTGATCGGCACCTGCGCGATCATGTACCTGGCCGGCTACAGCATCGACAACCTGTCCTTGATGGCGCTGACCGTGGCCACCGGCTTCGTGGTCGACGACGCCATCGTGGTGACGGAGAACATCAGCCGCCATCTCGAAGCCGGCAAGGAGCCGTTCGCCGCGGCGCTGGCCGGAGTGCGCGAGATCGGCTTCACCGTGGTCTCGATCAGCCTGTCCCTGGTGGCGGTGTTCATCCCCATCATGTTCATGGGCGGCATCGTCGGCCGTCTGTTTCACGAGTTCGCCATCACCCTGTCTGCTTCCATCCTGGTGTCGATGGTGGTCTCGCTCACCCTCACGCCCATGCTCTGCGCGCATCTGCTCACACCCAGCCCGAAGCGGGTCGCGTCCGGCGTCTGGTCGCGCTGGAGCACGCGTCTGAGTGCAAGTCTCTTGCGCCGCCTCAAGCGCGGTTACCGGGCG
>CAILNT010000101.1 GCA_903835655.1 uncultured Pseudomonadota bacterium | reverse complement strand
GTACAACGCAGCCAGGCGTCGCCTGCCGTGCAATCGGGCGTGTAGCGGGCTCACCCAGAGGGTGAGCGCGATCGAAGGCACAAACCTCAATATTCATGGGACCTCACGAGGGAATATGAGCGGTCAACTGAGGAATCAAGGATGATGCATCCCGGTACCTATGCCGCCTGGATGCCCCTTGTGACGGACCCCAGCGTCTACATGAAGTGGCTGACGGCTTCGATGGATCCCAACTTCTACACCGCCGTATTCGGCTTGTTCAGCGACACGGGCAGGGTGACTCGCTGGGTGACGTCTCCCGCTGACTCCAAGACGCTGGGTTTGGCGTTCCAGTCCTTGAACCCGGCCATGTACATGAAGTGGATGTTGGCGCCGCTCGACCCGCGCTGGATGCAGGCCATGATTACACCCGTCAATCCGAACGCCTACATGGGGTGGGTGGGTACCTCCCTTAACCCCGCCTCCTATGGCGATATGTGGAAGGGATTCCTGACGCCGACCATCCCCGCGCCCGGCACGACGCCGACCGTATCGTATGCGACCGGCTCGGTCGCAAGCAGTCCGTTTGACCCGAACGTCTGGAGCAGGCTGTGGCAGTTACCAGCAGGGCAGGCCGCCACGGGGCCGCAAATCGCGAAATGATGGCGGTTCGGAAGCCGGTAGGTCACATGTTGATGAGCTTCTGACGAAAACACGATGTTTTTCTGGAGGTGGAAAATGACACACGGCTATTTCAGTAAAATGTCCCATGGCGGTATGGCGTTCATTGCAGGTCTCTCGGTGCTGTATGGTGGAGTGACCCATGCGAATGGTAATTCTGTGGAGGGCGCGAAAAAGTCCCAGTATTGCGCTACCTGCCATGGTCCGGACGGCAACTACACCCACACGGGTACGCCTCGACTTGCCGGGCAGAGTGAGGCACAGTTCGCCAAGAAGATGCAGGCGTACCAATCCGGTAAACGGCTCGCCCATCCTATGATGTCTATGCTGACCAATGGAATGAATAATCAGGACGTTGCTGATATCGGGGCCTTCTACGCCAGCCAGAAAGTCGATAACTCCCTGAAACCGTATCAGCCGCAGAAATACTGAGGGCTCGGGCCGTAAGTCGCAACGGTCGGAGTACGCGGCTCTGTGTGTGTCCTGGTGGGTAACCGTTCATGGTAGTAGGCTGCCCCCGCTCGTGCAGGCCGTGCCATGAACGGTTTCCTCACTGATGGAACAACCAGCCAACCGACCAGGCCGCCAGAGTAATTCGGCCGAGTCTCTGGCTACCCCCAGCCCCTCTCCCGCTTGCGGGCGAGGGGGGCGTCATGAGTCGCTACGCGACTTGCAAGGGGACGTCGCGCGGCGGGCAGGTGAAAGTTGACAATGTCTCCCACGGCTGTGAGAGCTTCGAGTTCAAGCTGCTTGTTGGTGTCGCTCATTTCGCAATCCCCAAGTACGCGGCCAGGCAACCGGCGTGCTGGTGGTGAGTGGGTCCGTACGACTGGCGGTGCCGCAACCGCCGCGAGCCCGGGCCTGGCCCGCTGGATTTCGCATGGAGCCGGAATATCGAGGATACGGAATATCAAGGTTCAAGGTACGGGTCAACTCTGCCGATAATATGGTGTAGGTGCCACGCGGCGGCCGCGGCCGTGTCAACCGCCCGAAATGCGGCAGAAGATGAGAACAACCGTGAAGACCCCCCTGCTGCAACGCTCACTCAAAACACGCGTGACCCTGTTTACGCTGTCCATATTTGTCCTCAGTCTGTGGACGCTGGCCTATTTCACCGACCGAATGCTGCGTCAGGACATGGAGCGCCTGCTAGGCGAACAGCAGTTTTCGACGGCTTCCATGGTCGCGGACGAAATCAATGAAGAACTGCGTGACCGGATGACCGCATTGGAGATGTTGGCTCGTCGCATCGATGAGAAGTTGATGAGCCGGACGACGGCACTCCAGGCGATTCTGGATGACCGCCTGGTGATTCGCCAGAGTTTCAACGGCGGCTACTTCGTCACCGATGCCGATGGCACGGCGATAGCCTCCATCCCACTGGCTGCCAACCGGGTCGGTATTAACTGGATGTTCCGGAATCACGTCGCCACGGCGCTCAAACAGGGAAAGCCGGCGATCAGCACGGTGACCATAGGCAAGGCACTGAAAGTCCCGGTGTTTGGACTGGCGGTACCGATACGCAATTCTCAGGGTCGAGTGATCGGCAGTCTGGTCGGTGTAATCAACCTCACCGCAGCAAACTTCCTCGACCGGATCATGCACCCCTATGCCAGGACCGGGGGCTATGTGATCGTTTCCCGGCCACAGCGGCTGATCGTGACGGCCACCGACAAGCGCCGTATCATGGAGCCCGCACCTGCTCCCGGCGTCATCCGTGCCATCGACCGCTTCCTGGATGGGCATGAGGGCACCGCCGTCTTCGTCAATCCGCGCGGCACCGAGGTGTTCCAATCGGTCAAGGGAATTCCCCTGGCTGGCTGGTATGTGGGGGTGCAACTTCCAGTCGCGGAAGCCCTGGCCCCGATTCGCGACATGCAGCAGCGCATGCTGGTGGCCACGGTCTTGCTGACTCTGCTGACCGGTTGGCTCACCTGGTGGATGCTGCGGCGGCAGTTGGCGCCCTTGCAGACCGCGGCCGACACCCTCAGCGCTCGTTCGGTGGCCGGCCAGTCGCCCGAACCTCTGCCCAATACCACACAGGATGAAATCGGCCACCTGATCGGCGGCTTCAACCAACTGCTGGAAACCCTGCGTGAACGGGAAGCAGCCTTGCGCGAGAGCGAAGCTTACTTGAGCACCATCGTCGAGACTGAGCCCGAATGTGTCAGAGTGCTGGCTCCTGATGGCAGTCTCCTGCAGATGAACCGCGCGGGTCTCGACATGATCGAGGCGGAATCCATCGATCAAGTACGTGGCTATCCGGTGAGTACGATCGTCTCCCCGGAACATCGGGCGGCCTACGTGGCCTTGAACGCTCGCGTCCATCAGGGTGAATCGGGCGCGCTCGAGTTCGAGATTGTCGGTCTCAGGGGCGGTCGTCGCTGGCTGGAGACGCATGCCGTTCCGCTACGAGACAGCCGTGGGGCCATCACCGGATTGCTCGGCGTCACGCGTGACATTACCGAGAAGAAGGTCGCGATGGCAGAACTCGAACAACATCGAAATCATCTGGAAAAACTGGTGGATGAACGCACGCAGGCCCTTTCCCTTGCCAAGGATGCCGCCGAAGCCGCCAGCCGCGCCAAGAGCACCTTCCTCGCCAACATGAGCCACGAGCTGCGCACGCCGATGAACGCCATCATGGGCATGACCGGTATGGCGCTGCGCCGTACCGACGACCCCAAGCTCCGTGAACAACTCGGCAAGATCGACAGGGCTTCCCAACATTTGTTGCAGGTCATCAACGACATCCTCGACATTTCCAAGATCGAAGCCGAACGGTTGACGCTGGAGCAACATGACTTTGTCCTGAGCGAAGTGCTCGACAACCTCAGCAATCTGGTCGCCCACGATGCCAGCGGCAAGGCGCTCGCGCTGCACATCGATCTCTCGCCCGAGCTAGCCCGTACTCCGCTCCTGGGAGACTCGCTGCGCCTCGGGCAGATCCTGCTCAATTACACGGCCAACGCCGTCAAATTCACTCAGCGCGGTTCGATCACCGTGCGACTGCGCTCGGTCGAAGACACGACGGATTCCCTATTGCTGCGTTGTGAAGTGATCGATACCGGCATCGGCATTTCCGCCGATGATCTGCAACGGCTGTTCACCGCTTTCGAGCAAGCCGATGGCTCGATGACCCGCAAGTACGGCGGCACCGGCCTGGGGCTCGCCATCAGCAAGCGATTGGCCAGGCTCATGGGCGGCGATGCCGGCGTCGAGAGCGAACCAGGTGCAGGCAGCACCTTCTGGTTCACTGCGCGACTCGGCAAGGCAACAACGGCCGCTGCTAGCGTCCCGCCAGCGCCACCTGCTTCGACGAGGTCGGCGGATGAACGACTGCTCGACGAATACGCCGGCACGCGCATCCTGCTGGCGGAAGACGAGCCCATCACCCAGGAAGTCTCGCACGGCTTGCTGGAGGATGCCGGACTCGCCGTCGATATCGCCGAGGATGGCCGGCAGGCTTGGGCACTGGCCCGTCAGAACCGTTATGCCCTGATCCTGATGGACATGCAGATGCCCATCCTCAACGGCGTCGATGCCACCCGCGCCATCCGTGCCGATTCGCTGAACAAGACCACGCCCATACTGGCGATGACGGCCAATGCCTATGACGAGGATCGCCAGGCCTGTCTCGATGCGGGCATGGACGACCATATCGCCAAACCGGTCGATCCGGTCAGGCTGTATGAGACCTTGTTGAAATGGCTGGAGCAGCCACGTCATTGATCGAAGGGGTGTCGACCTCGTCTGATTTCTTGCCAGGGCTGGCCTTGTGCAGGAAAGGGCGGCATCCTACCCATGTTCCCTCATGAGGTCGAAACGCGTTCGGTGCAAATGACTTGGTTCAACTATCTCGGAGGTGGCCTGTTGTCTGCCGCGCTGGCCTGGTGCCTGGCGGGGTGCGTACCCGCGCCTGTTCCGGCGCCGGAAGACTCCGGGGAACTGGTGGTGGTAACGCGGAACAGCCCGACCACGTATTACCTGAACGCGAAATCCGAGGCGGTGGGTTTCGAGCACGACCTGATCGTGCAGTTCGCGGCGGAGCAGGGCTGGAAGGTGCGTTTCGTGCTGGTCGAGACCTTGCCGAAGCTGTTCGAGGTCATGGAGAGGGGCCAGGCTCATCTCGCGGCGGCTGGCCTGAGTTCATCGGAGGATCGCAGGAAAAGCCTGCGCTTCGGCCCCGTCTACGGGCAGGTCAAGGAATGGGTGGTCTGCCGCCAGGGGCGGACGCTGCCACACACCCCGGCGGACTTGAACGGCCTGCGCCTGGAAGTGGTGGCGCAGAGCGGCTATGTCGAGAGTCTGGAGTTGCTCAAGCGACGCTATCCCGGACTGACCTGGGTGGAAATGAATGTGCCCAATTCGGAGGAGTTGCTGGAGCGCGTAGAACTGGGTTTGAGCGATTGTGCGATCGCCGATTCCGATAGTTTTGACATCGCACGCAACTTTCATCCGAGTTTGGCGCGGACCTTCGCACTGGGCGACAGCCAGCCTCAGGCCTGGTTGATCGGCCAGGGCATGGGGGCGGGTTTCACGCGCAAGTTGATGGACTTTTTTCAGGGGAGTGGAAACAACGGCGAACTGGCACGCTTGCGCGAACGCTATTTCGGCCATGTGCAGCGGCTGCTGGATGCGGATGTGCTGGGCGTGCTGGAAAAGCGGGGCAGCTTGCTCCCCACCCTGGCCCCCAGCTTTTACAAGGCGCAGGATGAGACCGACATGGATTGGCGCCTGCTCGCCGCGGTAGCCTATCAGGAGTCACAGTGGGACGCACAAGCGGTCTCCAGCACGGGAGTGCGCGGCATCATGATGTTGACGGAGGACACCGCCGACCAGTTGGGGGTGAAGAACAGGCTGGACCCGCTGGAAAGTATCCTGGGCGGTGCTCGCTACATCAATGCGCTGATGTTGGCTTTGCCTTTGCAGATTACCAAGCCGGATCGCATCTGGATGGCGCTGGCCGCCTACAACATTGGCATGGGCCACTTGCAGGATGCGCGCGCCCTGGCGCAAAAGCTGGGGCGCAACCCGAATGCCTGGAAAGACCTGAAAGAGGTTCTGCCCCAGCTCAGCCACGGCAAGGTGGCCTCCGGGCTGAAAAATGGTTACGCGCGTGGTGGCGAGGCCAGGGCCTTCGTCGAGAACGTGCGCATCTATTACGACATCCTGGCGAAATATGAAAAGCCCTACCGGGGATTCCCCGGCGCACTGTAGGTGGCCCCGCCGCGACCTTATTCGCGCGCGATGGTGCTGGCGCCGTTCATGTAGGAACGCAGGACTTCGGGTATGGTGACGCTGCCATCCGCGTTCTGATAATTTTCCAGCACGGCTACCAGGGCGCGTCCCACCGCCAGGCCAGAGCCATTGACCGTGTGGATGAGTTCCGGCCTACCGGGTTTTCCATCCTTTTCGGTGCGGTAGCGGGCCTGCATGCGGCGCGCCTGAAAAGCCTCGAAGTTGGAACAGGAGGAGATTTCCCGATAGGTGTTCTGGCCCGGCAGCCAGACTTCCAGATCGTAGGTCTTGGCGGCGGAGAAGCCCAGGTCGCCGCTGCACAGGGTGACCACACGGTAGGGCAGGTCGAGCCGCTGCAAGATGTCCTCGGCGTGGCCGGTGAGTTCTTCGAGCGCGTCGTAGGAGTCTTCCGGGCGCACGAATTGCACCATTTCCACCTTGTCGAACTGGTGCTGGCGAATCATGCCACGCGTGTCCCGGCCGTAGGAGCCGGCCTCGGAGCGGAAGCAGGGCGTGTGCGCGACCAGCCGGATGGGCAGGTTCTCGGCCGGAATGATCTCGTCGCGCACGATGTTGGTGACCGGCACTTCGGCGGTGGGAATTAAATACATGCCGTTGCTGAGCTTGAACAGATCCTCCTCGAACTTGGGCAACTGGCCGGTGCCGCGCATGGAATCGGCATTGACCAGATAGGGCACGTAGACCTCTTCGTAGCCGTGCTCCTGGCTGTGGATGTCCAACATGAACTGGGCCAGTGCCCGGTGCAGCCGCGCCAGAGGGCCACGCATCAGCACGAAGCGGCTGGTGGAGATCTTCACCGCGGTGGGGAAGTCGAGCAGATCGAGGTTCTCGCCGATTTCTACGTGGTCGAGCGCGGGCAGGGGAAAGTTGCGTGGAACACCGTGACGGCGCACCTCCTGATTGTCCTGCTCCCCCTTGCCGGCAGGCACGCTTTCATGCGGCAGATTGGGGATCGTCATGAGCAGGGCGGACAGCTCCTCCTGGATGCCGGCCAGGCGTTCCTCCGCGACCTTCAGCCCCTCGCCCAGGCCGGTGACCTCGGTCATCAGCGCTTCGGTGTCCAGGCCTTTTCCCCGGGCTTGCCCGATCTGTTTGGAGAGTTGGTTGCGGCGTGCCTGAAAATCCTGCGTGCGAACCTGGATCTCACGGCGGTCGGCCTCGAGTTGCTCGATTCGGGCCGTGTCGAGAGTGACGCCGCGACTGGCGAGCCTCAGGGCGACGGCGGCGAGATCCTTGCGAAGTAGCTGTATGTCAAGCATGGGTACGAGAGGTGAATTGCGGAGGATGCCGCATTCTAACGGGCATGGCGCGCACCCACCACAGCGCTTTCGGCCAGCGTGGGCCCCGCGCGCCCATCTGACGGGTATCCTATCCTGTCATGGACGGTGTGTTCCGCAGGCGTTCCAGTTCCTCGCGGACGGGGATGAGCAGGCGGATGAACGCGGCCTCCAGGTCTTCCAGCGTCGACAAACAGGCTTCCAGATCGACTTCCCTTGCTGCGGCTTCGATCTCGGTGGCCAATGCGGTGACTTCGGTGGCACCGAGGTAAGCCGCGGCTCCCTTGATCTGATGCGCCTGGCGCGCGGCGAGCGGGAGTTCGTTCGCGGCTAGTGCCTCCCCCAATTGCAAAAGCAGGTCTTCGCTGCTGCCGAGGAATAACGCCAGCATTTCTTCTATTTTTCCGGCATCGCCACGGCACAGGCGGCGAATCTTTTCAAAGTCGAAGGCCGGTGGGCCGGGCAAATGCTCCGGCTCGTCCTGCGCCACGCCGTGGCCTCGCCCGGGAAGCCAGCGTTGCAAGGCGTGGTTGAGCGCGGCCAGTCCCAAGGGTTTGCCGAGATAACCATCCATGCCGGCGGCGATGCAGCTTTCCGCGAAACCGGGCATGGCATTGGCTGACAAGGCGAGGATGGGTAGGCGGGGTCGCGTCTGCTCTTGCTCCCGGAGGCGGATGGCGCGGCTGCTGGTGAGTCCGTCCCATTCGGGCATCTGGCAGTCCATCAGGACCATGTCCACGGTTTCGTGGTCCAGGAGGTCGAAGGCGTCCTTGCCGTTATCCGCCAGCAGCACTTCCACGCCGAAGTCTTCGAGCATGAATCCGACGAGTTTCTGATTCACCGGGTTGTCTTCCGCCACCAGGATGCGCACTCCGGGGAATTGCATGGGCTGTTCGCTGGGCAGGTCGGATTGGCGCCGGCGCATTCCCGGGGCTAGGTGCAGGCTGAAGCGGAAGGCGCTGCCCTGGCCCGCCGTGCTTTCCAGCTTGAGCTCGCCCCCCATCAGCGCAACCAACTGCCGGCAGATTGCCAGACCCAGGCCGGTACCGCCGAATTTACGGCTGACCGTGCCGTCGGCTTGCGCGAAGGCCTGAAAGATGTGTTCCTGCCGTGTGGGGGGGATGCCGATGCCACTGTCTCGCACGGTGAATTGCACCGCTTCATCCGCGCAGGCGGCGGCGATGAGTACGACTTCGCCTTGCCTGGTGAACTTGAGCGCGTTATCCAGCAGATTGAGCAGTACCTGGCGCAACCGCAGGGGATCCCCGCGCACCCAGCCGGGGATCGCGCCATGCTCGTCCAGGCGCAGTTCCAGACCTTTGGCGTCGGCGCGTGGCCGATAGAGTGCCAACACATCGTGCAGCAGCGCACGCAGGTCGAAGTCGATCTCCTCGAGCGTCAGCTTTCCCGCTTCGATTTTAGAGAAGTCCAGCAGACCGTTGATGATACCCATCAAGGACTCGGCCGATTGGGAGATGGCCTCGGCATATTCCAGCTGACGCGGATTGAGCGGACTACCTAGCAGGAGTCGGGTCATACCCAGGATGCCGTTCATCGGTGTGCGGATTTCGTGGCTGACGTTGGCCACGAACTGCGACTTCAATTGCGTCGCTTCCAGTGCCGCATCGCGCGCGGCCTCAAGCGCGGCCTCGGCTTCCTTCTGCGACGAGATGTCGCGCAGGATGGCCTGAATCACCGGGCGGCCGTCGAGACTCATCGCATGCAGCGCGATCTCCGCGGGGAAGGTACTGCCGTCCGGCCGCTGCGCGGTCCAGTCGAAGAGGGTGTGGCCTTGTTGCACGGCCACCTGGATGTGGCGTTGCGCCAGTTCGAGGGTAGGCGTGCCGCAGGGCTGGCTGGGAATGCCCAGATTCTCGGGCCGCAGCGCCAGAAAATCCTCGACCCGGTCCATGTGGAACATTTCCAGCGTGGCCGGGTTGCAGTCGGTGAAACCCTGCTGGTCGAGGATGACGATGCCATCGCCATTGGTTTCGAACAGAGTCTGGAATTTGGTACGTTCGCGTTCGGTGATGGCCGCCAGGCGAGCACTACGCTGGATGACCGCCCAGGCGACGATGGCGGCGACCAGCGCAGCCAGAAAGCCGAGCAGGATCATCAGCCAGCGCGTTCGTTCAAAGCTGGCCTGCGCCCTCAGGCTGGCCTGCGCAGTCATCTCTCGTTGCAGGCGGATCATCTCGTCGAGTTCCTTGACCAGCCCATGCTGCAAAGGAATGCCCTGCTTTTGCAGTAGATCGAGGGCCAGGAAGGAGAAGCCCTCGACGCCGAGATTCACGATGCGCACCATCACCGGCTGGTTTTCTCCGGTCAAGCGGTCGATGCGGGCGAGAACCGCTTTCTCTTCGGCGGACTTCAGCCTGGATTCGAGTTGCTGGCGCACGGTCTGGTAACTCGAACCGTACTGGTAGAAGTGCAGCATTTCGTCGTCTTTGTCGAAGACATCGTTCATGACTACGATGGACAACATGGAAATGGCGCGATCGCGCAAGATGTCGCGCATCTGGCTGGTGATGCGTAACTTTACGTTATTTTCGTTGACGATCGATTCAAGATTGGCATTGGTTTCGGTCAGCTGGCTCACGCCCAGTACGGTCAATGCGACGATCAAAGCCAGCGCCAGGGCAAAACCGGCACCGACGGTGAAACTCAACTGGCGGGCGAGGAGGGCGTTACGCGCGGTCATGGCAGGGTATGGGACGCCTGGCGCGGAAGCGGCCGTGGATGGGAGCCCGGCCATTGCGCCCAGTCCGGTGCGCGCTGGTGTTTGCACGTTCCCTGCACTGCTTCAGGCCTCGCTCGCCGCGAGGATGCGATCCAGCCGCACTTCTTCGGAGTGTCCGTCGGGGCGCTGGATGCGCAGCCACTCGGCGCCGTCACGCGTTGCCACGTCGAGCGGCAGCACCACACCCGAGCGGGGCGTCGGGTCCTGTTCGTCCATCCAGGTGAGCAGCAGGTGCCGCCGACGCATGACGGCGAGTTCCAGGTGTTCGTGCGCCGCGCAGGCGACGGGGAGATAGTCAGTGCAGCCTGGTGTCATTTTTTGCCCAGGGCCGTATGGCGTCGCCCAGCGCAGTGCCGATGCGGCGCGCCAGACGGTCGGTCAGGCTTTCCTGGGGCGAATAATCGACGATGTCTTCGGCCTTGACGACTTCACGTGCGACATAGTCCAGGCTGCCCAGGGCATCGGCCAATCCCAGTTCGATACTGCGTGCCCCACTCCAGACCAGGCCGCTGAACATGTCCGGCGTTTCCCTGAGCCGCTTGCCGCGCCCCTGCCGCACCACCAGGATGAATTGACGGTGCACTTCCTCCAGCATGGCGCGGGCATGCGCCTGCTGGCGCGGTTCCACAGGCAGGAAGGGGTCGAGGAACCCCTTGTTTTCGCCGGCGGTGAGCAAGCGCCGCTCGATACCGAATTTCTTCATGCCTTCGCTGAAACCGAATCCGTCCATCAACACGCCGATGGATCCCACTAGCGAAGCCTTGTCGACGAAGATCTTGTCGGCGGCTGCGGCGATGTAATAGCCGCCGGAGGCGCAGATGTCGTCCACCACCACGTAGAGAGGAATCGACGGGTATTTCGCGCGCAGACGCCGGATTTCATCGTTGACCTGCCCGGCCTGCACCGGGCTCCCCCCCGGACTGTTGATACGCAACACCACGGCTTGCGAGTGTTTGTCCTCGAAGGCGGCGTCCAGCGAGCCGATCAGCGCATCGGCGCTGACCCCATCATTGCCGCCGATCTCTCCCTTCAGATCGACCAGGGCGGTATGCGGCCGCACGGAAGCGAAATTTCCATCCTCGTGGAAAATCACCAGGAACACGACGGCAAACAGCCAGACGAAGCCCAGGGACTTGAAAAACAAACCCCAGCGCCGGCATTTTCGCTGTTCCGCCAGATGCGCGAGCAGCAGGCGTTCCAGTGCGCCTTGCTCGGATGGGTCGTTGGTCGACATGCTATTTTCCTCGATGATCAATAGTCACCCGTCGCGTCCGCGACGGGCAGGGCCACCAACCCGGTCCGCGGCAGCACTAACGTGGGATGCCAGGGAGCAGGCGCGGGTGGCGCGCGCCAAGTATAGCCGCGCGCGATCGAAGAACTCACTGCGGACCGGCCGAGCCCGAGGCCCACAAGTCCACCAGGCCGCGCAAACGTCCTGGCTTGCGGGTGGGACTGGTAATTATGTGCCATAAACAAGATAGTTAAAATAAATGATAAAATCAACACAAACAACGGGTGCGCTTGCCGTAAGCGTGCCTCGTCGCCGCCCCAGATCTCCTTACATGCAACCCTCAACTCAATTCAGGTCTTGCCCATGCACTCCATCCTCGTTGTCGATGACGAACCCATGAATCTGAAGATCATCCACGCCATCCTCGAAGGCCCGGAATACCGGCTCGACCTGGCGGAGGATGGCGGCGTCGGCTGGGCGCGCTTGCAGGACGAAACGGTGACTTACGACCTCGTCATCCTCGATCGCATGATGCCGGTGATGGACGGCGTCACGTTGTTGAAGCAACTCAAGGCGTTGCCGCGTTATCGAAACGTGCCGGTGGTCATGCAGACCGCGGCTGCCGCGCCAGAGCAGGTGGCGGAAGGCCTCGCCGCCGGCGCCTATTACTACCTCACCAAGCCCTACGAGCCGGATGCACTGCTCACCATCGTCAAGGCCGCGCTCGAAATACGCGGTCTGAGCAAGAGCCATGCGCGCGACGAGCGTGAGAGCCGGCTGATGCAGCCCTTGTTGACGAGCGCGGCGTTCCGGTTTCGCCTGATCGAGGAGGCAGAGATGTTGGCGGCGCAGCTTGCGCAGTATTGCCCGAACCCGGAAAGCGCGATCATCGGCCTGGGTGAGCTCCTGGTGAACGCGGTGGAGCATGGCAATCTGGAAATCAGCTATGCGGAGAAAACCCGCCTGAAATGGGAAAACATCTGGGAAGAGGAACTCGAGCGTCGCCTCCTCCTGCCGCAGTATCGCGACCGCAGCGCGAGCGTGCATCTGGAGCAAGGCGCGGCCGAGCTGATATTCACCATCGACGACGCGGGACAGGGATTCGATTGGCGCGACTATCTGGACTTCTCCGCGGATCGTGCCTTCGACCCGAATGGACGGGGCATCGCGATGGCCAGGAAATTGAGCTTCAGCAGCTTGGAATATCAGGGCAGTGGCAGCACGGTCGTAGCCCGTATTTCCCGCGCCTGATCCGCATGCCGCTCGCCCACTGCCGCACCGCACTGGACGTATTCAGTCGCCACAGTTTGCGCGGGCGCTTCCTGTTTTTGACCCTGGGCTCCGTCCTGGTCGTATCCCTCAGCACCGCCTTCATGGTGGAGTGGTTTGCTCTGGGGCACGAATCCACCGCCAGCGTCCTCGGGCAAGCCCTGATCGCCGGCCTGGTCGCGTTGCTGTTTTTCGGTATTCCGGCCCTGTTCCTGGCGGACAGCCTGGCCCGCCCGATCTGCGCCCTGGCTGCCTTTCTCAGGGAGATCGAGAAAAACGGCGATCTGGAACTACGGCCGCAGTCGCCCGGTGCCGGTGTCCCCAGGGAAATCCGCAGCATTCATGAAGCCGTGGATGGTTTCATGCTCACCCTGGCGCACCAGAAGAAGCAGGAACACCTGGCGTTGGAGGCCCTGGATCAGGAAAAAAAGCGTCTGCTGAGCCTGAGTCGGGTCCACCAGGTGCTCATGCGCGCGGTAGACGAGCACGCGCTGGTTTCCACGACCGACAAGCAAGGCAGGATCACCTTCATCAACGAACGTTTTTTCCAGGTCAGCCAATACTGCCTGGAGGATCTGCTCGGCGAAAAACATTCCCAAACCCGATCCGGCCTGCACGATCGAGCGTTCTACGCGGAAATCTGGAGTCGACTGGGTGCCGGTTTCACCTGGCGTGGCGAAATCTGCAACCGTCGCAAGGATGGCCGCTTGTATTGGGTGGATGCAGCCATCGTGCCGGCGCTGGACGAAGGTGGCGAAATCAACGGTTACACCGCCGTCAGCCTGGATATCACCGCGCGCAAGGAGAATGAACTGGAGTTGTACCGCCATCGCGATAACCTCCAGCGGCTGGTCGAGGAGCGCACCGCCGGCCTGCTTCTGGCCAAGGAGGGGGCGGAACGCGCGAACCTGGCCAAGAGTGATTTTCTGGCCAACATCACGCACGAATTGCGTACGCCGCTGCATGCCATCATCAGTTTCACCCGTCTGGTGCAGCATCGCTTGAAGTCCGGCAAGATGGAAACGGCCGAGGAATACCTGGGCGATATCTACAGCGCCAGCCAGCGCCTGCTCTTTCTGGTCAATGATCTGCTCGATCTCTCCAAGATCGAGGCGGGAAAACTCGGTATCGCCCCCGGCCTGAACGACTTGCGTCCCACGCTGGAAGCCAGCCTGCGCGGTGTGGAACCTTTGCTGGCCGCGAAATCGCTCATTTTCGAGTTGCATGTGGAAACCGCCTCAACCCTGGTCTGGGCGGACCCGCCGCGGTTGCAGCAGGTCTTGGCCAACCTGCTCGCTAACGCGATCAAGTTCTCCCCGCAGGGGGGGAAGATCACGCTGACCCTGGCCGATGCGGTGCTTCCCCTGGGGCGGCGCCAGACCGATCCGACCACGCTGCCAGCCTTGTCCATCGAACTGCGCGACGCGGGCGTGGGGATACCCGAGGATGAGTTGGAAGGCATCTTCGAAAAATTCGTGCAAAGCCGCACGACCCGCAATGGTGCCGGTGGCACCGGTCTCGGCCTGGCTATCGCGCGGGAGATCGTACAGGCCCACCACGGACTGATCGAGGCCCGCAACAATCTTGATTGCGGCTCGACCTTCAGCGTGCGGCTACCCAGGGAAGCGCCGGCGACAGGCTGAGCGGGCGCCCGCGCCCATGACCGGTCAAATGGCGAGCCACAGGTTTGCATCCTGCAGCCGCTCGGACAGCGGTGGCAGTTCCTGGTAGGGAAAACGCACCAGCGCCACGCTCCAGCGGCGGCGATCCTGACCCAGTAGATCGGTGAAAGTCAGGGCATGGCTCACACCTGTGTCTGCCTGGGTTCGCTGGATGCCCATGCCATCGAGGCGAAATTGCCGCTGCTCCAGCCTCACCAGCGTTTCCGGGGTGCGCAGCAAGGTGTCGAAAAATGCGGGTAAGCGGCCCAGATGGAGTCGTTGCGTGGCGACGGTCAGCTCGGCCAGAAGCCGACTCGCTTCCTGTTCCAGGGCAGCGCGACCTTCCGTGCGCGGCCCGTGCAAACGTGCCAGGACTTCATCGCGGCTCTGACCGATCCTGGCCTTTTCCTGGCGCAGGGACTCGATATGGCCGGCGACCTGGGCGATCAGGCCATCGAAAATACGCCAGGCCACCAGCGCGCGCGCGTCCGATTCTTCGCTGGCGATGCAATTCAGGATGTGATCGGAAAAGGTGATGCTTTGCTGAGCGACATCACGGCGTAGCACTTCCCCTTCGATCTCCATGCCGAAGACCTTCTTCTCCTTGCGCCGCACACCCATCAGCGCGTGGATGTCCGGTCCGGCATTTGGGCCACGCTGGAATTCCCGCATGGTTTTGCTGCGCAGGAGCATGCGCTGGACGTCTTCTTGCATCGTGAATATGGCGCGCACCAGAGGGTCGCGGTTGAAGTGCTCGGGGTCCAGCGCCAGCGGGCCCGGGATGGCGCCTGCCAGTTGATCGCTGTAGCGCAACGCCCGGGCAATCGCGCCACGATAGCGCCCGGGATAGCCGCTTGCCTGCTTGAGGCGAGGCTCGACACGATCCACCGCGCGTTCGATCGCCTCCGCAAGCCGGGGGTCGTCGGGGGGAGCAAGGCCCAGCAAATTCAGCCAGAGCATCGGCGTTTCCCACCCATCAGTAGAGGACTCGATTCGGGGCGTATGGGTTCATGCGTGTTCGCGCAGCCAGTCTGCCAGTTCCGCGAAGCTGTTGCAGACCCGGAGCGCGCCATAGGCGTTCAAATGCTCCGCCGGGTGGGCCCCGTAGCCGGCGGCGAGGCTGGGAATGCCAGCATTGCGGGCCATGTCCAGGTCATGGCTGGTGTCGCCAATCATCAGGGCGCGGGCTGGGGCGATGTCGAGTTCGTCCAGCAACTCCTCGATCATCAACGGGTGCGGCTTGGAAAACGTTTCATCCGCAGTACGCGAGGCGTGGAAATAGCGCTCCAGGCCGGTGTGACTGAAAGCCCTGTCGAGGCCGCGGCGCGCCTTGCCGGTGGCCACGGCCAATCGGAAGCCGTCACCATGGAGTTCCACGAGCAATTCGCGCGCGCCCTCGAACAGCAGGATCTCGTGATCCTGGTCGAGAAAATGGCGGCGGTAATGGTCGGCCAGCACAGGATACCGCGCTTCCGGCAAATCGGGAAATAGATGGATGAGCGCTTCGCGCAGCCCCAGGCCGATGACATGGCGGGCCGCTTCGTGGCTGGGGATGGGGAGTTCCATGTCGGCGCAGGCGGCCTGGATGCAGGAGGCAATCGCGCCGGCGGAGTCCATTAGTGTGCCGTCCCAGTCGAAGATCAGGAGGTCAAAGCGTTTGGGTTTCATGGTCCAGTATGTTCAGGAAATGCTGTAAATCGGGAGCCAGCGGTGCTTCGAGCACGAGGGCCTCGCCGCTGAGTGGGTGTTTCAGTTCCAGGCGCGCGGCATGCAGGAACATCCGCCTCAAACCCTGTTTCTTCAAGGCGCGGTTATGCGCCGCGTCGCCATATTTGTCGTCTGCGGCGATCGCGTGTCCGAGGGCGGCCAGGTGAACGCGGATCTGGTGGGTTCGGCCGGTCTTCAACTCAGCTTCGAGCAGGGTGAACTCCAAGTAGTTGCGGCGCAGGCGGAAGATGGTATGGGCGCGCGCTCCCGCGTCATCCACCGCAACGCGGCGCTCGCCGTCTTCGTTGAGATAGCGTAGCAGGGGCAGTTTGACGTGACGCACGGCGTCGGTCCAGCGGCCGCAGGCGAGCGCCAGGTAGGTCTTGCGGGTCTCGCCATCGCGCAGCATGCGGTGCAACTCCACCAGGGCGGAACGCTTTAATGCCAGCATTAGCACGCCGGAGGTCTCCCGGTCGAGGCGGTGCGCGAGTTCGAGAAACTTTGCCTGAGGCAGTTCCTGGCGCAATTGTTCGATCACGCCCAGGCTGATACCGCTGCCGCCGTGTACGGCACGACCCGCGGGCTTGTCGATCACCAGGAGCGCTTCGTCGCGGTAGATCACCCGGTCGAGCAGGGCCGGTCCGGCCGCGGCCTGTTGCGGAACGTCCGCTTTTTCCGCCACGCGCACCGGAGGGATGCGGATCTCATCGCCCACCGCCACTTTGTATTCCGGTTTGGTGCGGTGGCCGCTCACCCGTACCTCACCCTCGCGCAACATGCGATAGATGCGGCTTTTCGGCACGCCTTTGAGGTGTTTGACCAGGAAGTTGTCGATGCGCTGTCCTGCGAGTTCTGCTCCGATCAGAACCTTCGTCACTGCGAGTGTCGCGGGGTGGGCATGACTCTCCTGCTCCGGGGTTTCTTTCAAAATCATGTCCACTACAGTTGCTTTGCCAGGTGATTGCAATCCCGTATACTCCCTCTGCCCAAAAAGCGTGCACCCGGGGCGTTGAAGAACCTGCCCAAGCACCGCCGAGGGGCGCCGGTTGTCTCGCTCACCGGCAGAAAGCTCGCAGGACACAGGAAGTCGTACCTCGTCAGGTGCCAGGACCGCGCTCATCAGCGCGCCAAGTCACGAAGAGGCCGCGCCCCCGATGTCCGCGAGCCCGAAAAAAGCAGCGATGGTAACGCACAATTTGCGTGACCGTACCCGGATGCTCTCCCGGTTAGCCTGAATTGCAGGCGGCCGGACGAATACGAACCTGTAACATGCACCAGCCGCTCAGCGACCAAGACGCCTGACCTTCTGCCCTGCATCGCCGCCGTGAGAACTCACGCGGCACGGGTTTGTCATCCCCGGGTGCGAGGAGCGCTGGGGTAAAAC
This sequence comes from uncultured Pseudomonadota bacterium, assembly GCA_903835655.1. Classification (GTDB taxonomy): domain Bacteria; phylum Pseudomonadota; class Gammaproteobacteria; order Burkholderiales; family Thiobacillaceae; genus PFJX01. Next base: position 3,353 of record CAILNT010000101.1, on the reverse strand, counting down.
ATGAAACGTATGTTGTTCAACGCGACGCAGGCGGAGGAACTCCGCGTCGCCATTGTCGAAGGCCAGAAACTGGTCGACCTCGACATTGAATCCGCCAACAAGGAGCAGAGAAAAAGCAATATCTACAAGGCTATCGTCACCCGTGTCGAGCCTTCCCTGGAGGCCTGTTTCGTCAATTACGGAGCGGAGCGCCACGGTTTCTTGCCGTTCAAGGAAATTGCCCGGACCTCCTTGCGCGGTGCCGAGGGCGGCGATTTCAGCCGCGGCAAGATTCAGGACTTCCTCAAGGAAGGCATGGAAGTCGTCGTCCAGGTGGAAAAGGACGAACGCGGTAACAAGGGCGCGGCGCTGACCAATTTCATCAGCCTGGCTGGCCGGTATCTCGTGTTGATGCCCAACAATCCCCGCGGCGGTGGCGTCTCCCGGCGCATCGAGGGCGAGGAGCGCAACGAGTTGCGCGATGCCCTGGCGCAACTCGATGTCCCCGCCGGCATGAGCTTGATCGGCCGCACCGCCGGCATCGGCCGCAATGTCGAGGAATTGCAGTGGGACCTGAACTACCTGCTGCAACTTTGGAATGCGGTCGACGGCGCGGCCCAGGGCCAGTCCGGCGCTTTCCTGATCTATGCCGAATCGAGCCTGGTCATTCGTGCCATTCGCGACTATTTCACGGCGGACATCGGCGAACTCCTGATCGACGAACCCGCCATCTACGAACAGGCCAGGCAGTTCATGGCCCACGTGATGCCGGGCAATGTCGGCAAGGTGAAACTGTATAGCGACCCGGTGCCCTTGTTCTCGCGTTTCCAGATCGAACACCAGATCGAGACCGCCTATTCGCGCGCCGTGCCGCTGCCGTCCGGTGGCTCCATCGTGATCGACCACACCGAGGCGCTGGTTGCCGTCGACGTAAACTCGGCCCAGGCGACCAAGGGGGCGGACATCGAGCAGACCGCCGTCAACACCAACCTGGAAGCGGCGGATGAAGTCGCGCGCCAGATGCGTCTGCGCGATCTGGGCGGATTGATCGTGATCGATTTCATCGACATGGAAAATCAGAAGAACCAGCGCGAGGTCGAGGACCGCCTGCGCGACGCCCTGCACTATGACCGTGCACGGGTTCAGACCGGCAAGATTTCCCGTTTCGGCTTGCTGGAAATGTCGCGCCAGCGCCTCCAGCCCAGCCTGGGTGAGACCAGCTACATCACCTGTCCGCGCTGTTCCGGCACCGGTCATGTGCGCAGCACCGAATCCTTCGCCCTGCACCTGTTGCGCATGCTCCAGGAAGAGTCGATGAAGGAAAATACCGGCGCGGTGCATGTCCAGGTTCCGGTCGATGTCGCTACCTTCCTGCTGAACGAGAAGCGCCACGACATCCTTTCCATCGAGGCGCGGCATCGCGTGGAAGTGGTGTTGATCCCCAACATGCACTTCGAGACGCCGCGTTACACCCTCATCCGTCTGCGCCACGACCAGCTCAACCAGTCGGAAACGCTCGCACCGAGCTATCGCATGGTGGAGAAGCCGGCGGAGGAGGGGGAAGTCGCCAAGGGGGGGAATGTCGCCAAGCCGGAGCGTGCGCAACCGCTGGTGCAAGGCATCACGCCTTCGCAGCCGGCGCCCGAGCACGTCGCCGCCGCGGTACCCGCCGAGGTGCCCAGCGCCAAGCCGGGGTTTTTTGGCCGTATCTACGGCTGGCTGCGTGGCCTCAACGAGCCGGGCAAGGAAGTCAAGCCGGCCGAGGAGGTCACAAAGAGCGAACCGCGTCGTGGTGAACGCGAGTCACGGCCGCGCCGTGGTGAGCGTGAGCCGCGTGAGGGTCGTGATCGCAACGAGCGCCGTCCGCGTGGTGAACGCCCCGAATCGAACGAGCGCCCCGCAGCGCGCGGCGAGCGCCCGGAGAAGGTGCGCGAAAACCGTGAGCCGCGCCCCGATCGCCCTGAGCGCGCGGAACGTCCGGAGCGCACGGAACGTCCAGAGCGTACGGAACGTACGGAACGTCCAGAGCGTACGGAACGTCCAGAGCGTACGGAACGTCCAGAGCGGCCGCGTCGCGAACGCGTGCAGTCTGTAGAGGAAGTGCCCGTTCAGGTCGCCGTGCCGAGCGAAAGTGAGGCATTGGTCGAGACGAGCGCGGGAGAGGATCGCGATAGCCGCCGCCGTGGGCGTCGGGGGGGGCGTGGTCGCCGTGGCGAGACGACGACGACCGATCAGACCGTGCAGGAATTGGTGGCGGAGTCGGGCGATCGCCCAGCACCCGTCGTCGAGCCGCTGATCATCCACTTGGGCGCCGAGCCCGCTCCATCCAGGGTCGAGCCTGATCCGGTTCGGGTGGAGTCGGCTCCTGCTCGCGCCGAGCCCACTCCTGCCCAACCCGCACCGGCCGGTGCGGGTCTGGAAATGGTGGAAACCCAGGCCGCGCAGCCTGTCGTTGCCGGTGACGAGGCCGCCCCAGCTCGCCGGCGTCGTGGCCGCAATCGCGGTGCGGCAGCCGCGGCGGAACCCTTGGTCATGGTGGAAACCCGTGACGAGGTGGTCGCCACGACGGAAGTGGCACAGGCGACTCCAGGAGACTGGGGTCCCCCATCCAACCCGCGTCGTCGCGCTCGCCCGCCGGCTCAGCCCGCGGAACCGTTGGTCATGGTGGAGACCCGCGGAGAAGGGGGCGCCTGAGCACGGGCTAGCCAATAAAAACGCCGGCTCCGCCGGCGTTTTTTTTCTCTCCAGGATTATTCGCAGAGTGTGCCACTGCGAGAGCGTCGCCCGACTATCCCGGCGTTTGCGCGATCTCCACCAGCAGACCTTCGGCTGCGTCCTCGACCATATCCAGCACCTGCTCGAAGCCTTTGCTGCCGCCATAGTACGGGTCCGGCACGTCGAGGTTGGGGTAGTCGCGGCTGAAGGCGAGGCAGAGCCTTAGCTTGCGCTTATGCTGTTCCGGGCAGCGTCGCAGCAGGTTGTCGAGATTTTCCCGATCCATTGCCAGGATGTAGTCAAAGGTTTCGAAATCCTGGTCGCTGACCTGGCGTCCGCGCAGCGAGGCGAGGTCATAGCCTCGTCCCAGGGCTGCCTTCTGCGCGCGCGCGTCCGGTGAACTGCCGATGTGGTAAGCGTGCGTGCCCGCCGAGTCGATATGCACCCGGTCCCCCAAGCCCGCCGTATCGACCTTGCTCCGCAGCACGCCCTCGGCGGTGGGGGAACGACAGATATTACCCATGCAGACGTACAAAATTCTTATTGCTTTCATATGAATCAAATCAGGGCTGGTAGGAGCGGGCTTGCCCGCGATTTGAAATATTCAGTCCCGTTCATGGTTCGACAGGCTCAAAACGAACGGAATCAATGGGTTGCCG
>CAILNT010000100.1 GCA_903835655.1 uncultured Pseudomonadota bacterium | reverse complement strand
TTATGGACTGAGCGATTGAATTAAAAATGTTATGAAACGGGGCATTTCTTTTCAAGAATAGAAAAGCCCTTCTCGGCAACCTGTTCGTCATTGAGGTAGCCACGATTTTAGATCACGTTGCAATATGGATTCTAGGTCCAGTATGTCATCTCTAAATTTGCTTCTAATATTTTGTACTGCCTCATTGGTAACTATAGGGATAATCGATTCGCTTGGCTTTCTATTTGCAATCCGGTACATCTTTCGTAATCCTGTATTTCCTATGGTTTTCCATAAGTTTCCGAGGCCGATGGATTGTGTTCCTTTGCGTAATCTTGTTACGATCTCACTCGTTAATTGTGAGCGTGCAACATAACTTGGGTTGCTTTTTTCATTTAACGACTTTGAGACGTGGTTGTCGTTAACGTCTAGAAATTGGTATATACTCCGGGCCGATATCTGTGATGATGATACAATGTCTTCCATTAGTACGATATGGATTTGGTCTCTATGAAAATACTTGAGCCAGTTCCTTATGTGTGTTGCGTACATGCCTTGTTCAATATAACTTGGGTTATTGTCTATTGCGGTCTCGAAACTAAAATCTGGTCCCGTGACAAGACCAATACGAACTAGATGTCGGTGTTGTGACAGGGCCCGCTGTACCGGATCTCTTAAAGATAATAAAATACGTGCACCACTGTTATATAGTCTAACTCTTTTTGGTACGGATGCTTCATTAAAGTAGGATGGCGAAATTTCTCCGACTGCTATCACGCCAGGGCGATACTGAAAGTGGTTTTCATACCATGCTTGACCGTGCTCATAGTGATATGAGAAGTAATCTAATTCTTTTTTATTACTTACGCTTACTTGAGGATGATCGGCTAAAATGTCGTATATCCATGATGATGCGCATTTTTGTGCGCCGATGCCGATGAAGGTTGGTTTCATTTGGGCGTGCCTATTAATCTAACTCTAGTTTCTTCACTAACGGATAATAATAGATTATTTATGAAGTTTTCCTGCATTTCGTATTCAATTCTTTCGTTATTCCCATGGGATGAAACTCGGATTAGTAGGCCATCCGGTATTTTTCTTGTTATGCCGTACCTTAAACGTTCTAGTCGCCAATATGCGTTATGGGTAATTTTGTCTCCAATGACCATCCAATAGGTAATTGGTTCGGTGTTGTTTTCGTTCTTGGCCAGTACACGAGTGGCTGCTATTGTATTAAATTTTGTTTCAATTTGATGGGTGTCTTTTTTTAATATCTCAAATCCTTGTGAGGCATAGCATATTTCTGGCCGGTGTAGTGATTTCAAGTTTCCTTGATCGCTGCCGTAGGCAATAGAAAGCATTATCAGTTGATGCTCACTATTTTCGTAAGATCTAGATAGTGTCTGACTGTATATATCGGCTAGTTTAGCTCTGATCTCTGGACTAATTTGCTGTGGTACGGTTGATGTGTCCATCTTCCAATCTCCGAACTGCTTCGGGATCATGGTTTCCAGATCGACCTTGGGTTCATGATCGGCGATCTTTTCACGCGGAGTAAGAGCGTATGCCAAGGTCACCGCGACGAGCATGGCCAGTCCGATGGAGATGTAGCGAAAGTGGATTAGGGGCATAGGGGACAGGAGGCGATGTACGGTACGCCTGATGCGCGGCGCGCGTCTGGCGATTGATTATCTGTAGATTTCATTTAATTGATATTGGATCCGGTTCATTCGTCAAACTTGGGGTTGAACACCAATCAGATATATCACTGTATTCTGGGCTCGCCATTCCGGCGAAAGCAGGAAATGGAATGACGGAAAAAAATATCGCGTGATCTCTTGCTTATTCATACCGATAGGATTGATCGATGAATCAACGTATCGGTATGTCGCTTGGTAGTGCTGTATTTTCTGTTGCTACGTAAGTCCGAATTATTTGGCGGGAGTGGTCCGGTGGATATAGGCCTTCCGCACTCTGTGTTGGTTATGGTAAAAACAGCGGTTCTTGTGTTTTACAGCGTTTTTGTTGTGATTTGGAGTTTAGGATCATGGCCCAGCACTCTGTTTGCCTGAACACATCATTCAGGTGGGCAACTTCGATGGCTTTATCGAACCACACTTCGATCTGTTCTACCGAGGCACTTGACAAATTCGCCACAAGTTCCGGAGTTAATACACCGAACCGTTTTGTCAGTAGTTTCTGTAAGGCCAATGTTTCGCCTTGCAGCATGCCATTCTCATTTCCTATTCTTTTTCCCATTTCAATACCTATTCCCTTCCCTAGTTCAATCCCTACTTCTTTTCCTTTTCTTTCGGCTAGTGCTTGGGAGCCCCGTTGCAGGATGATGAAGTCATGGCGTTTGAATTGGATTCCCAGTTCTTCCGGGCTCATCGCCGCCTCGTTGGCCATGCCGAACGCCTCTGTGATGCGAGGGTCGCTGGCGAGTTTGTCGGGGATGTACTCCAGGCTGCCGGCGTTTATGACGAAGTAGATCCATTTGTCCTGGGTGGTGTCAAGGGTATCCTGATCGACATTGAACTTGGGTAGTTCGACGAAGATCAGTTCGACGTCGTCGCTGTACTCGATGAAGCGGTCACGTTCGATGAGTCTGAAGCGGCTAAGATACTCGTCGCTGCCCTCAAACATGACGAAGTCGGTGAAGGTCAGGGCGATGACCGGGTTGAGCAGGGTGTACTCGTCGCCTTTCTTCAGTTGGGTGGCATATTCTTTGGCCGCGTTGTGTAGGACGCGCTTCTCGAAGCCGGCGACATTGAGCACCTGCATCTCGATGATGACGTGCTTTCCATTGGCCAGGACGGCTTTGACATCGACACAGGTATCCTTCATGCCCTTGAGCATGGGAACCTGGTAGGGATCGACGATGCTGAGGTCGACAATCGCCTGCTCTCCCTGGTAGTCCAGGATGGCGTTGAGAAAGCTGAGCAGCACCGGCCTGGAGCCTTCAGAACCAAAGACGCGCTTGAAGGCGTAGTCGGTTTTGACGTCTAGGAAATGCATGTCGAGGGGCACCTGGCGATTAGCATGTGGCAGGGTTCAAGACCCAAGGTTAACGTAGCCACATACCATACTAGGTCGTGGGTTCTCGCGATCTTAGCTCAGAAATGTTTCAGATTGGTGGTGGCGCTGAATGATTTTGGTGGGTATCAGTGACGATCGGGGCTAGGTGTACGGATATTGTTGTAGCTAATGGCCTGGGGTGTTTGGAGCTTATCATCCGCAGCACCTCGCTCTTCGTTGTTGCATGCGTTGCTATCGCGGGCAAGCCCGCTCCTACGCGCTCTCCCTGTATGTCCACCATTCCCATACCCCGCCTTCGCACCCGTTTCACGCCGGCGCGGACACAAGGCTCGAAGTTCAAGGGGGGGTGCATCTTGTTTCTTGCTCTCATGTATCCCGGAAGATCTGGTCGATGCTGGCAGCGTCAAGGATGCGATCGGTCCAGTGTTCGAGTTGCTCCAGGGCTGCGGTGTTCAGCCGAGCACGAGTTGAGTCGTCGAGCGAGCCGAAGCGCTTGTTGAGGAGGCGGGCGAGCACCGCGGCCTCACCTTCTTGTTTGCCTTTGATTTCGCCTTGCTCGATGCCTTGCTGAAACCCTTGTTGTTTCCATTGTTCTGTCCACTCGATCCCGGTTTCTGCAAGCATGGTTATTGAGCACGGAAAGGATCAAGGCTGGCTATAGCACCCGGCGTGAAAGCGGGTCCAATCATAGGCCAAGCCCGCAGCTGAATGTGGCTGAGTCGCTGCGAAGCAGGGTGGGGAGATAGGCGGGGAAGCCTGCCAGGGCGACCATCGCGGCCGAATTGGACGGCCGTTGCCTTGCGCTTGCACCGAGGCTGTGGCCAGGGTGGCGATGGTGGCGCAACGGCCGCGGTCAAAGAGGCGGCGCTACTTTTTGGCTAGGCCATCGTGGGCACACGACCCCTGAGCTTATTCCGGGTCGTGGCTTACCCACGCGCGGCGCTTCCGGTACTCTAGAGGGGCTCGGATGAAAATAAAGATAGAACTACGATGAACCAGACTCGCTCGACCCATGGCAAGACCGGTACGCTCGCCTTGGGCGCGCTCGGTATCGTCTTCGGCGACATCGGTACCAGCCCGCTGTACACCATGAAGGAGATATTCGAAGGGCACCACCTGGCACTCAGCCAGAGTAATGTCCTGGGCATCCTCTCCCTGGTGTTTTGGGAGTTGATCCTGGTGGTTTCCGTGAAATACGTTGGCATCATGATGCGGGCCGACAACAAGGGCGAGGGCGGTATTCTCGCCCTGCTCGCCCTGGCCCAGGCCCAGGCGCCGCTGGGTTCACGGGTGCGCTGGACCCTGATGACGCTGGGGTTCCTCGGTGCCTCGTTCTTCTTCGGAGATAGCCTGATCACCCCGGCGATCTCCGTGCTGTCCGCGATCGAGGGCTTGCAGATGGGGAATTCCGCCCTGCATCCCTTCGTCGTGCCGCTCGCTTTGGGCATCCTGTTCGGTTTGTTCGTCATTCAGCGCAAGGGCACGACCACCATAGGCCGATTGTTCGGGCCGATCATGCTGGTCTGGTTCGGCGTGCTGGGCGGGTTGGGTGGGCTCATGGTATTTCACCATCCTCAGGTGCTCGCAGCACTCCTGCCCATCCATGCCATTCATTTCTTCACGGCGCACGGCGTAGCCAGTTTCCTCATTCTCGGCGCGGTGGTGCTGGCCATTACCGGCGCGGAAGCCTTGTATGCCGACATGGGGCATTTCGGCCGCCACCCCATTCAGATCGTATGGTTCGCTTATGTCCTGCCGGCCCTGGTGCTCAATTATTTCGGCCAGGGGGCCTTGTTGCTTGCCGACCCGTCCGCCTTGCGCAACCCTTTCTATCTGCTTGCCCCGAGTTGGGCGCTCTATCCCATGATCGGTTTGGCGACCGCGGCCACCGTGATCGCTTCCCAGGCCGTGATTTCCGGCGCCTTCTCGGTCACCCGCCAGGTCATCCAGATGGGCTATGCGCCGCGCTTGATCATCCGCCATACCTCGGCGGCCGAGTCTGGCCAGATCTACATTCCCTTCGTGAACTGGACCCTGATGATCGGCGTCGCCTTGCTGATCCTCAGCTTCCAGAACGCGGATAACCTGGCAAACGCCTACGGCATCGCCGTTACCGGAACATTCGCCATCAGCACCATCATGATGGGTGTGGTGATGCGGGTGCGCTGGGAACTCGGCTTGCTCGAAACGCTGGTCGGCATGTTGGGCTTCCTGAGCATCGATCTCGTTTTTTTCGGCGCCAATGCGGTCAAGATACCCGAAGGAGGCTGGTTCCCGGTACTCGCCGCCCTGCTGGTCTTTACCCTGCTGGTGACCTGGAAACGCGGCCGCGACACGGTCTTGCAGCGCCTGCGCGAGGAGGCGCTGCCGCTCGTGCCTTTCGTTACCGGCCTGCTGGAGAGTCCACCCCTGCGTGTTCCGGGTACGGCGGTGTTCATGACTGCCGACGCCGCTGGCGTGCCTTCAGCGCTGCTGCATAACCTCAAGCACAACAAGGTATTGCACGAGCGGGTGGTGATTCTGAACGTGCGTTATGGCGAGGTCCCCTATGTCGCGGATGGCGATCGTCTTGAAACGCAGCAATTGGCGGAGAATATTTATCACGTCGTCATCCGTTATGGCTTTATGGACGACATCAATATTCCCAAGTCCTTGTCGGTATGCCCTTGCGGCATGGAATTCGACCTGATGGACACCACGTTCTTCTTCAGCCGGGAGAACCTGATCCCCACCCGGGGCAAGGGCATGATGCTCTGGCGCGAGCATCTCTTCGTCGCCATGGCGCGCAATGCAGCCAGTCCCATGACCTTTTTCCGGATTCCTGCCAACCGCGTGGTCGAACTCGGTACCCAGCTGGAGATCTGAACTTCCGAAGTTACGGAACGCCGCCAGGCGGCGGCGCTCGTCACTGTTTTTTCAACTGCGCCACTTCGAGTTGCAGCTGGACTTCGAAAGCGCCATCGACTTCCCAGGTCAGGGTGAGTTCGACGGCCTGCATGATTTTTTCGAAGCCGGCTTCGGATTGCGACACGGTGTAGTGCGGCTGGGCCTTGATCCGGGCCGGGAGGGATGCATGCAGGCGTATGGCGCCCCCCATGTAATGGTCTTCCAGGGCGAGGTCGGCCAGGTCGTCCCAGGCGAACTGCTGGCCGAAACCGCCGGCCACCGCTCCCCGCACCACGAAACAGCCGGCGGGGCCATCGCAGCAAGGCATGGCCAGGTTGAGCCGGGTGGAGAGGCGGCCGCTGCCGTTGCACTTGAGGGCTACGGAGAGCACGTTGTCGCGCACGCTGTAGATCTTGGCCACACGGGTTTCTCCGGCTGCGCCCATGCAGAGCACGGCGCCGCCCTGGATGAAGGTAGTCGCGTATTCCACGGGCAATTTCTGCCCGAAATCGGTCCAACTCTCCGCGAACAGGCCGCGTGTGCGGATGTCCGGGGTGAGGTCCGCCGCGACGATCTCATGTTTGAAGCGCACCACATCGTGCGCCGAGGCTATGCCCTCGCCTTCGTGCTCACGGGCAGCGGCGGAGCCCGCGCGGGCCTTCTCGTGATAGTTCTCTTCGTAGCGCTTCAAGGTGTCGGCGAAGTTCTGCGCGAGCGTGTAGCTGGACAGTTCGATCAGGGCCGCGTCCTTGTCGGGTCGCACCACCGCCTGCAAGGCGAGACTGCTCATGAAGACTTCCTCGCGCCCGTCGAGGTCGAGGTCTCCCGTGGCCAGGGCCGGGCGCGGCTGCAATCCATCGAGGCGACGTTCCAGCTGGATCATGGCGTGCCACAGCGCGCGCCGCAGGTGGGGCAGATAGATGCCGCCGAAGAGCCCGTGCCAGTAGGCGTCGTTGGCTTGTGACTCGTGCAGGAGTTCCACCAGATCCTGGCGCACCTGATCTTCGGGAAGGGCGGCCAGGCGTGCCGACAGCTCCAGCATACGCTTATGCGCCCAGTTGGCTTCCGGGTAACGGGTGAGGAAGTTTTTCCAGATGCCGCCGCGAATGAACGGGCGGTCGCGCTCCAGCACCCCTTCATGTTCGGCTGTGTGCACCAGTTCCGTGTACCGTCGCGCGGCAGGCGCCGGCAAGGTCCATTCGCCCATTTCGCTGTAGGAGACGGTAGGCAGGTAGACGATGCCACGGGTGCGCGTCTCGTTGTGATGGTCACGAATATGCGCGCTGCGTATGACGGGCGATGCCAGCACGCCTTCGATGAAGTCCTTCAGCCAGCCGCGTTCATAGACCCAGCTATAGGTCTCCGGCCAGATGCCGAATTTTTCGATGTCGTCGAAATAGATGGCTGCGGCCCCGGCGGTCTCGTCAGCCTGCGATTCGATGTAAGCGACCGCTTCGCCGGCGGGCGAAAACGGCAGGCGGTAGCGCAGGGCTTCGGAGATCGGGTAGACATCGATGCGGCGGCCGTCTTCCTCGGTGGTGTGGTAGCCGGACAGTTGCGCGCGCTCGGCTCCGGCGCAGAGGAAGTGGTAGTCGTCCACCATCACATAGCGTATGCCGGAATCGGCCAGGGCAGGCACCACGGTGGCTTCCCAGACCCGCTCGGTCAGCCAGGCGCCCTCGGGGCGCTGGCCGAAGTATTGCTCCAGGCGATCCGACATCGCGGCGAGCTGGCTCATGCGGTCGCGGTAAGGGATCACCGCCAGCACCGGCTCCATGTCGCCGGCGCCGAAGAACTCCACCTGGCCGCGCGCCGCCATTTCGCGCAGCAGCGCCATGTCATCGGGGTGATGGGTGAACAGCCACTCCAGCAACCAGCCGGAAGAATGCAGCGCGAACTTGAAGTCCGGGTAGCGATGCACGGTTTCCAGGAAAGGCTTGTAGCAGCGCTGGTGGGCATCCTCCATGACTTCAGGAAAGTTGCCGACAGGCTGATGGGCGTGAACGCCGAAGAGTAGATTGATGATTCGGGACATGAAGAATCCTGGTATTTCGAATGTGGGCGGGTCGGGAAGATAGGCGGGCCTGGTCACGGCGTAACGCCAAGCCCCGTAGCATAACAGCCGTCCCGGTCAAATGCGTGACACAGCGTCGCCCGCACGCGCAGGAAAATTCAGTTCACCCCGACGCCGCATCCGCCACTGGTCACCCTGACGCTCTTCGCCGTCTTGTAGAACTGGCCGGCGCTGCGGGCGACCACCCAGACCTGGGACGTCTCGGCAACCTTGATGCGCATCTGTAGCGCCGGCAGCACTTCCGGAGCGAGTTGGTAGGCGGCGATCAGCGGCTGCGGATTTCGATCCGCGAACACGATCAGGGCGTCGACATCGGGCAGATCGCAGGAGATCTCGATGAAGACATTCGAGCCGTCCACCGCGACCGCGGGCGCCTTGAGCCGGATTGCATTGTTCAGGACGGGATTGCTGCGCTGTAGCGCCTGCATGGTTTGCCTCAGCCCGCCGGTTGCCGCGCGCGCGACTTGCGGACGCAAAATTCCGGCGGCCGCGGCGACGCCGAGCAAGGTGCTGGACAACGCCGCGCGCAGGATCGTGCGCCTGGATGGGTTCATGGCTGACTCAATCTCGTTATGCATGGGGTTTGTCGCTGGAACAACTGCTCTTGCCGCATTCGCCGTCGCCGGAACAGGCGCCGCAGCCCTTGCCTTCCACGCGAAAGGGCCCGAGTTCCGGATGCAGCTTGCCGAACAGTCGATAGGAGCGCTGCACCAGTACGTAGAGCAGCAAGACGATAAGGATGGCGCTGATGGTGAAAAGGGTGTGCAGGACCAGGTTCATTCTCCGCCCCCCAGGCCGGCGAAGCCCATGAAGGCAAGAGAAAGGATGCCGGCCAACATCAGGGTGAGCGCGGTGCCCATCATGGCATTGGGTACACGGGAGAAGCGCACCCGCTCGCGCACGCTCGCCAGCAGGGTCAAGGCCAGGGTGAAACCGACGCCACCGCCCATGGCGAAGGTCAGCGATTGCAGAAAATTGTAGTCGCGTGCGGTCTGGAACAAGGCCACGCCCAGCACCGCGCAATTGGTGGTGATCAACGGCAGATAGATCCCCAGGGCACGGAACAACTCCGGGCTCTGCTTCTTGACGTACATTTCCACCAACTGCACCGCCGCCGCGATCACCGTGATGTAGCTGATGAGTTCCAGATACTCCATGTGCAGCGGGATCAGCACCAGGTTCAAGAGATAGGCGCACACCGAGGCCATGAAGATCACGAAGGTGGTCGCCAACCCCAATGGAAAGGCGACCTTCACGCTGTGCGTCACGCCCATGAACGGGCACATGCCCAGGAACATCGCCAGGACGAAGTTCCCGGACAGGATGGTGGTGATCAGGATCTGGCCGATGGACTCATGCATGGTCAGGCCCCCTGAGTCTGTGCGGCCAGGCCGTGATCCCTGCGGGCGCGCACCAGCGCGAACACCATCAGCCACAGGCCCATCACGAAGAAGCCTCCAGGCGGTAGGATCATCACGACCCAGGGCTGGTAATGCGGGCCGAACAGGGAAATGCCGAACAGCGAGCCCATGCCGATCAGTTCACGTACACCGCCGATCATGAATAAGCCGAGGGTGAAGCCCAGCCCCATGCCGGTGGCGTTGACCACGGAAGCGAAGGGCGGATTGCGCGCCGCGTGCGCTTCCGCGCGCCCCAGCACCAGGCAGTTGGCGACTATCAGCTTGATGTAGGCGCCCAGGGCCTCGTAAAGGCTGAGGCTGATGACCTGGATGCCATAATCGACCACCGTCACGAAGGTGGCGATGATGACGATGTAGGTGGCGATGCGGACTTCCTTGGGGATGACGTGGCGCAGCAGCGAGATCATCCAGCAGGAAGCGGCCAGGACGAAGGTGGTGGCCAGCCCCATGGAAATGGCATTGATCGCGGAAGTGGTGATCGCCATGGTCGGGCACATGCCCAGCACCATGACGAAGACCGGGTTGCGTTGCCAGAGTCCTTCGAGGAACTCGGCCCAGTTACTGGGTGGGTTCGTACCGGGAAGCAGGTTCATTTTCCCTCCTTGAGTTTGCCCACAAAAGGCAGGAGTTTGGGCAACAGCGCGGCCGTACTGTCGCGGATGCCCTTGCCGACCGCCTTGGAAGTCACGGTGGAACCGGAGATGGCGTCGATCTCCCAGCCATGCTGCTTGGTGCCGTGTTTGACCACCTTGATCGCGTTGGCCACCGCCTTCATGTCCGCCGTCAGATGCGCATCCAGGGCCACGAAGTTCTTGAGGAAATCGCGGTCCGTGCGCACCTTGTCGCCGATGCCGGGGGTTTCATGCAGGCTCACCACGCCCAGGCCGATGATGACCTGTTTCTCCGGATCGTAGGCATAGAGCACGCGCACCTCGTCCGCGTAGCCCTTGGCCACGGCCTCGGCGGCGATGCCCTTGAGCGTCCCGGCACGATCGTAAGCGCCGAAGAATTTCACGCCGCCCTCGGGCAGGGTGGGGCCGGCCGGTACGATCCCCGCGCTGGTTGCGACGAACTCGCGCACGCTGGTGGCGCCGGGAATCACGCTGAACACCGCCCGTTCGGTCGCGATCTTCTTGTTCCTGGCGACGGCATCGAGACTGCCTTCATAGGCGCTGACGATGATCAACCCGCAGATCGTCGCCGCGATCCCGAGCGCGCGGATCATGGCGCCGCTCGGGGTGGTTTCCGCGGCGGAGGGCGCTGCTTCGCTCATGCCTTCTTTCCTTTCACACTGCCGAAGACGCGCGGCTGGGTGTATTGGTCGATCATGGGCACCAGGCTGTTGGCAAACAGGATGGCGTACATCACGCCCTCGGTTAAGCCGCCGAAATAGCGAATGACCACGGTCACGACGCCGATGATGCCGCCGAATAGCCAGACCCCCCAAGGCGTCACCGGTGAAGTGGCCATATCGGTGGCCATGAACACGGCGCCCAGCAGAAGGCCGCCCGAGAGCAGCACGAAGGCAGGTTCCGGATAACGCTCCGGACTGTAGACATGGAAAGCCAGGGCCAGCAGCGCCGCACTTCCCAGGACGGCGACCGGAATACGCCAGTCCATGAATTTGCGCGCCGCCAGGTAGAGGCCACAGAGCAGAATCAGGATTGCCGAGGTTTCGCCCGCCGACGCGGTGACTGCGCCGCTCAGGAAATCCTGTGGCGTGGCCAACACGTTCTCGAACTTCCAGCGTGCCAGGGGGGTGGCGCCGGTGAACCCGTCGAGGGCGTGTTTCGCCCAATAGGCGATGTCCGGCGGCGTCATCAAGGGTGCGGTCAACGTGGTCGGAATGAAGCTATTGAAACGGTCGAGCGCGAATGCCGGCGTCCAGGTGGATATGGATACGGGAAAGGCCGCCTGCACGAAGGCGCGTCCGACCAGGGCCGGGTTGAATACGTTGAAGCCCATGCCGCCGAACAGGAACTTGCCCAGGGTGATGCCGACGAAGCCCGACACCACGCCCATCCAGAGGGGATAGGACGGCGGCAGGGTAAGGGCCAGCAACAAGCCGGTGATGGTCGCGGACCAATCGGACAGGGTGTTGCCGGTGGCCATCACACGATTCATGAAGCGTTCCGTGGCCAAGCAGGTGGCGGTCACGATGACGATCAGCAGCAGCGCGGACAAGCCGTACTGCCAGATGGAAAAGGCGGTGATGGGCAGTAGCGCCCACACCACATTGCGCATGATCTGCTCCACCGTGCGCCCCGATTTGATGTGGGGCGAGGTGCGCAGTTCGATCTTGGGTGTCTGTTTCATCATCCTTGAATCCTCAGTTGAACACGCCCGAGTGTGCGTCTGGCGAGTTGTCTGGCAAGGGCGCGGAGTCGTAGCGCTTGAGCGCGTACGAATCCGGCCTACCCCTTGCGGGTGCGCGACGACGCGCATGGTCGCCCCC
>CAILNT010000099.1 GCA_903835655.1 uncultured Pseudomonadota bacterium | reverse complement strand
GTAGTCGCTCCAAGCGAAAGATACTCTCGCCAAGTGCAAATCTGAGTTCGGCTGGAAGTGCCTTAAACACGGTTGCAACTATTCAAACGACTCTATGTGCTGCTCTCTCGAAACCCTTGTGCCACGGGGCTTGGCGACGTAAATATATTTTTTTCGAGTGCTTGCAATCCGGTCCATCGACCTCTATATTCGCTCACTCGATGAGGCACACATGGGCGTGGCCTAACAATACATCGGCATGTTTCACCCAATGAGCGCCGGCAGCAATTGCCCGCAAAGAAACGGCAGGTAGCTGTTTGCTCACAGTCCGGCAGAAAGGCCGGATCAGACTCAAGCGAGAACGCCCGCACCAGAACAGCGGTGATCATTAACTCGCTATGGGCTCTATATGGAAATCAATTCAAGCAATACCGGGGCGGCACCCTCTGTAGCCCCAACATCTCGTACCAGCGGCGCTCCCACTGACGCACCTGTTTCCACAGCATCATTTGTTGTCGAGCAACTGATCCAAGAGGTCAAAGCAGACAGTGCCGCTGTCCTTGAGGACGGGGCAGTCGACGTGCTATCGACTATGAAGCAGGAGGACCATGCGGCTTACCAGCGTGTCCGGAATCGTCTGAAGGTAGCCAACAAAGACGTGTCACTTGCGTCCTTAGACAGAGCCGTCAAGACCCGTGTCGCAGAAAAGGAAACCGCGCAAACTCACCACGGATACGCGAAATTTCTGCTGGCGGATTTGACCGAGAAGGCCTGGGCGCCGGTTGGCCACCAAGGTGCGCTGTATGTGGTGAGTTCCGATACCTGTATATGGGAAAGGAAGTCAGTCGAATCCTTGATCCGCGCAGTTGCCGAAGCGCATGATGGCAAGGACCACTGCTCGCGCAGTTCCGAATACCGGGCCATTGCCGAACATGCGACTTCACTCGCCAACGATGACGCCTATTTCGCCGAAGGTCCGGCAGGTCTAGCTTGCCCCGGTGGGTTCTACCAGATCACCGGCAACACCATCGCACTGGTGCCGCTGACACCTGATCATCGTCAGCGTGTGATGCTTCCCTTCAATCCGGAAGCGCAGCAGATACCAATGTTCGAGAAATTCCTGCACGAAACCTTCGCATCCGATTACGCAGGTGAAGAACAGCAGCAGATCGCGCTCATTCAGGAAATTGCCGGCGGCATCATGCTTGGCATTATCCACAAGTATCAGGTCGCCATCCTGTTCTTCGAACCATTTGGACGTGCCGGCAAAGGCACTATTGAGAAGCAGTTCAGAGCACTGGTGCCGAAGGAGTTCGTGTCGGCCATCTCACCGTTCAAATGGCATCACGATTATCACGTCGCCACGCTGGCCGGCAAGCGTCTGAATGTCGTTGGCGAGTTACCCGAGAACGAGCCGATTCCGGCAGCCGCATTTAAGTCAGTCCTTGGCGGCGATCTGATCACTGGGCGTCACCCGACACATAGGCCGATCACCTTCACCAACGAGGCGACCCATCTGTTTATGTCGAATCATCTGATCACGACCAAGGATCAGAGTGAGGCCTTCTTTGCGCGCTGGAAGATTGTCGAGTTTCCGAATAGTCGTCTGCGTTCGGGCCTGCCGCTCGACAAGGATCTTGCGCAGCGCATCATCGACAACGAACTGCCTGGCATCGCCTATTGGGCACTGGAAGGTGCGGCCAGATTACTGAGGAATGGCAGATTTTCGCCATCGACTGCCCACGACCGACTGATGGCCAAGTGGCGTCGTAGCACCAATACGCTGGAAGAGTTTGTCTACGACTCGTGTGTGCTTTCCCCAGACAGCACCTACAAGCGTTCCGATCTGTATCGAGACTACGTCATGTGGTGTTCTGATAACGGTCGCAAGCCGTTCTCCAAGGGCCGCGTCAAGGAGTTGCTGGAACACAACGTCGGTCTGGGCATTCGTCTCGTCGAAGTCAATGGCTACGAAACATTCCGTGGCCTCAAGGAGAAGGCGGCAACACCGGCTGCCAGAAGCGGAACTCACCTTGACGACGAATTCTGAGCAGGGTGGGGAAAGTGGATTTTCTACGCAGGGGTAACCCGCTGCCCATCGTGACTACCTCGCCATTTGTGCCCGTACCGGCACTACGGGAGGGGGTCGTGGTTTTCCCGATTTCCCCACTCGGAATCGTCACCCTGTCGTTTGGCGTCCTCTATACGAACGCCACGCGCCTACGTTCATGAAATCCCAAGAGGGTACGCGGCGACCAGGCGCTGACACTGGTCTCCATCGCGAACGATCAGCTTAGGCCGTGCAGGCCAATCCCACCCACTGCAGGACTCATCCTCATTAAGAAACAATATGACGAATTCATCTACTGCTTCAAAATTCAATCTTCCCACGCACACGATATCGGTTGAAGAACTGCGTCGTTCGATGCCGAAGCCCAAGCGTCTGCGCAAAGCGTTTCTGTTGCCCGCGCCCTCTGCCGACCTCATGGCGGAACTGCAGGGCTTGCTCAGGCAACTGCACCCTGACGATCGCCATCCTGACCGCCCCTGGATTTCGGTCCTGATCATCATCAACTATGAAACCGCTGGACATCC
The DNA here is from genome assembly GCA_903835655.1 of uncultured Pseudomonadota bacterium. GTDB lineage: Bacteria > Pseudomonadota > Gammaproteobacteria > Burkholderiales > Thiobacillaceae > PFJX01. The sequence goes on along the minus strand of CAILNT010000099.1, from coordinate 81,402 downwards.
GGACGGATTCGCCCTTGCGGATGCATGGAGTCGCCGTGGAAAGGCCTACAAAGGATCAGCCGGTGTTCGCAAATACTGGAACAACATCAAATCGTGTCCCAAGAATCCACTCACGATTCGCACCCTGCGCTGGATGGTCGATCAGAGGCATGGGAGCACCAACACCAATGGCGCAATTGATAACAAGGAGAATTGACCAATGATCATCGAGTTCACAAAATCATTCCTGGAGACAGGACTGGTCGTACCACCCGGCGAGTTGCGTGCCGAATTCTGCGACTCTGTTATGCGAGGGCTCATCATCCAGGTTTTCGCTGCGGCGCAATCTGACCCTTGCTACTACTGGCGTTATAAGCGCCTCGATACAAAAAAGTCGACGTCGCAGCGTATTGGCACGATCAATGAGAAAACGATACCGCAAGCGCGCAAGCAAGTTGCCATATGGAAAGCCGAACGTGCAATCGCCGCTAAGCAACCGCCTGTCCTCAAGCCAGTCATGGGCGAAATTACCCTCGATACCTTCTGGACTGAGCACTACCTGCCCCATGCCAAGCTGCACAAAAGGTCATGGAACAAGGACGAGTCAATGTATCGACTGCGAATCAAGCCAAAGTTCGGTGAGAAGAAGCTGACTGAGATCACCCGCTACCAAGCCCAACAGTTCCAGAACACATTAACCGAGGAGAAAATGAGTCCGGCTTCTAACGACCATCATCTGAAACTTCTGAAACGTATGCTGTCGCTTGCCACGCAATGGGAAATGTCGGAAAAGAATGTGCTGGCGCGATTTCCTCTGCTGCTGGTGGACAATCAAGTCGAGAACTATCTCGATGAGGCCGCATTGCAGCGCCTGATGGAGGTCTTGCAGGCGTACCCGAACCGCACCATTGCCGCGATCCTGATGTTACTGGCAACGACTGGCGTGAGGTATGCAGAGGCAACGTTCGGCCGTTGGAGTGAAATGAATCTGGAAAACGGCACTTGGCGTATCGGCGGCGACAGGAACAAGTCGAAGCGTCAGAAGATTGTGTATCTCAACGACAGCGCCAAGGAGATACTCCAGCAGGTGGGCACGCAGGGCAAGTCGGAATATCTGTTCCCCAATCCGAGCACCGGCAAGCCTTATTCCAATCTGGCAAAACAGTGGTCCGAGATTCGCAAGCTGGCGAAATTGTCCGAGAAGACGCGCATGCACGATCTGAGGCATACCTTTGCAACACGTATTCTGGCCGCTGGCAGGAGTCTTTTCGAAGTGCAAAAGCTGTTGCACCATGCTGATAGCAAGACGACCCTTCGCTACTCGCATATATCGGAGCAGCAGTTGCGGGAAGCGGCCAGCGCGGCGGCAGTGAACCTACCGGGCTTGCCGATGCCGACGCCTCCCATGGCGGCTGCGCCATCCGAGAGCGCGGCAGGGACGGTGCTGGAGCCGGCACCAGCCAGCAATGTCGTTGCGTTCCCGAAGGCGGCGTAGGGAGAAGTTCGGGCGAGTTCGGCGGGATGGTATACTGACTGGCTTGGTGGTCGGTGGTTTGCATAGCTTTGCCGTTGTGTCGACTCAGTATGTCACCCTGCCGAAACTCGTATGGGGCACTTTTGTTCGGTCGCCGGTTCGGTGCGGTGGTCGGGCACCCTCCGAGAACGGAAAAACTTGTTAGCCTTCTTCACTGTAGTCCAAAGGGTGGGGCCTCACGGTTTGGACTCATAATCCGTTGGTGCCGAGTTCGACTCTCGGGGGGCCCACCAAATAACCAAGAACTTAGGCCACTTTTCGGAGTGGCCTTTTCTTTTGCGGGACACCGGCGGCTCACTCAGGGGAAATGGGACGACAAGCCCGCGTAGGGCGGATGAGCCGGCGGGCCGGCGTTATCTGCCGAATGCCAAACATTCGGCGGAAGGCGCGAAATGCCGCTTTTCCGCCCGCTCAAGAAGCACACTTCAACTCGTTGATTCAGGGCCGAAATAATCGCGTCACTGTAGCGCCGGCTTGCAGCCGGCAGTTTTCAAAGACGCCGGCAAGGATGCCAGCACTACAGGGAAGGCTTCGCCAGTGCTGCTTCAACACGCCTTTGATTTCGGCGACTAACCGGGGGATTTCCTTGCAGCGGAGTTTGTTACATGGCCAGTCGTTTAAGGGTTGAGAAAGCGTCCACGCTCAAGGTCGCGATCGACACGGTGTGGCCGTGGCCATGCTCGTGGTCATGATCGTGGCCATGCTCCGCGTCGGGCGCCAGTTCGATCAGGCTGCCGGCGAGCCAGGCGGCCACCGCTTGGTCCGGATCGGTTTCCGACGTGGCTACGGCGAGGATGTCTTTCAGCTTCAGACGGTTTTTCAGACCGGAACCCATGCCGCCTGAAATCACTACGTCGACACCGTCGAGTGGGTGCGGCGTGGTGTGATCGCTCTCGTGAAAGCTCTGCTCGATGGGGAGTTCCAACAGGTTTTTGCTTCGCACCGCGTGGTCTTCCACTTCGTAGACCCAGAATTTGCGGCACTTGCCGGCGTGGCCGGTAATCGTCTTGCGGTTCTGGCTGGTGACGGCGATTTGCATGTCAGTCCTTTGGTTTGTCAGCGCTTTGCAACGCACATCCGCTCGCCTCGCACAGCATGCGGTCGAGCACAGCCAGCTTGACGGCGAGGATAAGCATCGGCTCGAGGGTCAGAGGCGATGCCAGAGTCGTTTCATGTCAGCTTGCCGGGTTCCTGGTGTGCACCAATCCAAACACAGCAAAGGTCGTGCCACTCGATACAATTAACACAACAGATTGATATTTATACAAATAATATTTTACGTTGAGGGCAAGCGCGCGGGCAATGAAATTGTATTGACAATACTGTCTGCCTTGCCAGACAGTATTGTCATGAAAGCCGACCCCGCCCTCCCCTGCGAACTCCTCGCCCTGCTCGAATCACTGCCCGAACCACGCATCCTGGTCGATCCGGATTACCACATCCTCTCGGCCAACGCCGCTTATCGGCACACCTTTGGCAACCCGCACGAACTTCTCGGCCGCACTTGTTATGAGATTTCCCATCACTACGACAAGCCATGCGACCAGTGCGGCGAATCCTGCCCGCGCCAGACCGCGATGAAGTCGCATCAGGCCAGCCGCGTGCTGCATCTACACCATACACCACGAGGCCAGGAATACGTCGACGTGGAACTGGTGCCAATTCACGATACCGACGGCAATCTGACCTATTTCGTAGAAACCATGCGCTTCCTGCATGAGACCGGCCAGCGACCCGGCGCGCTCGGCATGGTCGGCCATTCGGCCGCCTTCACCCGCATGCTCGATCTGATCAACCGTGTCGCCCCGGCCATGACCCCGGTGCTGCTGCTGGGCGAGTCCGGCACCGGCAAGGAACTCGCCGCCCAGGCCGTGCACGACCTCAGCCCCCGGCGCGACAAGCCGTTCGTGCCGGTCGACTGCTCCGGCATGACTGAAAATCTGTTCGAATCGGAATTGTTCGGCTACGAAAAAGGGGCCTTCACCGGCGCCGGCCAGCGCAAGACCGGCCTGGTGGAAGCGGCCGCCGGCGGTACACTGTTCCTCGATGAACTGGGCGACATCCCCCTGCATCTGCAAGTGAAGCTGCTCAGGTTGCTGGAAACCGGTACCTACCGCCGGGTTGGCGGCGTTGAAATTCTACGCGCCGACTTCCGTCTGGTGTGCGCCACCCACCGCGACCTGGCGGCGATGGTGGAAGGCGGGGAATTCCGCCGCGACTTGTATTACCGCCTCGCCACCTTCCCGATTCACTTGCCGGCATTGCGCGAACGTCGCGACGATTTGCCCCTGCTGATTGAACACCTGCTCGCACGCCTGGCACCGGCGCGGCCGCTGCATCTGGATGTGGCTTTTCAGAAGCACCTTGGGGAATACGCTTTCCCCGGCAACATCCGGGAACTGAGAAATTTGCTGGAACGCGCCATGCTGATGGCCGACGGCGAGGTGCTCAGCCAGGCCGATGATTTCGAACTCGACCGTGCCAGGACGCAGCGCGCCCAGGAAAACGCGGTGCCACCCCGAGTGTCCCCCTCGGGAGGTGGCCAGCCCGCTGCGGCCTGGGAGCACCCGGGAGCGACCATCTTCCCGCTTGACGAAGCAGAACGCCGCTACGTGCGCCAGGCCCTGGAACAATTGGGCGGCGACCGCAAGGAACTCTGCCGCTGCCTTGGCATCAGCGAGCGCACGCTTTATCGCAAACTGGCGGAATAACCTTGCCACCGCCCGACACACGGGCCTCCCGCATCTCGCCGGACCCATAGGCTGGCATTGAGTGGATGTGGGCTGGCCATCGGGAAACACACACGGCCCCACCCGGGTAGCCGCTAGCGCGCACCCGCGAGTGTGGCGCGCATCTTCTGCAAGGCCTTGACCTCGACCTGACGTACACGCTCGGCGGAAATGCCATAAACCGCCGCCAGTTCATGCAGCGTCGCGGGGTTTTCCTCGTTCAGCCAGCGCGCCTCGACGATATGCCGACTGCGCGCATCCAGCCCGTCCAGAGCGCGGGAGAGCCCCACCGTGGCGAGTTTCTCGCGCTCCTTGTTCTCGATATGCTGGGTCGGCTCCGCATTCGGCGCGGCCAGATAAGCGATCGGCGCGAAGCTGTCCTCTTCGCTGTCCATACTGGGTTCCAGCGATACATCCTGCCCGTACATCCGGGTTTCCATTTCCCGTACATCGGCATGACTGACGTTGAGGGTGCGCGCCATGTCCTCGACATCACCGCTGGTGAGGCTGCCATCGCGTTTCTTCATGCTGCGCAGGTTGAAGAACAGCTTGCGCTGCGCCTTGGTGGTCGCAACCTTGAGCAGGCGCCAGTTCTTCAGGATGTATTCGTGAATCTCCGCCTTGATCCAGTGCACGGCAAACGACACCAGCCGCACCCCCCGCTCCGGGTCGTAGCGCTTCACCGCCTTCATCAAGCCAACATTGCCTTCCTGAATCAAGTCGGCATGCGGCAGGCCATAACCCAGGTAACCGCGCGCGATGGCGACGACCAGACGCAGATGCGACAGCACCAACTGGCGCGCGGCCTCGACATCCTGGTTTTCCTGGAAGCGCACGGACAGGTCGTGCTCCTGTTCGGCGGTCAACAGCGGAAAACGATTCACTGCCTGGATGTAGCTCTCCAGGCTGCCCAGCGTGGACGGGACGGGAAAATCCAATGCGGTAGCGGTCATTTGCTTACTCCTGTAACCAAGTCCAGCGAATATTAGCACTCTGTCATGTCGAGTGCTAACCAGAGCAGCGAGTACCTGACACTTACAGACAATCCGCAACATAGCAGAGGGTGATTTTCCTGCTGTGCCTGCTCGCGGCTTACCCGTTGGAGTCCTCGTTGCTAGAATATGAGCAATGTCTAATAGACTGTTTTCCCAAGTATTTCTGAAAAGGAAGCGCCATGAAACTGAAGCTGATCACCGTAGCGCTCGCCATCACGGCGACACCCGTCCTAGCTGCGATGGGCACGACCGACATCCCGACGTTCGCCGGCCAGGCTGCCGCTCCCGCAGCCGCCAATACGCCCCTGCCGAAGTCGCCGGAAGAATGGCTGACGCGCATGACCGATTTTTCCCGCAACCTGTCGGCGTTCAAGGATCCCAAGGCGTTCGTGCCCTGGGCCAATGCCGTGACCGAGCCCAGCCTCTATGTCGCGATGATGAACGGCTTGATGGACCCGGGCGGCTGGCTGAACATGTTGAACAGTGCTGCACAACCCAATGCCGTGCGCAATCTTGCCCAGTTCGCCGACCCTGGCGTCTACCTGAAGTGGGCCGCGGCAACCGGCGATCCCAACTTCTACACCGCCTTGCTCACCCAACTCTCCGACCCTGCCAAGCTGATACGCTGGGTGACGCTGCCCGCCGACCCCAGGATGTGGAACACGCTGCTGTCCACCCTCAACCCCAACACCTACATCCGCTGGGGCCTGTCCGGCATGGATCCGCGCGCATGGAATCTGGCGGCGACGGTGGCCAACCCCGCGCTTTATACCGGCATGTTGGGTGCCGTGGTGAACCCCAACAGCTATGGCCCAGGCACCAGCAACTGGCTGACCTGGGCGCCGCAACCACCAGTGCAGGGCGCCGGCAGTTTCAGCATGTGGGATCCGGTCGCGACGCTGGGCAATCTTTCCGGGCTCATCCCCGGCATCAACCTGTCCGCACTGCCGACTCTGCCGAATATTGGCCTGCCCACCCTGCCGCAAACCACCTCTGCGCTCAGCAGCGCACCGCTCTACCCGCAGGCGACGCCGCCGGCCAATCCGGTCGAAACGGTCAAGATCGCCACGGTCGTTCCCGTCGTCGCCCAGCCCGAGCCCGCCAAGGCCTTCGTGCAGCCAGCCGCACCGGTGGCCGTGGAAGCGGCGAAAGCAGTGGCCGCCGTACCTGCCGCGATCTTCGCCGCCCCGGTGGTCGCCGCCGCCCCGAAACCGACCGTGGTCGTACCTCCCGCGGCGGTGATCGCCGAGAGGCCGGCCGTGGTGGTCACACCGGCACCGGCCGTGGTCGCAGCCCCCGCCGTGGTAGTCGCCGCTAAACCGGCCGTGGTGGTCACGCCGGTTCCGGCCGTGGTCGCAGTCCCCGCCGAGGTGATCGCAACGCATCCCGCCACTCCGGTTAGCGCACCGGTCGCCGCCGCCAAGCAGGCCCCCACGAGCAGCAAGGTGATCCTGGCCGGTGATGCCCTGTTCCAGTTGGGCAAGTCCGGCATCAAGGATTTATCCCGCGACGGCAAGACTCGCCTGGATGAAGTGATCGCAAAGATCAAAGCCATGGGCAGCGTGGAGCAGATCCGCGTGGTCGGCCATGCCGACCCCACCGGCAGCGCCAAGACCAACCGCATGCTGTCGGAAATGCGTGCCAAATCGGTCCGGTCCTACCTAGTGGCCAAGGGCATCAAGCCTGGCGTCATTCTGGTCAGCGGCATGGGCGACACGCAACCCGTGGCCCAGTGCGACAAGATCCTGCCGAAACCGGCCCTGAGAGATTGCCACGCGCCCAATCGTCGCGTGGAAATCGACATCCTGGGCACCGCGAAGTAAGTCGCGCTCAACCCGGGAAAACCGCCCACTCCGGGCGGTTTTTTTCGTCTGGAAGGGCGCACTACGACTCCGGTTCTGGGCTATCCGCCATTGCGCCGCTGCGCTGCCAGGAGTTTTCGTTGAGGGCAACCTCGTAGCGGACCCATTTGTGAAATTCGCCCAGGGAGCATTGCCCGTCCTTGCGCCGGCAGACACCGGCGATGCCCTTGAAGTGGATGATTTCCGCGCCAGTCTGCGCATCGTGGCCATAGCCGATCACCTGGCGTACGCCCCAGGAACGGCCGTAAGCGCCGTTGCTGTAATAGGCTCCGGCGCGCAGATCGAGGGGCAGTGGCGGACTCATGTCGTTGAAAACCTGGGCGGCCCCATCACCGCGTCAAGCGCCGATAGATGTCGGAGACCTTGAACGGCAGTTGCCGCACGTCGTCCAGGATGGTGTAGCGGGCTGCGCCGTACATGTGCGGCAGGTAGTCGCGCGCCTCGCGGTCGATGGTGATGCAGAAGGGATGCACTCCGGAGCGGCGCGCTTCCAGCAGCGCCATGCGGGTGTCCTCGATACCGTACTGGCCACGGTAGGCATCGAAGTAATCGTCCGGGCGACCGTCGGATAGGGTGATCAAGATACGGGTCGCCGCATCGACCTCATTCAGCAGTTTGCTCAGGTGGCGGATGGCGAAGCCCATGCGCGTGTATTCCTGGGCACGAATCCCGGAGATGCGCGCCTTGACCTCTTCCGAATAGGGTTCGGCGAAGGTCTTGATGCGGAACAGTTCGCAGCGCTTGCGGGTGATGCCGGAGAAACCATAGATGGCATAGCGGTCACCCAATCTCTCCAGGGCCTCGCACAACAGGATCAGGGCTTCGCGCTCGGCCTCGTTGATCCAGCCGCGCGTGGAACCGCTCATGTCCACCATGAAAGCAACCGCGATGTTGCGTTCGCTGCGGTGCTGGCGCACGAACAGACGATCGCTCATCTCGCGTCCATCCTTCGCGTCGGCCAGGGCCTCGACCAGGGCGTCGATATCCACTTCGTCGCCGTCGACCTGGCGCTTCAGGAGGCGATTCTCATCGCGCATGGCTTCGAAGCTGCGGCGCAACTGCTTCACCAGGCCGGCGTGCTTCTCCAGGGTTTCCCGATAGAACCCGTCATGCACCGGGGGCACGTCCTTTTCCCGCATCACGCACCAGTTCTTACGATAGTGCTCGCGGCCCATGTCCCACTCGGGGTAGAACGACGCGCCTTCCTCGTGATAGCTGCCCTGCCAGACCGAATCCGGGTCTGCGCTCTGGTCGAAGAGCAGACTGGGGTCGTATTCACCCTCGCCTGCCGGCACGAGGTATTCGGGAGGGATCTCGCCGAAATCGAGATAGATGGAGGAAAACAGGGCTTTGACATCGTCGGGCGGAGCGATGGGGGCGCCATCCAGGGTAATTTCCATGTCCAGGCGGCCACCTTCGTCGTCGACTTCGGCGGCGAATTCGGGCGCATCTCTGTCCTCCCCGAGCGGCTGATCGGGAGGGCGGCGGACGTGATCTTGCATCAGATCGGCCAGTTTCACGCGCAACCGGGCCTTCTCCTTTTCCTGACGCGCGGCTGCGACCGCGGCGACTGCGTCGGGCTTGAGCTCGCCCTGATAGCACCAGGGCGTGAACTCGGGCAGATGCACCGCGTCTCCGAGGAGGTGGAGACTGTCTTCCAGATCCGCGTCGGGCTGAGCCAGGCGTTGTGCCACGGCTTCCCATCCCGCAGGCAGCCCCTCCCCCAGCAGTGCCCGGAGGCGTTCCATATCGCGATGGAGGCCGGGAAAATCGCGGGCGATGCGGGCGCAAAGGCGCAAGGTTTCCAGTCCGTGCAACTGTTTCAGGGCGCGTTGCGGATCGGGAAAGTCCGCGCAGGCTCTTGCCAGATCGGCGTGAAAAGTACCGAAACGGGTCTGCGCCCAAAGCAGGGTCACCGCCACCTTGGCCAGTTTGAAGTTGTCCGCAACGACGGGAAAACGGGCGATCACCCCGGGCAGCAGGATGCGCTCGGTATCGGTGTACAGGCTCTCGCCCTGCTCCACCCGCAGACGCCGCCCGGAAAGGCCGCACACGAAGTTGCCCAGCACACCGGCCAGATCCTCGAACAGCACGCCGGCGGTCATTTCCAGGCGACGTTCGCCGTAATGATCGGCCTCTTCCAGCACTTGCAAGGCCGGGCGCAGGCCTTTCTGGTCGTAGGTATCGCAGGCCCCCACGGCCCAGGCCTCCATCAGGCGGCGATCCATGCTGCCGATCAGGGCCGGCGCGCGGCGCGCGAACTGCCAGGAGACCTCGAGGTTGGTGCTGGCGATACGTTTCACCCAATCGAGGAGAAAATCCTGATCGGACTGTGTGAGCTGGGCCAGCTTGATCGCCGTCGGCCCCACCTTGCGAAACGAAAAATCCGCTTCCAGGAGGCCTTCGAGCAGCAGGGTGATTTCCTCGGCGTTCATGGTTACCGTGCGGGCCAGGTCAAAACAAGGAAGAAGAGAGCTCCTGTATCGCCGCCAGCATGTCGGCATCGTCGGTGATCGCCTGGGCGACCGCGCTGCGGCAGGCCAGGACCGGGGCGATGCCGCCGGAGATCAACTTGCCGGCATGTACCAGCAGGCGCGTCGAAGCACCCTCTTCCAGGCCGGCACCCTTGAGGTTGCGTGTCGTCTGGGCAAAGCGCACCAGACGGGCGGCCAGTTCGGCGTCGACGCCCGACTCGGCGGCGACGATGCGGGCTTCGAGGTCCGGCGCCGGATAATCGAACTCCAGGGCAACGAAGCGCTGCCGGGTGGATTGTTTGAGATCCTTCAACACGCTCTGGTAGCCGGGGTTGTAGGAGATGGCCAGGCAAAAATCGGCGGTGGCCTCCAGCAGTTGGCCGAGCTTCTCCATCGGCAGGGTACGACGGTCGTCGGCCAGGGGGTGGATCACCACCATCGTGTCCTTGCGGGCCTCGACGATCTCGTCCAGGTAGCAAATGCCGCCGACACGCACCGCACGGGTCAGCGGGCCATCCATCCACACGGTCTCGCCGCCCTTGACCAGATAACGCCCCACCAGATCGGACGCAGTGAGATCGTCATGGCAGGAAACCGTAATCAGGGGCCGCCTCAGGCGCCAGGCCATATGCTCCATGAAGCGGGTCTTGCCGCAGCCCGTGGGGCCCTTCAGCAGGATGGGCAGGCGATGGGCATGGGCCGCATGAAAAATGGCGATCTCGTCCCCGACCGCCTCGTAGTACGGCTCTTTCTCGATGAAATGTTCTTCCGGGGCGAGAATCTTGGCGTTCAAGGTACGGACTCCATGAGGGAATAGGGACATAGCTCACCCCGGTGACGGCGAACGTCCATCTCAAGCAGACCTTTTTCGGAAAGAGCTTGAGCGCCAAGCCCTTGACCTTGCCGGCATTGCGATCGACTTCCAGCCGCGGCCGGATAGTGGCGCTCGACGGCCGTCCCCCGTTTCAGGTTGACGCGCGTGCCGTTCATCTCCAGGCTGCTTGAACGGGGATTTCGCCGCGCCCGTGGGCGCGACCCGGACTGATTATTTCCCGGCGCCAACGGTCGCCCGGTTGACGAAGATGATGCTGGGGAAGGTGCGCTTCAGGGACTTGCTGTAGAAGTTGTTCATCACCATGCCATCGTCGAAATGTATCGTGTCCCCTTTCTTCGCCGCCATGCTGGAGGCCGCCAGCCAGAGAGTCTTCTTGCCCTGCGCCACCTCGACGTAGGTATACATGGGTACGTTGATCGTGCTGAGCACGGTGCCCTGCTGCGTCAACGCCATTGCCGGCGAACTCATGACCGACATACCGGCATGCGGGTTGGAGACGGGTTTGGCGGGGACGGGATCCGCGGCGAATACCGAGGCGGAGAAAGCGAACAGCAGAAAATAGAGGTTCATCACTGGATTCCTAGTCGTTGCGAATTGAGGGGCTGGAATAGTACCCGCAACCTGGCCGATACGGTTTCGTCCAGGAGCAGAATCTGCCAATATTCGTGCCCGACACGCTTCGATGGGCGGATACGGGGGCCGGCACCGGAAGGGCTTGGCACAGGCGAACTATCCGCCCGGCCGGGGACACTACTTACCCAGCGCCCCGAACACCTTCTTCAGCAGATCCGTGCCACGTGCCGCGGGCTCCTGGCGGATGCGTTTCTCCTCGGCGGCGATCATCCTGAACAGGCCGTCCACGGCTTGAGCCTCCACATATCCGTCCAGATCACCGGCCCCGGCCCCCAGGAACCGGGCGGAAGCGCCGGCCTTCTGCATCAATTGCTTGTAGGCGGAAGTGACCCCGGCCTGGTCCGTAGCCACCTGGACGATCGGCAGGAAGCGTTCCTTCAGCCTGGCCTCGCTGCTCTTGCGAAAATACTGGGTGGCCGCGTCATCCGGCCCCCTGAGGATGGACTTGGCATCCGCCAGAGACATCCGGGAAAGGGAATCCGTGAAGATGATCGCGGCTTCCGGCACCGCCTTCTCCGCGGCGTGGTTGAGGGTGGCCGCGAATTGATCCGCATATTTTTCCTGGCCGACACTGTGCAGCAGCTTTTCCACCCTTTTCAGCCCGTCGGGCAGGGGAATCTTCACGTCCGGGTTGTTCAAAAATCCCCCGTCCCGACCCAGATTGGTCACGGCCTGCTGGGTACCACGGGTCAGCGCCTCCTTGAGGGCGCGCACCACCTCATCATCACTCAGGACCACGGACGAGGTGGGGCCGGTCACCGGAGTGGCTGCCAGCGCGGGCGCAGTGTCCCCGATTTTCTTTTTCAAGTCTTCCAGCCAGCCGGCGTGGGCGCCACTGGCCATCAGGCACAGCAGGGCCGCTGCGAGGAGAGTGGGTGAAATCGGAATACGCATGGGAGTCTCGGTGGAAATGGGTGGGATCAATCCCAGGCGAGCGCGCCGCCGGTCTGGTACTCCGTGACGCGCGTCTCGAAGAAATTCTTTTCCTTCTTCAGATCGATCATCTCCGCCATCCAGGGGAAGGGGTTGGAAGCGCCAGGATAGAGTTCATCCAGACCAATTTGCGTCGCGCGGCGGTTGGCGATGAAGCGCAGATATTCCTTGAACATGGGTGCATTGAGCCCCAACACGCCGCGCGGCATGGTGTCTTCGGCATATTTGTATTCCAGTTCGACGGCCGTCTCGAACATGGACTTGAGTTCGGTCTTGAGCGCGTTGGTCCACAGATTCGGGTTTTCCAGCTTGATCTGGTTGATCATGTCGATGCCAAAATTGCAGTGCATCGACTCGTCGCGCAGGATGTACTGGTACTGCTCGGCCGCGCCCGTCATCTTGTTCTGCCGGCCCAGCGCCAGAATCTGGACGAAGCCGACATAGAAGAACAAGCCCTCCATGATGCAGGCGAAGGCGATCAGACTCTTCAGGAAAGCCTGGTCGGTCTGGGGTGTGCCGGTCTTGAACGTGGGGTCGGAGAGCACGTCGATGTAAGGCAGCAGGAATTCGTCCTTGGCGCGGATCGAACTCACCTCGTGGTAGGCGTTGAATATCTCACCCTCGTCCAGACCCAGGGACTCCACGATGTATTGGTAGGCGTGGGTGTGGATGGCCTCCTCGAAGGCCTGGCGCAGCAGGTACTGGCGGCATTCCGGAGCAGTGATCTGGCGATAGGTGCCCAGCACGATGTTGTTGGCGGCCAGGCTGTCGGCGGTGACGAAAAACCCCAGGTTGCGCTTGATGATGTGGCGCTCATCCTCGGACAGGCCATTCGGGTCTTTCCAGGTGGCGATGTCGCGGTTCATGTTCACTTCCTGCGGCATCCAGTGGTTGGCGCAGGCGGCGATGTATTTCTCCCAGGCCCATTTGTACTTGAACGGAACCAACTGGTTGACGTCGGCGCGGGCGTTGATGATCAGCTTGTCCTCAACGCGCACACGGCGATGGGCAGCGCCCTCGGCCTGCGCGCCGGAATGTTCCCGGGTCGCCTGGATGGGTGCCGCGCCGGGGAAGCCCGCGGCCTGGAATTGTGGTCTGGGCTGTTTGGGGTGGGCGCCGGGGACGGCGAAGTCGTCTTCAAAACGGAGCATGGTGAGAGTCTCTATTCGGCGGGCATCGCGGGTTCAGAAAACGATATGCGTGCAGGGATTGATGATTTCGATGACTTCCAGGCTCGCGGCCTGGGCTTCGAGGCAGATTTCCGCCAGCGCCGCGGGGGTGAGTCCCAGCGACTGCATGCTGTATGAAGCGTGGCGATCGGGAAGGTAGGTTTCGGATTCATACGTGGTTCGCAGGCTGGGCGCCAGGTTGGCGGCCAGGTCGCTGGCCAGACTGACCGCGGCGACTTCCTTGTCGAAGCACGGGGCGGACTCGGGATTGAGCTGAAAATGCACGGCCACGACCAGTTTTTCCGGCACACGCCAGGTTTCGAGCAAGGCGGCGCCCAGGTCGGCGTGGCTGAAACCGAAGATCGACTGCTCGGCATCCCCCAGGGACATCCCCTCCATCTGCACTCGCCGCAGAACTTCCCGATACTCCTTCGGGCGACGCACGTAAAACACCAGGCGACCCACGCTGTGCAGGAGACCGGCCAGGAACAAGGCCTCGCCGCCGCGCAAGTGGACGTAGTCGGCGATCAGGCCGGCGAGCACGCCGCAGGTCGTACTGTTTTCCCAGTAGGTCTCCATATCCAGGAATTCGGCCGGGATATCGCGAAAAACCTTGACCGCAGCGGTGGCCAGCACCAGGTCGCGCAAGGCATTGTGGCCGATGAGCGTCACGGCGTGCCTGAGCGTCTCGATCCGGCCGCGACCGCCGTACAACGCCGAATTGGACAGACGCAGCACGGTCAGCGCCAGATTGGCATCGAGTTCGATGACCTCGATGAGATCCTGTGCCGTCGCCGTAGGCGAGTCCATCACCGCGCTGGCCCGTATGACCAAGTCCGGCAGGGAAAAGAGGGTGGATACCTCTCTGGCCAATTCGTGCGGCGTCATGTTGCCTCCTACTGGCACGCCTCGCATTCCTCGAAACCGGGGTCGCCTGGCCTCAGGTTGCAGGCGCGACCGACGATTTCGGGCTCGGGAAGACCTGCCCTGAGTTCGATCGAAGGGTTGGTGGAGACGTGTGCTCCACCGAGGTTGCCGCCGAGGTTACCACCAAGCCCATGGCCCGTGCTCAATCCACCCTCGTCGGAGTGGGCACGGACGGCATTGAGCTCACCGCCACGACCGGTGGATTTCTCGGCCGCGGTCGCGCCCAGGGAACGCAGATAGTAGGTGGTCTTCAGGCCGCGTATCCAGGCGAGCTTGTAGGTCTCGTCGATCTTCTTGCCGGAGGCGCCGTGGAAGTAAAGGTTGAGGCTCTGCGCCTGGTCGATCCACTTCTGCCGGCGGGCACCCGCTTCGATCAGCCAGACCGGGTCGACCTCGAAGGCGGTGGCATAGAGCGCGCGCAGTTCACCGGGGATACGATCTATCCTGGCCAGGCTGCCGTCGAAGTATTTGATGTCGCCCAGCATGACCTCATCCCACAGGTCCAGCGCCTTCAGATCGCGCACCAGATACTGGTTGACCACGGTGAACTCGCCGGAGAGGTTGGATTTGACGAACAGGTTCTGATAGGTCGGCTCGATCGAGGCGGAGACGCCGACGATGTTGGCGATAGTGGCGGTGGGCGCGATGGCGAGGCAATTGGAGTTGCGCATGCCAACGGACAGGATGCGGCTGCGCAAGGCGCTCCAGTCCAGCGTCTCGGAAAAATCCGCTTCCAGGTAGCCGCCGCGTTCCGTTGCCAATAATTTCAAGGAATCCTGCGGCAGGATGCCACGGCTCCACAAGGACCCGTTGAAGGTGGAATAGCGCCCACGTTCCTCGGCAAGATCGGCGGAAGCGGAATAGGCGAAGTAGGCCACGGCCTCCTGGGCGCGGTCGGCGAATTCGACTGCTTCGGCACTGGCGTAAGGGATGCGCAGTCGGTGCAGCGCGTCCTGGAAAGCCATCGTACCCAAGCCGACGGGACGATGCTTCAGGTTGGAGTTGCGCGCCTTGCCGACGTTGTAGAAGTTGATGTCGATGACGTTGTCCAGCATGCGCATGGCGGTGCGGATGGTCTTCCGCAACTTCTCCAGATCCAGGCCTGCCCCGAGCCCGGACGAAGGGCCTCCATCTTCGCTCTGGGCCGGCTGGATGTGGTTGGCCAGATTCACCGAGCCCAGGTTGCACACGGCGATTTCGTCGTCGTTGGTGTGCAAGGTGATCTCGGTGCACAGGTTGGAGCTGTGCACGACACCGACATGCCCGTTGGTGTAACGCACGTTGCACGCATCCTTGAAGGTGATCCAGGGATGCCCGGTCTCGAACAGCATGGACAACATCTTGCGCCACAAGCCTAGGGCGGGCAGTTTCTTGAACACCTTGATCTCGCCACGTGCCGCCTTTTCCTCGTAGCGCACATAAGCCGCTTCGAAGGCACGACCGGTGAGGTCGTGCAGGTCCGGGCAGTCGGAGGGGGAAAACAAGGTCCAGTCGGCGTTTTCCATCACCCGCTTCATGAACAGGTCCGGCACCCAGTTGGCGGTGTTCATGTCATGGGTGCGGCGACGGTCATCGCCGGTGTTCTTGCGCAGTTCCAGGAATTCCTCGATGTCCATGTGCCAGGTTTCCAGGAAGGCGCATACCGCGCCCTTCCTTTTCCCGCCCTGATTCACGGCCACAGCCGTGTCGTTGGCGACTTTCAGGAATGGAACCACGCCCTGGCTCTTGCCGTTTGTGCCCTTGATGTAGGCCCCCAGACTGCGCACGCGGCTCCAGTCGTTGCCCAGGCCGCCGGCGTATTTTTGCAGCAGGGCATTTTCCTTGATGGACTGATAAATGCCATCGAGATCGTCGGGCACGGTGGTGAGATAACAACTGGACAGCTGGGAATGGCGGGTGCCGGCGTTGAACAGGGTGGGTGTGCTGCTCATATAGTCGAAGCGTGAGAGCACTTCATAGAACTCCAGGGCGCGCGCCTCACGGTCGATCTCGTTGAGGCTCAACCCCATCGCCACGCGCATGAAGAACGCCTGCGGCAACTCGATGCGGCGCTCCTCGATGTGCAGAAAATAGCGGTCGTACAGGGTTTGCAGGCCGAGATACTGGAATTGCAGATCGCGCCGGGCATCCAGAGCCGCGCCCAGCCGGGCAAGGTCGTATTGCTTCAGACGCTCGTCCAGCAGTTCCGCCGCTATGCCCTGCTTGATGTAGGCGACGAAGTAATCCGGATAGCGCGTGGCCATCTCGGCCTGACCGACTTCATCGACTTGCCCCATGACTTCGCTCAATACCTCGCGGCGGATGGAGTGCATCAACAGACGCGAAGTGACGTAGTTGTAATCCGGATCCTTCTCGATCAGCGAACGCGCGGAGAGGATCAGCGAACGCCTCACCTCATCCATCGGCACGCCATCGTAAATGTCGCGCAAGGTGGCCTGGACGATGAGTTCCGGATTGGCTTCGGCCAGGCCTTCACAGGCCGCGGCGACCACCCGAGCCAGTTGTTGCAGATCGAGCGGGCGGCGCTCGCCACCTTCCAGACAGAACAGGGCATGGTCAGCCACCTGCTGCTGTTTCTGCTTGGCGCGTTCCTCGTTGCGCCGCTCCCGATAGAGCACGTAAGCGCGGGCGACCTCGTGTTCTCCCGAACGCATCAACGCCAGTTCCACCTGATCCTGAATGTCCTCGATGTGGAAGGTGCCGCCGTTGGGCTGGCGACGCATCAGCACGCTGACGACGTTGCCGGTCAGGTGTTCCACCAGTTCGCGGATACGGGCGCTGGCGGCGGCCTGGCCGCCATTCACGGCGATGAACGCCTTGGTCAGGGCGATGGCGATCTTGCTGGGTTCGAAAGCGACCACGGCCCCGTTGCGGCGGATGATCTTGTGGTCCGGGAAAGCGTGAGTGGGGGCATCCTCCTGGCGCGGGACGCCGGGAATGAGGCTGGCAGAAGCCTGATGATCGGTCGTGGCTTGCATGGGTGCGTCTCCTTGGCGTCCGATGTCCGTGTTGGTGTGGCGGCCTGGTTTATTAGAAAACACTAAATATATGGTCTACTATTCGATTTGACGCTAATTCTAGTGTCGACACCCACCCCGTCAACATTTTTCTTGTGCACAAGCTGTCCCCAGGATACCCACAGGGTTATCAACAGGATGGACGAAGCAGACGGGTTATCATCGACCGATTCCACCGCACCGGGGTCTTCACCATGCGCAATACCGCCGTCCTCCTCATCGCCTGCCCGGACAAGAAGGGCCTGGTTGCCGCCATCGCCGACTTCCTGCTGCAACACGAAGCCAATATCCTGCACGCCGACCAGCACCAGGACGGTGCCGCTGGCTTGTTCCTGATGCGTGTGGAATGGGCGCTACAAGGCTTCGAGCTCGGCCTGCACCGCTTCGACGAAGAATTCGCTCCCATCGCGGCACTTCACGACATGACCTGGAAGCTGTCGCTCTCTTCGGTGCGCCCGCGCATGGCCATTTTCGCGTCGAAGCTCGACCATTGCCTGGCCGATCTGCTCTACCGCCACCATGCCGGCGAACTGTACTGTGACATTCCGCTGATCCTCAGCAATCACCCGGACACGCACTGGCTGGCCGAGGCCTACCGCATTCCCTTCCAGCACATCCAGGTCAGTCGCGACAACAAGCTGGA
The DNA here is from genome assembly GCA_903835655.1 of uncultured Pseudomonadota bacterium. Classification (GTDB taxonomy): domain Bacteria; phylum Pseudomonadota; class Gammaproteobacteria; order Burkholderiales; family Thiobacillaceae; genus PFJX01. The sequence continues at coordinate 63,672 of CAILNT010000099.1, read as the reverse complement.
AGCCGAAGCGCAGCAGCGCGCGCTACTGGAAGCACACCATGTCGATTTCTGCGTGTTGGCAAGATACATGCAGGTGCTCTCGCCCGAGTTCATCTCGCATTACCCCAACCGCATCATCAACATCCACCATTCCTTCCTGCCGGCTTTCCACGGCGCCAAGCCCTACCAGCGAGCTTTCGAACGGGGCGTGAAGCTGATCGGTGCCACCAGCCACTACGTCACGGAAGTGCTGGACGACGGTCCGATCATCGAGCAGGACGTGACGCGCATTTCGCATCGCGACGACATCGAAAACCTGGTGCAGAAAGGCGCGGACCTGGAAAAAGTGGTGTTGTCGCGCGCGGTGCGCTGGCACATCGACAACCGCATACTGGTCTACGGCAACAAGACGGTGGTGTTCGATTAAACGTGAACATCGCGCAGTGATGCTCGAAGCTCCCCTCTCCCGCGAGCGGGAGAGGGGTTGGGGGTGAGGGAACGGGCATGCGTGGGAGGTTCATGACTCGTGGTGGCGCGAAGCGCCATGCCCGCCAGGAAGGGTGTGACGGCGGGCGATGCCCGCCTGGGACTTGCACCCACAAGTTTCATGTAAGAAAAGCCGACGTCTTGCCGGCTTGGATGCGAGTGCGCGGCGTCAGAAAGCGCCGATCACTTTTCGCCTGCCATCTTCGACAGCTTGAACCAGATAAACAGTCCCATGGCGACGATAAAGCCGATGGTGAACAGGCTGAGTAGCCCGATGGGTGTGTTGAACAGCAGATTCATCACGACGTCCATGTGAGTGCTCCTATTGGTTGCCCCGTTACGGGTGCGTTAATGGATGGGTTGATTTGGTGCCTAGTTCCGTCACGGCGTAAGGTGCCGCCCACTGGCCGGTGATCCGCCAGCTCCGGTCTTGTGGTTCGAGAACCAGGACTCTCTTCCCCGTTCCCATGTCAGGCGCAGCGGCAATATACGTCAGATCGTGCGTATGCGCCAAGAGGAGGTGGATATCCATATTCTCGTGCGAGGGGTGCAGGATGCTCAGGGAAAGCCGTTCCGGGGGCGTTGTCAAACGGCCACGCAGCACCAGTTCGACCACGCCGCGACCGCTCGTTAGCCGCGCCGACAAATCCAGTGCGGCTGCCACTCCGGCCGCCGAACTGGCCGGCTGTACCATCGCCAGACCCACCTTGCGATATTCGGTCTTGATCAGCGTATCCGGGTCACGGGCGGCGAAGTAGTAGCTGGTAAAACTGGCGACCACGGCGATGGCGGGCAGTCCGAGGACCAGCCAGAGCATGGGCTCCTTCCACCAGGGGCGATTGTTATCGATCGTCATGGGCTCCCCCCTACTTCAGAAAACTGGATTTTGCTTCACGCACGATGCTGGCATCTTCATCCGCCTGTATGGTGAACACAACCGGTTGACTCGGATGCTTCAACTGCTCACCGGCCGCACGCAAGACGACGTTCTGCTGCACCGTGCTCAACGGCGCAATCGTCACGTTGTCGCCCACCGCAACACGCAAGCCCTCGACACCGGTAGCCTTGATGCGGTAGTGATGGGGGACGTTTTCCATGTTGATGATACGCAACTGATACAGGTTCTCGATCTGGCCATTCTCGGCCTCGCGCGACAGGGTGAGGCGATCGCGCAGCACATCGGCCCGCATGGGAACACGCTTGGCCAGGGTATAGAAGAAAGCGAGGGTGATCAGGCTGATGACGCCGACATAAAAGAGGGTCCGCGGCCGGAACACGTGCCTGGTGATGTCTTGGTCGCTGTAGGCACCATCGATGACATTTTGCGTCGAGTAACGGATCAACCCTTTCGGGTAGTTCATCTTTTCCATGACTTGATCGCAGGCATCGATACAGGCAGCGCAACCGATGCACATGTATTGCAGTCCGTTGCGAATATCGATGCCGGTCGGGCAGACCTGCACGCAGATGCCGCAATCGACGCAATCGCCCAGGCCCTGGGCCTTGTAGTCCGCCCCTTTCTTGCGCATGCCGCGTGATTCGCCGCGCTGGTAATCGTAGGTGATGATCAGGGTATCGGTGTCGAACATCACGCTCTGGAAGCGAGCATAGGGACACATGTATTTGCATACCTGCTCGCGCATGAAACCGGCGAAGCCCCAGGTAACGAAGGCGTAGAACAGAATCCAGAATGTTTCCCAGGGTCCGGTCGCAAACTCGACGACTTCCCGGGCGAGCACATGGGCCGGCGTGTAATACCCCACGAAGCTGAATCCGGTCCAGAGCGCCAGCAGTATCCAGGCAACGTGCTTGCCACCGCGGCGCAGGATCTTCTCCGCATTCCAGGGCAAGGTATTGAGCTTCTGCTGCTTTTTGTAGTCCCCCTCGATCCAGCCTTCGATCCAGATGAACAACTCCGTGTAAACCGTCTGTGGACAGGCATAGCCGCACCAGAGTCGGCCAGCGATGGCGGTGAATAAAAATAAGGAGAGCGCCGACAGGATCAGAATCACCGCCAGCCAGATGAAATCCTGCGGCCAGAAGACCATGTTGAACAGGTAGAACTTGCGCGCACCCAGATCGAACAGCACCGCCTGACGATCGTTCCAACTAACCCAGGGGAGGCCGTAAAAGATGGCCTGAGTGATGACGACCAGCGCGATCCGCCAATGGCTGAAGATTCCGCTCACCGCACGAGGATAAATTTTCTCGTGGACCGCGTAGAGCGACTGCTCGATGTCGCCTCCAACCTCCTTGAGGATGGGGATGCTCGCAGATTTTTTGTCAGCCACAGCGTTCCTCTTTCTGATTAACAAGGGCAAGCCAGCTTCCCCTTCCTTCCGGTAGGAGCCCAAGGTTCTGGGGCATCACACCGCCCACACACGCCTCGAAATAACCGAGTCTCGTGAAAAAGAAAATCCGTTAGCGCCAAGCGCTAACGGATTCGGCATCCCCCTACGGGGACAGGCACCGATTATGGAGCCGGCGCAGCCGCAGGAGCCGCGGGAGCCACCACCACGGCGGGCGCGGGGGCTGCGGGCGCGGGCTGCTGCCCGCCACCCAGACCCCAGACATACGCGGCCAGCAGGTGAACCTTGGATTCACCCAGCGCTTCGAGCTGCGCGGGCATCCCGCCCTTGCGGCCCTTCATGATGCTCTGCACGATCGCCGATTCGCTGCCGCCATACTGCCAGACGTTGTCGCTGATGTCGGGGAAGCCGGCGGCCTTGTTGCCCTTGCCGTCGGCACCATGACACGCCTCGCAGGCGGCGAATTTATCCTTGCCCGCAGCGGCCAGCGCCGCATCATGCGGCTTGCCACCCAGGGACAGGACGTAGTTCGCCACCGCTTTGGCACCGGCTTCTCCGCCCACCGCGTCACCCATAGGCGGCATTTCGGCGGCGTGACCATTGGCGATACTGGCCTGGACATCCTCCGGAGAACCGCCAAACAGCCATTGCTTGTCGGTCAGGTCGGGGATGCCCTTGCCACCTTGCGCCTGGGAGCCGTGGCACTGGGAACAGTAGGTCATGAACAGGTGCTGGCCCATTTCGCGGGCTTTCGGATCCGCCGCGACGGTCATCAAGTTTTCCGACTTGAAGGGCGCCATGACTTTCTCGAAATCACCATCGACCTTGGTCTTCTCGTCTTTCCATTCCTGGTAAGAAGACCAGCCCAGGGTGCCGGGGTACTTGCCCAGCCCGGGATAGAGCACGAGGTAACCGATCCCGAAGAAGGTCAGGCCGTAGAACATCCACATCCACCAACGCGGCAAAGGATTGTTCAGCTCCTGTAGATCGCCATCCCAGGCATGAACCATCAGTTCGGCCTGTTCACCGTGGGCGAGTTTTTTGGTGGTCTGGCTGCTCAGCACCCAGAGGGAAAAAATGATCCCGGCAATGCTGATCGCGGCAATGTAGTAATGCCAGAACTCACTGACAAAGTCGGGTACTGCGTATCCAGCAATCATGAGTGTCTCCTAGTCTGTGTGGTGTTTGCCGGCGTCGTCAGCATCTTCCTGGAAAGGAAGTTGGGCGGCGTCATCATAGGTCTCCTTGCTCCCACGGCGGTACGTCCACCACACGATGGCGATGAACAGCAGGAAGAAGAAAACCGTGACGACCGAACCCACGAAGCCGGCAGTATTCATGTCATTTATCCTTCGGGCCGAAGGTTCCCAGCACCTGCAGATAGGCGATCAGCGCGTCCATTTCGGTCTTGCCCTTGAGGGCATCGGGCGCATCGTTGATCTCCTGCTGCGTATAGCCATGGCCTGCGACGTTCAGCGTCTTCATCTTGGCCTGGATATCGGCTGCATCTGCCTGGGAGTCGGCCAGCCACTTATAGGAGGGCATGTTGGACTCGGGCACCACATCGCGCGGATTCATCAAATGGGTGTAATGCCATTCGTCCGAATAACGTCCACCGACGCGATGCAGGTCCGGACCGGTGCGCTTGGAGCCCCAGAGAAACGGCCGGTCGTAGACGAACTCGCCGGCCACGGAGAAGTGGCCATAACGCTCGGTCTCGGCACGGAAGGGACGAATCATTTGGGAATGGCAACCCACGCAGCCTTCGCGGATGTAGATGTCGCGTCCGGTCAGTTGCAAGGCGGTGTAGGGCTTGAGGCCCGGGATGGGTTCTGTGGTCGACTTCTGGAAGAACATCGGCACGATCTGCACCAGCCCACCAAAGGACACGACGATGAACGTCAACACGATGAACAAGCCTACGTTCTTTTCTATGGTCTTGTGAGAGAACATGAATGATCTCCTGGTCCGTTAGGCTGCGACAGCTTGAGGAATGCGGGCATCGTTGACTGCCTTGCCCGCGGCGACTGTCTTCCACACGTTGTAGGTCATCAGCAGCATGCCGGCGAAGAACATGGTGCCACCGACCAGGCGAATGACGTAGAAGGGATAGATTGCTGCGACCGACTGCGCAAAGCTGTAGGTCAAGGTGCCATCGAGGTTGGTCGCGCGCCACATCAGGCCTTCGGCCACGCCGGCGATCCACATGGAAGCGATGTAGAGCACCACACCGATGGTGGACCACCAGAAGTGCACGTTGATGAGCTTCACGCTGTACATTTCTTCACGACCCCACAGACGCGGGATGAGATGGTAGAGCGAGCCCATCGAGATCATCGCCACCCAGCCCAGGGAGCCGGAATGCACGTGGGCGATGCCCCAGTCCGTGTAATGCGACAGCGCGTTCACTGTCTTCACGGACATCATCGGGCCTTCGAAGGTCGACATGCCGTAGAAGGACATCGCGGTGATCAGGAACTTGAGGATGGGGTCGGTGCGCAGTTTATGCCAGGCGCCGGACAGGGTCATGATGCCGTTCATCATCCCGCCCCAGGAAGGCGCGATCAGCATCAGCGAGAACACCATCCCCAGGGACTGGGCCCAGTCGGGCAGGGCGGTATACATGAGGTGGTGCGGGCCGGCCCACATGTAGATGAAGTTCAGCGTCCAGAAGTGCACGATGGACAAACGATAGGAGAAGATCGGACGGCCAGCCTGTTTGGGGATGAAGTAATACATCATGCCCAGGAAAGCGGTGGTCAGGAAGAAGCCCACCGCGTTGTGGCCGTACCACCATTGCACCATGGCGTCCTGCACGCCGGCATAGGCGGAATAGGATTTGAACATGCCGAGGAAGGAAGTATGCCCGCCCAGGATCCAGGGCAACTCCGCGCTGTTGACCAAGTGCAGGAGAGCGATGGTGAGGATGTAGGCACCGAAGAACCAGTTGGCCACATAGATGTGCTGGGTCTTGCGCTTCATCACCGTGCCGAAGAACAGGATCGCGTAGGCCACCCAGACCACGGTGATCAGGATGTCGATGGGCCACTCCAGTTCGGAGTATTCCTTGCTGGTGGTGATCCCCATCGGCAGGGTCACGGCTGCGAGCACGATGATGATCTGCCAACCCCAGAACACGAAGGAAGCCAGTCCGTCAGACAGGAGACGCGCCTGACAAGTACGCTGGACCACGTAGAGCGAGGTGGCGAACAACGCGGAACCGCCGAAAGCAAAAATCACCGCGTTGGTATGCAGGGGACGAATCCGCCCGTAGGAAAGGTAGGGAGCCAGGGGCCCCAAGGCTTCGGTAAACGTAGGCCAGATGAGTTGAGAGGCGAGTATGACGCCCACCAACATACCGACAATTCCCCATACAACAGTCATGATGGCGAACTGGCGGACGACCTTGTAGTTGTAAGTTGCTTCCATACGGGTCTCCTTCGCAGTTGAGGCTAAGTCAAAAAAACGAACGCCGAAAATTCGACGCGCGGATGCTAGTAATTACACACGGCAAAGTCAATCGACATTGCCGTCCGATTTCTCCCGTGGCCGCTGTGTACTGGAGAGCGCCGTCGGCTCGTCGTCCATGAGGATGCGGTGCGCCGGCCCTTCCATGTCCTCGAACTGACCACTCTTGACTGCCCAGAGAAAGACGTAGGCGATTCCCGCGACGATCACCAGGCTCAAGGGAATCAACAGGTAAAGTATTTCCATATCGCCCCATCAGTAGGCCTGTGTATCCCGAAATACCTGTGAGACCGTGCGTAGAATGATCTCCAGATCCAGCCTCAAGGACCACTTGCGCAGGTATTCCAGGTCGTATTCAATGCGTTTTTCCATCTTATCTATGGTATCGGTCTCGCCGCGGAATCCGCTGACCTGGGCCAAGCCCGTGATCCCCGGCCTGACCTTGTGGCGCACCATGTAACCCTTGATCAGCTTGCGGTAGGTCTCGTTGTGCGCCACCGCGTGCGGCCGCGGCCCCACCACGCTCATGCGCCCTTGCAGCACATTGATGAACTGGGGCAACTCATCCAGCGAAGCGCGGCGCAAAAAACCACCGATCTTCGTGAGGCGTTGATCGCCCTTCTGCGCCTGCTTCACCGCGGCGCCATCCTCGCAGACGGTCATGGAACGAAATTTGTAGATGATGATTTCCCTGCCATCGAGCCCATAGCGCCGCTGCCTGAACAGAACCGGCCCGGGCGAAGAGAACTTGACCGCCAGGGCAACCGCAAGCATCAGCGGCCCTAGCAACAGTAGGGCGATGCTGGCGATCACGATATCGCTCAACCGCTTGACCAGACCGTTGAAACCGTTGAAGGGAGACTCCCTCACCGCCACCACGGGAATGCCGCCGATATCGTCCACGCGCGCCTGGATCAGGTCGGTGACGAACAAATCGGGCACGAAATAGATCGAGACGGTCGAATCCTTGAGTACATCGAGCAACTTCGTGATGCGCGGCTGGGAAGCCATGGGCAAGGCGATGAACAGCGCATCGACGCTGTGCTTGCGGACATAGTGGTCTACCTCGGTAATCGGCCCCAACAACAAACCTTCGAGCTGGGGGCCCAGGCGTTCTTCGCTGCGGTCATCGAAAAATCCGAGTAGTGTGACCCCCCAATGTGGTTCGTCTAGAAACTGCCTGGCCAACTGCATGCCGATCTGGTTGGCGCCGATGACCACCACGTTACGGATGCCATCCAGGGAAAACAGGCCCGGCGCGAACCTGGGCATCAGCCAGTGGGACAACAGCCAGAACACGGGCACGACCACGGCCCAGGCTCGCAGGATATCCAGATCGAAGGCATCGAGGTAATGGGTGCCGTAACCCATGCCGAACAGGATCATCAGCACCAGAGGCCATTGCATCAGGACTTCACGCAGGCCGCCCCGAAAACTCTTCTGGTAAGTGATGTTGCCCGGGAACAAGATGCTGAAGGCGAGGATGGCCAGAAGCACCAGCGGCGCATCGAAGGGCTCGTCATAGAACCAGCAAATGACGTAGAGCAGCACCACGGCCGAGACCGGGTCGTGAAACGCCTTGATCACCCCACTAGTGGATCGCCCCCGGTAGGCTAGGCTGAGGTGCGTGACTTGGCTGGATAGCATGCGAGGTTACGGGGTAGCTGATGTAGCGTCAGCGCGGCAATCTACCCTACCTCGGTCCGGGTAGCAAGGCACGGCCCGGGGTCGGGGCGGTGCCTTTCCAGTGGTGCCGAGTCCTCACGCTCGAAACGTCTCCAGCAAGTGTCGGAAAATTTTACGCACACACTCAAAACCAGTCGTTGGCATCGCTGCTCATGCCCCAGGTTTCAATGCAACTTATTGATTATACTGTACTTATCTGCCAATATAGGAATTCTGGCACGAGGCTTGCTCCTAGGTATTTACATTGCCAATACTTCGGCAATTCGCCTGTTGACCTAAGGAGCCCCCATGAAAATCATGAACATCATCGCCACAGCGGTACTGGCACCGGGTATCGCCTCGAGCGCATCGGCCGCGACCTTCAACGACGGGCTGTTGACCAGCGCCCTGGTCACCACGTCTCGTGACTATTCGAGCCTGATCGCCTCGACCTTCAGCGACACGTATATGTTTTCCATCGGCGCAAATCAGGCGGCATCTTTTTCCATCAACGGCGACTCGCTGCCGACCGTGACCTACAACTTCAATCCCAGCCACACGCAGGAAGTGGTAACGACGACGCAGTTGAACATCGGCAACATGAGCGCGACGATATACGCGGTGGCCCCCGTCACGCATGCGCTCACCCAGGTTGCGACCTTCGCCTCGGTCACGAACCGCCTCTCCGAAGTCTATGCGCTGACGACCGGCAACTACGAGATCGTCGTCGACGGCACGACTACCGGCACCACCCAGGCCATCAAGTACAACCTGGCTGACAACACCGTGATAGCGACTGGCGCAGTCAGATCCTCCGGTGGCCAGTACACCTTCGCACTCAATGATGGGAAGGTCTTCACGCCTCCCGTACCCGAACCGGAAGCCTATGCCTTGATGCTGTCCGGCCTGGCCATGGTGGGTTTCATCGCTCGCCGCCGCAAATCACACAACTGATCAACGACCCCGGAGAGTTCAAATGAAAATCATGCGTAACAAGTTCACCCATCTGGCCGTCGTTGCCGGTTTCGCCCTGACTGCAAGCGGTGCCGCTCTGGCTAGCGACTACACCATCCCGAACGTACTCTCTTACTTACAGCAAACGGTTTCCGTCAATTATGACGGCAGCCCTGGGGCGCCTCTGTCGATCGATTTTTTGGATACCTTCGCCTTCACCCTGGGAAGCACCACGCCCAATGTGTCCTTGTCGGTCACCAGCGAATATTCCAACTCGGGCCCCGTCGATGATGGCGTCGGCGATATCACCACATCGACCAAGGACATCAGCAAATTCGATGTGAGCCTGGTCAAGGTAGGCACCGTCGGCTCCCTGGGCGACTGGTCAGTGGCCGAAACGGGTACCGTCACGACATTATCCAAGGTGGTTACCGGGCTGGCGGCCGGCGATTACAAGCTAACGGTGTCGGGCACCGCCACCGGCACCTCCCAGCTCTTCGACGGTGCCGATCATTGGCCGGCCACGGCCAACGGCGGCGCATACAGCGTCGCATTGAACACGCCGCCCGTTCCCGAACCCGAGTCCTATGCCCTGATGCTGGCCGGTCTGGGTCTGGTCGGCTACACGGCACGTAGAAAGTCGGCGTAAAGCAAACTCCGCCCAGGAACAACCCCGCTTTGGCGGGGTTGTTCATTTTCGGATGCGTCGCGGCAGACTGCTCGACGGTTCACAGGGGAAGTGTAAAAAATTCCGACACACCCGACTTCACGGGCCTGACCGGTGCGCGCAGCCCTCGTCACGGACCGACCACGAGATTGTGGTCATGCCGCCATTCCATGCAACATTTCTCCTCTATAATCGCTCACCCTTGAGGTCAGGCGCACGAATCGATGAGGTCAAACACACTGCACTGGATGGGCGCCACCTTGCTGGCCATGACGGTCACGGTCGGCTGCGGCGACCACCACGACTCCCGTGTAGCGGCGAGAGTCAACGGCCACGCGATCCGGAGCGACCAGATCGACCAGGCACTCTCCGGATTGGGCCACCTCTCCCCTGAACAGACCCAGCGCGCGACCGGCCAACTATTACGAGCGATGGTCGAAGAGCGACTCCTCGAACGAGAGGCGATCAAGAGAGGGATCGATCGTGACCCGCAGGTCGTACAGGCACTCGACGCCGAACGCCGCCAGATTTTGGCGCAGTCTTATCTGGAGCGGCAGACGGCCCGGGTCGCCAAGCCGACCGAGGCGGAAATCGCCGAGTACTTCCAGAAGAATCCCGCCCTCTTCGCCCAACGCCGGGTCTACCGACTTCAGGAACTCAGCATCCAGGCCACACCGGCCGACCTCGCTGCGATCAGACGGGCATTATCCAGAGTCCAGAAACTCGGTGACTTGATGCTGTGGCTCAAGGCACAGAATCTCCCCACGCAAGCTGCGCAGTCGACCAAGCCCGCCGAACAACTGCCCATGGAACTGTTGTCGCGGCTGTCGGGCATGCACCCGGGCCAGGCACTCGACTCGATGCAGGACGGGAGACTGAGCATCCTGTTCCTGATCGATGCCCGGAGCGAACCACGCACCCTGGGACAGGCCAGGGACGATATCGAGCGCTATCTGACGAACGCAAGGAAACACGAGGCGGCACTCGTGCTATCCAAGCAACTGCATGACCAGGCGAAGATAGAATACCTGAGTGACTACGTGAAAAAAACCGATGCCGGGCGGCAATGAGGCCATGACGACCGCCACGCCGCTTCCCCTTTCGGCTGGGGGACTGCGTGTTGCGGTCGCACTGCTCCTGTTCCTGGCCGGAACCGCGGCGCAGGCCATGGACGGGGATACCTTCCGGCCGGAGGCAGCCTATACCATCGGCTCCGACAGCAATCTGTTCCGCTCGAATTCCTCGCTGGCCACGCCGGTGGAAAAAGTCACCTACCAGACCATGGGCATCGGCTTCGCCCTCGACTGGAAGCAGGGCCGGCAGCGCGTGACCGCCGAAGCCCAGGCCAAACGAAACCAATACAACAGCCGCTACAGCAGCCTGCTGAACAACACAGGCCATAACGCCCAACTCGACTGGCAATGGACGCTGGGCAAGCACTGGGATGGCCACCTGGGCGGTAGCCTCGACCAGTCTCTGGGCTCCTATGCGGATAAGCAATCCCCCACCGTGTCGTCCAACATTGTGAACAGCAACAGACTCAATTTCGAAACCAACTACCACTTTCATCCACGCTGGCAGGCCACCCTGCGCTCCGAATCCACTTCGATCCGCCACAGCGCGGACGGCGATCGCGGCAGCAACGTGAGGGGCCAGTCGAAGACTCTGGGCGTCTACTACCTAGGCCGCACCCTGGAGAGGCTGGGCGTCGAGTACCGCCTCGGCGACACCCATTACCCCGATCGGAACCCCTTGGCCGACAACATGGCCGATTCCAATAAAGGTAAGGGGGTGGCCACGTCCTACCAGGAACACAGTTTCGGCCTGGTCGCGCGCTGGGTCGCCGATGGCAAGGTGCAACTGAATGGGCGCGTCGGCCAGGTATCGGTAAATAACACCATCCCCGTCGCAGGCAACGGAGGAACGGACTATTCCGCTGCGGAATACCGGCTCGATGGCAACTGGGCGCTGAGCGGCAAGAGCGCTTTGGGCGGGGCGCTCTACCGCGAAATATGGAACAGCACCTACGACACGGCCAACCATGCCGTCAACGACGGCGCCAGCCTCAACTACACCTGGCAATTTCAGCCCAAGACCAGCTTGCAGGGCGCGCTGGCTCGCAAGAGCGTCGGTTATGACCCGACCCTCCGGGTGGACAAGGTCTCGACACAAACGCTCGCCGTGGCCTACCTGCCCTGGACGGGGGGCGAGCTGAGCGCCGGCTTGCAGCACGAAACCCGGGCTTCTAGCCTGCAAATTTACAACTATGGCAATGACACCCTGTTTTTCAACGCCAACCTGAAATTCTGAACGCAAGCTGGATGGATTTCCCCGACCCTGCCTTGCCTGGTGATTGTGACGGCCATGGATGCTGTGTTACAAATGCCCGAGTTGCAACAACCCTGGATGGATGTGATGAAAGTGAACCTGTCTCGATATTTTTTGCTCCTGTGCGCCTTGTTCCTGACGATGGGTTTGGCGCGGGCGGGGTCGGATTACACCTTGTCGACCGGGGATCTGGTGCGCGTAACGGTATATGACCACGCCGACCTCACCACCGAGACCCGGGTCAGCGAAGCCGCTTCCATCCTCTTTCCCCTGGTAGGCGAAGTCCCGGTGGGCGGCTCTACCGCCAACGAAGCCGCCAGCCGCATCGGCAAAATGCTGGAGGGCGGCGGCTTCCTCAAGTCCGCCCAGGTGACTCTCGTGGTGCTCGAATTCAAGGGCCAGGAAGTCTCGGCATTAGGGCTGGTCAACCACCCCGGCAAGTTCTCCCTGCAAAAGAGCAGCAAGCTCGTCGACATCCTGGCCTTGGCCGGCGGCGTGGCGGCCGGAGGCGCCGACAGCCTGGTGCTGCTGACCAGCCAGGAAGGCCGGATGCAGCGCAAGGAAATCGACATCCTGGCCCTGTTCGAGAACGGCGGCGACAGCCTGAACATCGATATCCACAACAACGACATCGTCTATGTGCCGCGCGAGCCGCGTTTCTATGTCTACGGGGAAGTGCAACGCCCGGGCGTATTTCGCCTGGAAAGAAACATGACCGTGGTGCAGGCGCTGTCGGTGGGTGGCGGACTCACGGCTCGCGGCACGCAAAAAGGCCTGCGCGTGCTGCGCCGCACGGCCGGCGGCGCCATGCAGACCCTGGACGTACAACTCGAGTACACGCTCAAGCCGGATGACGTCCTCTACGTGAAAGAAAGCCTGTTCTAAAGGTCGCCAGCATGAATTTCAACCAATTCCTCCTCATCCTCAAGGCCCGCTGGCTGGTCGCCGCACTGGCCCTGGGCGTCACGGTCACCACCACCTTGGTGGTCAGCCTGGTATTGCCCAAGAATTACACCTCCAGCGTCTCCCTGGTGGTGGATGCGAAGACCAAGGACACGGTCACCGGCATGATGCTGCCCTCGCAGTTGATGACCGGCTACCTCGCCACCCAGGTCGACATCATCCAGAGCCACAGCGTCGCACTCAAGGTGGTGGACAGCCTCAAGCTAGCCAACAACGCGGATGTCCGCGCGAAATTTCAGGAAGACACCGAGGGCCAGGGCACGGTCCGCGACTGGCTGGCCGACCTCCTGCTGACGAAGCTGGATGTGAAGCCCTCGCGCGAATCCAGCGTCATCGAGGTGGCGTTTTCCGGCACCGACCCCAGTTTCGCCGCCGTGGTTGCCGATGCCTTCGCTCAAGCCTATATCCAGACCAATCTGGAGCTCATGGTCGAACCTGCGCGCCTGACCAGCGCCTGGTATGACGGCCAGGTCAAGCAACTGCGCGACACCCTGGAGATCGCTCAGGCCAGGCTCACCGAGTATCAGCGCTCGAAAGGCCTGACCACGGGAGACGAACGCAGCGTCGACGTGGAAACTTCGCGCCTGAACGATCTCTCCAGCCAACTGGTCGCCGCCCAGTCCCAGGCCTATGACACCACCTCGAAGCAACAACAGAGTCAGAACGCACTGGCCGAGGTGGAACAAAATCCGCTGATCCAGAACCTCAAACACGACCTGGCAGTGAGTGAATCCAAGCTCTCCGTACTCACGCAGCAAGTGGGCACGAACCATCCGCAATACCAGAGCGCCCAGGCCGAAGTCGAATCCCTGCGCGCCAGGCTGGAACGGGAGATGAAAGTAGCCACCCATACCGTCGGCACCACCGCCAAGGTCGACCAGTCTCGGGAAAGCGGCATCCGCGCCTCTCTGGCCGCCCAGAAGGCCAAGCTACAGACGCTGAGGAAGCAGCGTGACGAAGCCTCCGTCCTGGTCCGCGACGTGGAAAACGCGCAACACCTCTACGACGCCGCCGTTCAGCGTTACGGCCAGACCCGATTGGAGTCGCAGACGACCCAGACCGACATTGCTGTGCTCAACCCGGCCGTACCACCGATGAAGCCATCGAGTCCGAAGGTGCTGCTCAACACTCTCCTCGCCGTATTCCTGGGCACGCTCCTGGGCATCGGCCTGGCCTTCCTGATGGAAATCATCGACCGCCGCGTACGCTCCGCGGAAGATCTGAGCCTCGCCCTGGAAATCCCGGTCCTGGGCGTACTTGCCGCTGCCGCCACAAAACCCCGCGCCCGGATGCTCTTCCGCCGCAAAACCGCCTGAAGCCAGAGGCCTGAGATCCATGAACCGTTCCGCTGAAGTGTCCTCCCGTAACGAACTCACCATGGGGCGCATCCTCCTCGACCAGGGCAAGCTCAGTGCCCTGGATGCCGAGCGCGTGATGAGCCTGCAAAAGGAAAAGGGTCTGCGTTTCGGCGAAGCCGCCATCGAACTCGGACTGATCGGCGAGGCCGACTTGCAGCAGGTGCTGGCGCGGCAATTCGATTACCCCTACCTGCTCCCCGGCGAGGGCTCCTTCAGCCCGGAACTGGTGGCCGCCTACGCGCCCTTCAGCCCGCAGGTGGAAAGCCTGCGCGCGCTGCGCAGCCAACTCATGCTGCGCTGGTTCGTCCCCGGCCACAAGACGCTCGCCCTGGCGAGCGCGCAACCCGGTGAAGGCGCGAGCTACCTGGCCGCCAACCTCGCCGTGGTGTTCTCGCAACTGGGCGAGCGTACCTTGCTGATCGATGCCAACCTGCGCAACCCTGGTGCTGGCGCCCTGTTCAACCTGGGTGGGGGCAAGGGCCTTTCCGACATCCTCGCGGAACGCGCGGATCTCTCCGCCATCCAGCGGATTCCCTCCTTCGTCGATCTCTCCGTCCTGCCCGCCGGAACCCTGGCGCCCAATCCCGCAGAACTCCTCTCACGCTCCAACCTCATCGACATTCTGGCCACGCTGGGCGGCGATTACGACGTCATCCTGCTGGATACTCCGGCGGCCCAGATCGCCTCCGATTTCCAGACCGTTGCCGCGCGCGCGGGCGGCGCAATCATCGCGGTGCGCAAGCACCACACCCGGATCAGCGAGGTGGCCGGAATCAAGGACATGATCGCCGCAGCGGGGGCCGAAGTCGTCGGCGCCGTGATAAACGAGTATTGATCCGGAGTCACGCATGGCGATCGCCTTGAACCCCATCCGGCACGAGGCCGCTGACGCCCGCTCAAATCGTCCCGGAGGTGGGTCGGGCGCATCTCCCGAGCCGGGGGCGCTGCGGCTCTGGTGGCCCATCCTGATCGGCCTGCTGGCACTCTACCTACCCACCTACTACGACCTGGCCCACGGCATCTGGAACAGCGAGGAGCAGGCGCATGGCCCCATCGTTCTGATGGTGACGCTCTACCTGATCTGGGAGCGGCGCGGGATGCTGTTCGCCGAGGACCACGCCCATCCCCTGCTGGGCTGGGCCTTGTTGCTGTTTGGCCTCCTGCTCTACGCACTGGGACGCTCGCAGGAAATCCTGCTGTTCGAAGTGGGCTCGCAGATCCCGGTTCTGCTGGGCACCCTGCTCATCACCCTGGGGCTGAGGGCGGCCCGCTCTCTCTGGTTCGCCCTGTTCTTCCTGCTATTCATGATCCCGCTGCCGGGCTTCGTCGTGGATGCCGCCACCGGCCCACTGAAGCAGTACATCTCCATACTCGCCGAGCAGGCGCTCTATGTCTTCGGCTACCCCATCGCCCGCAGCGGCGTCACTCTCACCATCGGCCCCTATCAACTCCTGGTCGCGGATGCCTGTTCCGGGCTGCACTCCCTGTTCAGTTTGTCTGCCATGGGCCTGCTGTACCTGTACATGATCGGGCACAAGAACTGGTTGCGTAACGGGCTGCTCATCGCCAGCATCCTGCCGATCGCCTTTTTTTCCAATGTCGCGCGCGTACTGCTGCTGGTGCTCATCACCTATTACCTGGGCGATGCGGCAGGCCAGGGCTTCCTACATGGCGCGGCCGGCTTCCTCCTGTTCATCATCGCCCTGCTGCTGCTGTTTCTCCTGGATGGCCTGCTGGCTCATTTCTTCAAGCCGGAACAGCGCTGAAGCGCTCAGCGCTCGTCGCCGCCGGACCGATCCGCCGCATAGCCCTGCTCCAACTGGTACAGCCAGGCCAGCAATTCGGCCACGGCGATGTACAACTCAGGTGGGATGCGCGCGTCCATGTCCACCTGCATCAGGAGCGAGACCAGTTCCGGCGACTCATGCACGAACACGCCGGCTGCCTGCGCGCGAGCGATGATTTCCTCGGCCAGGAGGCCGCGTCCCTTGGCGACGACGCGCGGAGCGCCGTCCTGTGCGTCGTAGGCCAGGGCGACGGCGCGCGCCGCGCGATCAGGCGGCATCGACCCGGCCTACACCGATGCCGGCGGGTTTCAATCCCACCACCTTGAGCGCCTGCTCCAGCCGAGGCAGGGCGGCACGCATGGCCTCCTGAGTTCCCGCATCGCTCGCACCCAGTCCCACGACCAGCCTGTCCCCGGCCAGAGTCAGACGCGCGCTGACGCCGCCCAGGCGCGGCAGGGTCAGACGCAGTTCCGTGGCCCAGGTGGCGACATCCTCACCGCTGCCGCCGCCTCCCTGCTCCCGCACCTGCCATTCCAGCCATTGCCCGGGCCAGGCGAAACCCTGCCAGAGAAAGGGCGCGCCATCGAGCATCTGTAATTGCCGCCCCGCCAGACGTGCGGCCTCTTCCGGCATGTTCGTGAGGCCCACGGCCGTCGCCATCGGCGCGTCGCTGGCGATGTGCGCCTGCGGCTCGCGACGCAACGCGGCCAGTTCGAAAGCGCCGCGCGCCCAGCGCTGAAGGTGTGCTTCGTAGAACAGGCCGCTTTCGCGCAGGGTCTGATGCAGGCGCTGCGGCAACACCGCCTGGCCATCCGCGGCTCCGGTGTGCAAGGCCGCCAGGTTGCTGGTGGCGCCGTCGGTGGCCAAACCCGCGAGCGCGCCCTCCACGGGCGCATCGCCAGTCAGCGCGGTCGCTGTGGCGAGGGCGGCGATTCCGGTCCCCGCGGATAGATTGCCTCCAGCGACCATGGAAAGCGGATTCGCCAGCGGCGAGGGGGCTTCGAGCAGGGGCCGCTGCACACTGGCACCCGCCTGGGCGACTTGCGCGGGTGTGGGGACGGTGGGCGGTGGCGCGCGCGTGGCGGCCGGTCGCGCCAACTGCGCCAGAGCGGTGAGCTGTTGTGCACTCTGCGAAAGACGTACCGGTTGCGTCGCGTCGATCGCTTGCTGCTCCACGGAAAAAGTGGGGCGCGGCGCACTATAGAGATAGGTCAGGCGTAGCGTGTCGCCGACCTGGCTGCCACGCGGCAGCGCCATGTCGAGCGGCTGCCCCGCGACTTGCACCAGGCTGCGCCCGCCGGACAAGCTCTCGATCACCCGGCCCGTGTAGGTTGCACCCGGCTGGAAAGCCGCCTTGGCCACGGGCGGTGTGCCGGGTGCCAACAGCGCTGCACCCTGGGTCTTCAGCCAGGAAGTGAGGCGCTGCGGCAGGTCTATCATGCTTCGCCGCGTTGCAAGGCGATGATGAGTTCCGCCTCACTGCGCGAAATACCCAGGTTTCCCGCCAGATCCTGGGCCGATGCGCCGGCCCTGGCCATACGCATGGCTTCGGCGTAGGTATTCGCTTGTGTGTCGAGCGCGGACTCCTGCGGAGGCTTCGCCTCAAGCCGTTCCAGCCGCTCCTGGTGCAGCGCCAGGGTGGCCTCCAGGGCGGTGAGGCGCGCGACCAACGCCGACGAATCCGGCGGATGCCGACGGCGCGAGAACAGCACGCTCTCCAGCAGGTACACCACCGTGGCGAGGACCACGGCGAGGATCACGAATACCAGCAGTTCACGGCCGTTGATGGTGATGTTTTCCAGCATGGGTATCCGCGCCATCGGGCAACAGGGGGGTAGGACTATTACGGCGTGGTCCGGGGATTTCTTGAGGGGAGACCCAGGATCAATCCTTGCCCGAGCGCCATATCGATAAAATGATCCAGACGCTGTTGAAAAAGGCAACGATGAAACCGATCAGCCCGAATAAGGGCAGGCCAAGCAGCTTCGGCCCGGTCGCTATGGTCATGATGATGCTGGAGCCGACCACCAGGGAAGCGGTGAGCACGCCCATGGTCAGACGGTTGGCGGCCTGATTGAGCTGGATGCCGAAGTGGTCGAGGCGTTTCAGGTCGAGATCGATGCGCAGGCGCCCGCGCCTGGCCTGACGGAACAGACGCGCCACATCGCGCGGCAGACCGAAGAACACGTCCGCCATTTCCTTCAGCCCGTGGCGCGCACGCCGGGCCAGCGCCCCCGGCGCGTAACGCGCCTCCAGCAAGCGACGCAGGAAGGGCGTGAGGTGGTCGATCATGTGGAAGTCCGGGTCCAGCTGGTAGCCTAGTCCTTCCAGGGTGATCAGCGCCTTGAACAGCAAGGTGAGATCGGGCGGCAGCGCCAGGTTATTTTCGCGCATGACGGCCGTGACCTCGGCCAGCAGTTGCCCCACCTGAATATCCTTCAAGGCGAGGTTGTCGTAACTGAACACGAACTCGGAAAGGTCGTAGGCCAGGCGCGACTCGTCGATCTCGGCATCACCGGACCAGATGCTGAGCACATTCATCATGCCCATCTCGTCCTTTCGGGTGAGGGCTTCGAGGAAATCGATGAGTTGATCGCGGCGGAGATCCGTGACCCGCCCGACCATGCCGAAGTCCATGAGGCCCACCACATTGCCCGGCTGGTAGATGACATTGCCCGGGTGTGGGTCGGCGTGGAAATGGCCATCGATCAGTATCATCTTGAGCACGGCGTCCGCGCCCCTCGCCGCCAGCAAGGGCAGGTCGTACCCCTCGGCACGGGCGCGGACGAGATCATTGCCGGCGACACCGACCAGCTCTTCCTGGACGTTCACGCCTTCACCGCAGTAGTCCCAGTACACTTTGGGGATGTGCACGCTGGCATCGTTCGCGAAACGCTGGCCGAAGAGTTCCAGGTTGCGCGCTTCCATGACCAGATCCAGTTCCCGCATCAGGGAGCGACGCAACTGGCCCACGATCTGTACCGGATGATAACGCCGCGATTCCTGGATTTCCATTTCCAGCAGCCGAGCCAGGTGCACCAGCAAGCGCAAATCCGCCTCGATCTTCGCCTCGATGTTCGGTCGCCGCACCTTGACCACCACGCGCGTGCCGTCGTGGAGAGTGGCGCGGTGTACCTGGGCGATGGAGGCCGCGGCGAAGGCTTCGGTCTCGAACGCTGCGAACACCGCCTCCACGGGCTTGCCCCAGACTTCTTCCAGCCGCGCCCGTAATCCTTCGAACGGCACGGGCGGCACCTGGCTGTGCAGGCGCTCGAATTCCTCGATCCACGCCGGCGGGAATACGTCCACCCGGGTCGCCAACACCTGGCCGAGCTTGACGAAGGTGGGCCCCAACTCGGTGAGTGCCAGGCGGATACGCACCGGCAGATCGAGCCGGCTGATCTCGCTACTGGTCTGCCAGCGCAACAATCGCCCGGCGCGTTCCAGCACGCGCGCCAGCCCCATCAGCCGCACCACGTCGCCCCAGCCGTAGCGGATCAGTACCGAGGTGATTTCATGCAGGCGCGGCAGATCCCGCACCATGGACAAGGTCTCACGCAGCATCGCCCCTCCCCCATGCGTATCGAATCGAATACTGGCTAGTCATGGTCTGGGGGCTCGATGGCGTGGATGACGGTGGACAACGCTAGCGCTTTAATGGCCTAATCGGGCAACTATTTTTCTTGCACTCAGCGACTGCCGCCCATGCGACTCCTGCCGAATATTCTGCTCCTCTCCCTCGCCCTGGTGGCCGCAGCCCCCCTTCAGGCGGAGGATACCCTCTCGGAGGGCGTCGGCGCCCAGGTTCAGCCCCTGCTGAAGGCGCTCAGCATGATCGGCACTCCATACCGGTTCGGCAGCAACAATCCCGCGAAAGGCCTGGATTGCAGCGGTTTCGTCAAATACGTCTACAAGCAAAGCGCCGACATCAGCCTGCCACGCAGCGCCCGTGACATGAGCCGCGAAGGCCAGTCCGTCGCCAGGAATGAACTCGAACCCGGCGACCTGGTGTTCTTCAACACCCGCAAGCGCCCGAATTCCCACGTCGGCATCTATGCCGGCAATGGCGAATTCGTCCATGCCAGCAGCACCCACACCAAGGAAGTGACCGTTTCCCGCCTGGACCAGAAATACTGGGCAGCGCGCTTCAACGGCGCCCGCCGTATCTTGTCCGGCGCACCAGCGCTGCAATAATCTCGTCGGAGCGCCTCTCCGGCATCCGACCTACAAACCGCCCAGCCAAAGCAGGGTGGCCAGGGCTAGCCAAAGCATGGCGGCACGCAAGGCCAGGGCGACGCCGCCCTCGATGCTCTCCGGGCCGGCGGGCTCTTCGGTTCCCAGGGTTGGCCGCAGGAGTTCGCCCCCCATCACCGCCAGGCGACCGCCCAGGCGCACGCCCAGTGCACCGGCACCCGCGGCGAGCAAGATGCCCTGATTCTCGTCGCCCCAGGCCTGCGCCTGGCCACGCCAGCTTTCCAGCGCATCCTGAAAATTGCCGACGATGGCAAAGCTGAATGCGGCCACGCGCACCGGCAACCAATCGAGGAAATGCGCGGCACGCAGGGCGAAACGCCCGAACTCGGCTTCGCCATGCCACAGATCCCGGCACAGCAAGGCCAGGCGGTAGACCACGGCCCCCGCCACCCCGAAGAGAAAATACCAGAACAGGATACCCAACAAGGTGGAGAGCGATGCCTTCAGGATTTCCTCGACCGTGATGCAGGCAACCGCATTTGCGTCCTCCACGGGTGCCGCGCCAGGCCGCCAACTTTCGAGCTTGTGGCGCGCGCGCGGGAGATCGCCGTCCCGCAAGGCGCGGGCGATGCTGGCGGCATGAAAGGAGGCCTCGCGAAAACCCAGGCAGAAATACAGCACCAACACCCCGTAGGCCCAGCCCAGTATGGAATGGCCGAGCGCGCCGCTGACGCAGGCCAGGGCAAGAGCCGGCAGCAGTACGCCCGCCCCCCAGGCGAGGACGCCCTGGCTGCTCCGCCCCGCGTTGAAATTCTCCAGGAGCCAGGCATGCCATTGCCCTGCCAGCTTCTCCGGCGTGGTGGATCGGTAGGGCTGCCAGTGCGACCAGAAGAGTGCGGCCAACACCGCGGCCACGCTCATGGCCGCGGCATCTCCACAGTGAACAGGCCCATGCGCAGCGGAGAGCCGGATGGCTGGTAGATTTCCACGCTGGGCATCCGGATGCCGCCCCCTCGCGATTGCAGGTAGCGATCCAGTGCCGGATAGGCGCGGCTGGGCGCGATCAGGAGGCCGGCACGGAGCCGGGCCCGCAGCACCGGCCGCGCTGGCAGGGCGTCGATTTGCAATGGCGCGCGCACCCTGGTGCCGGGTGTGATCAAATAGCCGGTGCGTGCGCGCCGCTTGCCTACGTCGACCAGATCCGGGTTGGAGTAGAGCACGGTGATAGGCTGGCCTACCGCCACCCGGCTCTCCTTCAGGAGGCCGCGTACTTCCTCGGCCAAATCAGGCAGTTTGGAGTAATCCCCTTGCTGTTCCAGATAAACATAGGTGTAGGGTCCGCCCACGCCTTCCTGGATATCGACGGAGCTGAAGCCGCCCCACCAGGCGTAGATGGCGAGGATGGGAAGCACGAAGGCCAGCAGGAAAGGCAGGAATTTCTTGATATTCACGGCGCGAACGAGGGGGCTGGGGACGTCCGAAGATACACCATCCGGGCGGCCCCACGCCTGCCTATAATTCCCGATTCCCGGAGGAATGCCATGCGTGCACTATTTGCCCTGATTTCCCTGTCCTGCGCTCTCCTGGCGGCGGCGGCACCCTACCCCCCCGTTTCCGTCAGCGTGCGCGCCCAGCAGGTCGGCGCGCACAGCTATTACCTGCCCGGACTGTCCGGAGCCGCCAGCCTGGAGAACGAGGGCTTCATGTCGAACGCGGGCTTCGTCGTCACCGCGGAGGGGGTGGTGGTATTCGACACCCTAGGCTCGCCCTCGCTGGCATGGGAAATGCTTCAACGCATCCGTGAAGTGACTCCCTTGCCGATCAAGCGGGTCATCGTCAGCCATTACCACGCCGATCACTACTACGGCATTCAGGTGTTCAAAGACGCGGGAGCGGAGGTCTGGGCACATGTAGCCGCCAGGGACGTGGTCGGCTCCGAGGACTGGCGCCTGCGCCTGGAACAGCGCAAGGACCTGCTCGGCCGCTGGATCAACGATGCCACACAACGCTTCCCGGAACCCGACCGCTGGCTTTCCGGCGACAGCGATTTCGAGCTGGGTGGGCTGCATTTCCAGATTCGCTACGTCGGCCCGGCGCATTCGCAAGAGGATCTGGTGATGTTCGTGCGCGAGGATGCCGGGCTGTTCGCCGGCGACCTGATCTTCAAAGGCCGCGTACCCTTCATCGGCGATGCCGATTCCAGGCTTTGGCTGGCCGCGCTGGACAAATTGATCGCCTTCCAGCCCAGGGTACTGGTGCCCGGCCACGGTGAAGTCTCCACCGATCCGATCACCGACCTCACTCTGACCCGCGACTATCTCCGCTACGTGCGCGCGCAAATGGGGCGTGCGGTGGAAGCCATGACACCTTTCGACGAGGCCTATGCCGGCACGAATTGGTCGAAGTACGAGACCATGCCTGCGTTTTCCGAGGCGAATCGGCGCAACGCCTACAACACCTACCTGCTGATGGAACGCGAGGCCCTGGCGAAATGAGTGAGCTCATCGTCGAACGCTGCATCTCCCGTACGCGCCAACTGGAACTGGGGGTGGATGCCTGGCCGCTGTGGAAGGAGGGGACGGGCAGCCGTACCCTGGATCTGGAGGCCACGGAAAAGAGCTATTTCCTGGCGGGGGAAGCGGTACTGACGCTGGCTGCAGGGGAGTCCGTGCATGTGGGCGCGGGCGATCTGGTCACCCTGCCTCGCGGCGCTTGCCTCTGGGAGGTCAGGGCCGACGTGCGCCGGCGTTATCGTTCGGATGCGCTCAGTCCGGCCTGCTGCATCATTTGAACGCCCCCCACAACAAAACGGGCCGGCATGTCGCCGGCCCGTTTGCACACTGGAGTCGATCAGCCGATGGCGGCTTCGGCGCTGGTGTGGTCGCCGGTGTTATCGGTCCAGGAAATCTGAACTTTGTCGCCGGCCTTGGCACCCTTGACCTTGAAAGCCAGGTAGGGGTTCTTGGCAATACCACCACCCCACTCGGCTTCGAGCACGGTCTTGCCGTTCACGGTAGCGGTGACGTTGGTGATGTGGTGCGCAGGCACCAACCCGCCGGTCTTCGCGTCCTTGCGCAGACCGGTCTCCATGACGTGGTTCATCAGACACTTCACATCCGCAGCATCGCCAGACATGGAAGCACGAATCTTCATCGGTTCAGCCATTTACTATCTCCTGTTCGTATAGATTAAGTCGCCCGGAACCAACCGATCAGCCGCCGCAGCCGCCGATGGTGACCTTGACTTCCTTGTGGGCCTTGTAGACCTTGCCACCGGCCTTGACCACGGCGATGACATTGGAAGTCGCACCCATCTTGATGCGGGTGGAGATGAAGCCTTCCGTGCCATTGCTGAGGTTGAACACCGCGATCAGAGGCATGGTGTTCTTCTCGCTGAGAATGGAGATGGAGTCGGTGCCCGCAACGTTGGAGGTGATTTCAACGGGGACGACGGCGCCATTCTCGGCGATATCGGGTGCCTTGACGACGACATCGCCGGAAGCGACGGCGGAGCCGGCGCCGATGGCGCCCATGGAAGTGCCCAGATCGCGGGATTCAAAACCGGACTTGTTCCAGCCGGCAAAAGCGGCCGTCGGCTTCAGCAGACCCGCGGCCATGGCCACGCTCACGGCACCGGCAGCGCCAGCACCCTTCAATACGTTCCTGCGCAGAATGTTCATATGCATTTGTCTCCTAAAAGATTCACTGCAAGGTTGCATTTCACACCGTCTTTTGCCGGCAACCCAAGGGCGGCGACACAAACGATATTGACATGCTAACGCCACTAACACCGCAAAAGACACACACAATCGTCTGATACTTTCTAGCTACCCGACGACCATCCATACCATGCAGCGACGCGCATCATGACACCGACATGGTTCCCGTGTCCACGGGCGATGCAAGCAAAAAATGGAATCTGAAACACTTTTTTCCGTGTTGCCGTCGCCAAGCGACACTCAGTTCAGTTGCACGCGGGCACCAAAGGGTACGCCCGCCTTGCCCTTGACCAGCCAGACCACCGGGTAAGGCGGCTCTCCCGGCGGGAAGTGGCCTTGTGCATCGGTGAAGTAGAGCAGGAGATCCGGGCGCAGATGTTCCCGCTCCACCCAGTCGAACAAGGGCCGAAAATCGGTACCGCCGCCACCGTGCAGGCTTTCCGGCAAACACACGGGTTCCCACGCGGCGAAGTGCCATGGTCCCTGGGCATCGAGCCTTTCGTCGCAGGCGTGCAGGGTGATCGCCGCCCGAACCTGGCCCTTGAGCGCGTCGATTTCGGCCAGAAATGCCCGCAATTCTTCTTCCTGCACCGAGCCGCTGGTATCCAGCGCCACGATCACATCGACGCTCTGGCTGGAGAGTCGCGGCATCAAGGCCGCGGACTCTCGCCTGGAGGGCTGCTTCCAGCTGTAATCGTCACGCGCGGCACTCGTCATGTAACGCGCCAATAGCGCCCGCCAGGGCAGCTGCGGCGCCAGCAGATGATCGACCAGACGCACCAGCGACGGGGACAGCCGGCCGGCCTGGCGAGCGGACTGCGCCGCCGCGGCCAGGCGACTCTTCCATTGCTCATCCAGCCGTCCCGGGTCGGACGGCGCGACATCCTCGGGCGCCCTGGCGGCTTGCGACCGGCCACCACCGCCTTCCCGCTCGTTCGAGGAAGAACCGCCCTGGCCGTCTCCCTCGTCGCGCGTATGCCCCTCGCCGCCTTGTTCATCCGAGGCAGGATCGAACAAGTGCTGGTCCATGGTTTCTTCCGGCGGATCCTCGTGCAGCACCGGATAGATCTCTTCCGCGGTCAGGCCACGATAGGCCGCGTTCAGCAGGGCATGCTCCGGACCGTGCATGCGTTCGTCGTCCAGGATCATGTTGACGGCATAATCGCAGGCCACATCCCAGCGATGCTTCTGGCGGTGATTGCGCCGCGCAAAGTGAGACAGGGCACAATGCATGGCCTCGTGCGCCAGCACGAACTGGGTCTGTTCCAGGCTCAGCCGGCCGATATAGTCGGGGTTGTAGTAGAAATTTTTCGCATCGGTCGCCGTGGTCTTGCACCACTTCGCGTTTGCAGCCTTCAGCGGCAGATGCATGACCAGAGAACCAAGAAACGGTTTCTCCAGGATCAACCGCGTGCGCGCGGCGGCGAGCTTGGTCTCCAGTGCGGGAATATCGTTCATCCTTGAATCCTCAGCGATTCACGAACTCGGCTTGAAGTCGTAGAGCATCAGCTCGGCCACGCCATTGGCCCATTCCACGAACTCTGGCACCGCGAACAGCGGTTGCCCCACTGCGCGGTGCAGATCGGTGACCAACATCACCCCCATCTCGCGCTGCGGGTAGCCACGCGCGTATTTGAGGATGTTGCCCAGCTTGCGCGGATCGCCTGCGAATTCCTTCGCTCGCCGCACCAGGGCCGCGGCGACGCCGTATTGCAGGTCGATGCCCTTGGGTACCAGGGCCACGGTGCCGGCGAGGATGGCATCGATGTCCGGCAGATTCTCCATGTTGTCGACAAAAGCCTTGATCTCGATACCCACACCCTGGCCCACGCAGGCCTGTAGGGCATCGCCCAACAAGTCGGGGCGGTCGCCGAACTTGTAGAGCGCGCGATGGGCGTATTCCCAGGAGCGCGGACTGGGGAAGGCCACCGGGTTGTGCGCTGGATCGTAATGAAACAGCAAGTCGGGACGAAAACGCAGAAAACCCAGGATGCGTGCGTCTATGCCTTTTTCCAACGCCCAGCGCATCCAGTCGTCCAGGTTGGCATCCATCTCGTAATGAGTGAAACGGTTGGCCAGGGGGGCCGGCATGGCATAGGTGACACCGCGGTCGCCCTGGCGATTGCCGGCGGCGAATATGGCCCAGCCTTCGGGGATTGCGTATTCGCCAAGCCGGCGGTCGAGGATGAGTTGATAGGCTGCGGCGGAGACCGTCGGTGGCGCCGCATTGATCTCGTCCAGGAAGAGGATGCCGGCCGGGCCGTGGCGCACGGCATCCGGCAGCATGGAGGGCACCGACCATTCGACGTTGTCGTCCTTGCGAAAGGGAATGCCACGCAAGTCCGTGGGTTCCATCTGCGACAGGCGGATGTCGACCAGCGGCACCCCGTGCTTGGCGGCGATGCCGGCGATGATCTGCGACTTGCCGACGCCAGGTGGCCCCCAGAGCATGACGGGCGTGTGCTGCCCGGCAACGCAGCTGGCGAATTCGCGGTCGAGTATGGTTTCGATGTGGGAGGGACGCATGGTGGTTTTCTCGATTCCGGTCTGGTTCGGGGTTCGCCGGTTCCGCCGCGGCGCTCGGCCCTACAAGGGTGCGAGTGCGGCATGATAATCGGCAATAACCTAGTTTTCCAGTCGGCTATTCGAGCCGTGCCGGAAAATCATGGGAAACCTGGAAAGACGGCGACCTGCCGCATTCCCTCGACCGCGAATCGGTTCAGGGCAATTCGAGCACGACCTTCATCCTGTCGTCGAGATCGCCACGGTCGATGTACGCCAGGGCGCCTTCATGGCCGGCGACCCAGGCGACAACCTCGCTGCCATGCGCGGATTGTTTCGGTCGCGAGGTTTTTCCGGAGAAATACAGGCGCGCCCAGTAGGCATTGATCTCGGCCAGTTCCTTGCCCACCAGCTTGCGGTAGAACCTGGACTTTTCGGCCGAGGGCTGGTCTATGGGCAGTGCGACCACGCCGGAGGGGAATTCCCGGTAGCGCCCCATGAACAGGTTCACCACCTGATCCCGGCTCAAATGCTCGACGCCACTGTGGGCATTGACCACGACCAGGAGATCGCCCGCACGCACCGGGCCCGCGCACGGTAAGAGGAGGCAGCAGGCGAGCAGGAGGGAAGCGCGCATGGCCATTCAGAAAACGAAATCCAGGGTGAGGCTGAGGACATTGGTATTGCCATCCCAATCCAGCTTCTCGGCGCGCACGGGGAATATCGAGCTGGGGGTGCCTCGCACCCGATCCCATTGTGCCTTGAGCGCCATGTCTTCCCGGAAATCCCAACGCACGCCCAGCGTGTCGGTCCTCTGGTCGCTATGCGTGCCCGCCATCGCCATGGCGACCTGCTGGGACAAGGGCGGAGGCAGCGCGGCGTCGACCGTATTGGCGGTGGTCTTCCACCAGGAGTAGCCGAGATAGGGCGTAAACGCGCCGGTCCGGTAGCCCGCGAGGAAATGGCCGGCATGTCCGTTTTCATAGATATCGCTCTGTCGGGTGCGGCTCAACATCAGCTGTAATTGCCAGGGGCCGCTATCGTAGGTCGCACCGACGGAAAGGTAACGGGCCGTCTTGCCGTACACGCCCAACGAGTGAACCACATTCTGGAAACCATAGTAGTTGAGCGTATCGAAGGCCGCGTTCAGCGGCAGTTCCTGGTTGAAGCGGATCTGCGCATAGCCCAATCGCCATTGCCAGGGTCCGTTGAGGTAATCCAGATAACCGCCGCTCATGGGCGAGCCTCTGAGGTTCCAGTCGAGCCCCGCCTCGAACGGCACCGTCTCGTGCGAGCGCCCGGCGAACAGTTTGCCCTTGACCAAGCCATCGCCCAGCGGATGGGTGGCCTGAACATCGAAACCGTCGATGTTGTAGAAGGGAAGGTCATCGAAATAATCGACGGACGGTCGTACCGTCAAATACGAATAGCCCACCAGGCGGGAGTCGGCCAGGAGGTAGAACTCGGTTCCCAGCCGGCCGACACGCACGCTCAAGTCGGGTGTAGGGTCGAACTTGGCATAGGCCCAACTCAGTTCCGGGCGATAACTGCCGTCATAGCGGTAACGGCTGTCGATCTGAACTACGGTTTCGACTCGTCGGCTCAAGCGATAATTGGCCTGGAAGCCGAGCAGGCTATCCAGGTTGCTGCTCCACTGACCACGGCTGCCGTCCGGCTGCGACAGGTCGCGCAGGTAGTCGGCCTGATTGGAACTGGAACGCGCCAGGCCCAGGGTGCCAAAACCACGCAACTCCAGCGGGCTGTCGTCCGCGGCGGCAGGCAGAACGGCCAGGCCCAGACAGGCCAGGACCACGGCACGTGCCCGCCAGAAAACAAGCCGGTTGATCGACACCCGCATCTCCTTTCAATACCCGACGCAAGTGGCGGAATTGTAGTCTCTCCTCTACCCCGTGTCGCCATGTCAGGCTAAGCCTTAAGTTTTTTTCTCTCATGGGTAAAGATTATTCTTCGGGGGACGATAAACAGCCTAGCCATGAACTCTCCTCTCCCTCCCCGCTGGCACCACAGCATCCTGATCAGAAGCACCCTCTGGGTGTTGCTGGCGGTTGCCGCCGTCGGTTTGTTGGTACTCAAGGGTACGGTTTCTCTGGTGACTGAACGGGCGCACCTGGAAAATCAGAGCCGGCTGAAGGAACTGCTCGACACCATCGAGCGTACGGTTCAAGTCACTTGTTTCGTCATGGACAAGAATCTCGCCAGCGAAGTGGCGCAGGGTGTACTCAAGAACAGCGCCATCGCCGCGGTCTCCATCCGCAGCGGTCGTGAATTGCTCGCGCATGCGCAGATCGCGCTGAATCGCGAAGAGTTGCGGGAGACCGCGCAACTGCCCACCATGCGGCGGATCATCTATTCGCCGTTCAACGCGAGGGAAGCCATCGGTGAAATCGACCTGACCCCTTATCCCGGCGAAATCCGCAAACAAGTGGACCAGAGCGTGGCCTTCGTGAGCTATCTCCTGGCCGCGCAGATGATGCTGATCGCCCTGGCGGTCGTGGCCAGCGTCCTCCTGCTGGTCGTCCGCCCGATCAAGGCGCTCTCCGACCGCCTGCACCGCTTGGACGCGGCCAGCGGCGAGCGTATCGAAGCCCCGCGCGGGCACGAAAGGGGGGAGATCGGCCGCCTCGTCGAGGACATCAACGAACTGGCTTATGAACTGGTGTCCTCCTTGCGCATGGAGCAATTCACGCGCCAGAAGATCGAGGTGGGCGAGCGGGCGCTGCACGACAGCGAGATGCGCTACCGCACGCTGTTCGAGAGCGCCACGGATGCCATTTTCCTGCTGCGCGGCAACCGCTACATCGACTGCAACGAGAGCGCACTGACCCTCTATGGCTGCGCCCGCGAGGACTTCATCGATCATGAAGCGGAAGCGTTTTCACCGCCCCGGCAGGCGGACGGCAGGCTCTCGCGGGAAGTGGCCAGGGAGCACTTGCTGGCGGCCTATGCCGGCGTGGCGCAATTCTTCGAGTGGGAACACCGCAGGCTGGACGGCACGGGTTTCCCCGGCGAAGTCATCCTCAAGGCGATCAAGGTCGCGGACCAGGAACTCATCCTGGCGATCGTGCGCGACATCACCCAGCGCAAACGCGCCGAACGTGCCCTGGAAGATGCGCGTACCGCCTCGGAAAAAGCGGCCCAGGCGAAAAGCGATTTTCTCGCCAACATGAGCCACGAAATCCGCACGCCGATGAATGCCATCAGCGGCATGACCGAACTCGCTCTGGCCACGCAGCTCGATCCCACGCTGCGCAACTACCTCACCAAGATCAGGGGGGCTTCCGCCTCGCTGCTTCGAATCATCAACGACATTCTGGATTTCTCCAAGATCGAGGCCGGCAAACTCAGCATGGAGAAAATCCCTTTCCGTCTCAGTGGCGTGTTGGACAAAATCGCCGCCCTGCTGGCGGAGAAGGCCCAGCACAAGGGCATCGCCCTGGTTTTCGATGTCGAGGCCGCGCTTGCACGCACCCTGCTGGGTGATCCGCTGCGCCTGGAGCAGATCCTGGTCAACCTGGTGGACAACGCCATCAAGTTTTCCGAACTCGGCGACATCGTCGTGCAGGCCAGGGTAGAAAGACTCGAAGGGGACGACATCGCCCTGCTGTTCTCCGTCAGCGACCAGGGTATCGGCTTGTCGCGCGAACAGCGGCAAAGTCTGTTCGCGCCATTCACCCAGGCGGACACCTCCACCACAAGGCGCTACGGCGGCACCGGTCTGGGGCTGGCGATCTCGAAGCGACTGGTGGAACTCATGCAGGGGCGAATCTGGGTAGAAAGTGAACCGGAGCGCGGCAGCACATTCCACTTCAGCGCGCACCTGGGCCTGGGCCCAGCGGACAACCTCGAGGACACCCGCGACGAGTCCATGCCGGCCGAGGCCCCGCTCCTGCCTGGAAATCCTACGCTGGCATGGGCTGAAGTGCTGTTGGTGGAGGATGTCGAACTCAGCCAGGAGATGACCCGCGATCTGCTGGAGAGCGCTGGCCTGCGGGTACGCATCGCCAGCAATGGCCAGGAGGCGCTGGACGCGGTGGCATTGGCGCTGCCGGCCTGTGTGCTGATGGATTGCCAAATGCCGGTGATGGATGGCCTCGAAGCGAGCCGCAGACTCAAGGCTCGCCACCCCAACCTGCCCATCATCGCCCTCACCGCCAACGTCATGCCCGGCGCGTCGGAACGCTGCATCCAGGCCGGCATGGATGCCTATCTGGCCAAGCCCGTGGACCGCGTCGAGCTGCTCGCTGTCCTGGCCCGGCATCTCGGCACCAGGTTGCCGCCCGGGAACGAAGGTCGGGGAGATTGCGAGCAAGCTCAGCCGACGTTGCCTCAAACGGATCGCCCCATGGGGCTCTCCGCGGATGACTTGATTCCGCAGATGCTGTTGCTGCTGGATGCGCGCGACACCGGCGCCGCTGACCATCGGGCCCCACTGCGGGCAACACTCTCCGCTGCCGGGCATGCCGCGCAGGCCGGCGTGATCGATACGGCCATCGATCGTTATGATTACGCTCGGGCCGCGGCCCTCCTTCGGACGCTTACGACATGACACTGCCGCGCGACACCATTCTGGTCATCGACGACCTCCCGGATAACCTCGACCTGATGGCGAATATCCTGCGGGATCAGTACCGGGTGCTCATCGCCACCAGTGGCGCCGACGGTCTGGCCACGGTGCGGCGCCATCCACCGGACCTGATCCTGCTGGACATCATGATGCCGGACATGAACGGCTATCAGGTCTGTCAGCGACTCAAGGAAGACCCACGTAGCCGCGACATCCCGGTCATATTCGTGACCGCGCTCACAGACGCACGCGACGAGCAGCAAGGGCTGGACCTCGGCGCCGTCGATTTCCTGCACAAACCCTGCCATCCCGCGCTCATCCTCAGGCGACTGCGCATCCACCTCGACTCGTTGAATCAGAGCCGCGCCCTAGAAGCCAAGGTGCAGGAACGGACCGCGCAACTGGAACATAGCCGCATCGAACTGATCCGACGTCTGGGCCGTGCCGCGGAATACCGCGACAACGAGACCGGCATGCATGTCATCCGCATGAGCCAGACCACCCGGCTGCTCGCACAAGCCGCCGGATTGCCCGAATCCCAAAGCGAACTGCTGTTTCTGGCCGCCCCCATGCACGACGTCGGCAAGATCGGCATCCGTGACGACATCCTGTTGAAACCGGGCAAGCTGGACGCGGCAGAGTGGGCCATGATGCAAACGCACACGAAAATCGGCGCCGAAATCATCGGCGAGCACGATTCACCCCTGCTGAACATGGCCCGTAGCATCGCCCTCACCCACCACGAAAAATGGAACGGCGGCGGCTACCCCAAAGGCCTGGCAGGAACGGCCATCCCCCTGGAGGGCCGGATAGTCAGCATCGCCGACGTCTATGACGCATTGACCAGCGTGCGTCCCTACAAGCGCGCCTGGAGTTCGCAGGAAGCCCTCGCGTACTTGCGTGAACAAGCCGGGGAGAGTTTCGACCCCGGTCTGGTGCCGCTGTTCCTGGGGTTATTGCCGCAGATCCACGCCATTGGCGCCCGCTACCGCGACGAACCCTGAGCGCGTCCACAGCAAGCGTCGGATCAGCCCCCGCGCTGGTAATTCAGGATGCGGCCCTTGTACGGCTCGCCGCACGACTGGCGCTTTTCCGCGGTTTGCTCGCGGTGGGCGTAGCCGAGATCGGTCATGTCCCGATTGAAACGGCTGCGATTGCCGCGATCGGGATCGACGATGATGACTTCCACCGCCGATTTGGAATGCCGGTCGATGAACCGGGAAAGGATATCCGGCTGCCCGCGTTCATAGAGCACGTCGCTGCCGACGATGAGGTCGAATTTCCCCAATAACGGGTCGCTATCGGCCCAGTTCCCCGTCTGAAAATGGATAGGCGCCAATCGGTTCAGGCGCAGGTTCTCCCCCAGGAAGGCCGCTGCCAGGGGGTGACAGTCGCTGGCGGTGATGTCCGCGCCACGGCGGCGCATGACCAGGCTCGCCAGGGCGAGACCGCAACCGATTTCCAGGATGCGCTTTCCCTCGATGGCATGAGTCTGCATGGTCGCAGCGAGGATGCGCGAAGACGGCCAGACCAGACCGAACAGCGGCCAGGAGGCTGAAGAAATGCCGGCGCGCAGCGCACTGCCGTCGGGATCGAAGAACTGTTGCCGGTCCAGCAAGGAACGGATGCGGTAATCCAGGCCACCGAGATCCAGGGTCTCGAACTTGACCCGATAGTCGAGTCCTGTCTCGGACATGAATACCCTTCGGTCAGGCGAGCCCGACCCGTAACGAAAAACCGCTGGCAAGCGGCCCCGCATCGCGGAGCCGCTTCCACGAAATCAGCGTGCGACGGGGAAGGGGAAGCCGGGGAAAACCGGGAAAGACGGCAGTACAGGCATCTGGAACTGGGGCACGGCGGGGAAAGGACTCGCCGCGGGCATGCCGGCAATGGCATTCGTCGTCGGCAGGCCGGGGAAACTCGGGAAACCGGCGGGCATGCCATAGGCTTGCGGCACGGACTGCAAGCCGCTGAAAGGCACCACGCCTGCGGGCGCCCCATAGGCTGCGGGCTGCATCAACTGGTTGAACATGGCCGGGTTGAACGGGTTGAACACGGCCGGACTGGCGCCATTGGGCTGTGCGTTCATGGGTGCCATCATGGGTGCCATCATGGGAACCAGCATGGCACCCAGCGGCGTCATGATGGGCGCTAGCATGGCGAAGGGGTTGAACGCTTCCGCACCGGTCTGTGCGTGCGCCGGCAAGGCCACGGTGAGCAAGCTGAGCAGGGCGGCGGGAACGAAATGGCGATGATTCATGGAATCTCCTGGATAGGCATGCACCGTGGACGAAAGCCGGCCACGGGGGCCGTCCGATGCGCCGCTGTCCGGTCCGAGGAGACACTCTGGAATTGCCCGGTGAGCAACCCGGGCCAGGGAGGGGAAGTGCCCACATCAGGGGCGCACGCAGTATAGACGGACGAGCGGCCCATCCTGGCAAAGGATTCGGCGCAATCGCGGTGCCGCGCAACTTTGTTGCAAAAATCCTGGTGACTGCCGCGCCCAGATAGAATCCACACTCTTTCCACCGGAGGCACACCCCATGCAACGATTGTTTCTTACCCTGCTCGCCCTCTTTCTATGCCTCGCACTGCCCATGCAGGACGCCGAAGCGAGACGGATAGGCGGCGGCAAGTCCTACGGCATGCAGCGCCAGGCGCCGATGAGGCGCGAAGCCACGCCGAGTTCCCCGCCAGCGCAGCCGGTGCAGCCCAACAAACGCTCCTGGATGGGCCCCCTTGCCGGCTTGGCCGCAGGCATCGGCTTGGCCGCGTTGTTCTCCCATTTCGGCATGGGCGCGGGCGTGGCCAACTTCCTGATGATCGCCTTGCTGGCCATGGCCGCCTTCATGCTGCTGCGCTGGTTCATGAGCCGTAACCAGGCGAGGCCCGCCCAGTATGCCGGTGCGGGTAACAACCAGCCCGTGCGCTTCGATGCGGTACCGACCGGCGGCGGCAGCGCCGCACCGATCCCGAGCGCGCTGCCGCCAGGCTTCGATGCCGAGGCCTTCGTGCGCCAGGCCAAGGTTAACTTCCTGCGCCTGCAAGCCGCCAACGACGCCGGCAATCTCGATGACATCCGCGAGTTCACCTCGCCGGAGATGTACGCCGAGATCAAACTGGACATCGACGAACGCCGGGGTGCCGCGCAGCGCACCGATGTGGTGACGATCAATGCCGAGGTTCAGGAAGCCACCGAAGAAGGCGGTCATCAGATCGTCAGCGTGCGCTTCCACGGCATGTTGCGCGAAGACAGCGAACAGGCTACTCCATTCGACGAGACCTGGCATCTGACTCGCCCCGCCAACGCCAGCCATGGCTGGGTCGTGGCCGGGATTCAACAGAATCCGTAGTCATTCCCGCGCACGAAATGGGCGGCCCACGGCCGCCCGCCGGCGCAAAGGTCATGCGAACGCTTGCGGGTACCTCTGGCCTGCAAAGTAGGGCGGAAAAGCGGTTTTTCGCGCCTTCCGCCGGATGTCAGGCATTCGGCGGAAGGCGCCGGCCCCCCCGCCCTACGTGAGCTTGAACAAAATCAGTAGGTTACCAATGGATGGAGCGGGCGATGGGAATCGAACCCACGGCTCTAGCTTGGGAAGCTAGGGTATTACCATTATACGACGCCCGCCTTGATAGGCATGAACACTGACCGTTACCGGTAGTGGTCTGTTTTGGAAGCCCTGATGACCGCCGAAAAGCAGGTCATACGCCCCCGTCGGCTTCAGCAGCATCCAAGCGGTTAAACCTCGCTGGCGGCACTTGTTGGGAAGTTGCCGTTCTACCATCGAACTACACCCGCCTGCTAAACTCGCGGTTCACAATTTACTCGATTTGGCTGGCTTCTCAAAGTGATCATGCTCCATATCAACGGTCAGGCACGTCAGTTCCCCGAGCCCATGAGCCTGGCCGAACTGCTGGAACGGCTCGAATTGACGGGAAAACGCGTCGCCGTGGAGAAAAACGGCGAGATCGTGTCCAGGAGCCGGCACGCTGCAAGCATCGTGAATGATGGCGATCGCCTGGAAATCGTGGTCGCCGTCGGCGGCGGCTGAACCCTCATCCCACCCCCCTTCCCCGCAAATGACTCCTCTCGTTATCGCTGGCCGCAGCTATACATCCCGGCTGCTGGTCGGCACCGGAAAATATCAGGATTTCGCGCAGACTCGCGCCGCCATCGATGCATCCGGTGCCGAGATCGTCACCGTCGCCATCCGCCGTACCAACATCGGCCAGGACCCCGGCCAGCCCAGCCTGCTCGACGCCTTGCCACCCAGCCGGTTCACCTACCTGCCGAATACCGCGGGCTGCTATACGGCGGAGGATGCCATCCGCACCCTGCGCCTGGCACGCGAACTGCTGGATGGCCACGACCTGGTGAAGCTGGAGGTGCTGGGCGATCCGCAAAGCCTCTACCCCAACATGGTCGAGACCATCAAGGCCGCCCAGGTGCTGGTTGGAGAGGGTTTCAAGGTTATGGTCTACTGCAGCGACGATCCGATCATCGCCAGGCAACTGGAAGACATCGGCTGCGTGGCCGTGATGCCGCTGGCCTCGCTGATCGGTTCCGGCATGGGCATCCTCAACCCGTGGAATCTGCAGATCATCATCGACAGACTGAAGGTGCCGGTCATCGTCGACGCCGGTGTCGGCACTGCGTCCGACGCCACGATCGCCATGGAACTCGGCTGCGACGCCGTGCTCATGAACACGGCCATCGCGGGTGCTGCGAATCCGGTTCTGATGGCTTCGGCCATGAGGAAGGCCGTGGAAGCGGGGCGCGAAGCCTATCTGGCCGGGCGCATGCCGAAGAAGGCCTATCAGGCCACGCCTTCCTCCCCCACAGCCGGCATCATCGGAACCTGACACGGCGATGTCGGAAGCATTGCATCCACGCAGCATCCGCTCCTTCGTGCTGCGCGCCGGCCGCATGGGCAGCGGCCAGGCGCGCGCCCTCGCGGAATTGGGACCGCGCTTCCTGCTACCCTACCGGGAAGAGGTGCTCGACCTGGAGGCCGTTTTCGGCCGGGTTGCGCCCCGCGTCGCGGAAATCGGCTTCGGCATGGGCAGCGCCACGGCCCACATCGCCGCCGCGCATCGGGAAACCGATTACCTCGGCATCGAGGTCCACGAACCCGGCGTGGGCGCGCTGCTCAAGCTGATCGAACAACTCGACCTTGGCAATCTGCGCATCCTTCAACACGACGCCGTGGAAGTCTTCGAGCACATGCTGGCGGACGCTTCGCAGGACGGCATCCACATCTTCTTCCCTGACCCCTGGCACAAGAAGCGCCACCACAAGCGGCGCCTGATCCAGCCCGATTTCGTCGCGCGACTGGTGCGCAAGCTCAAGGTCGGCGGCTATCTGCACCTGGCGACAGACTGGGAAGACTATGCTCGACAGATGCTGGATGTGCTCTCCGGCGAAGCGCAACTGACCAACACGGTCGAAGCCTACGCCCCGCGCCCCGACTACCGCCCGCTCACGAAGTTCGAACAACGCGGACTGCGCCTGGGGCATGGGGTGTGGGATCTGGTGTTTCGCCGCGGCGAGGCGCCCTCCGCCTTGTAAGGGCGCCGCGAGGCCGGAAAAATGGGGGCGCGCGCCCTCCCCCACGCCTGTTTTCGTCGCTACAATCCGGCAACGCCTCGTTGTAAGCACAAGCCATGAAGAGCAGCGAAATCCGCCGCCAGTTTCTCGATTTTTTTGCCTCGAAAGGCCACACGCCGGTCGCATCGAGCCCGCTCATCCCCGGAAACGACCCCACCTTGCTGTTCACCAACGCCGGCATGGTGCAGTTCAAGGATGTGTTTCTCGGCCGGGAATCGCGCCCTTATGTACGGGCCGCCTCGAGCCAGCGCTGTGTGCGCGCCGGTGGCAAGCACAACGACCTGGAAAATGTCGGGTATACGGCCAGGCACCACACCTTTTTCGAGATGCTGGGTAACTTCAGCTTCGGCGACTATTTCAAGCACGACGCAATCCGCTTCGCCTGGGCGTTTCTGACCGAGACGCTCGCGGTCCCCAGGGAAAAACTCTGGGTCACGGTCTACCAGGACGACGACGAGGCCTACGCCATCTGGGCCGATGAAATCGGCGTCCCGAAGGCACGCATCACCCGTATCGGTGACAAGGGCGGACAGCGCTACCACTCCGACAACTTCTGGGCGATGGGCGACACCGGCCCCTGCGGCCCCTGTACCGAAATCTTCTACGACCACGGCGCGGAAGTCCCTGGCGGCCCGCCTGGCACGCCCGAGGAAGATGGCGACCGCTACATCGAAATCTGGAATCTGGTCTTCATGCAGTACAACCGCGATGAAGCTGGCATCCTGCACCCCCTGCCCAAGCCCTCGGTGGATACCGGGATGGGACTGGAGCGCATCTCCGCGGTGATGCAGGGAGTGCATTCCAACTACGAAATCGACCTATTCCAGGCCTTGATCCAGGCTGCGGCCAGGGAAACCGGCGCGCAGGATCTGGGCAACAATTCGCTCAAGGTCATCGCCGACCACATCCGCGCCTGTTCCTTCCTGATCGTCGATGGCGTCATCCCAGGCAACGAAGGGCGCGGCTACGTGCTGCGCCGCGTGATCCGCCGCGCCATCCGCCACGGCTACAAACTCGGCTGCAAGTCGCCCTTCTTCCACAAACTGGTCGCCGACCTCGCGGGGGTCATGGGCTTGGCCTATCCGGAACTGGTCAGCGCACAGGAACGCGTCGCCGCCGTATTGCGGCAGGAAGAGGAACGCTTTGCCGAGACCCTGGAAAACGGTATGGGCGTGCTGGAAATGGCCATGGCCTCCGAAGACAAGATGCTGGACGGCGAAACCGTGTTCAAGCTCTACGACACCTTCGGCTTCCCCCTCGACCTCACCGCCGACATCGCCCGGGAACGCGGCATCACGGTCGATTTCGCCGGCTTCGAACATTCCATGCAGATGCAGCGCGAGCGCGCCCGCGCCGCTTCCCGCTTCAGCATGGGCCGCGGCCTGGCGTTCGATGGTGAAAAAACCGAATTCGTCGGCTACGACAACCTGGCGCAGGAAGCACGCATCGTCGCCCTCTACCGTGAAGGCAGCCAGGTCAGCGAAGTCGCGGCCGGCGAGGAAGCCTTGATCGTGCTCGATCGCACGCCCTTCTATGCCGAATCCGGCGGCCAGGCGGGCGATTGCGGCGAAATCTCCAGCGGCCACGGCACGTTTCTAGTGGAAGACACGCAAAAAATCCAGCCCGACGTATTCGGCCACAAGGGGCGGCTGAGCACCGGCAAACTGACTCTGGGCGAGAGCATCCACGCCCAGGTCGACGCCGAAGCACGGCAACGCACTGCCTATAACCACTCCGCCACCCATCTGCTGCACGCCGCCTTGCGCAGCGTGCTGGGCGATCACGTCACGCAGAAGGGCTCGCTGGTGAACGCGGAACGCACCCGTTTCGACTTCGCTCAGCCGCAGGCGCTGACCGGGGCCGATATCCGCCGCATCGAGGAACTGGTCAACGGCGAGATCCGTCGCAACGACCGCGTCGAGACTCGCCTGATGAGGCACGAGGAAGCCATCAAGGCCGGCGCCATGGCGCTGTTCGGCGAAAAATACGGCGACGAAGTGCGTGTAGTCGGCATGGGCGAATTTTCCACGGAGCTCTGCGGCGGCACCCATGTCAACCGCACCGGGAACATCGGCCTGTTCAAGATCATCTCCGAAGGCGGCGTGGCCGCTGGTGTGCGCCGCATCGAGGCGGTCACCGGCCCGGGCGCCTTGGCCTACGCCCAGGAGCAGGAAGCCACGCTGCGCCAGATAGCCGACATGATCAAGGCGCAACCGCAGGAAACGGCCGCCCGGCTGGCGCAGATTCAGGACCAGGTCAAAAGCCTGGAAAAGGAACTGGCGCGTTACAAATCGAAGCTGGCGGCGAGCCAGGGGGACGACCTTGCGGAACAGGCGGTCGATGTTGCCGGCATCAAAGTGCTTGCGGCCGCAATCGAAGGCGCAGATGCTAAGGCCCTGCGCGAATTGGCCGACAAATTGCGGGACAAGCTCGGGCGCTGCGCTCTGGTGCTCGGCAGCGCGCTCGACGGCAGGGTCTCCCTGATCGCTGCGGTGACGCCGGATGCGACGGATAGGGTGAAGGCCGGGGAGTTGGTAAATTTCGTGGCGGGACAAGTCGGCGGCAAGGGGGGCGGCAAGCCTGATCTGGCGCAGGCGGGGGGGAGCGAGCCGGAAAAACTGCCGGCCGCCTTGCGAAGCGTCGTGGCCTGGGTGCAGGCCAAGCTCAACTAAGGGAAGGGAAAGTGTTTGGGTTCTTCAAACGCAAGAAAGACGATGGGAATCCTCTTAGCGACCTGAAAACGGTTTCGCGCTGGATGCAGGAACTGCCAGCTGGCGACATCTATTCCGCTCAGGAACAGGTGGTTCAAAGCCTGATCCAGTTCAACCACGCCGGCCTGAGCATGTCCAAGGAGCGCCTCCAGGTGCTCATGCACCTGGATGAGCACGCCCGTGACATGCAGTTTTCCCTGTGCGGGCAGTACCTGCGCAACCCGCGCATGTCCAAGGTGATCGAGTCGCGCCTGTGGACCGCCATCCACGCCTTCTACTGGGAAATCACCCGCGGCTATCACGCCTTCCTGATGGACTTCGTCGCCAATCCGGGCGGCGGCAGGATACAGTCGGCCGTGCCCACCATCGCCGCGCGCGCGATCCGCGGCTTCGCCGACATCTTCAAGTGGCGCTATTTCCGCTACGAGAAGGTCGAGGAAAAACTCTGGCTCAGGTTGCACAACCTGTATCGCATCAGCGAATTCGACGGTTTCCAGAACGACAGTCTGAAGCTCTACCCGGGGGACGCCAACCTCTCCTCCAGCACCGCGGAATATATCCAGGCCCTGCTGCTGTCGCCGCTGGGTGTCGGCAGCCTCACTCCGAAACAGGTCGAGATGGTGGACCACTGGCTGGACAACTGGCTGGAACAAACCACGCTGGATACCGTTTACGACCCCGCGCGTCATTTCTATCTGGTCGACACCAGCAAGGGGAATGGCATCCGGCATCTTCGCGCGGGAGGCAATGAAACCACTTTCCGCTACCTGGCGACCGACAAGGTGCTGGAACATCTGCATCAGGTCGAGCGCGCGCTCAAATCCGGGGCCGCACCCGCCACCCTGGGCCTGGGCGAAGAATTTCGCCTGCCCGACGGCTACGATCTGCTGCAATATGTAGCCAACGAATGGGCGCCCGCCAGCCAACGCGAGCGGCGCATCAGTCCACGGCAAGCGACCGAGGGTCGCTGGGAGGTGCTGCGTGACCTGTCCAGCATCTGCAATCGCATCTACCGCGAAAGCGAAATCGCCAGCGGTCGATCCCCGCGACAACCGCTGTCGCATGAAGAAATTCTCGACATCAAGCTGTATGGCTTCGTCACCGATCGCACCAGGACCGCGGCCCAGGACCCTGCCAACAAGCCGCGGGAAGTCCTCCTGGAACGCTGGCCCCTCTACGACAGCAGTGAAGCCGGCCTGGGGATCGTGCTCAAGGGGGAGGAGAGCGAATGGGTCAAGGTCGGCAAGCTGCTGGCCTTGCGCATGGATCCGGGCGACGGCTGGCATATCGCCATCATTCGCCGCCTGACCCGTCTGGAAAACAATCAGCGCAAGGTGGGCTTGCAGACATTGAACAGCACGGCACTGCTGGTGCACCTGGAGCAGGAACAGGAGCTGGGCGATGCGACCGAGGATGGCGGTTACGGCAACCCCGCGCCGTGCATGGGGCTGATCTTCCCCGAGATGGAGCAGGGCAACCTTCTCATGCTGGAACCCTCGCGCTATGCGCACGGACGTATCTACCGCATGATACCGACGGACAGCGAGCAACAATATATCCGCCTGGAATCCGCCCGCGACAAGGGCGACGGCTGGCTGCTAACCACCTTTGCCACGGTAGGCTGAGGTGCGAGAGCAAAACGGGAGCGCAGAGTTTGACCAACACCACCAAGAGTAAACCTGGGTTGTTGATCGTCGACGACGATCCGCTGATCACCGATACACTCCATTTCGTGCTTTCGCACGACTTCGAAGTCTATGTCACGGAATCGCGGCAGCAGGTCAAGAGCCTGCTCACCCAGCTATCCTCGCCCCCCCCCCTGGCCCTGGTGGACCTGGGCCTGCCACCAACCCAGCACAAGCCGGACGAAGGCTTCGCCCTCATCACCGACCTGCTCAACCACTCGAAAAACATCAAAATTCTGGTGCTCTCCGGGCAGAACGACGAGGCGAATGCCCGTCATGCCCGCGCCCTGGGTGCCATCGACTTCATCGGCAAACCGGCGGAACCGGAGCGGATCAAGGCCGCCCTGCTCTCCGCCTTGCGTTTCGATCAGGATCAAGGCGAGGTCAGTCCCGCCGTGGCGGTGCCGGCGGCCGGCAGCATCATCGGCAACAGTTTCGCGGTCGATAAACTGCGCAACCAGATCAAGCTCTATGCGGACGCGCCATTTCCGGTGCTGATCGAAGGCGAATCCGGTAGCGGCAAGGAGTTGGTCGCGAAAAGTCTGCACCAATGGTCGAAGCGCCTGGACAAGCCCTATTTGGCTCTCAATTGCGCGGCCATCTCCCCCACCCTGGTCGAGCCCACCTTGTTCGGCTATGCGAAGGGCGCGTTCACCGGCGCGACGCAAGCCCACTCCGGCTACTTCGAGGACGCGCGTGAAGGCACGCTGTTCCTCGACGAAATCGGCGAATTGCCGCTGGAACTTCAAGCCAAGTTGCTGCGTGTGCTGGAAAACGGCGAATTCCAGCGCGTCGGCGAAACCGGTAGCCGCTATTCCAACGCCCGTATCGTCACCGCCACCAACCGTGATCTGCGCCGCGAAGTGCGGGAAAGCCGCTTCCGTGGTGACCTCTACCACCGCCTGTCGGTATTCTCCGTGCATGTGCCGCCGCTGCGTGAGCAAAGCGAAGACAAACTGGCGCTGCTGGAACACTTCCGCGCACATTTTTCGCGCGAGGTCGTGGCCGCTCCCTTCAACCTGTCCAGCGATGCGCAGCGCCTCTGGGAGGACTACCATTTCCCCGGCAACGTACGCGAGCTGCGCAACATCGTCATCCGCCTCACCACCAAATACGCCGGCCGCACGGTCAGCGCGCGCGAACTGGAAGGCGAATTCGACCTCGACGTGATCGCCTCGGGTAGTCTCCCCCTGCACACCAGCGCCCAGGCCCTACAGGACTATGCCAAATCGCACCTGCGCAGCATGCACAACTTCAACCTCGATCAGGTCATGAAACAGTGGGAGCAAAGCTACGTCGAAGCCGCCCTGGGCATGACCCACGGCAACCTCTCGCAAGCCGCCAAGCTGCTGGGTGTGAACCGCACCACCCTGTACAGCCGCATGCAAACGTACCAGAACGAATAAGGCGGATCGCCCTTCGGGCATCCACCCCTACCGCACCCCGCCCATGGCCCACTTCCCCGAACCCCCAAAACTGGGTGAATGGCTGATTGCCCAGGGCATCATCAGCCATGACCAACTCAAGATCGCGCTGACCGAACAGTCGGCCAACGGCATGCCCCTGGGACGCCAGCTCATCACCCTGGGCTTCATCAGCGAGGCCATGCTGCGCGACGTGCTTGCGCACAACGCGGGTGAAACCAGCATCGAACTGTCACAAACGATTGCCGATCCGGAAGCCATCGCCCTGCTTCCCGAACACCTCGCCCGGCGACACCACATCCTGCCCCTGGCGGTGGATAACGACGCGCTCATCCTCACCGTAGCGGTCCCGGATCTGTTCAACCTGGTCGCCCAGGACCAGGTACGCGCGCACCTGGAGGGCCGCTACGAAATCCGTCCGTTGTTGGCGGCGGAAGCCCAGATCCTCGAACAACTCGACAATTTCTATGGCTTCGATCTCTCGGTCGACGGCATCCTCAGCGAAATCGAGACCGGCGAAGTGGACTGGAGCAGCCTGCAACTCGGGGGCGAATACACCCACCCGGTGGTGCGGCTGGTCAATGCCCTGCTCGCAGACGCGGTCAAGAACGGTGCCTCGGACATCCATTTCGAGCCGGAAGCGGCCTTCCTGCGGGTGCGCTACCGCATCGACGGCGTGCTCGAACCGATGCGCAGCCTGCATCGCAAGTACTGGCCGGCCATCGCCGTGCGCCTCAAGGTCATCTCCGGCCTCAACATCGCGGAATCGCGCGCGCCCCAGGACGGTCGCCTCTCCCTCACCCTCTACGGTCGTGGCATCGACTTCCGCGTCTCCAGCATGCCGACCCTGCATGGCGAGAACATCGTCCTGCGCATACTCGACAGGGAGAAATCCATCATCGCCCTGGAGGGCATGGGCCTGCCCGCACCCACCCTGGCGCGCCTGCTGAAGGCCGTATCCCGCCCGGAAGGCCTGCTCATCGTCAGCGGCCCGACCGGTTCAGGCAAGACCACCACGCTCTACTCCCTGCTCTCACACCTGAACCGGGAAGAGGTCAACATCATGACCCTGGAGGATCCGGTGGAGTACCCCCTACCCATCATCCGCCAGACCTCCATCACGGAATTATCCAAGGTCGACTTCGCCGGTGGCGTGCGCGCCATCATGCGCCAGGACCCGGATATCATCCTGGTGGGCGAAGTGCGCGATCGGGAAGCCGCGGAGATGGCCTTACGCGCCGCCATGACCGGACATCTGGTCCTAACCACCCTGCATACGCACTCCGTACTCGGGGTCTTCCCGCGCCTGATCGACATGGGCATCCGTCCGGCGATACTCGCCGGCAATATCGTCGCCATCATCGCCCAGCGGCTGGTGCGCCGCCTCTGCCCGCAATGCAAGGAAGGCCATGCCCCGGAAGAAAACGAACGCGAGGCGTTCGGCGACTCTGTACCCGAACGGATCTACCGTCCTGGCGGCTGCTCCCACTGCGACAACAAGGGCTACAAGGGCCGATTCCCGTTGATGGAAACCCTGCTCATGGACGAAACCCTGGACGAGGCGGTCCTCCAGGGCGCCACCCCGCGGGAGCTCGCCGCTCTGGCCAGCACACGTGGCTGGTGCAGTCTGGCCGACGATGCCCTG
This sequence comes from uncultured Pseudomonadota bacterium, assembly GCA_903835655.1. Lineage (GTDB taxonomy): Bacteria > Pseudomonadota > Gammaproteobacteria > Burkholderiales > Thiobacillaceae > PFJX01. Next base: position 19,636 of record CAILNT010000099.1, on the reverse strand, counting down.
GCACGAGTCCGCAGCGGCGACACCTCGTTGGCCGAGGTCCGCCGTGTCGTCGATCTGACCCGGCGTTAGGGCTCGTTAATGAATACGGTGGACGCTTATGGGTGTGCTGGTGGGATGCGATGCAAGGCGCCGTTCGCGCAGCATGGCCGTACCCTGCAGGCGACCGGCAACGCCGCAGCGTGCCCGTCAGTGCGATCAGAACGTTCAAGTTATTCGTTAACGAGCCCTTAGCATGCCTCGATTCCGCTATCGCGCCGCGAATGCCCAAGGACATCGCGTTTCTGGCCAGCTCACCGCGGCCAACGACATCGACCTCGACCTGAGATTGCGCCGGATGGGCCTGATGTTGATACGCGCGCGGGCGGCGCCCAAACGCGCCCTGTTCCCCGGCCAGCGCATCACCCGGCACGAACTGATCAGCTTCTGCTTCCACATCCAGCAGATCGCCCGCAGCCATGCCTCGCTATTGGACGGACTCAAGGATCTGGTGGCCGGGGCGGAAAACACGCGGTTCCGCGACCTGTTGATCCTGGTGACGGACGACCTCGAAGGCGGAAAACTGCTGTCCGAGGCGCTGGCCGCGCACCCCGACGTGTTCGACCGCGTCTTCCTCGCCCTGGTGCGCGCTGCCGAGAAGAGCGACCAGATCGAAACCGTGTTCGCCCGCCTGGAAACCCGGCTCAAGCAGCAAGAGGAACTTCAGGCCGAATTCACCCGCCTGCTCATCTATCCCGGCATCACAGCGCTCGCCGTGCTGGCTGCGGCCGGCGTCATGCTGTTCTACCTGACGCCCCGCCTGGCCGGCCTCATCGTCAGCCTGAACCTGCCCATGCCGCTGGCTACCCGCATGCTCATCGCCATGTCCGATCTGGCGCGGCACCACCTGCCATGGCTGCTCGGCCTGCTGCTGACCGCTGCCGTGAGCGCGCGCCTGGCGATGCGCCATTCCGGCCTCGTGGCGGAGCGGCTCGACGACCTGCTATTGCACTTGCCCGGAATTGGCCCGGCCTTCAAGAAACATGCCATGGCGCGGGTTTCCGGCCTGCTCGCCCTGTTGCTGCAATCCGGCGTGGGGCTTCTGGAAGCGCTTGCGGCCGGGGCCGACAGCGCCGGCAATCGGATCATCGCCCGCAAGATCAACGCCGCCGCGCAGCGCATCGCCGCCGGCGGCGGCGTCAGTGACAGCCTGCGTCACCAGGATCTCATGCCCCCTTTGGTGCTGCGCATGGTGCTGAGCGGCGAGCAGAACGGCGCTCTGCCCGAGGCGCTGGACAACGTCGCCTGGTTCTACCAGCGCGAGGCGCGTGAGACCATAGCGCGTACCCTGAAACTCCTGGAACCCGGCCTGGCCGCCTTGCTAGGCCTGCTGCTGGCCCTGCTGTTGCTGGCGGTGTTCCTTCCCGTCTACCAGATCATCGGGGAGTTGCCGCTATGAGTGTCCCGCTGCACCGCTTCGGCCGCCGCCTGCTGCTCTATCTCTCCGCCGCCGGCGCCAGCTGCGCACTGCAACGCAACGGCCATCTGTCCGAAGTGCAATATCTCCCGGGCGACGAGGAAGGCTGGGAAGTCTTCAGTGGCCTGCTCCTGGCCCATCCGGACACGCCGGTGGCCATCGCCGTGGACAGCGTCGACGAAATCTACCGCGGTGAAATCCTGCCCCACGTATTCGGCCGGGATCGCGTCGAGATGACCGAGCGGCGCCTGCGCCAGGTGATCCACCAGTCGCCCTATCGCGCCGCCCTGCGCCAGGGGCGCGAGCGCCAGGGGCAGACCCGGGGCGACCGCTACCTGATCATGGGCCTCTCCAATCCGGAGCAGATTCGTCCCTGGCTGGACATCCTCTACCAACGCGGCACGCCCCTGGCCGGCATCTGGCTGCTGCCGACCCTGAGTGCCGGCCTGGTGCACCGCTTCCGCCTGAAAGATCCACGCCTTCTCGTGGTCTCGGAGCAGACCGGCGGCCTGCGCCTGACCTATCTGGAAGGCGGTGAACTGCGTTTCTCGCGCCTGGCGCCGGTAGACGGCAACCAGCACGAGAACCCCCTGGAAGGCTATGCGGAGGAGATCGAACGTACCCGCCAGGCCCTGGTCGGACAACGCCTGATCACGCGCGCGGAAAAGGTCAAGGTGGTTCTGATCGACCCGCTCAACACTCTCAACGACCTGCACGGACTGCTACCGGAAGCGGCCGGTTTCCAGTGTTTCAGCATCAATCGCAGCCGCCTCCTGGAGGCGCTCAAGCTGCCCCATGCCCTGCTCGCCGAGTCCGCCGATGCCCTCTACCTGAGCCTGCTCTCGCGCGCACCGTCCAGCGCAAACCTGATGACCGCCGAGCAGCACGCCAACCGCCGCGCCTTCTGGCTGCGTCGTACCCTGGTGTTCGCCGCCGCCACCTGGCTGACGCTCTCCCTGGGAAGCGCCCTGCTGCTGCTGGGTGGGGCCTGGCGCCTGGAACGGCAAAGCGACGCGCTGCAGGCCCGCGCAGTGACCGACCGGGCACGGGTAGCCGACCTGCTCGCCCCGGCCGGCGGCGACGGCCTGGTCACTCGACGCCTGGCCGCGGTCGCGGCCTGGAACGCCGTACAACAACGCGACCGCCTGCCCACGCCCCTGCTGGACGCCGTCCACGCCGCGGCCGAAGGGCGCGGCGTCCGGCTCACTCGCCTGAGCTGGACGAACGATGCCCAAGGGGCCGGCCTGAGCGTCGAGGGCGAAATCACCACCTTCGAAGGCGACTACCGCGCGGCCCATGCCGGTATCGCCTACCTCAGCCGCGACCTGGGCCGGCGTTTGCCGCGACATCGTGTGGAAGTCACCGCCTGGCCCGTGAACGCACAGTCCGGCGAAGAACTGGAGGGCAGCATCGGCAGCAACTCGCCGGCCGCCCGTTTCCAGCTGCGAGTCCAGCCATGACCTCCCCTCTACGCCTGCCCGCGCTCGGCCTCGCCCTCTCCTTGATCCTGGGCGGCCTTCTCTTCTTCCTGGCCGATCATGCCTACAAGGCAGGCAAGGCGCGTCAGATCGCCACTCAGGCCGCGGCGAGCCAGGCTGCGCGCGAACTGCGGCGGACACCGCAGCGTCTGGCGCAAGACCGGGATCAGGCAAACGCCTACGCCGGCCTGGGCCACTCCGGTTTCCTCGGGGAGGAAGACCGCCTCGACTGGCTGGGCAGCCTGGCACAGGTGCGCGCCATCCTGGATTTGCAGCGGCTGGGTTGGCGACTGAGTGCGCGCGCGCCCTCCAGCCTCAGCCCGGGCCTGTACAGCAGCACCATGACGCTCGAAATCGCCCCGGGCGATACGCGTCATCTGGCGCAATTTCTGGCACGACTGCGCGCCACCGCCCATGGCCTGTTTACCGTAAGCGGGTGCACCCTGCTGCCGGATGCCGACGGCCACTCGGTCAGTTGCACCCTCGAGTGGTGGACCTGGAATGCGCGCTAGCACGCCAACCAAGCCGCGCGCACACGGATCCGAGGTGGGCGGTGAGCGTCAAACGTCGTTGCACGCCTTCCGCGCGCGCGGATTTACCCTGGTCGAACTGGCCATCGTCCTGTTCATCATCACGATCCTCATGGGCGGCATGCTCACCCCGATCACCCAGCAGATCACCGAACGCCAGAACAGCGAAGCCCGCCATGCTCTGGAAAGCGGCCGCATTGCCCTGATCGGCTACGCACTGAGCCACCGCGATCCCGATGGCCACCCCTACCTGCCTTGCCCGACTCGCACCGATGGAGAGGAAGTGCGCCTGGCTGACGGGCGCTGCGCCATCCAGGTCGGCATCCTGCCCTGGCGCACCCTGGGTGTAGCCGAAGTCGATGCCTGGGGCAACCACCTGGATTACGCAGTCTCGGCCGACTATGCCGACGCCCATCATGGCATCGTCGTCAACCCGCTTCCCGCCGCGCGGGTGCGCATCTGCCAGGCCAGTTCCTGCGAACAGCCGCAAACCGCAGTGGCAGCCCTGCTCTCGCACGGCCGTAACGGCTTTGGCGCACACAACGCCATGGGCCGAAGCAACCTGGCGCCGGTTTCCAGCGACGAGCGCGCCAACAGCGACGGCACTGCACGCTTCGTCCTGCGCCCCCCGTCCGCCGCCGACCGCGCCGGAGGGGAATTCGACGACCTCGTTACCTGGATCTCCCCTTCCTGGCTGCTCGGGCGCCTCTGTGACCCGGCGGCGACGTGTGCCGGATCGTGACCTATCCCGCGGCGCTCAGGCGGGCCGCTTCCGACGCCAGATCAAGCTGGCCAGCCCTAGACCGACCAGCGCCAAGCTGGAGGGCTCGGGAACGCTCTTGGGTTGAAGATTGACCGTCAGATACGCGGCGGGCATGGCGTAGGAACCAGACCACAGCACCTGGTTGACGCCGGAGCGCAAGGTGGAGATGTGTGCACCCAGGCTGAATTGACCGTCCGCCAGGATATCGGCGAAGGCGGCGCTGCCCAGTGTGACGCTGAAGGTCGGCATGGATGAGCCGTTGGTGGCGGATACATCGGTCTGGCCATACTCCACCCCTGTCATCAGGTCGTTGTAGACGCTGACCGAAGAGGCCAGGCCGGGGGTGGTGGAAGTCACGTCCCAAATCTGCACGGTCTCGAAGGCATCGGGCGAGGCATAGTTGCCATTGTTACCGTTGAAGGTGATCTTGGCCGAGGTAATCACCTGACCCGCGGCGATGCTGCTCACGTCGAAGTTGTAGAAGCTGTTGCGATAGGTCGAACTGCCGTCAAATCCGGTCCAGGTATTCGTATTGCTGGGACTGGTATTCCCACTGTTGTCGTACCAACCGTTGTCGACCGCGTTGAAAGTCATGGTACCGGCGCAGGCTGCGCCGGAAACGAGAAAAAACACACCGCTGGCCAACATCCGGGATATGGATTTCACTTGACGTTCCTGATAGAAAATTTTAATACTAAACAATAAGCAATTATCATGCCATTTATTATTATCCATTAAAGTCAACGAGTTAAAAACCGCACACGAAGACCCACTCACCGTGCCATAAAGAAATCTCGTCACCTATGCCAATAAACAGTGACCATATCTTCCGAGTAGGTTCACGCACCGCCGCGGCGCATCACGCCACCGGCTTCGCTGGCACCACCACCCCGGCACAGAGGCGTATCGAGATAGGCCGGAGCCGGAATACGCAAGGTCTGATAGAGGCGCTTGAGCTTCTGCCGATAGACTCGGTCGAAGCTGGCCACCGCTTCGGCCGGGTTGGCGTCACCAAACCACCAGAACCAGTCGGAACTCTCGCAGGACTTGAGCAGGTCTTCAGCGCTCCCTGCCTCGTCCTCGGGCAACATCTCCACGGTAGCGTCATACGCGAGCTTGGCCGCGCACAACCAGTCCCAGGCCCGGTTCTTGGCGGGGTCGCCCATCCAGGTACTGAAGTCGCCATACACCCAACTGCCGGCGGCGAGATGCGGCAACTCCCTGGGTGCGTCGGGATGCAGTTCCAGATATTCACTGAAGGTGGTGGCGCGGATCGAGGACTGCCGCGACAGTTCGGCAAACAGGCCGGAGAGAAAGTAGAAACCGTTGTAGGGGTAGTACTCCCAGGCATTTTCGCCGTCCAGGATGATGCTGACCACGGGGTCGGGACCGGGCGCCTGCCGCCGCATCTCCTCCAGGCAATGCAGGAGATGGCGTACGGCATCGGCGCCAAACCAGCCCTTGTACTCGAAGCCGATCAGGTCGGACAAATGATCGTCACGGAAGAACAGGGTGGTACGGCTACCCGTCAGGCGATAAGGCGAGGTGATCCAGGCCGGCTTGTGCTCCAGGCTGCGGCCAGATCTTTCCAGACTGCGGCGCAACACGCCCTCGCCGCTCGCCGCCCACTGCACGCCGGACGCCGACAGGAGATGCACCGCGGCCTCGGACACCCCACCCTCGGCCGGCCAGAAGCCGGCAGGTGCGCGGCCGAAGTGGCGTTTGTGGCTCGCCACCGCGGCGTGAACGTGTTCCACGGCACGCGCAGCGCCATCCGGATAGGAGGCCGCCGTCGGTAAGGCCAAGCCCGCGTCGGCGTCGCGAGCGGCCGCGAAGTCGAGCAGGAGCGGCAGGATGGGATGGCTGTGCGGTGTGCTCGACAACTCGACCTGGCCGCGCTCTGCCAGATAGCGGTAGCGCGGAATCAGGCTGGCGACGATGTCGCCGCAGAGATCGAACACGACGCGCCGCTCCGCCAGGGTAAAGCCTGTCCCGCGCGTCATCAGCGCGAGCAACTCGGGATGCGCGCGGCGCACGGTCTCACCCGTCCAGGCCAGGTGGTACCAGGTCACCAGGTCGGCCAGGTATTCCCCGGACAGGTAGGCCAGCCCCACCTCACCGCTCTCTTCCACCGCCTTCCACAGGACACGAAGACACAGGAAGGCCGGGAACGGCTCCAGCATGGTGGGATGGTTGAGCTTGAAACACTGTTCGATCAGGTGACGCCGTGCCTCCATATCCAGGCCAGCCAGATCAGGGTCGATCAGGGCAGCCAGCAAGGGATCGCGAATCTCGCCGGAGGCGAACTGCGCGGCATAATCGTCGAGCTGTTCCACCAGGGTAGGCACGAAATTGACCACGCAGCGCAGGTCGGGCGCGGCTTCCAGATGCGCCGCCATGTCCGCGTAATCCTTGATGGCGTGGAGATACGTCCAGGGCAGCTGATACCGGCCATCGGCATCACGATAATCGGGCTGGTGAAAATGCCAGCAGAAGATGAGATTCAGCAAGATACGAGTCCGGTTGAAATATTCATCTATAGGGTGTCACGCCTTGGTCAGCCGCCGCAAGCCGGATCGGTACGCCACATCGCCTTCGTGGCCTGGAGGTGGCCTTCCTGGCCAGGAAGGTCGAAGCCGGGCCAGAGCGCGAAGGGATCGAGCCTGGGTATTCCCTCAGCGGGCGGCCAAGCCGGCTTCGTACCAGCTGCGGCTTCGATTGACGACTTTTACCACCAGCAGCATCACCGGCACTTCGATCAATACCCCCACCACGGTGGCGAGTGCCGCGCCGGATTCGAAGCCGAACAGGGAGATCGCCGCGGCTACCGCCAGTTCGAAGAAGTTGGAAGCGCCGATCAGGGCCGATGGGCCGGCGATGTTGTGCTTTTCGCCCACCCTGCGGTTGAGCCAGTAGGCCAGCGATGAGTTGAACAACACCTGGATCAGGATAGGCACCGCCAAGAGAGCAATGATCAACGGTGCCTTGAGGATGGCCTCGCCCTGGAAGGCGAACAGCAGCACTAAAGTGGCGAGCAAGGCGAGGATGGACAGGTGGCCGAGACTGGCCAGGGCGGCGTCGAACTTCGCCTGGCCCTGCTTCAGCAAGACACCGCGCCAAACCTGCGCCAGGATGACCGGAATCACGATATAGAGCAGCACCGACGTGAACAGAGTCGCCCAGGGCACGGTGATGGCCGACAATCCAAGGAGTAGACCGACGATGGGGGCGAAGGCGAAGATCATGATGCTGTCGTTCAGCGCTACCTGGGACAGGGTGAAATACGGATCGCCGCCAGTCAACCGACTCCACACGAACACCATGGCGGTACAGGGTGCCGCCGCCAGCAGGATCAGGCCGGCGACGTAGCTGTCGAGCTGTTCCACCGGCAGATACGACGCGAACAGATGGCGGATGAACAACCAGGCGAGCAGCGCCATGGAGAAAGGTTTCACCGCCCAGTTCACGAACAACGTCACGCCGATGCCGCGCCAGTGTTCCTTGACCTGATGCAACGCCGAAAAATCGATCTTCATCAGCATCGGGATGATCATCACCCAGATGAGGCCACCTACCGGCAGGTTTACCTGGGCTACTTCCATGCGTCCCAGTGCCTGGAACGGTGCCGGGAACACCTGGCCCGCGAGAATGCCGGCGACGATACACAGCGCCACCCACAGAAAAAGCCAGCGCTCGAACAGGCTCATGGGTGCCCCGGCGGCTAGTTTCGCGGTGGTTTCACATTGGGCGGACATGATCAGAGCTCCCGGCCGATGTCGGCGAGGGCTTTCTGTAGCTTGATTCGATCCAGTTTATCGAAGGGCAGCTGGGCGAACAGGCCGATGCGGTTCGATAGCTGATTGAAGGCGATGAAAAAGGCTTTCCGCTTTATCTCCTCGCTGCCTTGCACGGCCGCGGGATCGGGCACACCCCAGTGCGCGGTCATGGGTTGACCAGGCCAGACCGGGCAGACCTCGCCTGCGGCGTTGTCGCAGACGGTGAAGACGAAATCCAGTACCGGCGCACCGGGCTGGGCAAACTCGTCCCAGGACTTGCTGCGTAGCCCTTCGGTAGAGAGGTGGTTCTGCTCCAGCAGGTCGACGGCCATGGGATGCACCTGGCCCGCGGGATGGCTACCCGCGCTATACGCATGGAATTTGCCCCGGCTCACCGCCAGGTTATTCAGTACCGACTCCGCCAGGATGGAACGGGCGGAGTTACCAGTACATAGAAACAGCACATTCATGATTTGTTCGGACATAACGGACTCCAAGTCTGAAAGGGGGATCAAAGTCCCAGGTGCTCGCGTACCGCCGCCACCAACCGGGTGCGGATGTCGTCGCGCACCCGGATGAAGCTCTCCAGCGGCTCGCCATGCGGATCGTGAAAGGGCAGGTGGATGGATTTCACCGGGCGAGGAAAGATCGGGCAGGTTTCACGGGCGTTGTCGCAGACGGTGACCACAAGATCGATGGCTTCATTCATCACCGCATCCACATCCTTCGGGTAGAGACCGTCGCAGGGTAGGCCGGCATCCGCAAGTGCTGCGATGGCGCCGTCGGCGACCCTGGGTTGTGGCTTGGTGCCGGCGGACAACGCACGCACTTGGCCGGCCAGGTCATGGTTGAGCAACACTTCGGCCATCTGGGAACGGCAGGAGTTGCCGGTGCACAAGACGAGGACGGTTTTCGGGGTGGCAATCATCGGTTGTTCTCTTTCGTTGGAGGAGTAGCGTTGGGGGGCGCAAGCGGTACGGTCGCTGCCGCAGCAGTTTTCACTCAAGTATTCGATCAAGCAGTGCATCGCTTCAAAGTCGGCCACATAGCGCACATGACGCCCTTCCTGGCGGCCCTGTATCAGACCTCCGTGGGCGAGTGTCTTGAGATGGAAAGACAGCGTCGCGGCCGGGATGGCCGTCGCATCCGCGATCTGCCCCACTACCAAGCCCTCCGGACCGGCCTCGACTAGCAGCCGGTACATGGTCAGACGACTCTCCTGGGCCAGGGCAGCAAGGGCGGTCACGGCTTGTTTATTTTCCATATTTCCAATTATATGGAAATGATCAGCCCATACATGAAGTTTTTGTTAAACCTTGTCAGTCAGCGGCGTCAGATCTCCGACGCAGCGATGGCGATGCGCTGGCGTTCGGCAAATTCCTCCGAGGCGTGAACCCCGCGCATTTTCAGGGTGTGGTTGCGCACGGCAACCTCGACCAGGACCGCCAAGTTGCGGCCGACCGCGACCGGGATGCGGACTTCCGCGACCTCGACGCCAAGGATGACGCGGCTGCTCGCGGCGATGTTGAGTCGGTCGACCTCCTGCCACTTGTCCGCCAGACTCAGGCGAATGATGAGTTTGAGGTTTTTCTTGTGCTTGACCGCGGTCTCGCCAAACAGGCGGCGGATGTCGAGCACACCCAGCCCGCGTACTTCCATGTAGTCCTGGAGCAGAGTCGGGCAGCGGCCTTCCAGGGTATCCGGCGAGACGGCAAACACTTCCAGCGCGTCGTCCGCCACCAGGCGGTGGCCACGGGTAATCAATTCCAGCGCCAGTTCGCTCTTGCCCACGGCCGGGTCGCCGGTAATCAGCACGCCCAGCCCCGAGACCTCGAGAAACACGCCGTGGAGCACGGTGGAGGGCGCCAGGGCCTGAGTCATGACGTGCGAGAGCAGGCTCATCAAGGTCGGGCTTGGTTCCGGCGAACTGAACAAGGGCGTGGCACTGCGCTCCGCCGCGTGGATCATGCCTTCCGGCACCGACTCGCCATTGGCGACGACCACGGCGGCGAGTTTGGTGGAGAACAGGTTGGTGATGGAGAGTGCGAGATCGGCCGGAGAAAGCCCACGCAGGTAGTCCATCTCGGCGCAACCCATGACCTGGATGCGGTTGGGATGAACGTAATTCAGGTGGCCGACCAATGCCAGCGTGGGCTTTTGCACCGTGTCCGAGGTGAGCGAACGCTCGCCACCTCCCCGACCGGCGATCCAGGTCAGGTGCAGCCGCTCCCCGACCCGATGGAATAACTCCGCGACCGAGATCTGGTGGGTGGTGATGTTTTCAGGCTTGTTCACGGCGTCCATTCGATGATGAGTCGATGCAGGCTGGCGGCATCCGGGGCGGCACGCAGGCTGGCGCGAAAATCCGCGTCGGAGAACATGGCGGCCAGTTCCCCCAGAATTTGCAAGTGTATGTCGCTGGCGGCTGCGGGGGCCAGGAGCACGAACACCAAGTCGACCGGCTGGCCGTCGGGTGCGTCGAAATCGGTGGAGGTCTTCAGGCGCAGGAAAGCGCAGGCGGTATCCGCGAGGTGTTTGAGGCGGCCGTGAGGGATGGCGATGCCGTACCCCAAGGCGGTGGAGCCGAGTTTTTCGCGTGCGAACAGGCTGTCGAACACCTCGCCGGCGGCGACGCCATCGCTGGCCTGAACCAACTGGGCGGCTTGTTCGAACAAGCGCTTCTTGCTATGCACATCGCACTCGGCTAAGACATTGGCGAGTTTGAGCAGGGGCGTGATCAGATTCATTTCTGGGCCTTGAAAAGGCGCTGGCTCAAGGCAGGAAACGCACCCGCCCTGAGCCAGTCGGTCATTCTGCTTCGACGATCAGGCCTTTTACGCCACCGGATTCGCGATGCACGTTACCGGATTTTTCCTTGTGCTTGAGAACCTGTCGGTTGAGTTTGTCGGCCAGAGCGTCGAGTGCAGCATACATATCGGCGTCGATCGATTCGACGTAGACATCCTTGCCGGGGACATGCACGTTGGCTTCCGCCTTGTGCTCCAGTTTATCCACCGAAAGGATGACCGAGACGTCGATCACCTGGTCGAAATGTCGAGTGACGCGACCCATCTTCTCTTCCACATAACTGCGGATTGCGGGTGTCACTTCCAGGTGATGACCGGTGATGGTGAGGTTCATTGTTGACTGCTCCTTTCTGGTTAAGGTGAACGTCGCGGCGACGTTCGAAGCTCCCCCCGCTGGCTTGCCGGAAGAGGGATAGGGGTCACAGCGACTTGCGCTGGTTTGCGGGAGAAATGTTCAGCAACTCCCGATACTTGGCGACGGTGCGCCGGGCGACGACGAAGCCCTGTTTGCCCAACAGTTCGGATAATGCGCTGTCCGAAAGCGGCCGGGCACGGTTCTCCGCGTCGATGAACTGCCTGATCAGGGCGCGCATGGCGGTGCTGGAGGCGGCGCCGCCCTCCTCCGTGGCCAGCGCGCTGCCGAAGAAATATTTGAATTCGTAGAGTCCACGTGGAGTCATCATGAACTTCTGGGTGGTCACGCGGGAGATGGTGGACTCGTGCAGTTCCACCACTTCGGCGATCTCCTTGAGGGTGAGCGGACGCATGGCCACCTCGCCGTGTTCGAAGAACATGCGCTGTCGGTCGACGATGGCCTGCGATACTTTCAGGATGGTTTCAAAGCGTTGCTGCACGTTCTTGATCAGCCAGCGCGCCTCCTGCAACTGCGTGGCCAGCGAGGAGCCGCCTTCGCGATTGTTGCGCAGGATACCGGCATACATCTCGTTGATGCGCAGTTTGGGCATGGCGTTGGCGTTGAGGCTGACCATCCACAGCCCTTTCGTCTTTTTCACGAACACGTCCGGCACCACATAACGCGTGCTCACCGGGGTATAGGCCGCACCCGGCCTGGGTTCGAGCGAAGTGATGAGCTGGCGCAACTGCATGAACTGCGCATCGTCGAGGGCAAGCAGTTTCTTCAGCTTGCCGTATTCGCGGTCGGCCAGCAGGGGAAGGTGCTCGCGTGCCAGTATCTTCGCGGCCGGGAGGTGCTGGGTGTCCACCGGCAGGCTGTTGAGTTGCAGCCAGAGGCACTCGCCCAGTCCGCGCGCGCCCACGCCAACGGGATCGAAGCTTTGCAGCAGGCCGAGGGCGGCATGCAGCTCGACCGGGTCGATCTCCAGTTCCGGGGGCAACAGCTCGGCCAGTTCTTCCAGGGAAGCGGTGAGATAACCGTCGTCGTCGAGCGCCTCGATCAGGAAGGCGATCAGCTGGCGATCGCGGTGCGTGAGCGGCGTAAGTCCGAGCTGTTCCGCCAGATGCTGGCGCAGGCTGGCGGATTCGGCCTGCTGAAAACCGTGGTCATCGTCGTCTTCGTCCGGCGCCGGGCCCACCGCGCGGTCGCCCCAGGCCATCTCCTCGTAGACTTCGTCGTGTTCCTTGCGCTCGGTCTCGGCCGCGGGCGTCTCGCCGACCGGGCCATCGAAGCTGTCCTCTCCGTCCAGGCGCTCCAACAACGGATTGTCCTGCAGCATCTGCGAGATTTCCTGGCCCAGTTCAAGGGTCGAAAGCTGTAGCAGCCGGATCGACTGTTGCAGTTGCGGGGTCAGGGTGAGCTGCTGGTGCAGCTTGAGCTGTAGGCTCTGCTTCATGGGTGAAGCGGTTGCCGGGTGAGAGCACGCACATCCACCCGGACTGCGCGGGAGGGAACGGCGGTTTCAGGAGGAGGAAGGTCGCGCGAGGTCATGACCATCACAGGCGGAAATGCTCTCCCAGGTAAACCTGGCGAACACTGTCATTGTAAATGATTTCGTCGGGCGACCCGGCGGCCAGAACTTCTCCCCGGTTGAGGATATAGGCACGGTCGCAGATCCCTAAGGTTTCGCGCACGTTATGGTCAGTGATCAGCACGCCGATGCCGCGCCCGGTGAGGAAACGCACGATCTTCTGGATATCGATCACGGAAATCGGATCGATGCCGGCGAAGGGTTCGTCCAGCAGAACGAAACGCGGCTGTGTGGCCAGCGCGCGCGCGATTTCCAGGCGGCGGCGCTCGCCGCCGGACAGGCTGGCGGCATTGGCATCGTGCAGATGGGTCAGATGCAGATCTTCGAGCAGGCTTTCCAGTTGGGCATCCGCTTCGCTACCTCCCTTACCCTTGAGTTCGAGCATCGCCGCAATGTTTTCCGCCACGCTCATGCGGCGGAAGACCGAGGGCTCCTGCGGCAGATAGGACAATCCGAGACGCGCGCGGCGGTAAACGGGCAGGTGGGTGAGGTCGGCGCCGTCCAGGAGAATGCGGCCGGAATCGGTGCGTATCAGTCCGACGATCATGTAGAAGCTGGTGGTCTTGCCAGCGCCATTGGGACCCAGCAAGCCGACTACTTCGCCACTTTCCACCTGGATCGAGACATCGTTGACCACGCCACGTGACTTGTAGCGCTTGACCAGGTTCTCCGCCTTGAGTACCGAGGGTTTCACGGCTTCGCTTTCACGACCGCGGGATCACTCTTCGGGCGGATCACCGCGTGCACCCGTCCTGGCTTGCCGCCGATGCTGCCTTGCGCCTGGAAGAATTCGGTATCGCTGTCATAGACGATGAGATTGCCACGGAGATCGTCCTCGCCGCGCTTCAGGCGTGCCTGGCCGATCAGTTTCATCTTGTCGGCGCGCCCGTCGTATTCCAGACGATTGGCCCAACCTTCGGCATATTCTTCGCTGTTCTCCAGCTTTTCGCGGAAATACACCGGGTTGCCGGTGGCCTCGCCACTGGAAAAGCCCTGCTCGTCCTGATGCACCTCGATGCGATCGGCCGTGATCAGCAACGTGCCCTGGGTGAGCACGACATGGCCCTCGTAGATCGCCAGCTTCTTGGCCTCGTCCATGTGCGCGCTGTTCGACTCGAGGTTGACCGGTTTGCCCTTGTCGCCCCTCTCCGCCCAGGCGGGCATGCTCGCCGCGAACAGCAACAGCCCGGCGAACAAGGAGCCGGCCCAGTGCCGACCCGCCATATGCCGCGGCACATCAATGTATCTTTTCATAAAGGCCTCGAACGCCGCCGGTGAACTCCAGCCGCTGGTTGTGTTCGTCCACGTAGAGGCCACCCGCGTGGATGACCGATCTCCCCTGGCTCAGGGTAACGGGTGTATCGCTGCTGAGGATGTTCGCATCGGGCACCACGCGCAGGTGCTCGCCGGTCAGGATAAAGGCGTCCAGACCGTGTGCCGTGCCGCGCGCGGCGCGTACATCGCCCAGGAAATGCACGCTTTCACGATCGCCCAGGATGACGCCGCGGCGCGCGGTGACGGACATGGGTGACTCGCCGTTGGCGGTCGCCAGAAATTGCGGCCGCTCCAATTCGCTGCTGTCGTCGTCCATGTAGTGGGTCATGCGCCGCGCGCCGAGTCGGTGCCGTGGCCTGCCCGACAGATCGTAGACCTGCACCCGGAAATCCTCGACGACATAATCGGGGTCATGGCTGAAGCCGGCATTGTCCTGGACCACGGTGCGCTCGGCCACCTGGTTCAGCCAGGCGCTCAGCAGCGCGAGCAGGGCCGCGAATCCGAGCGGCAACCAATGCACATGGTAGCCACCGGTCATCGATCGTAGATCGCCAGTTGCCGATCCCAGGTCCCCTGGGCGCGCATGATCAGCTCGCAGGCCTCGCGCGCCGCGCCCCGCCCGGCACTGGACCGGGTGATGTAATGGCTGCGCGCCTTCACCTCATCGGGCGCATCCGGCACGCTGATCGCCAGGCCGCAGCGGCGCAGAACCGGCAGGTCCACGAGGTCGTCGCCCATATAGGCGATCTGTTCAGGGGAAAGATTCACGCCAGAGAGCAGTTTTTCATAGGCTTCGAGCTTGTCGTCCGCGCCCTGGAACAGATGCACGATGCCGAGATTGCGCGCCCGGAACAATACGACCTGGGAAGTGCGCCCGGTGATGATGGCGGTCTCGACGCCGCTGGCGCGCAGCATCTTGATGCCGTGGCCGTCGCGCGAGTTGAACGCCTTGTATTCCTGGCCGTCGTCGCCGTAGAAAAGGCTGCCATCGGTGAGCACGCCATCTACGTCGAACACGATCATGCGCGTGGCGCGCGCCCGTTCCTCGATGTCCTCCCGGCGAAACACGCCAGGCGGCCCCGAGTGTTCCTCACCCTCTCGGGGGGCCGGGTTTTGGGCATCGGCGCTCATACCACGCCCGCGCGCAGAAGATCATGCATGTTGAGTGCTCCAATCAGTTGCCCTGCCGCATTGACGGCAAAGAGGCCGTTGACCTTGAATTTTTCCATCATCTGCACGGCTTCCACCGCCAGGGCGTCTTCGAATATGGTGCGTGGGTCGCGCTTCATCACCGCGGCGATCATCGCGCCGCGCACGTCCACGTCGGCGTCCAGGAGTCGGCGCAGGTCGCCGTCGGTGAAGATGCCCAGGAGGCGGCCTTCCGCATCGGTGATGGCCGTCATGCCCAGGCCCTTGCGGGTCATTTCCAGAAGCGCTTGCTTCAGACTCGCGCCCAGCCCCACCACTGGCAGGGCCGCATCCTTGTGCATCAGGTCGCGCACATGCACCAGCAGGCGACGACCCAGGGCGCCGCCGGGGTGGGTGCGGGCGAAGTCCTCCGCGGTGAAGCCGCGCGCGTAGAGCACGGCCACCGCCAGCGCGTCGCCCAGCGCCAGGGCCGCCGTGGTGCTGGCCGTGGGGGCCAGGTTGAGCGGACAGGCTTCCTGCGCAACGCTGGCGTCGAGATGGATGTCCGCCTCGCGCGCCAGGGTGGAGGTGGGGTTGCCGGTCATGCTGATGAGGCGGGCGCCCCGCCGCTTGAGCAGGGGCACGATGGCCGCGATCTCCACACTCTCGCCGGAGTTGGAAAGGGCGATGACCACATCCTGCCCGGTGATC
The DNA here is from genome assembly GCA_903835655.1 of uncultured Pseudomonadota bacterium. Classification (GTDB taxonomy): domain Bacteria; phylum Pseudomonadota; class Gammaproteobacteria; order Burkholderiales; family Thiobacillaceae; genus PFJX01. The sequence goes on along the minus strand of CAILNT010000099.1, from coordinate 3,769 downwards.
ATACCCAGGTCGCCATGGCTGGCCTCGGCCGGATGCATGAAGAAGGCGGGCGTGCCGGTGCTGGCCAGAGTGGCGGCGATCTTGCCACCGATGTGGCCGGACTTGCCCATGCCCGAGACCACCACGCGGCCCGTGCATTCCAGGAGCATCGCGACGGCGCGCGGGAAGCCCCCGTCCAGGTGTTCCCGCACGCGGCTGACCGCAGCGGCCTCGATTTCCAGGGTGCGGCGAGCCATCTCGAGGATGTCGCCGGGGGAGTGGTTTGGGGATGCCATAATGAGCCCGGAGTATAGCCGTTCAGTATCGCCGACCGCACCTAGCACACTCCATGCCCAGTACTCTGGAACTCACCCTGATTCTGCTCGCCAGCGGCGTATTGGCCGTCGCGGGGCTGAAGGCGCTCGGCCTGCCGGCGCTGGTAGGCTACCTCCTGATCGGCGCCGCCATGGCGCCGTTCCTGCCACGACTCGCGCAGGACACGCCTGCGGGCCATCTGGCGGAATTCGGCGTGGTCTTCCTAATGTTTTCGATCGGCCTGGAATTTTCCTTGGCGCGTCTCAACGCCATGCGCCAGTCGGTGTTCGTCCTGGGCGGCATGCAGGTCGTCCTCACCATGTTCATCGTCATGGCGCTGGGATTGCTGTTCGCCCTACCCTGGGAGCAAGGTCTGGCGATGGGCGGCGTGCTCGCCATGTCTTCCACGGCCATCGTCAGCAAACTCTTGTCGGAGCGCGAAGAACTCGACAGCGAACACGGCCGCTTGATCCTGGGCATCCTGCTATTCCAGGATCTCGCCGTCGCGCCGCTCATCATCTTCTTGCCCGCGCTGGCGCAGAGTTCTGGCCTGGGACAGGCACTGCTCTACGCGGCACTGAAAGCCGCCCTGGTGCTGGCCGTCATCCTGGCGCTGGGGCAACGCCTGATGCGGCCCTGGTTCCAGTGGGTGGCAAGGCCCAAGTCCGCCGAACTGTTCATGCTCAACGTATTGCTGGTCACCCTGGGGCTGGCCTACGTCACCGAACGGGCCGGGCTGTCGCTGGCGCTGGGCGCCTTCCTCGCCGGCGTATTGATCGCCGAAACCGAATACCGCTATCAGGTGGAAGCCGACATCCGCCCCTTTCGCGATGTCCTCATGGGGCTATTTTTTGTCTCCATCGGCTTGATGCTCGATTTGAGGCTGGTCGCGCTGCACTGGGGCGAAGTGCTGGGCATCATGCTCGCGCTGGTGATCGGCAAGCTGATTCTGGCGGCCCTGCTGGCCGGGTTGTATGTGCGCTCCTGGGCGGTCGTCCTGCGCGTTGGCCTGGGCCTGGCGCAGGCCGGCGAGTTCGGCTTCGTCCTGCTGGCGCTGGCCCTGGGCCATGGCCTGATCGGTGCCGAACTGCACCAGACCCTGTTGGCTGCGATGGTGCTCTCGATGTTGACCACGCCGCTGCTCGTGCTCTACGGCGATCGTCTCGCCAAACGCCTGGAAGGCGGCGCCTGGGTGGAGCAGGCGCGCGGCGTGCACGAAATCGCCACCCGCGCCTTCGGCATCCAGAAGCACGTCATCGTCTGCGGCTACGGCCGCAGCGGTCAGAGCCTGGCACGCTTGCTGGAGTCGGAGAAAGTGCCGTTCATCGCCTTGGACGACGACCCGCGCCGGGTGCATGCCGCCACCCAGGCGGGAGATCGCGTGGTGTTCGGCGACGCCTCCCGCGCCGAAGTGCTGATGGCCGCCGGCGTGCATCGCGCCCGCGCCGTGGTAGTCAGTTTTTCCCACGCGCGCTCGGCGCACGGCGTGCTCGCCGCGGTGCAACGCCTGAAACCGGAAGTGCCCGTGATCGTGCGCACCGTCGACGACAGCGATCTCGACGCCCTGCGTGCCGCGGGAGCCGCGGAGGTAGTGCCGGAACTCATGGAAGGCGCGCTCATGCTGGGCTCACAGACCCTGCTCATGGCCGGCGTGCCCCTGGCGCGGGTATTGAATCGTATCCGCCAAACCCGCGAGGCACGCTATGGCGCCCTGCGCGGATATTTTCGCGGCCTCTCCGACGAACAGGACGACGATGCGCGCGGCGATCGCCTGGCCTCCTTCCTGGTCACCGCGCGCCAGGGTGGCCGAACCCTGGTGCAACTGGATCTGCAAAGCCTGGGGGCCACGCTCGTCAACGTCCGCCGCCGCGGCGCCCACGCCTTCGAGTTCGGCCCAGAGACCCGCCTGGAAAGTGGCGACATCCTCATCCTGCGCGGCGAACCCGAAGCCCTGGCCGCGGCGAAAATGCGCCTGGCCGAAGGCTAGCGCCGCCAGATTTGAGCGAGGGGCAAGTTCAAGCTCAATTCCTATTCATCTGCACCTCGCGCCGGGGTGGGCGGGCAGGCGTTTATCTCGTGCGTCAGGATAGGGGCCTCTGGCCCAGGATCGCCACCACGCCGAGACAGTGGAGCGCCTACCTGTTGCACCCGATTACTCTTGGTGCCACTAATCGTCAACGTTGCACAACGCCAGTCCACCGATTCCAGTGTCAAATAGGTAACCTCATGGCCGCGCAGACCAAGATCGACCAGGCAGCGCGCAATGGCGTAATCTCGCTGCCCAACGGGGTCTGTGCAATCGAACGTCTCCAGGAAAGCGGCCAGCTCTGCGTCCGAGAGTGCTTTGGGTAGGGTGGTACGCCGCCAGTCCGCAATTCTAGGCAAGGCCGCTGACAATGCCACCGTCGGCTCCCCAAGCAGGGCTCGGTAACGAAAGTAGATGCGCAGACCAGTGCAGATGGAACGTAGTGTGGATGGCTGCAAATGCGGGCTCAACCCAGTAATGAAGGCCTCCAACTGCTCCCCTGAAATCTGGGCGGTAACCGGGGCTTGGCTACCAAATACTTGGCCGAGGAAAGCCCCAACATCGTGAATTCGGCGGTCACGGGTGACTGGCGCCACCCCGCAGATGTCCGATAGGTAAGCGCCAAACCGTTCAAGCTCAAGCGTAAGTGCCCCCTCGGTTGCCGGCAACATGTGCTTCTGAGGAAACAATCTTAGAAGATGCCTAAGAACGGCAGGTACATCTGCTCCAGCAGAACGGCATGGCGCGGGACAGTGGCACGCGGAGAAGTGCTGTCGTAAAAATTGCTCAACGGTTGCCGGACTGATACTCGACTCATCTAGCCCTTCGCTCTTCAGCCAGAAACTGAAGTGAGCCAGGCTGCTCACATAGGCAACAACTGTGCCTTCGGCATAACGCTGGCCACATAGTGCTTCGATGAATGGTGTGATGAGGTTGGCAAGCGGACCGTCAGTCAGCCATTCGGGGTGAGGGACGTGCGCCAGACAGCTATCCATAGACATGGTCTACTCCTGTGGATAGGGATTGGCCCTACAGGAAACACCATTTTTTATGGCAAGTCTGGAATCAACCGTATGCGGCTAACCCATTGACAGTTAAAGACTGTTTAGGCGCCCATGCGCAAACCTTGCCTAATAGTTGACCGAGGATAATTGCGATTATCCAAGCGTTTGGATAATCGCAAGGCCTGGATGTTCAGTTGGACCGAACTCGGCGCCAAGCACATCGGCATCCTGCAAAGCCTGATCGTCACCTGCCGCCTGCACGGCATCGATCCCTACGACTACCTGGTCGATGTCCTGCAACGCGTCGCCACCCACCCCGCGGCACGGGTTCACGAGCTCACGCCGAGGTTGTGGAAAACCCTCCTCGCCGCCAACCCGATGCGCTCGGACCTCTACGGCAGACGCTGATCGGGAAAACCGGCCCGGCAACCTGCTCCTTACCGTC
>CAILNT010000098.1 GCA_903835655.1 uncultured Pseudomonadota bacterium | reverse complement strand
TGAGCGATCCTGGCTGCCGCTTCCGTACTCTCCCCTGCGATGCGGGCAGCCGCCCCCAGGAAATGCCCATCCGCCACCGATCTCGCAGCCCTATCGCCGCTTTGCGACGCCATGCGTAGCGCGTGGAAGCGGATGGCATCCTGGCGCTCGCCCCCCATGAGGGTGCTTTCATATTGTGATGTGCGCACATAGCCCTCTGCTCGGTTCATGAACCCCTGCCACTTCTCGTCGCCGATGGCATCGCCCATCAGCCGCTCGGCTTTCACCAGGTCGCCGCGCACATGGCCACGGTCCTCTTTCATGGCATTTGCGATCTGCTCGCCGCCGATGGTGTTGCTGCCGTTGAACGAGGACGACGCCGTTTCCATCGCACGGAAGCTGTCCTGCACCTGCAACTGCCGGGTCTTCGCCTCCTGCCAGCCTTGGGTTTCCTCACTGCTCAACGTCCGCCCGAACAGCTTCTCGAAGCCTTTGGTGTCAATGGTCTTCTCGGCGATCTGGCGCTGAACCTGCTCGGTATGCTGGCGTGTCACACCATCGCCCATCGTTTCTTTGTAGGCTTGTTGAAGCTTGTCCGAACTGACGGCTTGTCCCTGCGCCGTAAATTCGCCTTTCATACCGGCGAACGGTGTTTTCACCCCCACCGATGCGGCAACCGCCGCCCGTCTGCCAAACTCCTTCGCTTGTTCCGCACTCATTCCCATGTCGCGACCAGCTTGGGCGAACTTGTCTTCCATCGCCTGGAAACTCGCCCCCCGCGTCACCCCGATCTCATCCATGTGCTGAGTCGCGGACTTCACATTCACGCCCTGGGAGCTGCCGGCCTTGAGCATTTTCATGGACTGCTCGGTGAGTTGCCGGCTGGCGCTTTCCACCTCTCCGTGCGCGCTTTCGAGAGCGTGACCACGCACGCTTCCCAGGCTTCCCGACCAACCAGGGTTCTGCGCCATGTCGCCGACCGCCCTCCCCCCGATTCCCGAGTATTGCGGCTTGCCCATGCTCACCGGCGCCGGCTGGTGAATATCCGGGCTCGCCTGCTTCTCGTTCACATAGTCCCGTCCGCTCATGCGCTGCGCCATGCTCACCAGGCCGTAGATCGAGCCGGTCATCAGCGCCAGGGTGATGAGCGGGGTCGCCGCCAGCATTTCCGAAGCCGTGGCGAGCTTGGTGGAGAGCACCTCGTAGAAGGGATTGAGCACCGCCGGCGTCAGGCCTTTGCCGACGGCATCCGTGCTGGCCACCGCGATCCGCCGAAGTTCGTCGACGGTCTGCACCTGGATGATGTAGTTGATGATGGCGGCGAACGGCAGCCAGGTCTGTGTCCATACCCCGAAGATCAGGTACTTCGTCAGAACGCTCAAGCCATGCCAGCCGGCCATCATCATGAAGATGAACATCAGCGGCGCAAAGGCATAGAAGAGCAGCAGCAGGATGTTCATGCTGGGGATCATGGTCTTCTGGAAGAAGGAGGCGGCGCCGGCTGCGTCCGTTTTCCACTGCTCTGAGGCCTGGGTCAGCGTGAGGCTGCACTGGCGCATAGCCTGGATGTCGGTACTCGCCCCCGCGCAGTTGTAGGCATCGGTCATGATCCCGGAGAACAAGGCGTTCTCCATGAATTCCGTAGCCGACTGTGCCGCGCCGAAGGCGGTCGTCACGGTGTTGGCGTGGACCGTCTCGACGTCGGTCGAAGTCCACTGGTTGGCCGTGGCCGTATTGGGCGTCGCGCGCACCTCGATGTTGGCATTGAGCAGACGGGTCATTGGGGTACCGGCAACGAAGTTGTCGGCCGCCGCCGCGATCAGGGGCGCACTCTCCGCGCAGGCGCTGGCGACCCCCTGGGGGTTGGCCTGGCTGTAGTAGACCGACAGGCCATCGCGGTAATTGGCCGTGATGT
>CAILNT010000097.1 GCA_903835655.1 uncultured Pseudomonadota bacterium | reverse complement strand
TGCACCAGCGCATGAGCCTGGCCAGGCATGTATAAAACCGCGTGATTTGCGAGGTTTAGCAGGGAGGGGTGTTCCGGTTAAAGCAGCCTCGTGCTAGAAGTGTCCAGGAAAAAACAAGGAACGCCGCTCAATGGCCCTACACCCGGATTTCCCACGCTCGCCCTACGTGACGCTTTCCCCAGACCTGCGCTGGTTCCCGGCGGCGGAAGAGTTGCGCAGCACCGCCTATGAAAAGCTGCTGCCACCCCTGGTGGCCAAGGTCCGCGAAGAGATCAAGGCCTGGCGTGACGTGGACTATGCCGGCGCCTCGGCCACCTCTCGCGCCTTGCTGGCCTGGTGGTTCGATACCGATCACCTGATTGAGCAAGCGGACGGCACATCAAGCCAGTTCCGCTACTACTTCGCGCAGCGCGAAGCGGTCGAAACCGTGATCTGGCTTTATGACGTGCGCGGTGCGCGCGACAAGTTCGATCTGTTGCGCTTCGACGCCTCAGGCGCGGTATCCAGCAACATGTTCGACGAGGACTGGCCACGATTCGTGGTCAAGATGGCCACGGGTGCTGGCAAGACCAAGGTGCTGGCGCTGCTGATCGCCTGGAGTTACTACCACAAGCTCTACGAGGCGGATTCGACGCTGGCGCGCAACTTCCTGCTGATCGCGCCCAACATCATCGTGCTGGATCGCCTGCGCGCCGACTTCGACGGGCTGCGCATCTTCTTCAACGATCCGGTGCTGCCGGACAACGGCCATGCCGGGCACAACTGGCGCGACGACTTTCAGATGGCGCTGCACATTCAGGACGACGTGCGCATCGTTCGCCCGACCGGCAACCTCTTCCTGACCAATATTCACCGCGTCTACCTCGGCGAGGTGCCGGAACCTTCGCTGGAAGATGACGACCTGCGCGACTACTTCCTGGCCCCCTTCGGTGCCAAGCCCGTCGGCAAGACCACGGACAGCAACACCGACCTGGGCGAGATCGTGCGAGAGATCGATGAACTCGCCGTGTTCAATGACGAAGCGCACCACATCCACGACAACCGCCTGGCCTGGTTCCAGTGCATCCAGGACATTCACCATCAACTGCTGCAAAAAGACCTGCGTCTGGCCATCCAGGTGGATGTAACGGCCACGCCGCGCCATGACAACGGCGCGATCTTCGTGCAGACCGTGAGCGACTACCCGCTGGTCGAGGCCATCGCCCAGAACGTGGTCAAGCATCCGGTGCTGCCGGATGCCGCCAGCCGCGCCAAGCTCAGCGAGCATCAAAGCCCGATCATCACCGAGAAATACGCTGATTATTTGCAACTCGGCATCGAGGAATGGCGCAAGAGCTACGCCGAACACGAAAAACTGGGCAAGAAAGCCGTGCTGTTCGTGATGGTGGACGACACCAAAAACTGCGACATCGTGGGTGAATATCTGCAAAGGATTTGCCCCGAGCTGCAAGATGGCGTGCTGGTCATCCACACCAAGAACAACGGCGAGATTTCCGAGGCGGCATCAGGCAAGAGCAAGGAAGAGCTGGAGCGGCTACGCCGCCAGTCCAACGAAATCGACACCTGGAAATCGCCCTACAAGGCGATTGTTTCGGTGCTGATGCTCAAGGAAGGTTGGGACGTGAAGAACGTCACCACCATCGTCGGCCTGCGCGCCTATGCCGCCAAAAGCAACATCCTGCCCGAGCAGACCCTGGGGCGCGGCCTACGCCGCATGTATTTCGGCAGCGACCAGCGCGAGACCGTCTCGGTCATGGGCACGCCCGCCTTCATGGAGTTCGTGGAATCCATCCAGAACGAAGGCGTCACCTTCGACCGGGTGCCGATGGGCGGCGCCGGTGGACGGCAACGGCAAGATTCGCTGGTCGTCGAGGTCGAAACCGAATCCCCCAACAAGAACATCGACGAACTCGACATCGCGGTGCCGCGCCTGACCCGGCGCTTCAACCGGGAATTCAAAGATCTGACTGAACTGGAACCCGAACACTTCGGCAACCCGAAGCTGCCGATCAAGGCTTTCTCACCGGAAGAAATCCGCGAGATCGTTTTCAAGACCATGCTCGAAGGCGAGGTCGACCACACCATGCAACTGGATGGCTTCGGGCCAGGCGATTACCGCTCCGTGGTGGCGTTTTTCGCCCGGCAACTGCTCAAGGATTTGCGCCTGGTCGGCGGTTACGATCAGCTCTATCCCAAGGTCAAAATCTTCCTCCGCGACCACCTGTTCACCAGTGCCGTCGATCTGGAAGACCCGGTCATCCTGCGCAACCTGTCCGAGCCGGAAGTCGGCAAGCTGGTGTTCGACCGCTTCCGCGCCGCCATCAACGCGCTGACGATTTACGAAGGCGGCAGTTCGCGCATCGACGGGCACATTCGATTGCGCGACACCCGGCCGTTCCGCACCGAGCCGCGCGGCTTCGTGCAGGCGAAGAAATCGGTGTTCAACCGCATCGTCGGCGAGGTCAACGCTGACAGACTGGAACTGGCCTTCGCCGCGTTCCTGGAGGCTGCGCCCGACGTGCAGGCCTTCGGCAAGAACTACATGGCCGTGGGCTTCAAGATCGAATACGTCAAGGCTAACGGCGAGTTATCCACCTACACGCCGGATTTCATCGTGCGCATCATCAACGGCGAGGTCTGGATCGTCGAGACCAAAGGCCGCGAGGAACTCGACCTGCCGCAGAAAATGGCCCGCCTGCGGCAATGGTGCGAGGACGCCACCGAAGCGTGCAAGGACGACGGCGGGCCGAGCTACCACTTCGTCTATGTCGATCAGGCGAGTTTCGAGCAGCACAAACCGACTACGTTCGCGGGCCTGGCCAGCGTATTTCGTGAATACCAGGAGGTCTGACCATGGCACGCCCAGAGAAAAAGTCCTACGAGCTGAGTGAGGCCGAACAGCGCGACCTGGTGACCCTGATCCAGCAGGGCAAACCGCTGCCGGAGAAATACCGCTTCATCCTGTTCGAGGACAAGCGCGAGGTCGAACTGGTCTGGAACGGCAAGACCCGGGACGTGTGCACCACGGTACTGCCCTTCCAGACGCTGGAGCACATCGACGAACCGCGCAGCGAGACCAGGACGCAAGGCGATCTGTTCGACAGTCGCGGCCGCCAGCAGAAGGGCTGGGCCAACAAGCTGATCTGGGGCGACAACAAGCTGATCCTGTCGTCGCTGAAGTCGGGCGCACTGCGGCAGCAGATCGAGGACGCCGGCGGCCTCAAGCTGATCTACATCGATCCGCCCTTCGACGTCGGCGCGGATTTCAGCATGGATGTTGAGATTGGCGGCGAGACCTTCCACAAGGAAGCGAACTTGCTAGAGCAGATTGCCTACCGGGACACCTGGGGGCGGGGGGCGGACAGCTTCATCGCGATGATGTACGAGCGGCTATTCCTGATGAGTGACTTACTCGCAGACAACGGGAGCTTCTTTCTCCATTGTGACTGGCGCGTTTCCCCATATTTGCGATTAGCTTTGGATGAGATATTCGGCCGGGAAAATTTCCGCAATGAGCTTTATTGGTATTACTACAACAAGATGCCAGACACGCGAAAAGGTGTCTTTCCCCGCTCGACTGACACCATTCTCTGGTACGTAAAGGATCGAAACAAAGGTTATTGCTTTCACCCGCTTGAGGAACCCAGAGAAAAGGCAGTCAAGCAGCTACAACGTGTCAAGGTTGGCGGTCGTATGATCAACGCGCGAGATAGCGAAGGGAACGTGCTCTACACGGATCGAACTGAGCGGGTCGTTGACAATGTTTGGCGGCTCTCGATGCTTCAACCCGCAGACAAGACCCAAAACCTCTTTTTCCCCACTCAAAAACCTGAGTCTCTACTTGAGCGCATCATCAAAGCCAGCAGTAACGAAGGCGATCTCGTCGCCGACTTTTTCTGCGGCTCCGGCACCACGGTCGCCGTCGCCGAAAAACTCGGCCGAAAGTGGATCGCCACTGACTTGGGCAAGTTTGGCATCCATACCACCCGCAAGCGCTTGATCGGCGTGCAGCGCGAAAAGAGGGCCGCCGATCAGGACTTTCGCGCCTTCGAGGTGCTGAACCTGGGCCGCTATGAGCGGCAGGCCTATCTGAACGTCGGCGGGCGGCTGACGGGCGCCCAGAAGGAACAAGCCCTCACCCGGAAAGAAAGCGAGTTCCGCGAGCTGATCCTGCGCGCCTACAAAGCCAGCGCATTTTCGGGAACTGCGGGCGGCAACACGGATGCCCAGGCCCAGGACGGCTTCTTCCACGGCGCGCGCAACGGACGGCTGGTGGTCATCGGCCCGGTCAACCTGCCCGTGGGGCGGCTGTTCGTCGAGGAGGTCATCACCGAGTGCCGCAAGCGCGGCGCCTCCCGTGTGGACGTGTTGGCCTTCGAGTTCGAAATGGGCCTGTTCCCCGCCGTGCTGGAAGAGGCGCGCGGCAAGGGCATCGACCTCGCCCCGAAATACATCCCCGCCGAAGTCTTCGACAAGCGGGCGGTGGACCGCGGCCAGGTGGTGTTCCACGACATCAGCTTCGTCGAGGCCACCCCGCGCTACGACAAGAAGAACAAGTTCGCGGTCACCATCGAGCTGACCGATTTCTCGGTCTACTACACCCAGGGCGCTGCCGAGGCCGCAATTGCCGCCATGAAGGAAGGAAAGAGCGAGGTTATGTGCGAACAGGGCCAGCTATACAAGGTGAGCAAGAGCAAGGACGGCATCGTCAACAAGGCGCGCCTGACCAAACACTGGACGGACTGGGTGGACTACTGGGCAGTGGATTTCGACTATATGAGTCGCCGCGAGATCATCAGGGTGCCTGTGGGCACGGGCTTGAGCGGCGTCGCCTCGCTGCCCGGCATTGAACCTCTACAAGGCGAACTGGCCATGCCGGAATTCGAGGAACGCTGGACCGGCGGCTACATCTTCGAAAACGAGTGGCAGAGCTTCCGCACCCGCCAGAGTCGCGATCTGGAGCTGACTACCGCCATTCATACCTACGACCGGCCAGGGCGCTACACCGTGGCGGTCAAGGTGATCGACATTTTCGGCAACGACACGATGACACTCGTGCCGGTGAACGTGGGGTGAGGGGTAGAAGATGGATATGCAGAGGGAAACCTTGGTGGCCATGGCATGAGTGACGCGAATTTCAGCCTGATCTTTGAAGGGCCGGCGGTCGAGAATGGCGAAATTGACGTTCAAGACCTGGCCCCGTCGCTAATGGCGCTTGGTGAATTACTCCAAGCTGCAAACGCCGAACTCAACGGCGAGCGTGCCCGTGTAGCGGTGAAGCTGCGGGCCACAAGAAAGGGCTCCTTTGAGGTTGACCTGTCTGTTGTGCAGTCTCTGGCCGCACAGGCGGTGACCCTGCTCGATGCGCTTGCTGGCCATAAGGATGGGATCGCGGCAGCTAACGAGCTGGCTGACGTTATCTTGAAAGTGGGTGGCACTGTTGTAGGCACTGGCGGTGGCCTGCTGGCCTTGCTCAAGTGGCTTCGCGGCAGGAAGCCAGACAAGATTGAACCTCGCGCCGGCGAAGTTCATGTCCATTTAGGCGATACCGTTTTTGTCACCAACAACCAGACGATATTGCTGGCCGAGAACCGCATCGTGAGGGAGCAGGCGCGCAAAGTGGTTGCCGTTCTTGAGAAAGACGGAATTGATCGCATAGCTACGCGTCGGGACGGGCCGGAGAAGCTCACGATTGAACGCGCAGAGGTGTCTTACTTCGACATCCCGGACGGCACGGAAGAGACGCTTGAAGATAGTGAGCGCGAAATGTGGCTACAAATTGACTCCCTGAGCTTCAAGGAGGGAAATAAATGGCGGCTAACGGACGGCGGCGAGCCGTTCTTCGCCAGCGTGGAAGATATAGATTTCTTGAACAAGATTGCCAAAGGTGAAGTGTCGTTCTCGAAGGCCGACGATCTTCACTGTCTGATCCACGAAAGGCAGAGCCGCACCAGCAAGGGCCAGCTCAGAAAAGATCGCACGATAATCAGGGTGATAGAGCACAGGCCCGGTGCGCGGCAGCTCAAGCTGCTTTGAAAATCCACATCTCCTACTCTCATCGCTAGCGCATGATAAAGGACGTTATCATTCAACTAGACGCCGCCAAACCACTCTTGGCGCCATGCGCACGAAATTGCATTACGTCTTTTTTGCAAAACTTACTCGTCATAAGCTGCTGCAACGACGCGCCAGCGGCGGTGTATGCGGATTCATCTTTAACAGCACGTGACACAAGAAAGTCATGGTAATTCTGCAACTGTATCTGTAAGACGTCAGGAATCAGGCCGAGTACCACCCCCTCGTCTCCCTTAGAAATTAAGATAGCGTCATCTTTCACATTGAACCCAGGGCCATCAACAATATATTTATCCCGTTCCCAAGCGGCATCATTGTTGAGCCGTAGTAGATTCCGCAAGTCGTGATATTTGACCTGGACAAGCAGGAGTTGGTCGAGAAGATCGGTTTGTCCTTGCTCGAACAGGAAGGTAAGCGCCTTCAAATCGAACGTCAGCGATTCAGAAAACTCAAAAATGGTCGGCCGAATTTGCAAACACGCGGCCAAGTCCTTCCTAGTCTTGAGATCGTGTTGAATGGCAGACTTGGCGATAAGGAAGTCGCCATACATCCGAGAAAGCGTCGCCATCGCCAAATTACCAGCAGCTTTGTTCTCGCGTCGACGCTGTTGCCGTAGCAAAAAAAGATTCACAAAGAACGCGAACAATGCACCAAAGAATGGGCCAAGCGCGCTGTTAAACACAGTCATCATAGTCAAGGTATCTGGATCGTTAAGTGACGGCGCCACAAAGTTATCTCTTATCAATATTTAGTACGCCACCTTAAAGGTCGGACTATCCTCCGGCCGGGTCTTGCGGTGGTCATAGATGCGCGTTGTGGCGATATTGGCGTGCCCCAGCCATTCCTGCACCTTGGCGATGTCGGCCTGGTGGTCGAGGGCGTTGGTCGCGGCGGTCGCGCGTAGCGCGTGTGCCCCAATCTCGAACCCCAGCGCCGCCGAATACCCCCGCACGATCTTGTACACCCCGTCCGCCGTGATGGCCTTCACCTGGTCGCCGGCGCTGTTGGAATGGATCGGCCTGAACAAGGCGCCGGCGTCGTCGGCGCCGTGGCCCGCCATGTCGAGATAGTCCAGGATCAGCCCGCTGGCCGCTGGGTGTAGGGGAACATAGCGGGTCTTGCCGCCCTTGCCGTGGATTTTTAGATGGGGGACGCCGCGGCGCTCGTGCTTGTAGTCCTTGACCCTCAGCCGGCACAGCTCGTCACGCCGGAGTGCGTGATAGAGCAGGGTGGCCAGCAAGGCACGGTCGCGCTTGCCCTTGAGTGAGGCGCCGTCGGGCGCGTCGAGCAACTTGCGCGCCTGGTGGTCGCCCAGCGCCGGGGTTTTGCCTTCGCCGCTTTCCACCGGCGGGCGCTTCACGCCCTTGACCGGGTTATGCGTCACGGCATTCTTCTCGCACAGGTATTCGAACAGGGACGACAGCGCCGCCAGCCGGTGGCGGATGGTCATGCCGCTCAAGGCGCGCTGCACCAGGTCGTCGCGCCAGGCGATGACGTGGGCGCGAGTCACCGTGCGGAACTCGTCCGGCTGGACGATGCCGGTGAAGCGCATGAAGTCCTTGATCGCGTTTTCGTAGGCGCGGCGAGTGGCCTTGTTGCCCAGGTTGGCGAACCACTCGATTTCCGGGGGGACATCGGCCAGGCGTTGGAACGCCTCGGCGGTCAGGAGCCGGCTGGGCGAGGTCACAACAATGGACTGATCGTTAGCCATTGGCTGCCACCCTACGCAGCAGAGTCGCGGCAAGCTCTGGCTCGCGCTCTGGCAAGGCCAGTCTCCTTGTAGGCGCAATCCTCTCAAATGCCTGCGCGAGAAGCTCAAGGTCATGGGATAGCGCGTTCGACACAGCTCCGATACGAAGGAGGCCAAAGCGGTCGCGTCCATCGATGATTGAGTCCATCTCCGTGCGCGTCAAAGCAAGGTTTGTCCGAAGCGTTACGAGTGCATCTATCGCCGGCTGCTCAAGTAGCAAGAGCTCGACACCAGCATTGGCGACGAAAGGCATGTCGCGCGGAAGGCTACGAATCAAGTCCGGCTGAAGCGGTAACACACCGCCGCCAGCTGCATGTTGGCTCGCCGCGTGAAAGTACTCCTTTGAATCGATGAGTCCAGCCGCCAGGTTCACGAGCTCGGCCGCGATGAGTGTCTGGAACTTCGAGCGGCGGTCAGCCTCCTCTTGCGCCGATCTCTCCCTCTCGGCTCGGCGCGCAATCCAGTTGCCGAGTAACACGGCACCGCCGCCGAACATAGCGCCGGCCAGGGTTGCAGCGGCGGCTGCGTCTGGCTTCCGGTACTGGAGCCAGATTACCGCGAGGCCGGCTCCTACAAGAATTAGAAATAGCCAAAGGTCGGCGTTCGTCGTCTTGGTTGATGTCTGCATGGCACCTCCGCTTCGACCTGGCGTCGAACCTGGCGCCCGGCTTTCAAAGGCACCAGATTACTATTGATAAAATATGTTATCAATAGCCATTAACGGGTGGGGGTGCGTCATCTCTTGGTCTCAAGCCACCGCTTCGACACGCATCTTCCCCGAGCAGCTGTTGGTCTTCACCCCCATAGTGACGTCGATGTTGAAAGAGAACTTCACCACCACAAACACGGAGAGTGAGACCACCAAGCTGCTCAAGAAGCCAGCAATTGCCTCTGCAGAGGCTTGAACTTGCGCCAAGCCATTAACCGATAGTGAGGATACCCGTTCTGAACGCTGAAACCATCATGCGCTACGCATCGGCATTGTGGTCTTGCACCTGGGGTAATTCGGGCAGCCCCAGAACGCAGCGCCGCCGTTGCGGGGGGAGCGCTCCACCATCTTGACCCCACAATTCACACAGGTCGGCCGCCGGTAGTCGCCCTCAAGGGCAATATCCAGCAGGGCCTTCTGTTGCTCGGGCGTGCGCTTGGCGATGAGGTTCAGCAGCCCGCTCGCGTCGTGCAGCATGATCCCGTTTTCCCGTGCGAAGGTCTCGGCCTCGGCCGTGAAGGTGGCCGAAGTGGCGAACTGCCCGCGCCGGATGTCGTGGGCGGCCATCACGCCGCGCAGCTCCCGGATTTTGTCCACCCCAACACGCTTGCCCTGCCAGTGCTTGCACTGCACCAGGCCAACCGGTTTCCCGGCCTTGTATAACCACACGTCAACACCGCCGTCGGGTCCGTGGGATTTTGAGGTCGTCTCGAATCCGGCCTGCTGGAAGAGGGCCTCGGTCACCGCCTCGAAACGGCGCCATTCGATCACATCGAACACGGCCGCGTTCCACGTCTCGGGGCGTGCCGGCGCGGTCTGTGACGGGCGGGCCGAATAGGCCTCGTCGATCTGCCGATCAACCGCTGAATCCCTTCTGCCAACTGGCGATGCACTTCCGAACGAGGGTGGCGCTGACGGAACAGCCGGCCGCACCTCGTTCACGGCGCTCCTGCGCGCCAGCCACATCAAGAAGCCGCCGGCCGAGAACATCGCCAAGCCGAGGGGGCCGAGCGCCGCGAAGGCCTTGCCGAGCTGCGATTGGCCGAGGGACAACGGCATCACTGCAAACATTCCCCCCAGCGCCATCAACTTCACCGCCGCGTCCTCACGACGCCGCTCCTCCCGTGTATTTCTCTTCGATTGCCTGGCCATTGGATCGGGCCTCCCCTACATACAAATCCTGTATGTTTGGCATTATGTAGTAAACGCACCCAGCTCAGCCCCACACGATCCCTATTCATGACCTTAACCGGTAAGAAGGTGGGGTTCGGCCTCTCTGTAGGATAATCACGGAATGGCCGAGAGGCCTGGCTGTCTTAGGAGTAGGGGGAACATCGCGCCCCCCCTTCAAAGACCAGAGCCCGCACAAAGCGGGCCCTGGTCTGTCCATCAGGCAGAACATGGCTTGCGCCACGTTCGTGCATCCTCCAGGACGGGAGGACATGGGGGTCTCGATGCCTGTTCGAGTCCCTGTCGCGCGGGGGCCGGGAAGCCCTGGAGAGTAACCGCCGCCGCGCCGGCTTGTTCAGTGTCTACTTTCGCTTCTTCTTGCCCGTCGCCAACTGCTCGACGAACTCGCTTTGCCTGGCCAGTTTCTTCCTGGCTTCCTTGACCATGTGCTCATAGCGCAGCAAGGCACTCAGGCGCGGGCGAATGAGGTCATTCTTCCAGCGCGTAACCGTGGCCTTCGATGCGCCCAGCAGGGTGGCCAGTTCCTGGCTGTTGTCATAGGGCACGCCCAGATCCCTGGCCCAGCCATTCAGAATCTCCGGCATGGTAATGCCTTCGTATTTCTTCCGGCCGGATTCCAGCGCGTTGCCGCTGTTGTCAGCCAGGTCACGGGCCGACTTCATCACCCAGTCCGGAATGGTGGCTTTGCCGTATTCATACGACGCCAGCCGGGGCACGCCGATGCCCAAAGCATCGGCGAACTCGGCCTGGGTCATGTCCAGGCCGGTTCGAATACTCACCAGCTCCTGGCTTTCTGGGGGCAGCACCCGCCGCGCGCGCGGTTTTTTCTCGATGATGGGCAGGTGGGCGCGCTCTAGCGCGGCCATCGTCACTTCCCTCACACAAGGTAGAACAAGGGTTCGCATGGCTGGCTTCGGGTCTTCATCGGGTGGATTCATCGCTGCATTATATAAACGACGCCTGATTTCCAATATACCAATACGCCTATCAATATCTGACCACACCCCATCATCAGTAACACTCGGCGTGTGTCGATCCTCTTGTTCGGGGGAGCCATCGGCTCCATCGGTGGTCACGTCAGAGGTCAAGTCAATGGAGGGTATCTCCCTGGCCTTGCCGCGCATCTGGAACGCCGCGTTCCTGGCGATCACCAGGAGGTAGGGCTCCAGGGCGACGCCTGGCTCGTAGTTGTGCAGTACCGACTTCTCGAAGGTCAACCACAGTTCCTGCGCAAGGTCGTCGGCATCCACTCCGCCCACCTTCCAGGCAGTCGCCTTGGCCAAGCGCCGGAGCAAGGGGTACACCACGCCGGCCAGCCTCTCTCGCGAGAGCTGGCCGGCCCGGAAATGGAGCAGGGCCTCGACGGGGCTCACCATCTACCTTTGATCGGGCGCCTCGCCGATGCGCAGGCACAGGAACAGGTCGCTGGCGCCGCGCACCCAACGCGCATCCATCTCGACAGGCAGATCGCTCCCGGCCAGCACCTCCCAGCCCCCAGCCAGCGGAACGCGGGACTTGAGGGTGTCCAGGGCGTAGCAGGCCCACACCCCACCCTGGTCAGTCCGTTCCTTGAATGGGGGCGGCTCGGCGCTGGCCATTTCACTCCTCAGCGCGTGAACAGCCCCTTCGATGCCCTCTGCATCAAGGGGAATCCCGTTCCCCGGGTTGGCTGTTTCTATGGATTGCGCCGTCTGTTCGGATTCCAGCTTGCCCGATTTGTTGATGGCCCGATGCTCACCGAAGCCACATCCAAGGATTTGCGGTGGGTACTTGCAGTCGGGCATCGCGGCAATGGCGGGGAACGCCTCCGCCTTGAAAATCATCGTGAACCCCCAGTTCTGCACGATTTTCCCGCCAGTGCCGTGCATCACCATCTTGAACAACGCGCTCTTCTCGCTGAAGTCGCGGCCGTCGTGATGCTGGTACAGCAGCCCCTTTCGGGCGAGCCTGGCCAGCAGCAGCCGGGTGAACGGCGACATCTGCCCCCTCCCCGCCTGTTCCGTCAGGCGGGGCGCATTAAGGACGGCGGCCAGCACCGTTCTGAGCACTGCATCGTTCACGTAAACCCACTCGCCATGCTTGAACCCCACCCGCAGGGCCTTGTCGTTGCCGTTGATGCGGCCCGGTTCCAGGATCAACGCCTCGAACTGATTCCAGGCCCAGGCTTCATTTTCGTCAGCCGGGGCCGAGTCAACCGGGGCCGTTTTTGCATCGGCCGTGTGATCGGCTGGTGTGGTCTGGACAGGGATGGGTTGCGCCGGA
>CAILNT010000096.1 GCA_903835655.1 uncultured Pseudomonadota bacterium | reverse complement strand
TGCCAATTAGTCTTAATCCCTTTGAATTCAGGGCGTGATACGGACCCAGCCGACCACTAATGCACTGCGGAAAGCCGGTCTTAATCCCTTTGAATTCAGGGCGTGATACGGACGTTTCATCGCCGCTTCTGAGGTGGTGCCGTTTGACTTAATCCCTTTGAATTCAGGGCGTGATACGGACACTGCGGGAAAGGAATAGCGTCTTGTTGGCGGGTCTTAATCCCTTTGAATTCAGGGCGTGATACGGACCTCAGGCGATCATATTCTCCTTTCTATTCATGTTGTTAAAGAGTACGGTAGCGGTTTTTTTCGTCATTATCAGGGAAGCCATACAAGCGCTTGTTTTTTCGAGTGTGTTATCTTACTCGATAATCTCGTAGTGACCGAGGCCAAAGCTGGTGTTTTTTCCGGCATGTAGCCACTGCCCTAGTTGTAGCAGCTGCAAGAAAGGCTCCAGGACTCCGGATAACCGCCATTCCCCTATTGCACCACCGAGAGTCATTTCCTGCTTTTGGCGGCTGGAGTATCGGGTCCAGTCCTGCCAAACCAGGTTTTTTTCTGAGTCTATTTCGTTCGTGAATTCGCTCAGTTCACGAAAATTCACGTCTAGCTTTTGGCCCACATGAAATTCACTGATCAAGGCGATGCGCCGCAGCAGGCTAACCAATAGATCGCGAGCGGTTAGCTCCTCTGGATGCATGGGGCGTCCATTTTGCTGCAAGCGTAAGGGCGTGTCAAAATGCAACGCAACATGCTGCAAATCACCCGTATTTTCGAAGATGGGCAATTCCGCCACATGAGCCTTTATTTTTCCTTCTTCCCTGTTGTAGATGACGGTTTCCGCGTCACCCAGGATCTGGCTGACCTGTATGAGTTTTGCTGTCCCGTCACCCTTACCTATTCCCATTTCCAGTGCTCGCTGCCAAGCGTAGAGGACCAGCGGCAACTGAGCATGAGCCCTGCCAACGAGCACAAAGTGAAAGCTGAGTTCTTCGCCTGTGGCGTATTGATGCCCCCCCCAGGCAGGCGGCTCGACAATGAATGGAACGGGAATCTCGCTGAACTTCTGCAGATGGTGTTCAGCAGGTGGTGGTGGCGCAAATATAGCCGGATAGGGGCAGCTTCGGTATAAAGGACAAGTCTTGCAATCCCGCTCACGCGTCATACATGCAGTTCTTTTGAGAGCGTGTCCAAATGCACCGCGCAGGGTGGAGCCGGCGTATTCGGGAAGATAAATCGGCGCTTCGACTATGCAATCAAAACGGTAACGTGCGACTGGGAAGGGTGTGGGCAGAGTCATTGCCGTACCCAGTTTTTCAACCGCTCGTTAAGGCGGGCAAGTTCCTGGCCACATACCAATTCAATATTGAGCGCCTTGGCCAGTTTTTTTTCGGACTCACGCAACGGGCGATAACTAGCCAGCATGCCGCGAGTTCCCAGTCCGCCTACACGACGGCAAATTTCAGACAATTTGAATAAAGTGTCGTTGGCCTTCGGTGCTTCAGGCTTGTCCATGCGCGCTGTTTTGCATTCAATAACGAATAAGCGATTGCGTGCCATAAAAGCGATGTCTAGTTCATTATTTACATTGCTGGCGTCTGTCACAAACAGGTTTGCGGCCTTGTCTCTAATTCCCAATTCACCAGTGGCATTGGCAACCGCTCTGTAGACATAGTGTTCCAGCCAGCCGCCCTTGGCAAAGGTACGTTCGCTCTCATTCTGAAATGTGAGGATTCCGTTTTCGAGGTGCAGCACTTCTGCGTCAGTGAAATTTCTTATCAGCGATTCAAGGCTGCGGCTGTCGAGTTGATATGGCTCAAGCTTGATGCAGAGCGTTCTTCTGTCCTCTGCTTGCTGCCCCAACCAGTTCAGTAGGCTAAGCGGTTGTTCCAGGCTGCCGACCTGTGTAATTAGCGTTTGAAGCAAGTCATTGTGGCGCTGATTGGGTTGTGGTCTCTCGACGCCATTTTTCAGGGTGATGCCATAGCCGCGCAGATAATGCGTCAAACGCAGCTGCTGATTGAGCTTGTGACGGAGGCTGCCTTTGCCGAGCCAGATGACCTCATCCGTGTCTACGTCCACATAGAAAACTGGCCAACAATAGGCTTGGGCGACAGATTGCGCAGCCAGGGCCATGAGCTTAGTGCCGCCGGTGACGTTCAGGGCGATGGACTGGCCTTCGCGCGCACTGGCGACCGCAATCAGCGCATCTTCCAATTTATCGAAGTCGTGTTCGTCTTCCAACGAAATCCTGACTGTTTTGACCCCCGCCTCGCTGAGTACGGCTTCAAGTGCTTCAGCGCGTGCTTGCATCTTGCTGCTGACCATTAATACCGCTTCTTGGGGCTTGAGGGCCGGATCCAGCGCAGCCAGAAGATTTGGTGCAGCCTGGCTGGAGACGAGGAGGATTTGGACGTTGAATACAGTCATAATTGCTTTTGCGTTGAATGATCCGGGCAATGCGCTACGCAATACTCTTCCAGTCTAGCGCCATAGCTTTCCAGGTCGTCAGCCGAAAGTTCGCGCCCACGTGCCTCGGGTGGCAAGTCCAGCGAGAGGTTGTAATACCGCCCGCCCCGCTCGCACACCTGAGCTGCCAGGTTGACCGGCAGCGTACCGATGACCACGTCGCCGGGTTGGATGGCGGCTGGGTCGAGGTGGCTGATTTGCTGGTCGATGTGCAAGCCCTGGCGCGCAGCCCATTCGATCGCGCCGAAATGGCGCGTGACGAGGGTGGTGGTCATGGGACCGGTTTGACGTTACATAACTTGGTGCCGCAAACCGTAGCACTCACCCTTACGAACTGGCCCTGCCTGATTTTTTGCTGGATTGCCTGAGGCAGACTTGCAAGCAATTTGGCAGCATCGGTGGCAAGAGCATGCGCTTCCTCCTTCCCGGCGCCTATGACGGTGAGGGCACCGTTTCGGCTGTTGAATTTGACCTGCACTTTCTCCCAGACGGTTTCGGCCTGCGAAGCCACAGTGCGGGGCAACCCTTCCCTGGCACCTTGTACAGGAAGGACGGGGGCGCTTTGAATAGCCATGGCGCCATACCCCACGGCAGTCTTGGCACCGAAGCCAAGCCAGTCGAAGGCATGACTGAAGAAACGCTGGAGCAGAGCTTGCCAATTGGTGCACAGTGGCTCTGGCAGACGGCTGCTGGCGCAGGCGACATGAAAGTTGAATGCTGACAGGGCAGGCACGGCAAGGAAGGGGACAGGAATGGGGGATTCGGCGTCGTGGGGTGTCTGGCCCTTCATGTAATAACCGGCATGGTGGGGCGTCATGATTTCCACGACCAGCTTGTCTCCGGCCGGTTCCGGGAATACGTCCCAGCAGTCGAGCGCACCACGAAAGCTGAGGGACTGTCGGAACGTATTGTCTTCGATGAGACGGGTGAGAAAGACTGGACGACGGTCTTCGTTGCTATCGAGAAAATAGGCGCGCACCTTTGTATCCGTGACCAGGGCCGCGATGAATGAACGCAGGTCTTCACGGATGGCGATTGTTGGCAAGGCAGCAGCAAACGCGCGGCCTAGATGGGTGCCGCGGTCCCAGATCGCCCCCGCAGCGCCCTCGAATCCAAACAGCCACCAGATGTCGAGCATGGATAACCCATCTCCCGCTGGGAGAGTGGTTGGGGTGAGAGCGTATTCCTCCGGAAACAGCGCCAACTC
Organism: uncultured Pseudomonadota bacterium; assembly: GCA_903835655.1. Classification (GTDB taxonomy): domain Bacteria; phylum Pseudomonadota; class Gammaproteobacteria; order Burkholderiales; family Thiobacillaceae; genus PFJX01. Next base: position 9,845 of record CAILNT010000096.1, on the reverse strand, counting down.
TTCCGCCGCATGCCGCAATACGCCCTTGACCCCGCTGCCTGCCAAGTAAGGCAGGCCATAGGGGGTGAGGAAGGCGAAGCCGTTTTCGATGGGGTGTTCATTGCCCAGACCGGTGGCGAAGGGCGCGGTAGAGGTAGCCGGGATATGAAGGCCATTGGCGCCATAGCTGGTGATCAGGGTGTGCTGGCGTTGGCGCAGGCCATCGAGAACGGCTTTGGCGGTTTTTCCAAGGGGGCAAACTTCTTTCAGCGCTTCCGAGCTTTCACGGGTAAATGTGGCGCGCTCGTCCCGCCCTTGTGGGCGGTATTTCTTGTAGGCAGCGAAGGCGTCTCCATTCGAACCTTGCCAGAAGCGAAGATACATCTGAAAGCGATGGCCGGGTGCGGCATCGACGAGGGCGGTGTTGTCGCCCGTTGAGATATAGCCAGGGAGTGCGGCAATGCGCTGCGCTAAGGGCATATCAGGCTCCCTTCGCATCCACGGCATCGACGAACTGGCGTATCCATTTGAGGATTTCCAGGGCTTCATCCGTATTGCGCAGATAGTCCTGTGAATCCGACTTTTGCAGCGCGACCATGAACTGGGAGAACAACTGTGAACCTTGGCCTGGATTGATTTTCTGGTTGGCGATTCGCAGAGAAATGCCTCTTATCAGATCATCCATCAGTTGCATGGCGGCCTTGCCCTTGTGGTTGTAGAACGCCAGCGTCGGCATCAACCCGCTGTTCATGATGAGGGCGGGTGCCCCCTTGGCGAGCACCTTGTATTCCTTGCCATGCTGCTGCATGCCAGCACTTGCACATTCCCAGGCGAAGGCGGCACGTTGTTGATCGAGGGTCTGGCTCATCGTTCACCCCCGTTCACGGTCTGCACGATCACCAGGCCGCGCCCGGTGCTGGCGTCGCCACCGATTTGCAAGGGTTTGCCTGCGATGCCAGGCAGGGTGTCAGTGCCTTTGAGCACGGCGTCCAGAACATTCTCGGCCTTGTCCATGCGCCCGGCGACTTTGTCTTTTTCGCCCTTTTTGTAGCGCTCGATGCTAGCCTGCACCAGACCCACCAGGATGGATTCCGGCGGCAGGTTTTCCACATAGAACAGACCGCCGTCGTCGGCCGTGCCGGTGTCGTCGTTGATGCGCACATGTGGTTCCACCACCATGGCATGACGGGCGAAGTGGGCAAAATCGGTGTCGCAGAGGACGACCAGATCGTTTTTGATCTTGTCCGCGAAGTAGGCGTTGGCTGCGGTTAGTGCGTTATTGGCCAGCCAGGCGGCTATGGCAGCGCACTGACCATCAGACTTGCTGAATTCGAAGGCTTCCAGGATGAGTTTGTTGTTGGCAAGTAGACCATCGCCAGCCGTGAGCGCCTGATTTTCGGCTACTGTTGGCACGGTCCACTCGGCAGCAACTCCCGCCAGGTCGGCCAACCGCTTCAACCGTGCCAATGCCACTGGACTCGTCACCCAGGCGAAACCGCCCTTGAGTGATCGCACCGGAAGTGCGACAAGTTGGGCATCGGTCAGCGACAAGGCGCCGGCAAAGTCGGATGCGCCGGTATCCGGGCCGAAGATGCGGTTGATCAGCCCAGCGTTTTTCTTCTCCTTTTCTCCCGTCCAAGTTTGGTTGAAATGGTGGCGCAAAGCCCCCTTGAGACCAGCTCCCGCGAACATCGGGTGTTGGGTGTGAACCTCGCGTTGGATCGGTGAGTCGATGGCGCCGATGGCGGAACCGGCGCCCATGTGGACGGGGGTAACGGCGTAATAAAAAATAAGTTTTCGGGCTTCGTACATGCTGGGTTACTCCCTTCAGGAATGGGTATGGCTGGTGTCGCTGGAAACCAGCAGATTGACGACGAGGCGGATCATCAGATCCTTATTAGTGGGTTGGCTCTCGGCCACCAGCAGCGCCAGTGCGGTCAGCGCATTTGCGTTGATGTTCATGGCCATGCCTTCCTGTTGCAGGTAGAGCAGAAACAGGAAGGAGCCGATGCGCTTGTTGCCGTCAGAAAACGGGTGGTCCTTGATCACGAAATAGAGCAGGTGAGCGGCCTTTTCCTCGCGCGTCTTGTAAAGGAATTCGCCGAACATGGTCTGTTCGATGCTGCCCAGGATGCCCTGGATGGCATCGTCGCGTTCTCTTCCGAACAAATCAGTGGCCTCGCCGCGTTCGAATAACGCCGCTTTCAGTTCGTCGATGGCGGTGCGGGCCTGGGCGTAGTCCAGTACACCACGCGCAGGTTGACAGGTGGCGGGCAGGTTCAAGCCATCCTCGTCGTATTCCAGCAGTAGACGCCAGGTCTTGGCGTAACCGGCGATGAGGGCGATGACATCGCTCCCGGCATCCGTTACCAGAGCCTGGTTTTCCAGTGTGCGGGCCAGCAGGTCGATGGCTTGTTGCGCCTCGGCCATACCTTTTTCCGCCAGTCGTGCCTGGTTGAGGGTATAGCCTTGGGCCAGGTGTTCGCGCAGGATCCGGGAGGCCCACTGGCGGAACTGCACGCCACGTTTGGAATTCACGCGGTAACCGACTGAGATGATGGCGTCGAGGTTGTAGTGTTTGAGATTACGCTGCACCTGACGCTGACCTTCGGTTTGAACTGCTAAGAAATCCTTAGTCGTTGCCGGCTCGACGAGTTCGCCATCGGCAAAGATGTTCTTCAGGTGCATCAATACGTTTTCTGGCGTGGTGCTGAATAGTTCACTCATCTGGCGTTGAGTCAACCAGACAGTCTCGCCCTCCATACGCACGGAGACGCCCGTCGTGCCTTCCAAGGTTTCGTAGATCAGCAATTCACTCATGTTGTTCTCCGGTTCAATTCCAGGCCGCCAGCCAGGCCCGGTTGTAGCCTTCGGCGCGGCGTTGCAGGTCGCAATTCTCTACCCACAGTCCAGCCTCGACCCAGGCGGCAAGCTTGCCGGAGTCTCCCTCGAACCGGTCAAACCAGTACACACTGCCGGCGGGGACGGCAGCCTGAGCATCCTTGGGTTTCCAGTTGAACAAGTCCCAGCCGCTGACCACTTCGCGGCGGCCCAGGGCGGCACAAACCAGACGGGCTGAAAAACCAGTGCCTCTCAAGAAATAGTCTTCGCCTTCGCGCTTGACGCCATCGGGCAGCCAGCCCAGGGCGAACAGGGCGGGGGTTTGCAGGATCAGGCGAAATTGCTTCGCGGCGCCGGGCACATCTTCCGCGCGCGGTGGCTGAAACTCGACGCGGCGGTAGTGGGCGCTGCGCCCGTCGCCGCCGAGTCGCAACAGCCCTGATTCCAGCAGCAAGTCATCCGCGCCTTCGATGCCGACCAGGAAGCCGGTGCTGGCAAAGGGCTGTTGCGCGGTGCCAGCCGGACTGAAGGCGAAACCTTCCGTGGTGTAGATCAGACCCTCCTCCACGGAGCGGGATTCGGCGTTGAGGCCGATTCCCAGGCGTGGGTCGTGTTTGTATATATGGCGGGCCTCGATCTCGTGTGCGGCCGCTGGTAGCCGTCCTTGCTGGTGATGGGCGAACCCGACCTGACGCAGGCTATAGCCAGACTTGGGCTTTTCCTGTTTGTCAGAGATCATGGTGGCGCGCAGCGGCAATTCACCCGTTGAAGAGATGAATTCGCCGGCCTCACGCGGTTGCAGCGGCGCGAATCCTGATTCCAGGCGTAGCAGGTCGGCAGGGAGTTGGATGATCGCTTCAGGCGTTGCTCCCTCTCCCTCTCCCCCTGCCCCTCTCCCGTGGGGAGAGGGGGGGCAACCCGCCAGAGACAGCCATGTGATACGGAACGCGCCAGGAATTTCGGGGGAGCCCAGACACGCATCGAGCCGAATATCGTCGCAGCGTCCCTGGCCAAGGAAGGCGCTCATTTCCCCCGCATCCCGCCCCAGGATGGCGGAGCGGAAGGCGCCGGCAAACAGTGACGGTGGGGGAGGCATCATGGATGCACCATGTTCGCCGGCGTCGCCGAAGGCCAGGTTGCCGCGCACGAACAGGGTGTCGGTGGGTTGGACGTAGTAATAAGTGGTCATACTGCTGCCTCCCTGGTCACGTTGCGGCCAGCCTGCTGGATGGAACGCGCCTCGCGGGCGAAGAATTCGCTGGTGACGAGAAAATGATCGATAGCGGTTTTAGGGGACTTCGGCCGCATGACTTCGCAGACGTAGTCCACCACCCGTTTGGCAATCTCCGGGTTGCCGGATTGACGATTGAATTGCGCGGCCAATGCACCAGTGATCTGTGCGCGCCAGCGCGGATCATCCGCGTCTTTCTCGTCGTCGGTGAGGCCTTCAAACCAGAGTTGTGAACGGTAGATCGCACCGCGAGAAAAATCAGTCAACGCCAGCTCGATCGCCAGTTGCTTCATCAACGCCAAGGCGCTGCGATCCGTCCGCGGTTGTCCGTTGTCAGTCGGCCACCACGGGCTGACCACACTGACTTCACCGCCGCCACGCTTGAGCACGCGCAGACAGAAGGCATCGCGGTCCGTCGATTTTCCAGTCGTCCCCTTGCGTTTGGTGTTCTTGGCGGTGCTTTCCGACGCGCGCAATTCACGCAATACCATCCCAAGCGGGGTGGTGTGGTGCGCCACCACCGCGCCCATCGAGGCGGTAGCCTTTTGGCCCATCAAGGTCATCAAGCGACCATTGAGCAGGCCAAAGCCCTCGGCCAAAAGCAATTTTTTCTGGCGCCCGCTACCACCGGATCGCAGGACACCGATGCGGTCGGCAAGGTTCATCGCCTCGTCTGGTGCGATGCCGCTGTAGGCCAGGCGCAGCAACTGCATGGCGTCGAATAGGTCATCGACCGCAACCAGCGCCAACACGTCGTCGCCGCCGGCATAGAGTAGCTTGCCCTTGCAGCAGTCCTCGACGATATGGCGGGCCAGATGCGTGGAGAAGTCGTTGAGTGCGCGCGAGATGCTGGCGTGTCTTGCTGGCGAAGTGGGGCGTTTGGTGGCTAGATAGGCTTCCAGATCGGGGTTGCCGCGAGCGTGTTTTTCCACTTCTGCTCGCACCTTGCTATGCCAGGTGTCACGGTAGGCCAGTTTGTATTCATCCTCGTTGCCCGCCAGCCAGCCACCCATCTTGTCGCCATCCATGAGGATCAGGCCGTAATAGTTCTCTGGGCGGGTATCACCGAAAAGCGCCTTGAGGTGGTGATCGAGTCGATATTCGCCCTCGGTGGCGTCTTCCTCTTCTTCCAGCATCGCGGGCAGCCGTTGCAGGGTACGACGCTGCTGCTCGGGCAGCTTGTACAGTCTTTGCATCAGCGACTTGGGCAGGGTTGCGGGTTCGTATTTTTCGGCCAGGGAGGACAAGGCGGAAAGCGCGGCCTGTTGTTCCAGCGTCATCCCGGCTGCCAGGTTTTCCAGCGTCGTGGACAACGCCAGGGCATGGGTGCTGACCACGAAGCGGCGCACTCTGTCACTTTCGGGCAAGTCGAGGAATTCGCTGACCTGGCGTGCGAACAGGGTCGGCCACAGGCGTTTGAGGGTGGCTAACGCGCCCAGGTGTTCTCCCTGCTTGATGCCGAAGTTGCCGGCCGCGCGTCCCCAGACGCTGCGGGTCTTGCGATCCTCACGACTCCAGAGCAAGGCAGCGCGGTCGTCGCTCAGCCATTCCGCGTCGCCGCTCAGGGTGCAGCGGAAGCCTTCCTCACGCATCGCGTTGAAAGGGCGGGTGGCCTTGGCCGCGGCCAAGGCGCGATCTGCAAGCTCGTAAACAGCCGGATACAGCAGGCCGGTATTGGGTGCCCTAAATTGCAAGCCATCCAGCTTGAGTTCTCTCGTCAACACTTTCCATACCTTGGCGTCAAAGATGCCCTGAGTCTTCAGGTCCGGGTGTATTTGGCCCAAGGACGTATTCAGGCGCTTGGCGGCTCCAGCCACATCCTTTAAGTCGCCTTCCGCCGGCCAGGTAGCAGCGGCCCAATAGGCTTCGGGGAAGCCGTCGAGTTGGGCGTCGATCTGGGCGTGGGTGACCTCGGTAAGGCTCGTACTCGCCGATTCGAACACGGCTTGTGCCGCTTCCAGCGTCCATTGCTTTGCTTGCTGTCGAACGGCGGCAATGGCGGCCTCGGCCAATGCCTTGGCCTGCCGAGAAGGCACGATGGCGACAAACTTGTTGGGTAGCGAAGCGGCGAACAGCGGGTTCGTATCGGCCTTGTCTTGCAGGAAGTCGCCACCGTATTGCGCCATCAGCTCGCGAAAACTCTCCCCACCCGTTTCCACCAGCCAGCGATCCACCGCCGGCACGCCGCGCAAAGCGGGAAACAAAACCGTATCCGGGCCGAGTCGTTCAACGATGGGTTTCATCGCCTGCCATACCAGACTGGCCAGAAGGTGCGAGCCGGCCCACAGGTCGGAAGTGGAACGCGCCTGCCCGATAAAGCCCTGCACCGGGCCGAAACTCATCACCAGCAGGGCCGGTTGATCGGGGCCATCGGCATCGCCGGCCAACGCGGTATGGATGGCAGCCACGGTATCGACATGCGACCAGATGCTGTGATCCGGTGTACGGGAATCCGCCGGGAGCATCGGCCAGAGGGCGCCGAGATCGCTAGCCTGTCGTCCCGCTTCGGGACCGAAACGCCAGAAGGCCAAAAAGGTCTTGCGCAAATCATCGTCGTTATCCTGGATCAGGTCCTCGAAGTGGTCTTGGCTGACGGTTTTGATGTGATCGACGCTGATATCCAGATCAAGCGTGCCAGGCTTCAGACGCGCGCCGGACAAGGGGTGGATCAGTTCCGCCTCCTTGGTGAACCTGACGGCCTCGAATTGCGGGAAGCGGCGCGCATCGTCATCGCGCGGCCAATTGGGGCGATCGGCGGCGGCGGCCAGATGGTCGGCGTGCTCCACCGACTTTTCCTGCTTGAGTTTGTCGTAGTGTTGCTTGATCCATTGCCCCCTCTCCTTGCGCCAGGCGGGGACAGTCTTTAGCCCGAGTGCCTTGCCCACTTCAACAATGCTGCCACCCTCATGGCCGACGGGGTCGCGCATCAGCACGAGCTGTTTTTCCGCGGGATCGTGTAGCCAGGCGGCGAGTTTTTTGGTCCAGTCGGTCATGCTTGAACTCCCTTGATGCGGCTTAAACCACTGAGTTTTTCGGCGTCGAGCAGACGGTGTACCTCTTTCCATACCGCGCCCTGCTCAGGAATTTGTAGTCCGGCGGTCATGTGCGCGGGCATGCCGGAAGGGAAATGCGCGATGGTGGCGGTAAAGCCATCGCGATGCCGATGCACCTTGAACAACACCTGGTTGGCCAGGCGGCCGTTGTTGACCCAGGCTTTGACGTTGTGCTGACTGCCCGCGGGGTAAGCGAGGATGTGTCGAGATTGCGGGGTGATATGGCCGTCTTTACCACCACCAATGAATTTGAAAAAATCCGAGGTACGAAACGTGATCTTGATCCGTGCCAGTTCGCGCATGACGTCCTGCCAGGAGCTGAACGGCATTAGCTGCCTTTTTTCCTTATCCACCTTCAACAGTCGCCAAATCAGGGAGATGCCGCCGGCATCACAGCCCAGCGCGTGCAGCCACTCTACTTTCAGGCAGTCAACCAGCGGGCGCGGCGCGATCAGTGCTGCGACCGCTGGGACGTTCAGTTCGGCGAACCCCTTGATGGATTCGCCTTCGATATGCAGTGCACCCCAGCCGTTTCGGGCGCGTGAACCCAAGGTGCCGAACCAGGCCGCGAGCTGCATGGCGGAACGGATTTCTTCGCTGCTTTCATCCGGGCAGCGCACCACCAGTTCACTGGAAGAATCGACCGGTTGGATCGCACTGCGCGTCACCCCGCCTATTGGGCCGTAGCCGAGATAGAGATTGGCTCCAACTTCCTTGCTTGGGACTTCCTTGTGCTCAACCATGTCCCCCCTTGGCACGCTGTGCAGCTTTCCTTCTTCCCACGACGACAAGCGCAGCCGCAGCAGCGACCGATGTGACTTCGCCTCCCCTTCATCCGAAGCCGCGCCGAACAATCGCATTTCCGCCTCGCGCATGCGGCGATGGTCGTAGCCGAATTCGCGCGCCTTTACCACCCGCCACCATTGCCGGATCAGCGCCTTGAACGGTGGGGTACGCCACTGCCCGTTCTGCTCGGCGTTGCCGAGAAAGGCGGGGGTGTTGAAGCTCACTCGATAGTTGAGCGTTTGCATCGATTTATTCCCTTCCAGATTCGATTGAAATTACGGTGATCGCTGCGCTAGGCAGTTGGAGGCCGAAGCGGTGGTAACGGGTGCCGGGAATGAACTCCAGGGCGGTGATGAGGTAGGGCTCGGCGCGGCGTTTGCCTAGTGCCTTGGTCAGCGCCCGGTTGACATGGGCTTTCGCGGGTTCGAAGTTGCTTTGGTCAAAGCCGCGACTAAACGCCTGTTCCGCGCGCACGTATTCGCCTGAGTGCATACCCGCGACTTGCGCGTAATAGGCGAGCAACCCCTCCGCGATGCCGTCCTCGCTCCAGTGCACACCGTTTTGCTCCTGCTGGCGACGCGCGCTGAGCCACCAATAGAAAGCGAAATGGGCCGGCTTGAGCGTGAATGTCTCGCCGCAGGCCGTGATGCTGCGTTCCTTCGGGTCGAGCACCAGGCCCAAGGGTGGGAGCGCTTTCTGGGCTTGTGCCACGACTTCGGAGAACCGGGCCTGTCCATTAAGCAGTTTTTCCGGCAATCCTTCGCGCAATCGCACGAAGGGAATGCGCGCCAGGCTGATGCGCGCGTCGTGGGCGTCGATGGGCCGCCTCTCCGGAGCATGGGTATAGAGAATGTGGCTGGCTGGCGTGGGGTAGTAGAAGTCGGAGTTGGATTCGAAGGGTGCAGAAATGAGCACATGCGAGAGTTCGTCCTGAGGGCGGCCATAGAGGGACATGGCATAGCCCAGGTAGAACCCCATGGTCTTGCGGCCGCCTGCGATCGAGGCATGAACTTGTGCCTGCGGGTCGGCGGTTAGCACGCGAACCAATTCAGCCATGGCGTCAGCGGCCAGGCTGTTGTCCGCGGCGTCGCGGATGTCTTCCAGGGGAGTGCCGTCTTGCCGACGCAGAATGTGAATGTTGTCAGCATCGAACTGGATCTCTGGCAGGCTATAGTCACGCCGCAAACGATGGAACCAACCCGGTGATGCGCTCAGCAAGGTCAGCCGGGCGCGTTCGGCACCTTCAGTGGTGGTGATGAGGTGAATTTCCGTGGGATGCCAACCTTCGTCATGGGCGAGGCCATACAGGGTCTCGGTGACGATCTGAGGGGAGAGCCCGGTTACGGCGAGGAGGATGCGGCGAGGATAGTCGTTTGCGTTCATGTGGACCATCTTGCCCCGACACGCGCCGTTGCACAGGAGCGGCAAGCTTGCGGCCTGGATGAGGAAGGTTCGCCATCAATGGCTGAAGTCGCCCTGGCTACCCGCCAGGAAATAGTACCTGTATGGGATAAACCGGTAGGCCATTTTTGTTCTTGATGGCTACTTTCCACCAGGTCATCCTCATGTCCGACTGGACTTGGTTACATGCTGCCTTGTCTTGCGGTAAACACAACCACGGGTAAATTTTTCACTCGGATTCTTACACTATGAATGCCATAGATATATATATTTAATGGCTCTATATGAAATCCAGTGGGTAAGATCTGCGTGTTGCGGCGGTTGATGAACCGCTAGTCGGATGGACCCACTCATGAACGGAAGGTGATCCTGCATGAACAGCGAACAGCTATTTGGCATGGCTCTGGGCCTGTATACCCCTTGGCAGGTCGAAGCGATCGAGTTCAAGCCAGGCGCTGGTGTGGGGGAAGAACTTCACCTGACAATCGGTTTTGTACGCGGCAGTCGTTTTCCGGATAGCCAAGGACAGGCGTGCCCGATTCATGACACCGTGC
>CAILNT010000095.1 GCA_903835655.1 uncultured Pseudomonadota bacterium | reverse complement strand
GATCATCCGGGCCCGTCCTGCGCGGGTATTTCGACCGGGTGGCGGCCCTGGCCGGGCGATGAAACCTGGCGTGGACTGCTGTGTAGCGCAGGCATCCTGCCTGCTTCGTGCACCCGATCAAGGCAAGGACGCAGGCAGGATGCCTGCGCTACGTCCATGACCAATACCTGGAACATCCTGGCGCCGATTGCGGTGCTGTTCGCCTTCGGCGCGCTGATGATCGCCCTGTTCGGCGCCCGCGCCCGCCGGCCTGGTGCCGCCGGGGAACTCTGGCGCTATTACGCCAGTACCGCCTTGATCGTCGCCGGCGTACTCCTGCCTGCGGCCGTGCATCCCCTGCTGTTCAGCGTGATGGCGGTGCTGCTGGCCTGGCGCTGCATGGTGGAACTCGGACGAACCTATCTGATCCGGCCACCCGGCTTGGCGAGGGTGTCGTTCCCCTTGCTGGCGCTGGTGGCCGTCTGGGTCGGCGGCGCTGGGTATTTCATCCCCCTGGTCGTCATGGCCCTGGTCCTCGCCATTCCGGTCTATGCCACGCGCCACGCGCCCGCCGGCGCAGCGGCCTGGCCGGCGGTCATCCTGTTCCCGCTGCTGGCCGCCGCCAGCCTGGCCCACCTGATCGCCCGGCCCGACGGCTTCGCCTGGATCTTCCTGCTCTACGCCACGGTGGAAACCCAGGATTCCATGGCCTTCCTGTTCGGCCGCCTGTTTGGCCGGCGCCCGGTGCTGCCGCGCCTGTCTCCGCGCAAGACCACGGAGGGGGTGATTGCCGGCGGCCTGTTCGGCGGTGCGCTGGCGGCCGCCCTGGCCCAGGGCCTGCTGCACCGCACGCTGTCTCAGGGGCTGCTGCTGGCAGCCCTGCTGGTGGCGTCAGGGTTGGCCGGTGACCTGTTCACCTCACGCTTGAAACGGGTGGCCGGCATCAAGGACTTCCCCGCCGTGAGCGTGTTGCACGGCGGCCTGCTGGATATCTACGATTCCACCTTGTTCGCGGCGATTCCGCTGGCGCTGCTACTCGCCGGGGAAGGGCCGTCATGACGCCCGTGCTGCTGTTCATGCTAGGGCTGCTTGGTCTGATGCTGGCGCTATGGATCATCGGTTTTATGGAGGGCGAGCGGCCGCTCCTGGATCTCTGGTACGAATACCACCTCGCCGGCCAGTCCCTGTCCGATCTCGATGTTCGTAGCGCCGGGCAAGCTGACAGGTGCGATGTGGTGATCAGCTTGACCAGTATTCCCAGTCGCCTCGCCATGATCGAACCCACCTTGAAGAGCCTGCTCTGCCAGACCCTTGCGGCACGCGAAATACGCCTCTATCTGCCCGGGTTCTCGCACCGGGAGCAGCTTGCCTACAGTGTGCCCGAGGGGCTTCGCGAGTTAAGCTGTCTGCGCATCATCGAATGCGACCGCGATTGGGGGCCTGCGACGAAGTTCATTCCTGCCATTCTTGAATTGCCTGAAGATCAGCCGCTCTTGGTACTCGATGATGACCGGATTTACCCCCCCAATCTGGTGCATGACCTCACCATGGCGTCACGGGCTCTGCCCGACGCGGCACTCTGCATGACCGGCTGGAATGCACCGGCGGACCTGATCGATCGCCCCACCACTCTCCTGAGTAACCTGCTGATGCGGGCTCCGGCGCCGATTCGCGGTCGTCGGCTCAAGCGTCCGATCAGGATCGACATACTCCAGGGGCAGTCGGGCTATTGGCTCAAACCGAAGTTCTTCGACCGGGCGCGACTGGTCGATTACTCGGCGGCGCCCGAGGCCGCGTTCTTCGTCGACGACGTCTGGATGAGCGCGCACTGCCAGGCGCCGAAATACATCATCCCCACCCGTCGCGCCGGCTTCCCGGTGAAACGCTGGTTTGCCCATCACAAGGCCACGGCACTGGGCTACCTGAACCGGGGCGGTGGTGATGTCAATCAGCGAAATAACACGGTGATGCTCAAGTATTTCAATACACGCTGGCGGTTGGCAGACCCCCTCGATTGAGCCGCAGCACTCAATCGGGACTCGAAGCCTGATTGTCGGTTGCTTGGCTTCCGTGTTGCGCCATGATTTCCAGGATGACTTCAGGCAGCCTGTGCCGAAACGCGATGGCATTGCTTTCGAACCAGTCACGGGCAAGCTGCGAAATTTTTTTCGTCTGGTCATCCGTGAGTGCCAGCATTTCGGTGATTTTTTCTTCCAGATTGTCTGGACAGACAATGTGGTTCATTCCCAACTGCTGCGGAGCTTTGCGACAGTAGCGGACGAGCAGGCCACGCCCTGCCTCTACCAATTCGTTCATCGGTGGCGCGTCCGTGGTCAGCGTGACGGCGCCACAACCGAGCGCTTCGACGATGTAGTGGCCAAACCCTTCGGCTTCTGAAGGACACAGATGAAAGCGGTGTTCATTCTGTAGGGTTCGAAGCGAGTCATCGTCCAGATACGCGCTGATATGACGGATATTCGCTACACCGGTCGTTTTCGGCATGCGTTTTTTCTTATCAGGGTGCTGGAGGATAGTGAGCGGTGGCCATTCGGGATGTTTTTTCCAGAGATCGATCAGGGCGGCGGTTCCTTTTTGTTGGCTGTTGCCTGCGAGATGGAAGAATGCCCGCCGTTTCTTGGTTGAGTCCAAGCCCATGCCCCTGTCGAGGCTGGTAAAGCCGATGTAGGTAACCGGGCAGCCGAGCGACTCGTACACACCGATCGTGTCATGGACCTTGGCCAGGACATGGTCGACCCATTTCAGGTTATGGACGTCACGCTCGCAGGAGTGTTCCGGATTGGGGATATAGGCGATCACCGGTGCGAGCAGGCAGTAATCCGGTTCGATGTGCTCAAGAAACAGGGTCAGATCGTAGGGCAAGCGGTTGAAGCGCAGACGGTGAATCAGCACCTTCAGTCTGACATGGAGCCACCTGGCGAACTGGTTCCAGGGTAGCTCGTAGTGGAATTCAGAAATGGGCGTGCGCGTGACCCGGATTCCGGCGGCGTGTAGCGTCGTTTCGATGATATGAGCGTCGCGGGACAAACCAACGCCATTGTCGTCATAAACAATGTTGACATGCATTGCCGTGACACCCCAGGCCATGCCGATGGTCAATGCAATTCGGCAGGTTGCGGCTGGACGATTTCTCGAATTCTGCCGAAGTCCATGCGTATCACCCGATCGGCGGCATCGAAGTAGCGGTCATCATGGCTGACCACTACCACGGTGTAGCCACGGGCGCGCAG
>CAILNT010000094.1 GCA_903835655.1 uncultured Pseudomonadota bacterium | reverse complement strand
TGTAAATGGGGGCATGCCATCCTGTAAACGGGGACATCTCGTAAAGTTATCCACAGGCAGAGCCACCCCCGGAACCAACTTGGTGGACCTGCCCCACATGCTGCCAAAAATGAGTATTCATGCGGATTTACGACGGATCGAAGGGTGGCTGTAGGAATGGACAAGCCCCCCTCGAATCGTCCTGCAAAATTCGCCCTAAACCTATTAAACCTTTTAAAGGAAAAGCAACAACAACACGCGCACGCATGCCGGGGCCGGGAATACACGGGGTTGTTGTTGTTTTTTGAATTCCTGGAATCACCCTCCGAGGCTCGTCCAGAACGCTCGTGTCAGCAACGTCTGGAAGACCGATCAGGGTTTCCACTCATCTCGGCGCTTCCGAGTCTGCATCGAGATGCAATGGGCAAGGTGGGCAAGGGGATGTGCCAGTGGCACAACCGGGCACCGATGGGCAGAACCCTGTCTTGCAGACGAGCCTGGGAACGGATTTGGCTCGGCAAGGGGCCTATCGCCCTCTTGGGCGGGTTTTTCTGGCCGGGGAATACCCTGACCTATATCAACCCTGTTAGACGCAATGGCGGGCGTCTTATTGGCTTATGCAACGGTATCGTGTGATGCGGACAGATGGGCGGTGTCCCTGATCATCCAGATCGGACTCCAGGGCAGCCTCATGGTCCTGGCCACCGTAGAACGCGCCAACGATGGATACCCGTTCGGCCTCCACGGCAACGGCGATCACGGAACGCTTTGTTGTTGGCGTGATGCCGTAGACCAGGGCGAATGTCATCGCGGCGGGTGGGCGGGTGCCTTGATGTGGGAAGGACTACATCCCCTCGCAATACGAGCAGTGGCGCTGCGAGACGATGATGCGGGTTTTGCGCTCAGCAGCCTCGGGACGGGCATGGCCCGCGATGTTGCGGCAGATCAGATGCCGAGCGTGCCCAGATAGGACAAAAACTCGGACTTGGCCCAGGGGTGCGTTAGCCCACCGCGCTGGAAGATGTCCACGATGTTCTGCTTATGCTTCGATGTGGACAGCCAGGCGAGGAACTTCTCCAGAACATCCTGTCGGCCGTCCTCGGGCAACGCTTCGAAGTGCGCCCATAACGACTGGTTCCGCGCCATCTCCGCCTGGGCCTTCTCGCGACGCTGTGCATCCCGTTTCTCCTTGGCGGTTTGCCTGGATTTGGCTTCCACCTCGCGGTTCGTCTCCAGCTCGCTCCGCCTGATGGCGGCGCCCTCCTTCAGGGCTGCGAGAAAGTAGGGGCCGATGTCCTTCACCTTGCCGGCGTTGTAACGCGACAGCACGTAATCCATCGCCCCCTGGATGGCCGCTTCCGGATTTACGCTGCATACCCGAGCCGCGACTCTGGCCGAGAGGCAGAACTCGTGTTGCAGGCGCACCAGCAACAGATTCGGCCCGGCAAGGGATCCGTTGCCCTCCAGAGCGGGGGTATCCGTCTCTGGAACATCTTCATTTACGCGGCCCGCATTCGAAGCAATGGCGGCCGATTTATCACATTCCGCAACAGTATCCGGACTAGATGAAATTGAGGGGTGTGCGGCTTCGAACCCCTCCGAGGGGTCCCTCGGCGGCTCGATCTGAATGCATTGTTGCGGGTTGTTGCCGATCAGGAAACGAAGCTCGGCAACCTGGCGAGACGCCCGCTTCACTTCGATGCTGAGCGCCAGATCGGTCACCGCATTGACCACTCTGAGCGCCGGCTGGATCACCCGCTCGTTGAGCTTCCGGTAGTCGTCGTAGTACGGATCACGCGCACCAAGCAGCGACCTGACTACCTCGATCGGGAACGAGGGCGTCTGCCCGAGCCTGCGATAGCGCGCGCAGTTTTCATACAAGGCCAGGGCGTAGCCGGACTGGAAGCGGCGCACGATGTCCATGTCGAGCAGGACGTAGAACTGAGGATTGAACAGCTTTGCCCGGAGGTGGGGACTGTAGGCGTAAGTGCAGACTCCATCGATGATGTCAGCGCTGGCAAGCAACGCGGACACGCCCCACTCCCGTTTTCCGGCCTCGTTCATGATGTCCCATTCGATGACCGTGTTGGTAAGGGCTTTCAACAACACCTTGATGTGAGCGATATCGTTGCTGTCATAGCCGATCAGGTCCACGAGCTGGCTGACCGGGATGCGGTGGATCGTGATGCTCTGGTTCGGCAACTCGTAGTAGGCGTTGAGCAATAGCCCATTGATAAGCTTGCGCTGAACCAGGTTGATGTTGTTGGTGATGTGGACCGCCTCGACGCATTTCCTGACCTGGCGCGTTCGGACCTTTCTCGCTGGCTTGGCCTTGCGAGCGGGTTTCTCGGCGCGTTTCCCGGTCGGGATGCTGGCGTCCTGGGTCACAACAAATCCTCCCTTGCAATCAGCCGGATGGCCTCGCGCTGCACCAGCCGCGACAGCCCGATACGCTGTCGTCGGAACGCCGAGCACGAATGGAGCCGCTGGACAGCACGTTCGGCCGCCCCCGTCGCCCACATCACGATCTGCTCGGACCCACCCAGTTTTTTTATCACCAACTCCACCAGCAATTCATCCAGCGACACCGAGGTCCGTCGTCCTTCCACAACGATGTGGACCCGGACGATGCGCGGGGTGGCAAATCGCGCCCCATTGGAGCCACCGAATCGCGGCTTAATGGAGCCAGTAAAAGGTGTGGTTTTTCGAGTTCCGGACGGGGTGATTTTCGGTGGTTTTCCTGGGATTTTGCAAACCTCCGAATCGTTGTATTTAAG
>CAILNT010000093.1 GCA_903835655.1 uncultured Pseudomonadota bacterium | reverse complement strand
GCCGGCAAGTCGTCGCGGTGATGGCCCAATTGCGGGTTGCTGCCGATCGCCTGGAGCGCGTCATTGATCTTGTCGCGGTAGGCCAGAAGCTGGTTCTGGCCCCACGTCTCGCCGGTAAAACGCAGGATGTCGATGAAATCCTGCCGCGCTCGCGGGGAGAGCTTGAGCACCGCCGGCCTACGGGAGGACATCGGGGCTCATAGGCTGGCCGCTGTGCATGGCACCGATGGCGCTTTGGGTAATGTCGTTCAGGGTCTCGGGGGTGTAAGCGATTCCCTCACCACGATCAAGCTGATCGTCCCCTTTCTTGATGGCCGCCTGCCAAGCTGAAACGCGGCTTTCTTCAGCCTGCATGCGCCGGATGGCGTCGCGGATTACTTCCGTCGCATTGCCATAGAAGCCACTGGATACCTTGCTCTTGATGAAACCCTCCATCTCAGGGGAGAGATTGACGTGCATGGTCATGGTGTAATTTCCTATCGAAGTATGTATACAGAGTATCCATAGAATGGATGCTTTACAAGGATAGTGTTCCTGCCGCGGAGACTGCGCATTGTTCGTTTTCACCCCTGCTTACTGTCATGGTGCCCGACGAACACACATGACCCTCATCTTGATAATCAGGCATGTGTGAATAAGTGAAAAACCCCCGCCGGCCCGAGGCCAGGCGGGGGTGCAGTTACAACTCAGAACGTGTCTTCCAGCGCTGCGAAGACCGCCTTGGGAACATCCTCGGCCTGATTGGCAACGCCATAGCGCGCGAATCCACCTGCCGTAGCCATACAACGCGCAGCGTCGGGATTGATGCCCAGGAAAACCACCCTGGTCTCGATCCCGTGCTCGACGGCAGTCTTCTGGATGCTGGCGACCAGCGAAATCTGGCCAACATCCCCATCGGTCAACGCCAGGATCACCTTGCGCTTTTCCGGGCGCTTGGCGATCTCGCCGATGGCCGTAAAGCAGGCAGAGCAGAAGTCCGTGCCGCCCGAAGCGCGATAGTGGCCAAGACAAGCCCGTGTACCCCTCCAAGGTGCGGAGAAGGGCTTGTATGCCGTCATCGAATCAGAAAATCCCTCCACCGCGAAAGACACGCCGCGACCGTCGAAACGGGCAAGCGCATCGCCCAGTGCAGAGACGACATCCAATGCGACCGCTTCCGTCGTGTCGTCGCTGGAACCCATCGTGCTGCCCATGCTGCTGGACTTGTCCACCAGCACGAAGACTGCCGTATCCAGCCCCGGCGCTTCCTCGCCTTCCCTTTCAAACACTTCCAGATCGAGCAACTTCGTCCTGGAAACACGCCGGGAATCCAGGCGCCCGCCGCCGCGTACCGAGAAATCCTCCTCATCCACACGGGACTGGAGCCTGTCTTCCAGCTTGCGGGAGAGCGTTCTGGAAATGCCGGCCGAGCGCGCTGATGGCCGCCAGCCCTGGACAGGTTCAGCCACGATGGAACGTGGCATCTCGGTCAAGGACTGGCTGGCACCGATGCTATTGCCCATTGCTTCCTGGGTGATCTCTTCCAGACCACTGGGGCCGCACTCCTTTGCATTGGCGGTGAGCGCCTGGGCGGCGGACTTGCGCTGTTTCAGACTTTGCCGCTGCGAAGGACTCGCTTCCTGCTTGCCCTCAGACCCCGAGCCCTCCTCACCGACTTGGTCATCTTTCGGTTCAGCGGACTGTGCAGGCTGTGGCTTCGGGCTGGTCGCCGGGTTTGCCACATCCCCAAGCAGCCTGAGGATGGCCTTTGTAGCTTCGACCGCTTCCGCCGTTGAACGACCACGGCTGCCTTGCCTGGCGATCTTCAGGATGTCGTCTCGCAACGACACACCGAACAGCTTGAACGCCATCGCCCGAGCCGGAATTGGATCGAGTGGCTGGCCAAGCTCTTCAGCCCGTAGGCAGTTGAGCAACAGGCCCGTGACGACGCCGGCCGGGTGAGGCTTGGCGGGAAGATCAAAGAAGCCTTCCGGCTTCAGAGCCTCCACGGTCTCATCGAGGATTCGCTTGATGCCTGGGTACACCCTGCACGCCAGCCGTTCGATACGGATGTCCTCGATGATGTTGAGGATGCTCTTGCCCAAGGGTGAAGCGTCTCGAACAAAGGCAATCCAGGCTGCCATATCCGTATGCCGGATGTGGCCCACCCCCTCATGCGCGATGAAGCCTCGCATGAGGGTTGCGGTACGCGCGTCGCCATTCCCGATCAGGCTGGTCGGGATAGTGATACGGGTGCCATCGGTGGAAGCGGTGTCGGCAGATGCATCGAATACCACCTCCACCCCCATGCTGGCAGCCACGATCTTGGCGACCGTGCCCATGTGTGACAAAGACATGATGACTCTCCTTTACGAAAAGCGCCCCCACGGGCGCGGTTGATTTCGATAAGGAGTAGGGAAACCAGCGGGCAATAAAAACCCCGCCAGGTCAGAGACCGGGCGGGGTCGGGTGAAACTAATGCACAAGCGCCATGCTCACCAGGCGTAGGCATTGCGGCCGACGACCGGCACGACGACCGGCGGAACAGGGGGTATGCCAGTTTCGACGAGAGGCGCGTCGCCCTCGACTTCCAACGCAACCACATCCGTTTCGGCTGACGGTTCGTCTGCCAGGATGATCTCCAGCTTCGACTCAGCCAGCAGCCTGCCGGGATCGGACAGAATCTCCATCAGCCCGGAGAGCATCAGGAAGTCCCGGCCAACGATCCTGCCGTTGGATGGCAACGCCGCCGCGATCTCGTCCACGAAGTGAGCGATCCGTCCGACCTTTCCATCCAGGAACGCCAGGCTGTGGCACTTCTCGGCAACCCGGTTGAGCAGCCCCCGGATTTTCTGAGTCACGCCATCTACCTTCGGACTCCAGGTGTCCCGGACATCCTGGGCGACCTCATGGGCAAGTTGCCCCACGATGCCGCCCACCTCATGGCAGATCGCGTCCGGGACCGAGAGGCTGATGGGAATGGCCTGGGGCTGCACCTTGAAGACACCGATGCCGAAGCGCAATGCCTTCTCCACATAGGACAGGGTCTGTGCCTTGGCGCGGATTTCCAACGCCTGGGAGGGATGGGCATTGGCCCAGTCCTCGACGGCCGCCTGATACTTCGACAGGAAATCCGTCCGGGCCTGCTCG
>CAILNT010000092.1 GCA_903835655.1 uncultured Pseudomonadota bacterium | reverse complement strand
CGCCCGAATCAAGGAGAGATGCATGTATATCGTGACAGGCGGGGCGGTTGCCATCACGATCACCATCGCGTAGCGATGCATGAAGCTCCCCTCGCCCGCAGGCGGGAGAGGGGTTGGGGGTGAGGGAAACCCGCCCGAATCAAGGAGAGATGCATGTATATCGTGACAGGCGGGGCGGGTTTAATCGGCAGCAACCTGGTCAAGGCGCTGAACCAGCGTGGTATTTCCGACATCCTGGTGGTCGACGATCTCAAGGAAGGCATCAAGTTCAAGAACCTGGCCGATTGCGATATCGTCGACTACATGGACAGGCTCGACTTCCTTCGGCGCATCCAGTCCGGCTGGGAGCTTGGCAAGATCGAAGCGGTCGTCCACGAAGGCGCGTGTTCCGCCACCACGGAGTGGGACGGCGAATTCATCATGAAGAACAACTTCGAATACACGAAGATGTTGCTGCATTGGTGCCAGTCGCAGGAAGCGCCCTTCATCTACGCTTCGAGCGCCTCGGTCTACGGCATGGGGCCGGTGTTCCGTGAGGAGCGCGAGTTTGAGCGGCCGCTCAACATGTACGCCTATTCCAAGTTCCAGTTCGACCAGTACCTGCGCCGCTATCAGGGCGCGCTGACCAGCCAGGTGTGCGGACTGCGCTACTTCAACGTCTACGGGCCGCGCGAACAGCACAAGGGCAGCATGGCCAGCGTCGCCTTTCATTTCCACAATCAGATACTTAAAGAGGGCAAGGTGAAGTTGTTTGCCGGCACGGATGGCTACGGCGACGGCGAGCAACTGCGCGATTTCATCCACGTCGACGATGCCGTCGCGGTGAAGTTATGGTTGCTCGACCATCCCAAGGTCTCTGGCATCTTCAACGTCGGCACCGGCCGTGCCCAGAGCTTCAACGACGTAGCCCGCGCGGTGGTCCGGTATCACGGCCAGGGCGAGATCGAATACGTGCCTTTCCCCGACCATCTCAAGGGCCGCTATCAGAGCTACACCCAGGCGGACATCGGCGCGCTGCGTCAGGCCGGGTACACGGCCGAGTTCATGACGGTCGAAGAAGGCGTACCCAAGTATCTGGCCTGGCTGGAACAGAACCCGGCATGAGGGGTGGCTGTGCCGAGTGCGGCGTGTAAGGAGTGACTTTGGCTGGTTTCTCGGTTCTGGTCGTTGGCCCCTCGTGGGTGGGTGACATGCTGATGGCGCAGAGCCTGTTCAAGGCGCTGGCTGCGCGCCATCCCGGCCTGGCGCTCGACGTACTCGCCCCTCTGTGGTCCCACGGCATTCTCGCGCGCATGCCGGAGGTGCGACGCGCCCTGGTGGCGCCGTTCGGGCATGGTCGTTTCGCTTTGGCACAGCGCTGGCGGCTGGGGCGGGAACTGTCCGCCACCGGCTACGATCAGGCCTTCGTCCTGCCCAATTCCTGGAAATCCGCCCTGGTCCCCTATTTCGCCGGTATTCCGCTACGTACCGGCTATATCGGCGAATTCCGCCACGGGCTGCTCAACGACAAGCGTCGGCTCGACAAACTGGCCATGCGGCGTTTGGTGGATCGCTACGCAGCCCTTGCCCTACCTCCCTCG
Source organism: uncultured Pseudomonadota bacterium (assembly GCA_903835655.1). Classification (GTDB taxonomy): domain Bacteria; phylum Pseudomonadota; class Gammaproteobacteria; order Burkholderiales; family Thiobacillaceae; genus PFJX01. Next base: position 27,420 of record CAILNT010000092.1, on the reverse strand, counting down.
CCCTCCGGGAGAGGGGCCGGGGGTGAGGGGGCAACGCCGGCATCTCCGCAGCCCCAACTCGTCATCGACCCGCAAGCGCAACGGGCCAGCCTCGCCCGCCTGGGTTTGCACCTGGATCGGCCAGTCCTGGCACTTTGTCCCGGTGCCGAATTCGGTCCCGCCAAGCGCTGGCCGGAAGCTCATTACGCCGCCGTGGCGCGCGCCAAGCTGGCGGCGGGCTGGCAGGTCTGGCTGTTCGGCTCGGCCAAGGACCGGCCCGTGACCGAGGCGATCGCTCGGCTCGCCGACGGCTGTGTCGACCTCGCCGGGCGCACCACACTCGAAGAAAGCGTGGACCTGCTCGCTTGTGGCGCTGCGGTGGTCAGCAACGACTCCGGCCTGATGCACATCGCGGCCGCCGTAGCGGTGCCGGTGTTCGCCGTCTATGGCTCCACCGACCCGGGCTACACGCCGCCGCTGTCCTGCCAGGCGCGCGTGCTTCGCCTCGGCCTGGAGTGCAGCCCCTGCTTCAGGCGTGTCTGCCCACTGGGTCACTTGGATTGCCTGAACAAATTGATGCCGGAGAAAGTTCTGGAGGCGCTGCCATGAAGCCACGTCTGTCCGTCATCCTCATCACCAAGAACGAGGCGCGGCGTTTGGGCGCGACCCTCGACGCCATTTCCTTCGCCGATGAGATCATCGTGCTCGATTCCGGCAGCACGGATGGCACGGTGGAGTTGGCGCGGCGCTACAGCGGCAAGGTGTACGTCAGCGAAGACTGGCCCGGTTTCGGCCCGCAGAAGAATCGCGCCCTCGACCTGGCCAGCGGCGATTGGGTGCTCTCGCTGGATGCCGACGAACGGGTCACCCCGGAATTGGCCGCCGAAATCCAGGCCGTGCTCGCGTCTCCCCAGGCCGAGATGTATGAATTGCCGCGCAGTTCCAGTTATTGCGGGCGCACGATACGGCATTCCGGCTGGTGGCCGGATTACGTGGCCCGTTTGTTCCGGCGCGGCACGGCCCGTTTCAGCGACGATCTGGTGCATGAACGCCTGCTGTTCCAGGGAGCGACCGCCCGACTGACTGCGCCGCTCCAACATGAAAGCTTCCGAACCCTGGAGGAAGTGCTGAACAAGGTGAACCACTATTCCAGCGCCGGTGCCGAGCAGGCCCTGGCCCGCGGCAGACGGGGTGGCCTGGGCAAAGCCGTGTCGCACGGCGTCTGGGCGTTCCTGCGCAGCTACTTGCTGCGTGCGGGTTTTCTCGACGGCCGCGAGGGCTTCATACTGGCGATTTCCAGCGCCGAGGGTGTGTATTACCGCTACCTGAAGCTGATGTACCTGGGCAAGCGCTGAGGGCTGCGGCGCGGTCAACACCCCGGACTTACGCGTTTCGTGGGAGCGCGCCCTGGTTGCGATGCGAGAGGATGGGGGAAAGACGATGCTCTCCCCCGGAAGTGTGCGGCATTGCCGCACACGGCTCAGACCCGCGTGCCGTTACAGCGAACCCGCCGGTTCCTTGCGGCTGGGAAGGGTGAGCGTCAGGACGCCGTCCTTGAAGCTTTGCTTCATTTCCTCAGCCACCACCTGGCCGGGCAGGGTCAGGGTCAGGGCCACGCTGCTTTGCTCGTCCAATTTCCCGGCCGGAGCCTTGCTGGAAGTGTGGGCAGACACGGCCAACAGCCTCCCCTCCAGGCGAACCCGGATGTCCTCCGCCTTGAAGCCCTGTAGCGGGATATCGATCCGATAACCTTCCTCCGTGCGTTGCAGGACGGAGGCCTGGGCCACCGGTGGATGCGCCGGGACGTAGAGCATGGGCAGGGCGTTCATGTTGATATCCATCAGCGTTCGCATACGCATCAGGTCGGCCCAGGGATTGTAGTAATAGGCATGCGCCGGCGTCGGCGTGGTCGCCTCGGGGCTGGCTGGCGCATCGGTGTGCTGGCTGCATTCGGCGGCATGAAGGTTGCCCGTTGTCAGCGCGAGTGCGAGTAGGGAGAGTCGAGCGATATTCATGGGGGTCTCCTGAAAAATAAGCCGGCGCGAGGGAGGCGCCGTGAGCCATTGAAAACAACGCGGCGGGAAAGTTCCGGGCTACCCGGATGCCGCGCGTGTCGCAGACTGCGTCGGGCCTAGGCCTAAGTCGCCCAGCCGACGTAAGATGGGCGCCCTCAGCAAGGGGATAACGGAATGGGAATACGTATTGCATTGTGCATGGTCTTGTTCGGGCTGACAGGTTTCGCCCAGGCCGCGGCTCTCGTGGCCTGCGGTGAATTCGGGAGCCTGGAGCCGGATGCGTTCTCGCGTCTGACGGAGCGCCTGCAAGCGCAGCACCAGGCGGGTGGTGGCGCGGATCTGGAACGGCTCGCCGCCTGCGGCCTGGATGAGGAGAAGCTGCGTCAGCGCCAGTGCCACAAGGCCTACGACCAGCAGAATCTGGAATTCCTCCTGCGCCACTGCCAGTATGAAGCCTGGTCGCTGGCGCGCGCGCAGTGCGAGCGCAACCTGGACAGCATCACGCCCCGCTATGCCGCATTCTGCCGCGCTTTTGGCCGGGAGTGAGGCGGTGCGCTCCGGGCAGGGATCGCGGCCGGCAGCGGCGAGCCTGGGATTTCCCGGGTGGCGGCCGTGGGGAAGGGTTTCCTGAGTATCATCGCCCCATGTCGCGAAAACCCCCGGATATAGACAGCATGCGCGTGCGCCTGGACAAGTGGCTTTGGGCCGCGCGTTTTTTCAAGACCCGTGCCCTGGCGCATGAGGCGATCGAGGGCGGCCGCGTGCGCCTGGAGGGCGAACGCTTGAAACCGGGGCGGGAAGTGCGGCTGGACGAGGTGCTGACTTTGCGGATCAATGACCTGGACTGGGTGGTAGTCGTGCGCAAACTTTCCGAAGTGCGCGGCCCGGCGGTGGTGGCGCGGGAACTCTATGCGGAGACCGAGTCCAGCCTGGCCGCCCGCCTGCATGCCATCGAACAACGCCGCCTGATGCTGGAGCCGGGAGACGGTCTGCGCGGGCGTCCCAGCAAAAAGGATATGCGTTTGATCCACCGTTTCACCGAATCACGGTAATGGGCGAGGCGAGCGGGTCACCCCAGACCACGCGGCATCCACGTCGATACCGTTTCTTACCCTAGGGCATTCAGGAATCTCATGGAACATTGCGATTGCATCGTCATCGGTGGCGGCGTCAGCGGCCTGGTCAGCGCGGCACGGCTCGCCGTCGAGGGGCGCTCGGTGCGGGTGCTGGAGGCGTCGGCCCGCCTGGGCGGCTGTATCCAGTCCTGGCGGCCCGAGCCCGACTTCTGGTTGGAACTGGGCGCGCATACGGCTTACAACTCTTACGCTCCCCTGCTCGAAGTGCTGGAGGATCGCGGCCGTCTGGAAGACTTGCTGTTGCGCGAGAAGGTGGGCTATCGCTTCGTGGATGCACAGGGCCGCCTGCAATCACCCCTGGCTCGCCTGAATTTCCTGGAAGCGGCGCTGTCGCTGCCTTTCGGGCTGTTCCAGGCGAAAGCCGGGCGCAGTGTCGCGCAATGGTTCTCGGGTCTGTGCGGGCAAGGCAACTATCGTCGTCTGCTGGCCCCGGCCTTCGCCGCCGTGCTTTCCCAGAGCGCCGACGATTTTCCGGCCGACTGGCTGTTTCGCAAGAAGCCGCGCTTGAAGAAGGCGCCACGCAAATTCACCTTCACCGGCGGACTGCAAGGCTTGCTGGAAGCGCTGGCGGAAGGCGCGCCCTTCCGGGTTCAGCACTGCGCCTGCGTGCGGGCGATCACCCGAGCGGGCGCGGGCTTTCGGGTTCGGCTGGACGATGACGAGCTGAGTTGTGCGCAACTGGTGCTGGCCGTGCCGGTGGATGTCGCAGTACCCCTCCTGGCCGACCTCTATCCCGAGGTGTCGCGACGCCTTGCGCGTTTCCCCATGGCCGAAAGCGAGGCGATGGGCGTGGTGCTGGCCGCGGCCAAGACCCGCTTGCCGCCTCTGGCCGGGTTGATCGGCGTCGATGACGCGTTCTGGTCGGTGGTGACGCGCGATCCGGTGCCACACGATACCTGGCGCGGCTACACTTTCCATTTTCGTCCCGGCGTGCTCGACCGCGCCGGTAAACTGCTACGCATCGCCCAGGTGCTGGGGGCCAACCAGAACGATTTTCTGCATGTGCAAGAGGCCCTCAACCGCTTGCCCGCACTCGGTGTGGAGCACGCGGTGCTGGCCGACGAGGTGCTTGCCTTGTTGGCGCGGGAGCCCTTGGCGCTGGTGGGCAATTACCTCAACGGGCTCTCCATCGGCGACTGTGCGTGGCGCGCCGCGATCGAAGCGAAGAGGTTGTTGACCTTGAAGGGAGTGTACCCATGAAATGCGTTCTGATTCCCCTGGCGCCGGGTTTTGAAGACCTGGAGGCCGTCACCCTGAGTGATCTGCTGCGTCGCGCCGGCATCGAGGTGGTGCTGGCCGGCTTGGCCGCCGGGCCGGTCGTAGGCAGCCGCGGCCTGCGGGTACAGCCGGATGCTACGCTGGACGAGGTCATGACGAGCGAGTTCGACATGATCGCCTTGCCCGGCGGCATGCCGGGCGCCGAGCATCTCAAGAACGATGTCCGTGTCCAGACCCTGCTGCGACGCATGGGGGCCGCCGGAAAATACACTGCGGCCGTGTGCGCCGCACCCATCGCCCTGGCTCAGGCCGGGCTGCTCGACGGCCGGCGTGCCACCAGTTACCCTGGTTTCATCGAGTATCTGAATCTGGCGAGCACGATCTGTGTGGACGCGCCGGTGGTGGTGGACGGCAAGGTGGTCACCTCGCGCGGGCCGGGGACGGCGATGGATTTCGCCTTGACCCTGATCGAATTGCTAGTCGGCCGTGGCAGGCGCGACCAGGTGGAAGCCGGCTTGGTCCGGACCTGATTATCACGAGGAGAAAACGATGTTCATCCGAGAAGTACTCGGCATCAAGGGGGATTTTGCAAACCTGGCCATCGAGCCCGATGCACCGATCACCCTGGCGGTGAAGCGCATGCTGGAGAACGACGTCGGCTCCCTGCTGGTGATGCGGGACGGGGTGCTGGTGGGTTTCATCAGCGAGCGCGCGATCCTGCGCGGCTTGAGTGCGCACGACTTCGCGCACGACGAGATCCGGGTCAGTGAGTGGATGGAAAAGGAGCCGGTGGTGGTCACGCTGGACGACAGCGTCGACTACGCCCGAGACGTCATGACCAAGAGCCATATCAGCCACCTCATCGTGCTCGATGGCAACCAGGTCGCCGGGGTGATCTCCTTTCACGACGTGGCACGCGCCTGCTTGAAAGAAGCCCGGTTCGAGAACACCCTGCTCAAGCGCTACATCAAGAACTGGCCGGAGTAGGTCAGTGCCTCGTGCAGCAACCGGTTACTGGTCGCTGATGACGTCCGCGCCCTTGGGCGGAGTGAAGCGGAACAGGCTGGCACCCATGGCCGGGTTGCGCTCCAGATTGGAGAAATGCAGCAAGGTGGTCTGACCGAAACTGTCCTTCAGTTCCATGGCCCGCAGGTTGTCCTCCTTGAAACCCAGGCGCACCAGTTCGAAGCTGCCGCCCGATGATTTCGGCGTGGCCTCCACCCAGTCGAGGCCGTTGTGGTTTCCCGCGTCTTTCAGCAGGAAGCGTTTTTCGATGTCGTTCTCGCCGGCGAGCAGGGCGGCGGGGCTGTCGCCGATGGCGATATCCAGTTTGCGCACGGTGACCTGATCGAGGTCTTCGTCGTAGATCCACAGGCGCTTGCCATCGCCCACCAGCAACTGCGCGTAAGGCTTCTGGTAGACCCAACGGAACTTGCCCGGCCGCGAAAAATACAGGGTGCCGCTAGATTCCTGGGTCTTGTGGCCCTTGCGGTCGAAGACAGACTGGCTGAACTGCGCCTTGAGCCCCCGTGTCTGGGCGATGAAGGCGGATAGCCGCCCCTGGGCGTCGGCGTGAGCCTGGACGGAGAAGACGAGCAGCAGGGGAAGGAGGAATTTAGGCGTCATAGGGTTTAGGCGTCATTTCTCGGGGCGATTACTTCGCGGTTGCCATTGGTTTGCATGGAGGAGACCAGCCCGGCGCGTTCCATCGCTTCGATGAGCCGGGCCGCGCGGTTGTAGCCGATGCGCAGTTGCCGCTGCACCGAGGAAATCGAGGCGCGGCGACTCTTGAGCACGTAGGCTACGGCATCGTCATAGAGCGCGTCGGCCTCCGCGTCTTTCGCATCCGCGTCTTCGCCTTCGGCCTCCTCGGGGTTGGCCAGCACGGTTTCGTCGTATTGCGGCGGCCCGAGTTCCTTCAGCCAGGCACAAACCCGATGCACCTCGTCGTCGGAGACGAAGGCGCCGTGCACGCGCGTCGGCTGGCCCTGGCCTGGCGGCAGGTAGAGCATGTCGCCCTGACCCAGCAGGGATTCCGCTCCCTGCTGGTCGAGGATGGTACGCGAGTCGATACGGCTGGTCACCTGGAAGGCGACGCGGGTGGGGATGTTGGCCTTGATCAGGCCGGTGATGACGTCCACCGAGGGGCGTTGCGTGGCCAGCACCAGATGCATGCCGGCGGCGCGCGACTTCTGCGCCAGGCGGGCGATGAGCTCCTCCACCTTCTTGCCGGCCACCATCATCAAATCGGCGAGTTCGTCGATGAGGATGACGATGTAGGGCAGGCTGACCAGGCGTTCCGGGTCGTCCGGGGTGATGGAGAAGGGATTGGTCAAGGGCGCCCCGGCTTTTTCCGCCGCCGCAAGCTTCTGGTTGAAGCCGGCGATGTTGCGCACGCCTTGGGACGACATCAAACGGTAACGCTTGTCCATCTCGCCCACGCACCAGTTCAGGGCGCTGGCGGCCAGCTTCATGTCGGTGACCACGGGGGCGAGCAGGTGCGGAATGCCTTCGTAGGAGGAGAGTTCCAGCATCTTCGGGTCGACCATGATGAGGCGCACCTCTTCCGGCTTGGCCTTGTAGAGCAGCGACAGGATCATGGCGTTGATCGCCACCGATTTTCCCGAACCGGTCGCGCCCGCCACCAGTACGTGTGGCATCTTGCCCAGATCGGCGACGATGGGATTGCCGCTGATGTCCTTGCCCATGGCCAGGGTCAGGGGTGAAGCGTTGTCGTTGTAGACCTTGGCGGAAAGGATTTCGGTCAGGCGCACGATCTGGCGCACGTTGTTGGGCAGTTCCAGTCCCATGCAGGTCTTGCCCGGTATGGTCTCGACCACGCGGATGCTCACCAGGGACAGCGCGCGCGCCAGATCCTTGGCCAGGTTGGTGATCTGGCTGCCCTTCACCCCTGACGCAGGCTCGACCTCGTAGCGGGTGATGACCGGGCCAGGGTAGGCCGCCAGCACCTTCACCTCCACGCCGAATTCGCGTAACTTGCGCTCGATCAGTCGCGACGTTCCCTCCAACGCGGCCTGGTCGATCTGGGTCAGGGCCGAAGTTGTGGCGTCGAGCAGGCGCAATGGTGGACGTTGGTCGTCTGCGGGGTCGTGGAACAGGCGTTCCTGACGTTCTTCGTCCACCCGTTGCGATTTCACGATGGCCGGCGCGGCCGCCTCGATGCGCACCGGCGCTTCCTTGACCATGCGCTTCCTTTCCTTGCGCACCACTTCCTCGCGCTCATTCAGCGCAGCCGCCCCGGCCTGGCGATCGCGCCAGGCCTGCCAGGCGTTCACGGCATGGGTGAATCCGGCCTCGAGGGCCGTACCCAGTTTTTCCGCGAGGACGATCCACGAAACCCCGGTGAACAGGCTGGCACCCGCGCCCCAGGCGAGCAGCAGCAACACCGTGCCGCCATCGAAACCGAACACGGTCTGCATCAGGCGCGCCAGGGCATCGCCCAGAGCGCCACCTGCGCGCAGGGGCAGCTGCGCGCCGTGGTCATGAAAACGCAGGGCTTCGAGCGCACTGCTGCACAGCAGCACCAGGAAAAAGCCGATCAGCGTCAACCCCAATCCGTGGCGCTGCTCGCATTCCGCGTCCCCCAGATTGCGATACCCCCACCAGACCATGAACAAGGCCAGGACGACCCACCCCCAGGCGGAGTGGCCGAACAGGTAGAGCAGGAGATCGGCAGCCCAGGCTCCGAAATGCCCGCCGCTATTGGCCACGGGCTGATCCATCCCGGTGCGCGACCAGCCCGGATCGCTGCCGTGATAGGTGAGCAGGATCATGCCGAGGTAGACCGCGAGGCCCACGGCGGCCAACCACCCGACCTCGCGCAACTGCCGCGCGGCGCGGGGTGCGAACCGGGAGGATTTGAGGACGGCGCTGCGCCGCGAAGTAGACTTGCCTAGCATGGCGCGCACTATAAACCCTGATCCGCTCATCCTGCTCGGTAAGCGCGGGATTCGCGCGGCGAGCGGACGCGACCGCCCTTTTTCAGCGCCGGGGTCGTTCAGGATTTGTCATGCGACGCTGTAATGGGGGACTATGCCAAGCTTTGAGTTATCTATGCATAAGGATATATGCCATGCGCCTCGATGACATCGCACAATGGGTTGCGATAACCCTGCAAGGTCTGGTGCTGGGGCTGCTTTTTTTCGCGGGTAATACCACGCTGATCCTGCTGTTGCAGGTGGGTGCACTTGCCTGTCTGGGCCTGGCGATGCAGCAGAGTATTTCCGCGCGCGTGCGTTGGCGGCAGCGCCGCGAGGCCGACACACGGGAGCTCGACCAGCTCATGGGGCGGCACGATCGCCAGTATGGCGAGGCCATGGACATGGCGCGCGGCCAGTTCAACTCGATACGCGGCGGCATTTCCCAGGCCTATGAAATCGTCGCCAATGCGACGGCTCGCCTCACCGGCAGCCTCACCGGCCTGGAACAACATTCCATCAGCCAGATGGACATGCTCAAGCAGTTGGTGGAAAGCCTGGTGGAGGTCGCGCAAGGCCAGCAGCAGCGCGAGCAGATCGCGGGCATCCGGCGCTTCACCAAGGACACGGAGAGCATCGTCGAGCAACTGGTCGGTTTCATGGTCGATGTGCGCACGGCCGGTTTGCAGACGGCTACCAGTTTTGCGCGCATGGATACCCTCATGGCGACCGTGGTGCAGTTTCTCAACAACGTCAACGAGATCACCAAGCAGACCGATCTACTGGCGCTCAATGCCGCCATCGAGGCGGCGCGTGCCGGCGAGGCCGGCCGTGGCTTCGCCGTGGTAGCCGATGAGGTACGCAATCTGGCCAAGCGAACCAACGAGTTCAGCGGTCAGATCCGCAACATGCTGGGGCAGATCGAAACCGTCATGGGCCAGGTGGATACCTCCATACAGCAGGTGTCCAACCTGGACATGCGCGTGGCGGACCAGTCTCGGGAAACCCTACGCCAGATGTGGGTCGAGATGGAGAACCTGAACGTCGCCGCCACCGAACAGTCGCATCACATCACCCAGGTTTCCGAGCAGATTCACAAGCAGGTGCTGGACGGGATCGTGTCTCTGCAATTTGACGATCTGGTCCGGCAATTGCTGGAACAGGTGCAGAAGCGTTCCGAGTTCCTGGAGCATTACCTGAACGGCCTCTACGCGACGCAGCAGGACAAGGAGGAACGCCAGGCGCTACTGCGCTTTCAGAAACGCATCGACAACATCGCCGAGGCGATGCGCCAGAGTCAGGCCGAGTTTCGCGGCCTGGACCAAAAATCCATCACTCAGACCAATGTGAACGTCGGCAGCGTCGATCTGTTTTAACGTATCCGGGCCGCCCGTCACTCTACAGCAGTGCCCGTGCGCCCTGGTAGAAGGCGAAGCTCAACAGCCAGGCGAGTGACAGCGACCAGGCGATCGAGGCCCACATGGCGCGGCTGGAGCCAGATTCGCGGCGCAGGGTGGCCAGGGCGGAGACGCAGGGGGTGTAGACCAGGGTGAAGAGCATGAAGCTATAGGCCTGCACCCAGTCCAGGCGTTGCGCCAACTGGCTTGCGAGCTGATCGCCACCGGCGCCGTAGATGACCGCGAGCGAGCCGATCACCACTTCCTTGGCGACGAAGCCGAACAGCAAGGCGATGGAAAGCAGTTGATCGATGCCCAGCGGAGTGAAGATCGGTTTCATCCAGCCCGCGAGGTGGCCCGCCAGCGTCGCCGGGCCAGCCGGGCTGGCGTCCAGGGGGAAGTGGGTGAGGAACCAGACCAGGGCCACGCCCAGGATGATGAAGCCCCCGGCCTGGCGCAGGAAATGTCCGGATTCGCGGAACGATTGCCGGGCCAGCGCCGCCAGGGTGGGTAGCCGGTAGGGCGGAAGTTCCATGAGCAGGGGGTCGACGCTGCGCCGGGTGCGCCCGCGCATCATCCAGGCGGTGAAAAAGGCCAGGAAGAAGCTCATCACGTAGAGGCTGAACAATACCCAGGGTGCCGCGCGCGGACTGAAAACCGCGCTGGTGAAGAACAGGAACACCTGGAGTCGCGCCGAGCACAGCGAGAACGGGATCATCATCATCGCGGCGATGCGCTGTGTCTGGCTGCGGATCACGCGGGTGCCCATCATCGCCGGCACATTGCAGCCGAAGCCCATGAGTTGCATCACGAAGGCGCGGCCATCGAGCCCCAGGCGCGACATCAGCGCATCCATGAGAAAGGCTGCGCGGGCGAGGTAACCGCTGTCTTCCACGACCGCCATGGCCAGGAAGAACACCACGATGATCGGCAGAAAAGACATCACCGTGCCGACACCGTCGTACAGACCCTCCAGGAGGAAACTTCTGGCCCACGCCGGCAGGCCGGCGAGCAGCGGGGTCAGCCACAGCGTCTTGGCCTCCCCCAGGAGCCAGGCCAGGCCGTCCTGGAGGGGCGTACCGAGGCCGTAGACAGCCTGGAATACACCCAGCATCAGCAGCAGGAATAGCGGGATGCCAAACAGTGGGTGCAACAGGTAGTGGTCGATGCGATCGGTGTGGGTGGGCGAGAGGCAGATCGGGATATGCACATTCCTGCCGATCAACTCGTCCACCGTGGCTTCGATGACATCGTCTTCCGCGAGTACGCCCAGGCTCGCCTGGATGGGCTTGGGGTGCTCGCGCAGCCACTCGCCCAGGCGCAGCTTCAGTGCCGCCACGCCTTGCCCCTGCTTGGCGCTGATCAGACACACCGGTAGTTCCAGACGCTGTTCCAGGGCTTCGGTGTCGACGCGGATGCCGCGGTGCTGGGCTTCGTCGGCCATGTTCAGGGCCAGCAGCATGGGCAGGCCGAGCGACTTGAGTTGCAGCACCAGGGCGAGTTGCCGTTCCAGTTGGGTGGTGTTGAGTACCACCAATATGCCGTTCAACGCCTGGGTTTCGATGAAATGCCGCGCCACCCGCTCGTCTTCGGAGAAGCCGTGCAGATTGTGCAGGCCGGGCAGGTCCACCAATTCCAGCATGGCGTCGCCCAGCAGCACCTTGGCCGAGAGTAGCTCGACGGTGAGTCCGGGCCAGTTGCCGACGCGCGCGCCGGCCCCGGTGAGGCGATTGAACAGGGTGGACTTGCCGGTGTTCGGCATGCCAACCAGGGCGATTCTTTTGCTCATGGGGAGTGGGTAGACGTGCTCAGGCGCAGCCGACTTCCGGCTCGCAGGGCAGCAACTGGATGGTGGCGGCTTCGCCGCGGCGGATGATCAGGTCGGTCTGGCCAGCCCGCACCTGGATAGGCCCACGAAAGGGGGAACTGCGGATCACCTTGACGCGGCGTCCGGGCAGCAGGCCCAGGGCGCGCATGCGGGCGGAGAGTTCGATGCCGGCGTCGATGCGCACGATGGTGCCGCAATGTCCGGCGGGAAGTTCGCGTAGGGAGAGCGTGGTCATGGTTGACTCGGTAAAGCCGCGTGGCAGGCCCGTATCTGTTCGAGGGCTCGATCCGGGTCATCGTCCAGATAAACGACGTGGGGACGCTCATCCGCGGCGAACGGCTCGATGGCCGCGAGTTGGGCGGCGAGCACTTCGAGTCCGGCTTCGGAAGCATCCAGTCCGGTGGCTTGACGGCGGCTCACTCGGCGTTGCGACTCCTCGGGCGAGGTTTGCAGCGTCGCGATGCACCAGGGCAGCGCGTGTGCCCTAGCCAGTCTCTCGAAGGAGGTGCGCCAGTCGCGCTTGATGAACGTGGCGTCGACGATCACGGGAAATCCGTCCGCCAGCAGTCCGTGCGTGAGTGCCAGCAGTCTTGCCAGAGTGCGTTCTCCCGCCTCGCGGCTGTATAGGTCCTTGCCCTGTGCGCGGCTGTCGGCCAGGGCATTCAGGCCGAACAGGCGTTTACGCTCCACGTCGGCGCGCAGGCGGATCGTGGGCACGGGTACGCTCAGGCCCTCCAGTAGCGCTTGCGACATCGAGGTCTTGCCGGAGCCGGAGACGCCGTGCATGAGCACCATGGCGGGGCCTGCACCTTGCGTGAAGTGATGCGCCAGTTGCAGGTAGCTCAGGGCTGCGCTGAAATCGGCGTTCTCCTGGCTGGCGCGTATGGCGGCGACCTTGGCCCTGACCATGGCACGGTAGACCAGGTAATAGGGGAGGGCGGCGAGACCCGAATAATCGCCGCCGTGCTCCAGATAGCGGTTGAGGAAGCGCCAGGCCAGGGGCGTCCGGCCGCGATGCGCCAAATCCATGCAGAGAAAGGCAACCTCGCTGATGACGTCGATGCAGCGCAGCCCCGGGTTGAAATCGATGCCATCGAATATGAGTGGAGCAGCGGCCGCTTCCCGCGGCTCACGAACCCGGTCCCCCTCTTGTGGGGGCGAGCGCACCTCGCTCACCCAGGCGATGTTGCCCAGGTGCAGGTCGCCGTGACATTCGCGGATGTAACCTTGCTGTTTGCGCCCGATGAAGTGGCTGGAGAGGCGAAGTCCTTCCGCCTCGCTCCAGGCTTCGAGCCGCGCGAGCAGTGCATCGCCGTCCTCAATCCAGGCCTTCCCCTCGGGGCGTATCGCGCGCAACTGCCTGAAGTTTTCTGCCATAGGCGCATGAATCGCAGCCACGCTGCCAAAGTCGCTCTCCACGGGTACGGCGGCGATTTCCTGGTGGAAACGCGCCACCCGGTCGGCGATGGCATCGATCTGTTCCGTGGTGACTTCCACTTCCCGGTCCAAGGTGGACTCCGCCGGAAAGGCGCGCATCTTCACGGCCCACTCCAGCACCGTGCCGGAACCGCCGATTCTGGGCGGCGAGCCGGAGATGGCAACCACGCCCAGGTAGGTGTCCTGGGCCAGGCGGCGATTCAGGCGGATTTCCTCGCGACAGCAGAATTCGCGTTTGTCCAGGCTGCTGAAGTCGAGGAATCCCAGATCGAGCGGTTTTTTTATCTTGTAGGCATAGTCGCCGGCCAGGATCACCCAGGAAATGTGGGTTTCGATCAGGCGCGGCGCCGGGGCCGGATGCGGGTAGGCGGCGGGGTCCTGCAGGGCGGCTATCAGCGGTGACATCTTTGCCCATGTGCACCGGCCCCCAAGCGGGGGACACCGCGCCTTTTCGCCCTACGCACGGTAGTGGTATCGGGGACGATCTGGGTTAGGGCGCGCTTCATCGGGTAGCCTGCGGAATGATGCCGCATCCTATCACAAACGAGAATGGTTATCGAATATGTTGCGTGGCGCTTCGAGGTGAGGAAGCCGCGTCTACGTCGCCTCCGTTGTCGCGGAAAACAGCGCGGGGGAGAGCCGATCGAACTGCTGGTAGACCCGGTTGCTCCAGACTCGGACGCGTTGCCGGTCCATCAGGCCCAGCCCCGGCTGGCCGTTCTGGGTCGCGGCCCAGAGGCTGGTGCCGGCGTGGTCGATCTTGCGCATGGTGGCGGCGTGCAGTTCCGGAAGGTCGAGGCCCGCGGCGCCCAGTTGCCTGGCCCTGGCCTGGACAGGGGAGGCATCGAAGGCGGAGAAATCCTTGCCACGGCCATGGTTTTTGACCACGACGTAGGCGGCGGCGTTGCCATAGCGCTCGAACAGGGCATCGAGCAGGTGGATGCCGTCGGCGCCGTCGTCGAGCACATGCCAGAAGCACACCGGGATCTGCATGGACTGCGCCATGGCCAGGAGATCGTTCTGCTCGATCCAGCGGTGCAGCGGCTGGGAAGTCTGGGCGGCGAGATCCACCAGGATATCGCGATCGCTCTCCATGGCTGTCTCCATGATCTGGTCGGCGCTGGTGAAGTCTTCCAGGACGAGGGGACGGCTGAAGTCGCCATAGAAGCGCAACAGAGCGCCATGGGAGCGGTCGCTGTCGAAGGCGCTGAAGGGCAGGCCACGATCGATATGGTATTGCGCCAGGAGACGCGCCAGGACGGACTTGCCGACCCCTCCCTTTTCTCCGCCGACGAAATGTATCTTGCTCATGTTGCATCCTTTGATGGTTGGAAAATGCCCGCGGAAGCGTCGCTCTGCCGGCGCATTCATCCGGACGAGTGGGTTAGTCGGGCTGTGCGGTGGGGCCCTCAAGGGGCACCTGGGTGCTGCATGGAGTAAGCAAGTAATGTGCCGGATGGGGCCAGGGCAGAACGTGCGTAAATGTGCGCTTTCGCGGCGCGTAGCCGACATGGCCGTGCCCGGTTGTCCACGGCCATGCACCGGTGTGGTGCGCAGACGAAAAAACACCCGGAACCCTTGCGGGTCCGGGTGTGATCGGGATGCTAGTCTGCTTACTTGGCTTGCTGCGCGGCAGGCATCATCTGCAGCAGTTTCATCAGCATGGCGGGGTCGATCATGGGCATGGCCTGGGCGCTGGGCATGCTCATCATCTGGCCCCAGGGGCCATAGGTGTTCGGGTTCATGCCGGCACCCAACCAGTTCGTGTACATGCTGGGGTTCATGGGCGCCATCATGGTGTTCACCGCCGCGGGGCTCATGGGTGCGCTCATCCAGTTGCCGTACATGGCTGGGTTGAGCATTTGCGTGCCCATGCCCATCATTTGCGGGCTCACCGGGGCCATCATCATGTTCTGGAGATTGGCCGGGTTCATGCCCTGGCTGAGCATGGCCATGGCGAACTTGGGATCGATGCCCGCTGCCATCCACTTCATGGCGATGGATGGGTCCACGAACTGCATGTAGTTCTGCATGCTGGCCGGGTTCATCATGCCGGAGAGCATGTGCATGGTGGTGTTGGGGTCCATGCCTTGCTGCATCATGGCCATCGAGGTGGCCGGGTTCATCATGGCGTTGCTCCACTGCGCAAAGACGGCCGGGTCCTTGAAGGCGGCTGCATTCTGGGTGGGATCGAGCATTTTTCCAGCCCACGCCTGCGGGGTGGCCGGTACGGCGGCGGGAGCAGTGGCGGTGGCGGGGGTGGCGTCGGCGGCGAGGGTAAGACCAGACAATGCCAGCGCGGCGAACAGGATGGACATGCGAATCATGGACTACTCCGATTGGGGTGGGTGGTGTGCGAGACCCGCGGGGCGCGGGCTCATCATGCTAGGCGCTCGCGGCGGGAAAGGGGCGCCGCCGCGGTTTTCTTTGATTCAAGCCAGGAATCCGGCGAATGGTTGAAGGTTCTCGCTGACTATCAGCCTAATGGCACATGAGCCGGCGGGACTCGGCTTGCCGGGGAAGCAAAGCCCGCTTCTGGACGCCGCTCCTCCGAAAGAGGCGCGGCACCGGAATCACTTCTTCTTGGCTGTTTTCTTGACGACGACGGGGTTGGCGGCGGTAGTCAGGGCAGCGCCGGCCTTGAAGCGCACCACTTTCTTGGCGGCGATCTTCATTTCCTTGCCAGTCTGGGGATTGCGGCCGGTGCGGGCTGCACGATCCTGGACACTGAAGGTGCCAAAGCCGATGAACTGCACGCTTTCGCCCTTGGCGACGGCTTGGGTGATCGCTTCAATTGCGGCACCAATCACGGCACCGGCATTGGCTTTGGTAACTTCGGCTTTTTCGGCGACGGCGTCGATGAGTTCAGTCTTGTTCATGCATGTCTCCTGGTAATGGTAAGGGGCCACGAGCGGGCGGTCGTAGTCTAGTGCAAGCTTGGCCCTTGCGGGACAGGACTTCCCCATTTCCTGCCACATTTTAACCATACGTACATCATTGTTATTCCGGACGGCGCAGTTTCATCTTTGAAGTCGACCGATACCGACAGGGTAATCTATTTTCTCGATTGATTCGCCCTGGGCGACGGGTTTGCGCGAAGGTTCACTGCTGTGGGTCATGCCGCGCTTGCAGTGCCTCCGGCAGGAGGGACAGCAGGCAGCGCGCCAGTTGAGTGCGGCGGACCGGCTTGGCGATGTGGGCGTCGAAGCCAGCCGCCAGTATTTTCGCGCCGGCGCTGCGTTCGTGCGCGCAGATCAACGCCAGCAGCGGGATGTGCGCGCTATCCGGATTGGCGCGCAGCTTGCCGGCCAGGGTGGAGCCATTCATGCCCGGCATCTGGCTGTCGATGAGGATGATATCGATCGGCCTGGCCGCGGCCAACTCTCCGCGCACCAGCGCAAGCGCCTCCAGCCCGGAGCCGGCGAGCAGGGGCAGGCCGTCGAATTCGCGCAGCAGCTGTTCCAGGATCAGCCGGCTGCTGGCGTTGTCGTCGACCACCAGGACGCGCCGTCCAGCGGCGAGGCGGGGCATCGCCTCGGTATCGACATCCTGGATGACGAAAGGCAGGCTGAACCAGAACAGGGAACCACTGCCAGCATGGCTTTCCACACCGACTTCCCCTGCCTCGCCGCCCATGAGCTCGACCAGGCGTTTGACGATGGACAGGCCCAGGCCCGTGCCGCCGAATTTCCGGGTCATGGAGCTATCGGCCTGCGTGAAGGGCGTGAAGAGAATGGCCTGGACTTCCGGCGGCATGCCGATGCCGGTGTCCCTGACCTCGAAACGCAGGCGCGCACGCCCATCTGGCAGGCTGTCCTGGAATCGCACGCCGACCGCAACCTCGCCCGCGCTGGTGAACTTGACGGCATTGCCAATCAGGTTGAATAACACTTGGCGCAGGCGCCCTGGGTCGCCACGCAGGTGCTGCGGTACCTCCACCCCGATCTGGCAGAGGAATTCCAGGCCTTTCTGCTCGGCGTTCAGCGCCATCACCTCGGCGACTTCATGGATCAGCGCGTGCAGGTCGAAGTCGATGATTTCGATATCGAGCTTGCCGGCGTCGATCTTCGAGAAATCGAGGATGTCGTTGATCACGGTCAGCAGGGAATGGCCGCTGTGCAACGCGATCTCTGCGTATTCGCGCTGTTCTTCATCCAGTTCCGTGGTGAGCAGGAGTTCGGTCATGCCCAGCACGCCATTCATCGGCGTGCGGATCTCATGGCTCATGTTGGCGAGGAACTCGGATTTCGCTTTGGTCGCGCGTTCGGCGATGGCTTTCTTCTCCACCAGCTCTTCCATGGTCAGACGCAGCACTTCGGTGCGTTCCTGAACGCGCTGTTCGAGTTGCTGATTGAGCGCGCTCAGGGCGGCTTCGGCCAGGTTCCGCTGTTCCAGTCCGCGTTGCAGGGCTTGCAGCAAGGCGTTCATGTTGCCGACCAGTTCGCCGAATTCATTGTCTTCATGGTATTCCGGGACCGGTAGCGGTACCGCAGCCGGGGCCGCGGGGTCGAGCGCCACGATGCGGCGTGACAGGGCCACCAGGGGTTGCAGGATGGTCCAGTAAAAAACCACGGACAGCAGCAGACTCAGCAGCGTGACCCAGAAGAGGCCCAGCAGGAGCTTTTTTAATACGAGGGCGAGGAAGCGCTGGCCAATCACGGCCGTATCCAGGTGAATCTCGATCTGCCCGACCGCGGCGGTCTCTCCGCCCGGATCGCGGTAGGCGAGGCTGACATGCTGCCGGGTCATGCCCGCCAGGAGCCGCTCGCCCAGCCAGCTGCTTTCGTTCTGAGCACGGCTGCGGCTGGCCAGAGGCTTGCCAAAATTGTCGCGCAGCAACACTTCGGAAATCTCGTCATTATTGAGCAGGCCCGCGGCTACATTGTCGGCCTGACTGGTATTCAGCTGGAACGCGGCTTCCGCGGCGCTGGCGCGCACCAGTTCGAGGTTGCGGGCAGTCGACTCTCGCACCTGCTCGCGCCAGGCCTGCCATTGGGAAGCCGTTTCGATGGCGCCCATCGCCAGCCCCACCAGGACCGCAAAGCCCAGGGTGATGGCCAATTGCCTGGCGGCGAGCCCACGCCAGATAGGAATGCAGCGTAACAGCCGTGCGATTCTGCCCATGTCGTTTACCGGAATCCTCGGGCGGGGCGTGAGATCGTCGTCAATTTCCCGTCACTCCTTTCTCGACGCCATAGCGCTGCTTGAGCGTGTCCACCAGGTTGCGGTTGGTGCGCATCCAGGCGTTGAAGTCGCGCACGAGTTCCGGGTGCTTGATCGAAGAAAGATAGTAGGCGTCGCGGCTGTATGGCAGGCTCGGGTCGAACGTCAGGGCACCGGGCTGTTTCAGGACATGGTCCAGCTCGTAGTGGATCACGGCCACGCTGGCATAGACCCCGTCCACTCGGCCGGTCAGGGTCTGGCGTACCAGGGCTCCAAGGTCGAAATTCTCCGATAACGCGGTCTTCCCCGCCTTGATTCGGTCCAGCCAGGCCCATGGAGTGAAGCCTCCCATCGTGCCCAGCACTTTCACCGCGTTCACGCCGAGGCCACGGCGCTTGGGGAGTACGCTGCAACCGTCGATGTAGGCCATTACCGGCTCGCTGTAGGCGATGGCTTTCCCTACCCGCTCGCTCTTTTTCCAGTCGGGGTTGTCGGGAAATTTGAAATCTACCTGGCTGCCGAAGAACGAGGCATAGAGGCGCGGAACCGGCAGAGCGCGGTAATTGACCTGGAGGCTACGGTCCCGTGCCCAGGCGTCGAGCAGGTCGCGCGCAAAACCCTTGTAGCTCCCGTTTTCAAAGGCGTAGGCGGGTAGATAATATTGGTTCTCGACGCCGATTTGCAGAACTTCCCTGGCACCAGCCAGGGTGGGCCAGAACATCAAGGCAAGCAGCAGCAGGGAAAAGCGCCTCATGGGCACTCCTGGATATGGGTTATACAAGGCCAGTATCGGCCGATTAAATCATGAGCTTGAGCGAAATGTTGCAACGATCCTACAAGTATCGGTTGGCGCGCCTGGTGTTTCTGGCGGCGCCCTGCCTGGCCTCGCTTCCCGCGGCCGCGCTGGAATGGTCCGCCACGGAAGTCGAGCTTCTACACAGCTCGCGTTTCCGCGAGCCGTTCAATCCCAACGGCGTCAGCAAGAACATCCTCACTTTTCAGCATGCCGACGGCTTCAGCCTGGGCCGCAACTTCATGTTCGTGGATCTGGCCAAGTCGGGAAACCAGGAGCGCGACCTTTCGGACAACCCGGAGTCCCCCAGCGATGTGTACGCCGAGGCCTACACCACGCTGTCCTTGTCCAGATTGACCGGGAAATCGGCAGGCACGGGCCCACTGCGCGATGTCGGCCTCACCGCCGGGGTCAACGTCGGTGACAAGGATAGCCAGTTCCATCCCCAGACGCGTGTATTCCTGGCGGGGGCTACCGTGGACTTCGCCGTGGCGCGTGGATTTTTCAACGTCGATCTGCTGGGCTATTGGGACCATAGCTGCAATAACGCGGGCTGCCCCGGTTACCGCCCCAGCTATCAGGTCACGCCTTCCTGGGTGTTGCCCTTCAGCGTCGGCCGGGTCGATGTCGAATTCGCCGGGTTTATCGACTTCATCGGCTCACGCGGTGCCGGCACCGTGTATCAGGTGCTCAGCCAGCCACAGTTGCGCATCGACATTGGCAAACCTTTCGGCCGCAAGGGCCAGCTCTATGCCGGCATCGAGTACCAGTACTGGCGCAACAAGTTCGGGGATGACGGCGTCAACGAAAGCCACCCCCAGCTATTGCTGGTATGGAAGTTCTGAGCCCCACTGGCCGCGGCCCGTCGTTTTCTTGAACCTTGATTCCTCAGTTGACCGCTGATTTTCCCCCATGAGGCCCTATGAACGCTGAGGATTGCGCCTTCGGTCACGCTCACCCTTTGGGTGAACCCGCTACGCACCTGATTGCACGCCTGGCTGCGTTGTACCCGCAAGGGGTAGGCCGGATTCGTACGCGCTCAAGCGCTACGACTCCGCGCCCTTGCCAGACAAATTGCCAGACGCACACTCGGACGTGTTCAACTGAGGATTCAAGGTTGAATGGGCCGTGTTTACGGCGCCGGAGGAGCCGTGGCGCGCTCATCCGGATCGAATTCGGCGCGCACCGCGTCGAGTGCGTCTTTGAGGGTTTCCTCGGAAAGCTCGTTGAGACTTTCCGCCAGGACTTCGGCGGCGTCTATGGTGTCCTGGTCGTCGGGCAGGTTGTCGGAATCGAGGTTGGCCACCAGCACCGCGGCGGCTCCGCAGACCTGAAGCAATTTCTGGCGTTCGGCCATCAACAACTCGACTTCTTCTCTCAACAGGCGAACTTCCTGGTCGTTCAATGCGTGGATGGTCATGGCAAGCCTCGGGAAGTGTTCGGGAGTGGGGACGTGGGATAATACAGCGACCTTCCTTCTCCCAGATACCCGTGCTGCGTCCTGTCCAACTCGATCCCGGTCTCATCGGCCAGCCCTTGCCCTGGGATCTACGCACCGAGTCCGGCGTTCTGATCGCCGCGGCCGGTTTGGTGCTGGCCGATGCGGCGCATTTCCAGCGGATCGCCGCGCGTGCGCTGTTTCGCGAAGGGGAAGAGGGGGCGGACGATGCGCCGCTGACTCGCCTGGTCGAGATGGCGACTCAGGTCGAGGCCAGCCTGAAGGACCCTCAGGTGGGTGCGCTGCGTGCTCTGGTGCGCGCCTTGCTCGCCTTGCTGCGTAGCGACGCCGATGCCTGTCTGGGCTACGCCTGCCTGGTGCAACTGGCGCGACCGGGCGTCGGTCATGCGCTGCGCGTGCTGTTCATCACCGGGTTGCTCGCGGAGCAACTCGATTTCACCGAATCCGAACAGGAGAGCCTGGCCGCGGCGGCTTTGACCATGAATCTTGCCAGTCTCGACCTGCATGACCGCCTGCACGGCTACGCCGGCGAGCTAAGCGTATCCGACCGGGCGGCATTGCGCGCGCATCCGCAGGCCGCCGTCGACTCGCTGGTGCGGATCGGCGTCGACGACCCCCTGTGGCTAGACGCGGTGCGCCAGCATCACGAGAACCTGGATGGCAGCGGGTATCCCGCCGGACTTTCCGTGGGTGCGATTTCCCTGGCAGCCCGTTTGTTGCGGGTGGTGGATTATTATTGCGCCAAGATCGGCGGGCGCAACTACCGGCCGCCCCGATCGGCGAG
Source organism: uncultured Pseudomonadota bacterium (assembly GCA_903835655.1). GTDB lineage: Bacteria > Pseudomonadota > Gammaproteobacteria > Burkholderiales > Thiobacillaceae > PFJX01. Next base: position 6,273 of record CAILNT010000092.1, on the reverse strand, counting down.
TTTTGCGTTTCAGGAACTGTTCGGCCGGGAAAAGTCACACTTGGACAACCAGATGGCGGTCATGTTGCTACGCCGACTGGGCATCTACCCACCCGGTACCCTGGTGCGGCTGGCCAATCGCGAGACGGCCTGCATCGCCCGCCGTGGTCAGGGCGGGGTGGCGCGCTGGGCGGTGAGCATGCTGGATGCGCGCGAAAGGGCGCTGGATCCGCAGCAGACTCGCGACCTGAACGCGCGCAATCACGCCATCATCGGCACGGCCGACCGCCAGCCCGGATGGCCGAAGATCAACTGGATGGCGATTTGGGGATACGGATGAACCCTGTGTTTGCGGCCAGCCGTGAAAATTTCGATCGTCTCGTGCTGGAGAATTCCGCGCGTGGCCTGGTGCTGGTGCATTTCTGGAGCCCCAAGGCCGCGCCCTGTCTGGTCTTGACACCGCGCCTGGTGAAGCTGGCTGCCGACTATGGCGGGCGCTTCCTCCTGGTGTTGGCGAACACCGAGGAGTTGGGCCGCAGGGCTCACGAGCTTGGCGTGAGTAGCGTGCCGACGGTGAAGTTCTACTTGCGGGGCGAGGTAGTGCACAGCATCCACGGCGCCGAACCCGACCGCTCTTTCCACGAGGCACTGGCGCGCTTCCTGGCCACGGACCAGGAGGGTCTGCGCATGACGGCCTTGCGCGCACACCAGGAGGGGCGCACCGCGGAGGCCATCGCCATGCTCGCCCGTGCCGCCGTGGAAGCGCCCGAGGACCTGGCGGTAGCGCTGGATCTGGCCAAGTTGTTGACCCTGGACGGGCGTCCGGACGAGGCGCTGGCCCTGCTCTCGGCCCTGGCCCCGGAGGCGCGTTGCCAGGAAGATATCGCGCCGCTCCTGATCCACCTGGAATTGATCGCCGCGGCCGCAAGGGAGGAATCCGTGGAGACGGCCAGCGACCAGCCGGAAGCGCGCTTGTCCCTGGCAGCCCGCGCCCTCGTGGACGATGAAATGGAAACCGCGCTGCATGCCTTGCTGGAACTGGCGCGCACGGCGCCCGACTTTCGCGACGATATCGGCCGCCGCGCCCTGATTTCCCTGTTTGCCCTGTTAGGTGCCGGGCACGAGTTGACCCGCCGCTTCCGTTCTCTCCTGGGCGGGTTGGTGTCATGAATTCGGCGTCGGCGTGTCCGCCGCCCTGGTGCGCGGATTTCGCTGAGACCGCGCCGTTTCACCATGTCGCCTCCCTGGCGGCGCGCCTTGCCGGGGGCGACTGGCCGAAATTGCAGCGGCTCAATGAGCTGGCCGCGGCGCAGCACCTGGTCAACGGCGCCGCCCTGCCCCTGCGTTTCGCGGCGCAACGGCAGCGCTGCGGCCAAAGGGACTACGAGGCGAGCATCCTCGCGCGGGCCGAAGTGCCCAGCCGCGAGCGTAACTGGCACGATCTGTTCAATGCCCTGACCTGGCTCACCTTCCCGCGCGCCAAGGCTGCGCTCAACGTGGCGCAGTGCACCGCCCTGGTTTTGCCCCCGGAACGCGTGACGCGCGGCCCCCGTTCCGATGCCGCCACTTTGTTCGACGAAAGCGGCTTGCTGTTGCTGGGGACGTCCAGTGAGCTCGCGGAATTGCTGCGGGCGCGGCGCTGGCAGGAGGCGTTCGTGCAGCACCGTGCCCTCTGGGCGGGTGCGCGTGTCTACGTCTTCGGTCACGCGGTCCTGGAAAAACTGTTGCGGCCATGGCCGGGAATTACCGGGAAATGTCTGTTCCTGGCGGTGGACGACCTGCCCGACCCGGGCTTGCCCGCGGCCTGGCTGGATGCCGCCCTGGCCGAAGTGTGGACGTCGGCTGAGATCCGTTGCCCGGCCGATTTGTTTCCGCTGCCATTGCTGGGCATCCCCGGTTGGTGGCCCGCGAATGCCGATGCGGCGTTTTATCAGGACGCGCGCGTGTTCCGGCCCGGCGCCGCGGGGGCGGTGTAGGTCTTCAGGCTGGCGGCTCGTGCACTGTCACGGGGGGCGTGTTGCAGGCTTCGCCCGGAGCGGTCGGTACTTCCCGAATCTCGAAGGTCAGGCCGGCCAGGTCGGCCAGAATGTAGGTGGGCACGGCGCCGACGCCGCCGACCGTGCCGGGATTGAGCAGGTGAGTGATCCCGCCCTTGACGTGGTTGACCTGGCGGATGCTGGCGCGATGATCGTGGCCGCAGCAGACCAGGTCGAAATCGCCGGTGAGCGCCATCGCCGCTGCATAGTGTGGGTAATGCACCAGAAACACGGCGCGTCCGGCCAGGTGCAGCATGGCGTCCTGGCCGTGGTAGCGGACCACGCTGTCGGGCTCATGGGACAGCTTGCTCATGGCGTACAGGTCTCCCATGTTGTTGCCGTGGATGACATGCACCGGCAACTCGTATTTGCGCAGCACGCGCAAGGTGGTGGGGGCGACCACGTCACCGCAGTGGAGCACCGCCTCGGCGCCGCGCGCCCGTGCGTCCTCCACCGCCTCTCCAAGCAGGCGGCGGTTGTCGTGGCTGTCGGAAAGGATGCAGACCTTCATCCTTGATCCCTCAGTTGACTGCTCATTTTCCCCCGTGAGGCCCCATGAACATTGAGGATTGCGCCTTCGATCACGCTCACCCTTTGGGTGAACCCGCTACGCGCCCGATTGCACGGCAGGCGACGCCTGGCTGCGTTGTACCCGCGCGGGGTGCGCCGGATTCGTAGGGCGGCAAAGCCACCAACGACTCCGCTGCTTCTCCTTGCGGGGAGCGACCATGCGCGTCGTCGCACACCCGCAAGGGGTAGGCCGGATTCGTACGCGCTCAAGCCAGACGCACACTCGGGCGTGTTCAACTGAGGACTCAAGGTTCATCCGGGTGGTGTCAGAACATCGGTTTTTCCGGAGCCGCGGTGTAGCGCGCGACGCCGTCGAGGATCTCGGCACGGGCAGCATCCAGACCGTACCAGCCCTCCACCTTGACCCATTTGCCCGGTTCCAGATCCTTGTAGTGTTCGAAGAAGTGGGAGATTTGCCGCAGCAGCAGTTCCGGCAGGTCTTCCGGTGACTTGACCCGGGTGTACAGGCTGCTGAGCTTTTCCACGGGGACGGCGATCACCTTGGCGTCCACGCCGGCCTCGTCGGTCATCTTCAGCACGCCCACCGGGCGGCAGCGCACCACCACGCCGGTCAGCAGCGGAATCGGGGTCACCACCAGCACGTCCACGGGGTCGCCGTCTTCGGACAGCGTGTGCGGCACATAGCCATAGTTGCAGGGATAGTGCATCGCCGTGGACATGAAGCGATCCACGAACATCGCGCCCGTCTCCTTGTCCACCTCGTACTTGATGGGTTCGCCGTGCGCGGGGATTTCGATGATGACGTTGATGTCGTCGGGGACGTTACGGCCGGTGGGGACGCGGTCGAGACTCATGGCAGGCTTTCCTGTGATTTGCGGTGCGGCATTATCCCGGATTCCCGGCCATTCCGGTTCGCCGGCGAAGCACGGGCCGTGGCCGAACGAGCCGCAGATCCGCCGGGATCGCGCCAGCCAGCCGGTAATGGTGGGCTGGACAGGGGGACTTCAGGCGGTACGCTTGGCACGCACGATCTGATGGGCGCGGAACAGGTAGCCGAAGGGTGCGCTCCAGATATGCACCAGTCGCGTAAACGGGAAGAACAGGAATACCGACAAGCCCAGGAATATGTGCAGCTTGTAGACCGGGTCCAGCCCACGCAGCAGTTCCGGATTAGGCTGCAATACAACGACGCTTTGTACCCATTCGGCCAGACGCAACATCACAGTGACATCGCCGCGATCGGCATGGCCGATGGACCAGAGGATCGTGGAAAACCCCACCGTCGCGGTCATGATCAACCATCCCAGGATGTTGATGTCCATCCAGCGACTGCTCGCACGCACCCGTTTGTTGAACATGCGCCGCAGCCATAATATGACGCCGCCTACGATGACCATCAGCCCGAAGACACCACCGGCGACGATGGCGATACCTTGGTGCGCCAGGTCGGAAATTCCCATGGCTTGGAACAGCGCGTGCGGCATCAAGAGACCGGCAAAGTGGCCTCCAAAGATGCCGAGTATGCCCAGGTGGAACACGTTGCTGGCAAAGCGCATGTACTTCTTGGAGAGCAACTGACTGGAGTCGCTTTTCCATGTGTATTGCTCGTTGTCGAAACGGATCCAGCTACCCAGGGCGAAGGTGGCCAGACAGAGGTAGGGATAAACCCCGAAAACGATTTGATGCAGGTCCATGATGGGCTCCTAGAAGTAAACGCCGCGCGGCGGCGCTCGAAGCTCCCCTCTCCCGCATGCGGGAGAGGGGCTGGGGGGTGAGGGAGTTCAAGCCAGGCGGTTCTACGCAGCTGCCCGCACCAGTTGGCTGCGTTGTTCGATAAGCCGGATGAGGGGCGCGTAGGGGCTTTGCGCCTTTTCCAGATTACCGGCGAGCTGGTTTAGAACCTTGCTCCACTGCGATAGAAAGATGCGCGCTTCGTCCGTATCGAGCAGCATGGAGAACTCCAGCACCAACGGCAGGAAGTCCGGCAACTCGTTGAATCTTTCTTCGTCTTCCGCCGCATCATTGGCCGATTCTGTCGCGACGGTGGTGCGCATTTCCAGTCCGTATTCCTTGTAGAACTCGGACAGGTCGATCAGCGCGGGCCCGCGATTCTTGTCGTCGCCGAACAGGTGATGCGTGAGATGCAGCGAGTGTTCCGGGGTCAGATCGAAGGTCACCACATAGTTTGCCTGCGCCTCGGTTAGGTCGAGGGATTCCAGGTATTTGAGGAAGTGGTCCAGTACTAGCCATTCGGCAGCCTCCAAACCACGCTTGATCTCATGGCGTAGCTCCGGCAAGGCTGCGATCAGGTCTGCATCCGGGTATTCGAGCAACTTGGATATCAGTCTATAAAACATGGGGTTCTCCAGTTTTGTCCTCTCCCGCGGGAAGGATGTGGTCATTTTTCGTTTGCGGCTGGTACCGGGTCACGCGGCTCCACGGTTTCGCGGCGCCGTTCCGGGAACAGCGAATTCGGCGAGATGCCTGGCGAGGAGTCGTTGCCGAAGGTGAACCCGTTTTGCCCCTGGAAGCCGTAAAAATCTTCCAGCGTGACTTCCTGATGGCCGGTGGGAACGACGAAACGATCTTCGTAGTTGGCTATGGCCAGGTAGCGGTACATCTCCTTGGCCATTTCCTCGCTCATGCCGATCTCGTCCAGAGCACGCGTGTCCGCCTTGCCTTCGACGTGTATCGAACGCTGGTAGGCGCGCATCGCAATCATCCTTTTCAGGGCCGCGATAATGGGTGCTTCCTTGCCGGCGGTGAGCAGGTTGGCCAGATATTTCACCGGCAGGCGCAGATTTTCCACCGGCGGGATGACGCTGTCCGGGGCAGAAGTCAGTGAACCCTGGTCGATGTGCGACTGCACCGGCGACAGCGGCGGCACGTACCAGACCATGGGCAGGGTGCGGAACTCGGGATGCATGGGGAACGCGATCTTCCAGTCCACCGCCATCTTGTAAATGGGCGATTTGCGTGCGGCCTCGATCCAGTCTTCGGGGATGCCGTCGATGCGGGCTTGGGCGATCACCTTGGGGTCGTTCGGGTCCAGGAAGATGTCGAGCTGGGCCTGGTAAAGATCCTGCTCGTCGGGCGTGGACGCCAGGGCCTCGATCTTGTCGGCGTCATACAACATGATGCCGTTGTAGCGGATGCGCCCCACACACGATTCCGAACACACCGTGGGCATACCGGACTCGACGCGCGGATAGCAGCCTATGCATTTTTCCGCCTTGCCCGATTCCCAGTTGTAATACACCTTCTTGTACGGGCAGGAAGACACACACATGCGCCAGCCCCGGCACTTGTCCTGATCCACCAGCACGATGCCGTCTTCCTCGCGCTTGTACATCGAGCCGGACGGGCAGGAGGCCACGCAGGCCGGGTTGATGCAGTGGTTGCATATCCTCGGCAAATACATGTGGAAAGTATTCTCAAACTGTTTGTATATTTCCTTTTCCAGATTGTGCATGTTGCGATCCTTGGATCGCTTCTCGAATTCGCCCGCGAGGTCGTCTTCCCAGTTCGGGCCCCAGGTGATCTTTTCCATCCGCTCGCCGGTAATCTGCGACACCGGTCGCGCGGTGGGCGCGGCTTCGGACAAGGGCGCGTTTTGCAGGTGGGCGTAATCGAAGGTGAACGGCTCGTAGTAGTCGTCGATCTCCGGCATGTCCGGGTTGGCAAAGATGTTCAGCAGCCGATCCAGCTTGGAGCCGGATTTCAGGTG
>CAILNT010000091.1 GCA_903835655.1 uncultured Pseudomonadota bacterium | reverse complement strand
GTTGCGCCTGGTCCTGGAAGCCACACGCGGACGGCTGGATACACGGTTGGGAGATAACGCCAACGTGGCGATGCTGGCCGGGGTGGTGGAAGGGGCCGCCTATATCAAGCCCACCGAGTACCAGCAAGGCTATATCGCCGCGCTGATCCGGCAGCACAAGAATCCGGAGCAGAGCATCCCGGTCAGGCTGTACTCCAACAAGCCGCAGTCCCATCTGTCGTCCATCTGCATCGGCGCACCGGTCAAGGTGGTGGGCCAGATCCGGGTGAAGCTCAACCATGGAGAGCCGGAGAAGGAAGGTGAGGCCCCCGTCATCCTGGGCAGGCAGCTTTACATCCGCTGTGGGGAGTTTTCTGTGGTGCAGCGGGGGACGGAGGAACACCCCGGCGACATTCGCTTCCCCTTGCCAGAGTGGTGGCACGACATGGTTCAGCGTCGTCGGGAGGAGTCGCAGGGCGAGAAGGCTGCACATGCACAACCCCCGTTCAAGTCGGAGGCAGACTCTGACGCCAGGCCGGGGCCGGCGAAGCGTGAGCCTGTGGCGTCGGCCATCGTGGCTGACCCATCGCTTTGAACGGGAAGACTGGCATGGAGAGTCCGTTCAAACGCCACCGGGACGTGATCCTCGGGCACTACAGCACGGCACACCGGCTGCGAATGTGCGTGATGAGCCTGTGGAACGGCGATGCCTACCCCTTCAAGCTGCACGGTATCGGCGGCATGGATCAGCGCCATTACGCCATCTTCCAGGAAATGCTGGAGAGCTACCGCCGGCATGGCGAGGGCGATCCGGAGTTCATGGCACTGGCCAACGAAGTGCGGGGGCGCCTGAAAGCAGAAGCAGCCGCAGAGCAGGCTGCCCTGGCCGATGACTAGCGTGATTCATGATCGTTCGGAATGCTGATGTCTGTAGTCGTTGATGGATCGTGCATATCCGACTTCCGACTGCTGGCAGGCTGCATGAAGACTGGCTGCGTCTCGATACGGGGATAGTCGCCCTCCCCTCCTTTATCAGCCCACGTTTGCCCTACTCCCTTTCGAAATCAACCGCGCCCGTGGGGGCGCTTTTCGGAAGGATAGTCATCATGGAAATGAGACATGAAGCATGCGTGGCGGAGATCAACAAGTTGATCTCACTTGGGGTGGTTCACTTGTCCGCTCCGACATCCCTGTTGAGGCGCGGGGATGTGGTAGCCCCGTCGCTGGGGATCTCGTATGAAACCTTGGTGCTGGGTGGGCGCATTGCGTCGGGTGGCTGGATGTGCCTGAAAATCGATGGCGAGACCGTGAGCACGCACTTGCCGGGGGTGCCGCACAAATCACCGGCGTCATTCAGCGCGGGATACCGGAAGTTTCTCGACGCAGTGAAGTGCCGCATGGATAAACGGGGAGCCTTGGCGGCATAGCCGCCGTCTGTGGCGTTTACGCTTGGCAATCCCGACCCCGCCCGGTCTCTGACCTGGCGGGGGTTTTTATCGTCTGGCGTTCCCGCTACTCCTCCTTGAAACCTGTGCCCGGCATCCGCCAGGCCTTCGTCAACGCGCCATAGGGCGCACATCAAGGAGAAGCACCATCATGGAAAAAGTGAAGCAACTTTTCGACGCCATCGTCGGCGCCGACGCCTGGTACATCGCCGGCAGCCCGCTGCTGGGCAACATCACCAACATGGATGAACCGAACGGCGACCCGGAAAACGAAGTGCTGTACTTCACCTGGGTCGGCGACGAGGAAGGCACGGAATTCTCGGAACGCATCACCGAAGAAGACCTGGCCAACGCCACCGTCAATGGCAACACCATCACGATCAGTGACCCCGATGGGGACTTCGATATCCAGCTTTACCGCTTGGCTCCGGTCGAAATCAACCTGGCGCCACCATCCACTGCTTCGCAGGACGATGAAGAACATCAAGCCCAAGGCCATGACCGTGCAAGGTTGTTCATGCAGGAGTTGCTGGATTCTGTGGAAACCCTGTCCGGCATTGTGGAACAACACGGTGCGCGCACTCTGGCCGATCTCATGTACCTGCAGAACGCGATCCTGAGCGGTGGTTTCATTGACCACTACCCAGGCGAGTCGAAGGTGCTTGAGATCGCCAGGGACTTGCCGTCCGGCGGGCAGTGGTCGAAGTTCATCGCAGTCGAGTATTTGCGCTCTGAATTCTGAGCGTCATCCACCCACGAGGGGTCTTTGGCCCCTCCGGGCCGGGACTCCTTCTCACCTTCAAGAAGGAGAAACACGATGGCCAAGGTCTTTCTGGAAGCCTACGCCTGCGATGACTACGGCGATGGCCCCACGTTCGCGGAGTTGGATGTAACGCCCGAGTTCTGCGCCCGTCTGCAACGCCTTGCTGCACTCGGCACCGAACATCAGCTCACCGAGCTGAGGATGTCCGACGGCCCTGATGCCTGGGAGCCTGGCGACGTTGCGCAGGACATGCACTTCACCATGCCGGAATTGGTGGTTGCGGGGGACAGCTTCTGGTTTACGGACCATCCGAAGCATGCCAAGTACAGCGTGGAAACACGCGGTATCGGGATCACCGAATTTTGCAATGCCGTCGCAAAACACGAGTGTTCCGATCCGCTGTTCTTTGGCGAGGATGTCGATGCCCTGAGGGGTTGCGTTGCAGACAACCTCAGGTAGCGGGCTTCCGCCCATTTATCTCTTGTTGAAACACCCATCGACCCCGCCCGGTCTCTGACCTGGCGGGGTTTTTATCGCCTGCTGCTTGCCCTACTCCCTTCTGAAACCGAAGTGCCGGCATGGGGTTTTTCCATCGCTGGCTTCAGCCAACCAGCCGCCCGTGGGGGTAGCGTCCAGAAGGAGAGTCATCATGAGCATCAACATCCAGGAGTTCATCGAGAAGGTCAACGTCGTCGCCGTGGACGCCGCCGTGTATTCGGGGAAGGTCTCGCGCGACCTGGCCGACGATCCCGAGGTCTTTACCTCTGGCTCGTTGAAAGTGATCGACCCGGCCTTGCTAAGGCCCTTCACGGCCTACAAGCAGGCGGCAATGCGGGCCTGCCGCAATACCGGCGTGGGGTTCCTGAACGGCTTCGCCGTGCCGGATTCCCAGGTTGAACCGTTGCTTCAGGTG
>CAILNT010000090.1 GCA_903835655.1 uncultured Pseudomonadota bacterium | reverse complement strand
CCTTAAATACAACGATTCGGAGGTTTGCAAAATCCCAGGAAAACCACCGAAAATCACCCCGTCCGGAACTCGAAAAACCACACCTTTTACTGGCTCCATTAAGCCGCGATTCGGTGGCTCCAATGGGGCGCGATTTGCCAACCGGTGTCCAAAGCGGACATGCAATCACATGGCCCTACACCCGAGTTGATCAGTACCACCTGAAACAGGCGGCGACTCGATTGTCGTCACGCCCGCCCGGGTGCACCCAACGAGCAAAACGGTTCTGGCATCAACTGATGGTGATGGGTTGATCCCAGTCAGCTACAGGCGGTCATCCATACATGGTCACCACAACAAACTTTTCATCGACGCATAACTAACATATGCTTTCTTGTATAAGTTAATTAGGTAAAGTATATGCATGTCAAAAGCCTCACCATCCCTCTCCGCGCTTCCACCTGAAGCTGCCAGCGCACTCGCTCGCCTGGGAGAAAACCTCGCGCTCGCGCGGGTGCGGCGGAAAGAATCGCAACGGCAGTGGGCACAGCGGATCGGGATTTCCGTGCCGACACTGATCCGGCTGGAGCGAGGCGATCCCAGTGTGAGTGTCGGGATATACGCGACGGCGCTCTGGATGATGGGGCGCGCGAACGCACTGGGCGAACTCGCCGATCCAGAGAAGGATCTCGGAGCCCTGGAAGCTGACGTTCGTGCCGCGCGACACACCCGTGCCGTGCGTTCGCAGGCGTCGATCGAGGCCCGCTTCGCCAGGCAGGCCAAGAAGGACAGGGCCCCATGAGCAGCGGCGCTCCGTACCGGGTGGTCGACACCCTGTTCCTCTGGTATCTGGGTCGCCCGGAGCGTCCGGTACTCGTGGGGAGCCTCAACCTGGTTTTCTCAGGTCGCGGGGTCTCGCTGCGCTATGCGCCCGAGTGGTTGCAAATCGGCTTCCCGCTGAGCGAGGACTTGCCGCTCGTGGACAGGGAACACCTGCCCAGGGAGAAGGGCGTAGCCGCCGGCGCGGTGGATGATGCACGTCCGGATCGCTGGGGCGAGCGAGTTATCCGCCAGGTCGAGCGCCCACCCAGGCTCTCCCTGCTCGAGATGCTGTTCTTCGCGGGAGACGGGCGATTCGGAGCACTTGGGGTTTCCACCGCTGCCGAAACCTACACACCGAGTAACAAGAGCCCTCTGCCCCAACTGGCCGATGTAGACGCTGTCCACGAACTTGTCCGCAAGGTGCTCGCCGGCGAGATGATCGACGAGGCTCACCGGCGCCTGATTGCACCAGGCGCTACGATGGGTGGCGCCAGGCCCAAGGCGCTGATCCAGATGGAAGGCGTCGAGTGGGTGTTGAAGTTCGCCGAAGAGGACATGTCCTCGGAGCCTTTGGTCGAGCACGCCGCCATGACCTTGGCAGCCCAAGCCGGCATCACCGTTGCGGAAACCCGGCCGATCAAGCTTGATCGAGGTGCGGCCGTCGCGGTCAAGCGCTTCGATCGCGCGCCAGGCCAGCGGCTGCATTCGCTATCCGCGAATGTCGCCTTGAAAGCGGCCGGATCGGAGCTGTCCTATCCCAACCTGGCCCAGTTGCTGCGTCGACGTGGCCCCACGGAAGGCGGCGTAAACCGGCGACAAATGCATGAGCTATTCCGCCGCCTGATCTTCAACATTCTCATCGACAACACCGACGATCACGAGAAGAACCACGCGCTGATCGTCACGGACGCACAGCACCATCTCCTTTCACCTGCTTTCGATGTGCTTCCGACGGGACAGGCGCTGGGCTACCAGGCCATGGTCGTTGGTGTCGACGGCGCGATATCGAGCGTCGACAACGCCCTGTCGATGTCACAGGCCTACTGGCTGAGCCGGCGCGAAGCGGTCGCCGAAGCGAAGGATGTGGCTGAAATCGTGAACCATTGGCGCGCGCACTTCGTGGCGGCTGGTATCGATCGGAACACGATCGACATCCTGGCTACCCAGATTGACCGCTCGCATCTGCTTGAGCAGAGGTGCGCATTGACCAAGTGAGCTTGGGTGCGAGCCACGGTGTCACGGGCGCCTGAACCGGTTTCATGGGGCGGCGGCTCGCGACTGGCTGGCCGCCCTGCACTTGAAGGAAGCGCACTGCCGACAGCAGTTCGGGAGTTGCTACCGAGCATCATGAGTGAAGCAAGACGATGGAATTTTCCTATGGCTGGCGGGCTGGAATCGGCCATCTCCAGTCATTCGACCTGTATCGTACCTAGCCGGATGAACGTCTGAAGTACCCAAGACAGCGGCCATAAGCCACCTTAGGTTCCGACTATCAGATCATTCCTCGCCCACCGGCAGTGCCGTCTTGTCCACCACCCGGCGCAGCACAAAACTCGAATGCACGCCGGTCACGCCGGGGATGCGGGTGATGCGGTTGAGCAGCAGTTCCTGGTAGGCGTCCATGTCGCGCACCACGACCTTGAGCTGGTAGTCGGCGGCTTGGCCGGTGATGAGCAGGCATTCGAGGATTTCCGGGATGTTCCGCACCGCGACCTCCAGGCCATCGAAGCGCTCCGGGGTGTGCTGGTCCATGGAGATGTGGATCAGGGCCATCAGGCTCAGGCCTAAGGCCTTGGCGTTCACCAGGGCGCGGTAGCCGGCAATGATGCCGGCCTCTTCCAGGGCGCGTACCCGGCGCAGACAGGGCGAAGGCGAGAGGCCGATGCGATCGGCGAGTTCCTGGTTGGACAGGCGTCCATCTTCCTGAAGCTGCCGGAGGATCTGGCGGTCGTAGCGGTCGAGTTCCATGGGATTGCCCGGTAATTTTCTGGAATGGCAGGAATGCAACGTATTGTTATTGATGTTGGCAGGATATGCCAAATACTGTGGAGTTAGAGCCCTACTTCGCAATTATTCGTCCGGTCCTCCTGGCTACTATTTCCGCATCGAAATCGCCGACTTTGGAGGCCTGGAAATGTTGCAACAACCTGCCCGCAAGTACCGTCCGTTCCAGCCCGTTGCCCTTGCCGACCGGCAGTGGCCGAGCCGCACCCACACCCAGACGCCCATATGGATGAGCACCGACCTGCGCGACGGCAACCAGGCCTTGTTCGAGCCCATGAACGGGGAACGCAAGATGCGCATGTTCCGCACCCTGTGCGACATCGGCTTCAAGGAGATCGAGGTGGCCTTTCCCTCCGCCTCCCAGACCGATTTCGATTTCGTGCGGGCGTTGATCGAGGGCGGCCATGTCCCGGAGGATGTGACCATCGAAGTCCTCACCCAGGCCCGCGAGCACCTCATCCGCCGCACCATGGAGTCGTTGCGCTGCGCGCGCCGGGCCATCGTCCACGTCTACAACGCCACTTCGCAACCGTTCCGCGACATCGTGTTCGGCATGAGCAAGGCGCAGGTGGTCGACATGGCCGTATCTTCGGTGCGCCTGATCCGGGAACTCGCTGCCGCCCAGCCGGAAACCGAATGGGTGCTCGAATACAGCCCCGAGACCTTCACCGCCACGGAACTGGATTTCGCCAAGGTGGTCTGCGACGCAGTCACCGCCGAATGGGGCGCGACGCCGGACAACAAGGTCATCCTCAACCTGCCCAGCACGGTGGAGGTCGCGACGCCCAACGTCTACGCCGACCAGATCGAGTGGATGCACCGGAATCTCGCTCGGCGCGACAGCGTCATCCTGAGCGTGCATCCCCACAACGACCGGGGCACGGCGGTGGCCGCCGCCGAGTTGGCCATGCTGGCCGGCGCCGATCGGGTGGAGGGCTGTCTGTTCGGCAGCGGCGAGCGCACCGGCAATGTGGACATCGTCACTCTCGCCCTAAACCTCTACACCCAGGGCATCGCACCCGGCCTCGACTTCTCCGACATCAACGCCGTGGCCCGCACTGCGGAGCATTGCACCCGCCTGCCCATCCACCCGCGCCATCCCTATGTCGGCGACCTCGTCTTCACCGCTTTCTCCGGCTCGCACCAGGACGCGATCAAGAAGGGCTTTGCCGCGCAGCAACCTGATGCCATGTGGAACGTGCCCTATTTGCCCATCGATCCGGCCGACCTGGGACGCAACTACGGCTCGGTGATCCGGATCAACAGCCAGTCCGGCAAGGGCGGCGTCGCGTATCTGCTGGAAACCGAATACGGCGTGGTCCTGCCACGCCGTCTGCAGATCGAGTTTTCCGCCGAGGTGCAGCGTCACACCGACCGCCACGGCGGCGAGATGAGCGCGGCGGACATCTGGGCACTGTTCGCGCGGACCTACCTCGACGTGCGCGAGCCGGTGCGCTATGTGGAACACCACCTGTTCGAGCGGGACGGCGCCCAGGGTATCCGCTTGAGCGTCGAACTGGACGGAATGACGCACTTGCTCACGGGCACCGGCAACGGCCCTCTCGACGCCGCTGTGCATGCCCTGCGCGGCATCGGGGTCGACCTCCAGGTGCGTGGTTACGAGGAACGCGCCCTGGGCGCCAGCGCCGACGGCGGCGATGCCAGGGCCTGCGCCTTCGTGGAAGTCGCCCACCCCGGCGGCCGGCAGGAGTGCTTCGGCGTGGGGATCGACGCCAACCTCGTCACGGCCTCGATCAAGGCCCTGACCAGCGCCGCCGCCCGCTTGCGGGCAAGAGAACCCGGCGTCATGGCCAGTCGGGCGGCCTGATATTTCGAGACAGGAACCCACGCAGGGAACCGCGCACCCTCGCGGCCTACCGCTCCAGCCCGGTCAACGCACTGGGCGAAGACCTGCGCGGTTTGGCCGAACAGGCCAACCCATCGCCTGGATGCACGACCCCGGCTTCACTGACTGACGTGGGGCTTGAGCTTTCCAGCCCGGCTGTCCAAGCGACGCTGCGCACGCATGAGCTCCTTGTGCGTCAACACGTACTGCGAACAGTCTGACAGGCGCTCGATCGCCAGGTCGACGAAGGCGCGCGCTCGGGCCGGCTGCGAGGTTCTGCTGCCGTAGTAAACGAAGTAGCTGGCGAAATCCGGAATATGTTGAAGAAGAACTGGTACCAGTCGACCCGAGCGGATGTACGGTGCAGCCGTGGTTCCCGCCAGTTGCCCGAGCACCTTGCCGGCCAGCACGGCCTGAAGTTCCAGGATTTCGTCGTTGCTGATGAGGGTTGGTGCCACGGGCTGCTCGACGAGTTGGCCGTTGAGCATCAGATGCCAAGGTGCCAACTGGCCGGTGCCGGGATGGCGAAACACGCTACAGCGATGGTTTGACAGTGCCGCCAGGGAGGTCGGCGTGCCGTGGCGTTCGAAGTAGGCGGGTGAGCCGCAAATGATCACCTGGAGCGGGAACAACCGTCGTGCGATCACGCCCTCGTCGGGCGAGGCCCCCAGGCGAAAGCCCACATCCACCTGGTCTTCGACCCAATTGCCCACGCGGTCGTCCAGCAGCACATCGGGCTGCACCCCGGGGTGGCGTTCGCAAAATTCCTCGATCAAGGGCCAGAGTACGGGTTGAAAGGTGGTGCGCGGCCCGGCGATGCGCAGCGGTCCGGACCATTCGTCCTTGGCGTTGCGCGCCTTGGTCAGCGCCCGCTGCATGCCCAGCACCGCAGGTTGCACCTCCTCCAGCAGGCGCTGGCCCGCATCGGTCAGTGACATGGCCCGGGTCGTGCGGTGGAACAGGCGGGCATCCAGGTGCTGCTCCAACTGACCCAGCGCCTTGCTCGCTGCCTGTGGGCTGATGTCCAGGGCCAGGGCGGCCTTGCGCAGGCTGCCTAGTTCCGCGGCTTTGATGAAGGTGGACACGCAGCGAAGCTCATTGATGGCCATAGTGGGCTACCTCCTGCTGGCATTGTCCACGAATTGATGCCTATCAAACAACTCATTGACCTCTTTCGTGATGCGAGTCTGTTGCCTAGAGTTGGGGCCGGGCAAACTACAAAGGAGCCAACATGCAGACGGTCACCTTGAACAACGGCATCGAGATACCCGTAGTGGGGTTCGGCGTCTTCCAGATCACGGACCAGCAAGAATGCGAGCGCAGCGTCATCGACGCCATCCACAGCGGCTACCGCCTGATCGATACGGCCGCCTCCTACATGAACGAAGAGGCGGTCGGCCGGGGTATCCGCGCCGGCGGCGTGGCGCGCGAGGACCTGTTCATCACCAGCAAACTATGGGTGCAGGATGCCGGCTACGAGCGGGCGCAGCAGGCCATCGACAAGTCATTGCGCCGCCTGCAACTCGACCACCTGGACCTGTTCCTCATCCACCAGCCCTTTGGCGATGTCCATGGTGCCTGGCGTGCGATGGAAGAGGCTTATCGCCAGGGCAAGTTGCGCGCCATCGGCGTCAGCAATTTCGAACCGGACCGGCTGATGGATATCCAGGCCTTCAACGAGATCGCCCCGGCCGTCAACCAGGTGGAGGTCAATCCCTTCCAGCAGCAGGTCGACAGCGCGGCGTTCATGAGGGAGATCGGCGTACAGCCCCAGGCCTGGGCACCGTTCGCTGAGGGACGCAACAATCTTTTCCAGAACGAGGTGCTGCTCGACATCGGCGCCCGTCATGGCAAGTCGGTGGGGCAGGTGGTGCTGCGCTGGCTGCTGCAGCGGGGCATCTGCCCCCTGGCCAAGTCGGTGCGCAAGGCGCGCATGGCCGAGAACCTGGCGGTATTCGATTTCGAACTGGATGCGTCGGACATGGCCAGCATCTCGACCCTCGACACCCGTACCAGCAGTTTCTTCTCGCACCGCGATCCGGCCATAGTGAAGTGGATGGCCGAGCGCCGGCTGGACACCTGACCGGCTGCACGTCTTCAGCGGCCTGAACCCGCAACGAATATCCCAAACCAGGAGCATTCAACATGTCCAGTAACGACCGGCACGCCCGCTTGAACGATGCCCCCCCCAGCCTTCAGCGCCGGCATCTGCTGACCGCGGCCTTGAGTCTCGGCGTGGCGCCCTGGCTGCTGTTCGCCTGTGTACCACGGGCCGGCGCCGTCGTCCCGGTGGCGGGAGATTCGGCGCCACGGCAACAGTCTGCAGGGCAACGGCGCAAGCTGGGGCCGTTCGAGGTCTTTCCGGTCGGGCTGGGCTGCCAGTGGCATCCCGGCACTGCACGAGGGTCGGTTGTCGACATGTATCACAGCGCGTTTGACCGTCCGGCGGCAGTCAGACTCATTCGACGCGCAGTGGACCGGGGTATCACGCTGATTGACACTGCCGAGGTCTATGGACCGTTCCTCTCGGAAGATATTGTTGGAGAAGCGCTTCAAGGTATCCGTGACAAGGTCGTACTGGAAACCAAATTTGGTATGGATCTCGATCCGAAGACCGGCCAGCGCCTTGGCGGGCTCAATAGCCGTCCCGAACACATCAGGCAGGTCGTCGAAGCGCAATTGCGCCGCCTGAAGACCGACCGTATCGACATACTGATCCAACACCGGGTTGATCCGCAGGTGCCGATTGAGGATGTGGCAGGCGCCGTGAAAGACCTGATCGCCGAAGGCAAAGTGTTGCACTTCGGCCTGTCCGAACCGGGCACGCAGACGATACGCCGGGCGCATGCCGTGCTGCCGCTCGCCGTGATCCAGAACGAATACTCCATGCTCTGGCGTGGGCCGGAGGCTCAGGTGCTTCCGATCTGTGAGGAACTGGGCATCGGCTTCGTCTGTTGGAGTCCGCTGGGTATGGGTTTTCTCACCGGTTCGGTCACGGCCGACACACGCTTCGAGACTAGCCCGGAGATGGACTTCCGCGCCGTGGTTCCGCGATTCGCACCGGAGGCCCTGGCTGCCAACATGGCCTTGGTCAATGTCGTCAAGACCTGGGCGCAACGCAAGAACGCCACGCCCGCCCAACTGGCCCTGGCCTGGTTACTGGCGCAAAGGCCCTGGATCGTGCCCATTCCCGGGACCACGCAGGTGGCTCACATGGAAGAGAACATCGGCGCTACGGCGATCTCGTTCACGCCGGACGAACTGCAGCAGTTGAATGCGGCAGTGTCTGCGGTCAGCATCCGGGGAGAACGGCTGCCTCCAGCCGTGCTGCGAATGTCGGGGGTGGACACGCCGCCCAAGCACTGAACCCCCCGTCGCCACCCGTAGGTGGCTGCCACAAGACAACGCCACTTCGACGGATCAATCCTGCACCGCACTCCAAGCTTGGAGGCCGCACAGGAACAAGGAGTCATCCATGAAATCTCGCCTACTTGGCTGCAGCGGTCTCGAGGTCTCGGCGCTCGGCTTCGGTTGCATGGGGCTGAGCCACGGCTATGGCCCAGCCACCGACAGATCGCAGGCAATTTCGCTGATCCGTGCCGCCGCAGATCGCGGCGTTACGTTCTTCGACACTGCTGAGGTCTATTGTGGACCCCGATTTTGAGACAGCGGTTTAAGCTTGGCTCAGTCATAAGGAATGAGAAGCGATGAGCGAAGCGAAGAAGCGGAAGGTACATGCCCCTGAGTTCAAGGCGAAGGTGGGGCTGGAGGCTTTGCGAGGGGT
>CAILNT010000089.1 GCA_903835655.1 uncultured Pseudomonadota bacterium | reverse complement strand
CCTTAAATACAACGATTCGGAGGTTTGCAAAATCCCAGGAAAACCACCGAAAATCACCCCGTCCGGAACTCGAAAAACCACACCTTTTACTGGCTCCATTAAGCCGCGATTCGGTGGCTCCAATGGGGCGCGATTTGCCAATCCCAGCCGAAGTCATGAAGATGCGCGAGGCCCACATCGTGCCGCTGTCCAGGCAGGCCATAAACGTGCTCAAGACGCTGCAGCCGCTGACCGGGCATGGGCGCCTGGTTTTTCCTTCATCGACCAGCCGGGAACGCCCAATATCGGAAAACACGGTCATCTATGGCCTGGGCCGCATGGGATACAAGGGGCGCATGACCGGGCACGGCTTCCGCTCAGCGGCATCGACTCTGCTGAACGAGCAGGGCTATCGGCATGACGTGATCGAGCGCCAACTTGCCCATTCCGAGAAGAACGCCGTGCGGGCCGCGTACAACCGCGCAGAATACCTGCCCGAGCGCAAGAGGATGATGCAGGAATGGGCGGACTACCTGGACCAGCTCAAAGCTGGCGTCCATGTTCTCCAGTTCCCTGCCAGGGCCGCTTAACTGCAACACAAGTTCAGACACTCCATCAACAACTACAATTCCGCGTATGGAATCGACCAATACGCCCGAATCACCGCCGAGCAGTTCTCCGTCCCCAAGGGGACAAACGACTCAATCAGTTGATGCATCAGTTCGCGGGCACGAAACAACGGCCAGCTACGAACGGGTACATAATCACACGGGATGCAACAGATAACAAGCCCGACTTGCAGAGAACTACGGGAAGGATCGGCGCCGCGACTCCACCCAGGCGGCCAGTTCATCGGCCGGTATCCGGAAGTTCCTCGGACCAAAGATCAGAGGCCGCGGAAAGTTGTAGGCCAGGTAGGGCGCCAGGCCGGCGGGCACCTCGACGTCCTCGCCGCCGGAGATCCGGTCGGCGAAGTCCCGGGCCTGCATGTATCGGGTGATGGTGGGGCGCGAGAGGCCGAGAAGCTCGGCCGCCTCGCTGGGTTTGAGCAGGGCGGCCATGGTTCAGGCCTTGTCGGCGATCATCGCGGCGGCTTCCTCGGCCTTTCCCATGAGCATCACCAGGAGCTAGCGGGCGTGGACGTGGTTCTCAGCTTCGGATCCATCGTTCAGCAGGACCAAGGCGGCAGCGGCGAGAGACTTGGCATCGTAGGCGGGGTTTTTCATGGTGGTTTTCCGGTTGTGTGGCCAGCGGCGCGGGCCTGAAGAAAACTTTATAGGACATCGCCTTACGGCATTTACAAGACTCATACAAGAATGAAGGCGGTTACAAGCGGGGGCTTGCATCGTTCGCCGATCACCTGTCTAAGCGGGACGCGGCGGGAGTGCCAGGGAACAGGGTCTGCTGCGCCAGGGGAATCGAATCGTTCGCCGGTCACCTGTCAAAACGGGACGCGGCGGGATATGCGGGTACTTTTGCGGGTACATCAGGTTGCGTCTGTACGTGACGCCTGTAACGGCGGGGCCTCAAGGCCGTAGTTCGAGCCCGTCAGCACCATTTAATATTCTCTACAAAATCAAATAGTTACAACAACTTTCGGGTGTCCGTTTTTTTATCCCCCCCTTGATTTTTCATCAGACCTTCACCAGTCTGGAACGACGAGAGGAGTGGAAACGGGCCCAGAGGCCGGAGAACCAGACGCGTTTTCGGCGAGGGGCGGAGAGCATCAAGCAATTCTGGCTGGCGTCCTTGTGCCAGGGGTTGCCGATTGCCAGCACCAGTCCGTGCGGGGTGGACTCGCTTGCCTTGAACTCAAGGGGCATGCACCTTTCGCTTCGTCACTTCTCATTTCTTATGATTGAGCCAAGCTGACCCAAAATCCGGGTCCACAATAGACTCGTCAAGAGTGGCCCACCAAAGGGAGCCGATACTTCGGTATGATCGGGCGCGGCATCGCACCCCTGCCTTGCCCGTTGGCCGGGCGGCCAACGGGGTGGGCCGTGCCCAACAAACAGATTCGGAGTGTCCTGCACCATGAACAAAGTTGCCCTGATCACCGGCGTCACTGGCCAAGATGGCGCCTATCTGGCCGAATTACTTCTGGACAAAGGTTATGAAGTCCACGGCATCAAGCGCCGTTCTTCCCTGTTCAACACCGACCGCATCGACCACCTCTACCAGGATCCGCACGAGACCGGTCGCAAGTTCGTCCTGCATCACGGGGACCTCACCGACAGCTCCAGCCTGATCCGCATCATCCAGCAAGTCCAGCCCGACGAAATCTACAACCTCGCGGCGCAGAGCCACGTTGCCGTCAGCTTCGAGGAGCCGGAATACACCGCCAACTCTGACGCACTGGGTTCCCTGCGTATCCTCGAAGCCATCCGCATCCTCGGCCTGGAAAAGAAAACCCGCTTCTATCAAGCGTCCACCAGCGAGCTCTACGGTCTGGTGCAGGAAATCCCGCAGAAGGAGACCACACCCTTCTACCCGCGTAGCCCCTACGCTGTGGCCAAGCTCTACGCTTACTGGATCACGGTCAATTACCGCGAGGCTTACGGCATATACGCCTGCAACGGCATCCTGTTCAACCACGAAAGTCCGGTGCGCGGTGAAACCTTCGTCACCCGCAAGATCACCCGCGCATTGGCCCGCATCAAGCTCGGCCTGCAAGAGTGCGTCTACCTGGGCAACATGGATGCCAAACGCGACTGGGGCCACGCCAAGGATTACGTGGAAATGCAGTGGCTGATGCTGCAACAGGAAAAGCCGGAAGACTTCGTCATCGCCACCGGCGTGCAATACAGCGTGCGCGACTTCGTCAACGCCGCCGCCCGCGAGCTCGGCATGGAAATCCGTTGGGAAGGCGAGGGCCTGGAAGAAAAGGGCTACCTTGCGGGAAAAGTCATCGTCGCCGTCGATCCACGTTACTTCCGCCCCACCGAGGTCGAGACCCTGCTGGGCGACCCTTCCAAGGCCAAGGCCAAGCTGGGCTGGACGCCGAAGATCAGCTTCGCCGAACTCGTCTCGGAAATGGTGCGCGAAGACCTCAAGTCCGCCGAACGCGACGAACTGGTCAAGAAACACGGCTACAAGACCATGGATTACCGCGAGTAAAACAGGCCCAAGGTCCAAGATTCAGGAGAGCTAGACTCGCTCCCCTTGAACCTTGTGCCTTGCTTGTGCTTTGCAGCCCCTCCCATGACCCTTGAACCTGCATTTCTCCATGAACCCTGAATCTCGAATCTACGTCGCCGGCCACCGCGGCCTGGTGGGCTCCGCCCTGATGCGCAACCTTGCCGCCAAGGGCTATGCAAACGTCCTCACGCGCACTCACGCCGAGTTGGACCTCACCGATCAGGCTCGGGTAGAAGCCTTCTTCGCCCAGGAAAAGCCGGACTACGTCTTCCTCGCCGCGGCGAAGGTCGGCGGCATCCTGGCCAACAACGAGTACCCCGCCGAATTCATCCGCGACAACCTCACCATCCAGACGCACATCATCCACGCCGCCTGGAAGAACGATGTCCAGCGCCTGTTGTTCCTGGGCTCCTCCTGCATCTATCCCAAGCTCTGCCCGCAGCCGATGAAGGAAGAATATCTGCTCACCGGCCCCCTGGAAGCCACCAATCGCCCCTACGCCCTGGCCAAGATCGCCGGTGTCGAAATGTGCTGGAGCTATAACCGCCAGTATGGCACCCGCTATCTGGCGGTAATGCCCACCAACCTCTACGGCCCCGGCGACAACTACCACCCGGAAAACTCCCACGTCATCCCGGCCCTGATTCGCAAGTTCCACGAAGCCAAACAGAACCGCAGCCCCACCGTCTCGGTCTGGGGCACGGGCACACCGAAACGCGAATTCATCTACAGCGAAGACATGGCCGATGCCTGCGTCTATCTGATGAATTTACCGGACGAACGGTTTGTTCCCCTGCTGGGCAGCGACGCCAAACGGCTCCCCTCCCCCCAAAGCGGCGAAGAGCGCGAATTCATGCCGCCCCTGGTCAACATCGGTGTGGGCTTTGATCTTACCATCCGCGAACTGGCCGAGGCCGTGAAACAGGTGACCGGCTACACCGGCGAGATCGTTTTCGACGCCAGCAAGCCCGACGGCACCCCGCGCAAACTCATGGACGTCACCCGCCTGCATGCCATGGGATGGCACGCCTTTACTCCCATGCGGGAAGGTTTGGCCCGTGCTTACACCGACTTCCTCGCGCGCTAGCCGCAAGCGAGACATTCCACTCGGCCCGAATGCCCGACCGCGCAGCTGCGCCGACCGATCCTTGCCCCCAGAATCTACGTCCAACGGGCACGGCGATGTGCGCTACATCGTAGCCCGCCAAGGGAGGCGTCAAACTACCGAAGCAGAAGCCCACAGACGGCGGTGCGCCGGCCTTGCGTGGCTCTGCGCGAATGGCCGCACGGCCGCCCCGGCCAGGCGCATGACGCAAGCAGCGTCTCAGCCAGAATATTGCTCCCGTAGTTACCTAAGTAAGTCTGCGCAACCGATTTGGCATGGAAGTTGCGCACCGATGCCGCATTCTTCTTGGCTTCGCGTAGACGTACCCAGGAAGAAAACGGTGCGCGCTGGATGTCACCACCAAGTTGATGGATGGCAGCATAGACCACATTGGTGCCGATGCTGGCGAAGTCGGGGCCGGAATCTGGGGTGATGCTGCTGGCCAGGTGACCGCTATCCTGGAGCATCATCGCGGCATCGCCACGGCGCTTGCGGGTGGACTCTGCCAAATCCGGCCAGGGGCCACTCGGACCAGATTGCGCGGCGAAATTGGCCTCGGTCTGACTCATCAAGGCCGTGGTGATGGCGCGCATGGCCTGCGACAGGTCTTTGGCCGCATCACGCAATCGGATGAACGCAGCTTGCACCTCATCCGCCTGGATCTGGATGGAAAAGGATTCCATGGCTATACTTGACTCATCCGATCGCGGTCATGAACTGCTCCCGCTTGCAGCCACCAAAGGAACTGCGCGGAGTCCACTGCGAGGCGGCGTAGTGGGTTTTTTCATTTTTTGTACAGCAAGAAACCATCGCGTTGCTGTGCAATGTATTTCTGCCTGGCTTCCTGACTCCCGTCTGGGGTGACCATCATCATCGTCGAGCCATTCCAGCCGTCCTTGCCCATCTCGTAGACAGTCAGTCCGTATTGCGTGTCCTCCCCTGGCTCCGACTGTTTCAATCCGCGCCCGGCCGTGAGGCCGGGCGATGCCCAGTTTCTGGCGGCGGCGAGCGGCAAGTAAGGCGGAAGGGCTTCAGTAGGGGGCGGTTTCAAACCGCCCCCTACGCGCGGGCGCGGGGCGGCTACGGCCTGGCCTGGATGGCGTCGCGGATCACTGCCACGACGTCGTCCGCCCATTCGCCGGGCAATCCCTCGGCTATTGTGGACCCCGATTTTGAGACAGCGGTTTAAGCTTGGTTCAGTCATAGGGAACGAGAAGCGATGAGCGAAGCGAAGAAGCGGAAGGTGCATGCCCCTGAGTTCAAGGCGAAGGTGGGCTTGGAGGCGTTGCGCGGGGTGAAGACGATCAACGAGATCGGCCTGGAGTATGGGGTTCACCCGGTGCAGGTCGGGCAGTGGAAGAAGGAGATTCAGGAACAGGCCAAGACGCTGTTTGAAGGGAAGCGGGGGCCGAAGCCGATGGCGGATCACCAGGAGCCAGATCGGCTGTACAGCGAGATTGGACGGCTGAAGGTGGAGCTGGACTGGCTTAAAAAAAAGTCCGGGATTTGCCTGCCATGACGCGGCAGGCATGGATCCACCCAGGGGACGAGGTG
>CAILNT010000088.1 GCA_903835655.1 uncultured Pseudomonadota bacterium | reverse complement strand
CTTAAATACAACGATTCGGAGGTTTGCAAAATCCCAGGAAAACCACCGAAAATCACCCCGTCCGGAACTCGAAAAACCACACCTTTTACTGGCTCCATTAAGCCGCGATTCGGTGGCTCCAATGGGGCGCGATTTGCCACGGACAGTTCCGGTCGCTGGCCGCAGGTGCGGCCATAGGCAAAACCACGGCGCAGAAGGCCCGCGCCCGGATTGATGAAAACCGGAAGCATCTGTCTTGCGCCTAAGTTACTGGAGGCGGGGCCCTGCGTCGGCCTGGAATTCCGGCCCAGTTGCCGGGCTTACTCCGACTTGGGTTCCAGCGCGGCCGGGTCGATCTTGATGCTGGCGTGGGCCTTGAGGTTTTCCAGGTAGGCACGCATTTCCTCCTGAGACAACAGGCGGCGCATGTCGCTGCGTATGCGTTTGGCCATTTCCGGATCGGCCTTCCCCACCATGATGCGGTCGATGCGATACAGACGATAACCGTCTGCCGTTTCGGCGCCCACGTAGGCTGGCAGCTTGGCGGAGGGCGTCCGGAAAATGGCTTTTACCGCCGCAGCCGGCAGGTTGAGCGGTTGCATTCTGGAAACAGTCATCGCCACCGACCAATTGTTCACTTGCTCGGGATGCTGTAGCGACTTCACGCCGGCCTCGATCGCCAGTTTTCTGGCCTGCTGGGCGGCGAGCTTCAGACGGATTTCGCCCGCCACTTCGGCCAGAGGCCGCTGGCCAGCCGCGCGGTATTCGAGCACACGGGCCGACACCAGCGTGTTGGGCGCGACTTCCACGGCTTCGACGTTCTGCCGCTTTTTCTGGGCGTCACTGGAATACAGGGCTTGCAGCAACTGGGCATTGGCAAGCACGGCCGGCGCCGATTTGGGGTTGAACCAGGCGCTCTCCTGCAGCGTCAGGCCGAACTCCTTGGCGGCGGGCGCCAGGCTGTCCGGCTGCTCGTAGACCATGTTACTGAAACGCTCGGCCGCTTCGGCGAACTTGCGTTGCGCTTCCTGTTGCCTGAGTTCCTTGATGATGTCGTCCTTGACCACGTCGAAACCGAGTTTGGCACCCGGTACGATGCCGTCGAGACGGAGGATGTGAAAACCGAACTGAGATTCCACCAGATTGCTGATGGCGCCCTTCTGCATCTGGAAGGCTGCATCGGAGAACGGTTTGACCATTTCCTCGCGAGTAAACGCTCGACCCAGACTTCCCCCATTTTTTGCGGAGCCCGCATCCGCCGAATACTTTCCGGCCAATGCGGCGAACTGGGCCGGGGACTTCTTCACTTCGGCCAGTACCTGTTCGGCTTTTGCCTTGGCCGCCTGGCGCGACTTGTCATCGGCGCCGGCGTCGAGCTTGATCAGAATGTGGCTGGCGCTGCGCCGCTCGGGTTCCTGGAAGCGCGCGGCGTTGGTCTCGTAGAACTTGCGCGCCTGCTCATCGCCGATCTGCACCTTTTCAGCCAGGGTCGCCTGCGATAACACCAGATACTGTGCCCGCAGCATCGCGGGCGTCGCGTAGTCTGCCTTGTGGGCGTCGTATTCGGACTGCACGGCCTTGTCATCGATACGGGTCGCATTCATGAAGGTCTTGCGATCGAACTGAGCCTCGTTCACTTCGCGCTGCTGCGCCAGCAACCCGGCCAGTCGCACGGCGGATGGCATGGGTGCTACGGCGCCCTCCCCGTAGCCGATCTGCACCTGCTTGAGCAGGAGATCCTGGGCAATCATGGCGCGCAACTGCTGTTCGCTCATGCCGTTGCTGCGCAGCCAGGCCTGTAGTCGCTCGCTCGAGAACTTGCCGGCTTCCTGAAAGATTTCGATCCCGGCCAGAATCGACTCGATCTGGGGTTCCAGGATGGCAAAGCCGGCCTTGTGCCCTGCCTGCGCCAGCAACTGGGTATTGATCATCTGTTCCATGACCTTGGCGCGTAATGCCTTCTCGTCCACCTTGGCGCCCATCTGCTGCTTCATGGCATCGCCCTGCTCCTTGAGCGTCTTGATGAAGTCGTGCTGGCTGATCTCGCCATCGTTGACCTTGGCGGCGGGCGGCGCCTTGCCATCGCCCTTGATGTAGGAGTCCACGCCCCAGAATGCGAACGTAAGGGCGATCAGCCCCAGAATGATGCGGGCAATCCAGCCCTGGGCGTGTTCTCGTATGGTTTCTAGCATGGCCTAGGCAAAGAATTCTTGAAAAAGGCGAACGCGCGTTCGCCTCTGTTGGCGGAGGGAAGTGAGGCGGTGGCCGGGGAAACCCCTTGAAATACAGCCACTTGGAAATTCGTGTGGAATGTACCGAGTCACCGGCCCATAGCCGGTCGGGCACACTATCACGACCGTGGACCGGCAGGCAAGCCGCCGGCGCGGTGTGTCCGCACCCATGGACAGGTCGAAACGACGCCAAGTGGTGGATGCCCAGGCCCAACGGTGCCCCGACCCTCGCGGCTGGGGTAAGCTCTCCCGATGCTGCACATCACCTTCGCCAACCGTCTGGAAACCCTGCGTGCAACACTCCTGGGTGCAATCGCCCAGGCGCCGGCCCAGCCCTTCATCGCCGATCAGGTAATCGTGCCCAGCAGCGCCCTGCGCCGCGACCTGACCCTGGCGATCGCGGAACGCTTCGGCATCTGTGCCAATGTGGAGTTTTCCTACCTCGCACAATGGATCTGGTGCCAAATCGGCAAGGTACTGCCCACGATCGCCACGGATTCGCCATTTGCCTCCCCGGTGTTGACTTGGCGCATCTACGAATTGTTGGGAAATGCAACGTTTACCGCAGAATTTCCACGACTACACGGTTATCTTCGGCAAACTGACGCGGTAGCGCGTTTCGACTTTTCCAGCAAGGTCGCCGCTCTCTTCGAGCAGTACATGACTTACCGTGCCGACTGGCTTGCCACCTGGGTTGCGGGGCAGGACCTCGTGCTGGAACGCGCGGCCGAGATGCCCGACCAGGCCTGGCAGGCTGCCCTCTGGCGCGCCATCATGACGCAACTGGATATGCAGCGGGATGGCCCGCAGGAGCACCCCGCCAGCGCCTTCCTGCGCCGGGTCGAAAGCCTGGGCGACGAAGCCGTTCAGCATTTTGGCCTTGCCCGAGTCGCGCATATCTTCTGCTTGCCGACGATCCCGCCGCTCTACCTCGACCTCCTGCGGCAACTGGGACGCTGGCTCGATCTGCGCCTGTACGTCCTCAATCCCTGTCGGGAATACTGGTTCGAAATCGTGGACCGGCGCCGCCTGAGCTACCTAGCGGTCCGGGGCGATGCGACCTACCACGAGAGCGGAAATCGGTTGCTGGCAGCTTGGGGCAAGCAGACCCAGGCGCACATCGACCTGCTGCTGGAAACCGCCACGGAGGCGCTGGTCGATGACGGCGGCTTTCTCCCCGCCACGCAGGACACGATGCTGGCAAGGGTCCAGAATGCCATCCTCGACCTCACCGAAATCGGGCCCGGGTCAGCCCCCCCCTCCCCTGGCGATCGCAGCATCGAAATCCACGTCTGCCACTCCCTGACGCGCGAACTGGAGGTCTTGCAGGACCAGTTGCTTGCCCTCTTCGCGGATTCCAGCGTTTCCGGCATGAATCCGCTGCGTCCGGGCGACATCCTGGTGGTGACGCCGGAACTGGAGGCGGCCGCACCCTTGGTGGACGCGGTGTTCGGCAACGCGCCACAGGAGCGGCGCATCCCCTTCGCGGTCACGGGCCGGGCGCGCAGCACGATCAACGCGCCGGCACGCGCCCTGCTCGCCCTGCTCGACCTGGTCGCCTCGCGCTTCCCAGCCAGTGCCGTGTTCGACATGCTGCAACAGCCCATCGTCGCGCGCCGCTTCGCGATTGCCCCCGACGATCTCGACTGCATCCAGTCCTGGGTGCGGGAGTCCGGCATCCGTTGGGGGATAGACGCGCAGCACCGGCGACAACAAGGCTTGCCTAGCCTCGACCGATTCAGCTTCGACGATGGCCTGCAACGCCTGTTTCTCGGCTATGCGTTGCCGAGCGAGGTTACGAGTCCCTGGCATGAACGTCTCCCGGCGGGCAACGCCGAGGGTTCGGCCGCCTTGGCGCTCGGTCTGTTCGAGCATTTTTTCAGCAAGCTCACGCTATTGCGCGCGGATTTCCTGGAGGCCAAGCCGCCCGGCGCCTGGATGCAGAAGCTTCACGAGGCCATGGACGATTTCCTGGAAGCCGACGCCATCGACGATATCGGCGAAGTTCGTGCAGCGATCCGTGAACTTGGCGGCAATATGACCCAGGGGGGCATCACTTCGGCCATTCCCCTGGAGGTCGTCCGCACCGCCCTCGAAACCCTGCTCGACGATCCGGCGCGCGGGGGCGTGGCAACCGGCATGGTGACGTTTTCCTCGATCAGCAGTCTGCGCAACCTGCCATTTCGCGTCGTCTGTGGCATCGGCCTCAACGATGGGGCCTTTCCTGGCGCTTCACGCCCGGTCGAGTTCGATCTGATGGCAATCGCGCCGCGCCGGGGCGACCGACAGCGGCGCGTCGACGAGCGCAATCTGTTCCTGGACCTGATCCTCGCCGCCCGCGAACGCCTCTATCTCAGCTACACGGGGCGCAGCATCCGCGACAATGCGCCCCTGCCCGGCTCGGTCCTGGTTTCGGAATTGATCGAGACACTGCTGCCGGTGATCGCCACCGACCCGACCTGCGTCGCCTCGCGCGCCGAAGCGCGCCGCCGCCTCGTGGTCGAACATCCGCTGCAACCGTTTTCGCCCCGCTATTTTTCTGCCGATACGGACGCCGGGGCCGATCCACGCATGCGCAGCTTCAACAGGGAATTGTGTGAAGCGTTGCGCCTGGCGCATACGACGGAAATCCCGGTTTCCCGTCGGTCCGAAGGAGTGGAAGACGAGGAAGGCAGTGAAGTCGTCGCCCCCTTCTTCAAGCAGCGACTCGCCGCACCGGGTGCGGAATGGCGCGTGGTATCCCTGGACCGCCTGATCCGTTTCTTCCGCAACCCCAGCCGTTTCCTGTTACGCGAGCGACTGGGCATCGAACTGGTCGAAGCCGGTGACGAGCTGGCAGACGAGGAGCCTTTTCTGCCCGATTTTCCGGGGCGCCAGGCGATGGCTGAGCGCCTCCTGCCGCACTACAGCGCCGGCATGGCGGACGCCGATTTGCATCGACTGGCCGTCGCGGGCGTCGAATATCCCCAGGGGACTTTCGGCGATCTCTTGCTGGATCAGGAATTGCTGAGGCTGAGGACGTTCGCCGAGAATGTCGATCTATCGACGAGTGCGCCCTGCCTCGCGCCTGTCGATGGCCGCCTCGACTTCGATCTCGAGGGCGAAACCTGGCGCGAGACGTGGCTGCTGAACGGCGCGTTCGCGGACCTGCGCGCCGACGGGCTCGTGCGCCAGCGTTATGACGATACACGCGCCACGGACTACCTCGAAGGTTGGCTTACCCATCTGTTCGTCTGCGCCATCCGCCCCGATGGGGTGGTTCTGGAAACACGCTGGCTGTCCCGCGATGGCGAATATCGCCTCCTCCCCTGCCATGAGGCCGGCGCCATCCTGCGGACCTTGCTGCACCTATATCGCCGCGGCTTGTGCGAGCCGCTCCATTTCTTCCCGAAATCGGCCTGGAAATACCTCGAAGGCGGTGAAAACCTGGCGCGCAGCACCTGGTACTCCAGTCGCGGACGGCCATGGGGCGAGGAAGAAAATCCGGCCCACCGTCTGGCGCTGCGCGGCTGTGACCAGCCCATAGATGCGGATTTCGTGGCCTGTGCCGAGGCGGTGTTCGGCAGCATGCGGCCGTACCTGGATGATTCGCGTCTATGAGCGCCGAACTCGACGTCTTCCGCTGCGAACTGGATGGGATAAACCTGATCGAGGCCTCCGCCGGAACCGGCAAGACCTGGAATCTCTGCGGCCTCTACCTGCGATTGCTGCTGGAACGAGAACTGGAAGTACAGCGCATCCTGGTCGTGACCTTCACCAAAGCGGCAACCGCGGAATTGCGGGAACGTATCCGTGCGCGCATCGTCGAGACGCTGGATTTCCTGGCGGATGCGCGCCTCCACGGCGGCGACCCCTTCGTCCCTGAACTGATCGACGCGTTGCTCAGCCGCGGCATGAATCCGGGGGCCATCGCCCAACGCCTGGACCTCGCCTTGCAGACTTTCGATGAGGCGGCCATCTTCACCATCCACGGTTTCTGCCAGCGCGCCCTTACCGACACGCCCTTCGCGGCCGGACTGCCGATGTCGCTGGAATTGCTCCAGGACGATTCGGAACTGCTGCTGCAATCGGTTCACGATTTCTGGCGCCGCAACCTCGCGGGGAAAGCCCTGCCGACGACGCTGGCCGCCTACCTCCTGGCGCGGAAAGACAAGCCGGAGAAATACGCCAAGCTGCTGAAGCGCCACCTGGCGAAGCCCCTGGCGACCTGCCTGTGGCCGGCGGACGGCGCGCCCGACGACGTGGCGCTGGACACGGCCTACACGGCCGCGCGCTCGACCTGGCTGGCGAATGGTGCGGAGATCGTCGCCTTGCTGCTCGCCTCGTTGCCAGCGCTCAACTCCAACACTTACAAGGAAGGGGCCGTGCGGGCGGGGGGGCGGGCGTGGGATGAACTGTTCCGGACGGGTACTGCCCTGGCGCCTCTGGGAGAGAAGTGCCCGCTCTATCGTGCCTCCAGACTGGCGGATCGCACCAAGAAGCAGTGCGCCACTCCGCGGCATCCCTTCTTCGACCAGGCCGAGGTCTTCCTCGAACGACGCGAAACACTCGAAGGCGAACTGGCCGGGGCGCGCCTGCATTTGCTTCGCGACCTGCTCCGGGAGGCCGGTGGCGACTTGCGGGAACTCAAGCGCTCGCGCCGCGTGGTTTCCTTCGACGACCTGTTGTTCAATCTACATGAACGCCTGACGAACGGTCTCCATCCCTGGCTAGCACCCTCCCTCAAAGCCCGTTTTCCGGCGGCGCTGATCGACGAATTCCAGGATACCGATCCCCTGCAATTCGACATCTTCCATCGCATATACGGCGCGGCCGACAGGCCGC
Organism: uncultured Pseudomonadota bacterium; assembly: GCA_903835655.1. GTDB lineage: Bacteria > Pseudomonadota > Gammaproteobacteria > Burkholderiales > Thiobacillaceae > PFJX01. The sequence continues at coordinate 22,077 of CAILNT010000088.1, read as the reverse complement.
TGTTCCTGGTCGGCGACCCCAAGCAGGCCATCTACAGTTTTCGCCATGCCGACTTGCACACTTATCTGCGGGCCAGGCAACAAGCCACGGCAGAGTACTCCCTGGTCGCCAATCAGCGTTCCAGCGAGGGGCTGATCACGGCCTTGAACACGCTGTTTTCTGCGAATCCGGCGGCTTTCCTGTTGCCCGGCCTGGACTACCACCAGGTTGAACCGGGGAAGAAACCACGCAAATCCTTCACCGATCGCACCGGCCCCCATGCGGAACTACAACTGTGGATGCTGCATGACCCGTCCATGGACGCCCCGGAAAAGAAGTCGGCGCGAGAGGCTGTGGTTGCGGCCACGGCGGCCGAGATCGCCCGGCTGATCGACGCGGCGGCCGCGGGTCAGATCGAACTGGACGGCAAGGCGCTGCGCCCTGGCGATATCGCCACCCTGGTGCGCAGCCATGCCCAGGGTAGCCAGATGAAACAGGCGTTGGCGCGATTGGGTATAGGTAGCGTCGAACTCTCCCTGGCCAGCGTGTTCCAGAGCGTGGACGCAGAAGAAGTAGAGCGAGTGTTGCGGGCGATCCGGGAACCCGGCCGCGAACGGCTGGTGCGCGCCGCCTTGGCGACCGAGTTGCTGGGCTGCGATGCCGGAGAAATCGAGGCGGTCTCCCGGGACGAGACGCTGCTCACGAGTCGCCTCACCCAGTTCGACGATTTGCGCAGCCTTTGGCTACAGCGCGGCTTCGGCGTCATGTACCGCCGCCTGCTCGCGTCGGAGCGCGTCGCCCAGCGTCTGCTCGCGCGCCCCGACGGCGAACGGCGTCTCACCAACCTTCTCCACCTGGGAGAGTGCTTGCACCAGGCGGCCGAGGCCCATGCCTCCCCCGAGGCGCTGCTGCGATTTCTCGAGGCACGGCGCCGCGACGGCTCCGGCGACGAAACCGCGCAATTGCGCCTGGAGTCGGACCAGAACCTGGTGCAAATCGTCACCATCCACAAGTCCAAGGGCCTCGAATACCCGATCGTGTTCTGCCCTTTCCTCTGGGATGGCCGCCCAAACGTCGGCGGCGAAGTCGAGGGCGCCGAGTACCACGATGACGCGGGCCGCCCGGTGATCGATATGCGCGGCGATGCGGTGGACGCAACCGAGGCCGCTCACGTCCAGGGGCAGATTCGGCTGGAACAGGCCGCGGAGACCCAGCGGCTCATCTATGTGGCGCTGACCCGCGCGGTCTACCGCTGCTATCTCGTCACGGGTTGCTATTCCACATCGGCGTTCGGCAGGTTGTCGGCCACCGAGAGCGGTCGCAGCATGCTCAACTGGCTGGCGGTGGGCCGAGGGCAGTCGCCGCAGGAATGGTTCGTCGCGAAACCGTCCCCGGCGGATATTTCCGCAGCCTGGGCGGTCCTGGCCCAAAGCCCTCACATCCATCTCGTCCCCTTGCCGGTCGCGGAGGCGCGCGCGATCGCCCGCGCCGTCGCGGACCCCGAGTCGCTCACCGCCCGCACGGCCCCGGCGCGGATTCCCGGCGGCTGGCGCGTGAGCAGCTATAGCGGGCTGAGTCATGGCGCCATCAGCGAACAGGCGGCCAGCGACCACGATGCACGGGTCACTGCCGAATCGGTTGCGACCCCCGTGGGAATCGAGGTGGACGACATCCTGCGTTTTCCCAGGGGCGCGGTAGCTGGCGACTGCGTCCACGCCGTATTCGAGCATAGCGACTTCACGCGGGAATCGAGTTGGGCGGGCGCGATCGCGGCCGCCCTGAGCGCGCATCCACAGCCCGGCGTCCCGGCAACCATCCTGGCACGGTCGCTACATCGGCTCGTCAAGGATGTCACCGAAACGGAACTCCTGGACGGCGTGCGGCTCAACGCGGTTACTGCGCGGCAGCGCATGAGCGAGTTCGAGTTCAACCTGCCGGCACGGAACCTGGCCCCAGGCGCCCTCAACGAGGCTCTGAAAACGCTGGGGTACCCGGGACCACGGCTTACCTTCAACCGGCTCGAAGGCTATCTGAAGGGTTTCATCGATCTGGTGTTCGAGCAGAGTGGGCGCTTTTTCATCCTCGACTGGAAATCGAACCATCTCGGCTGCGAACCCGCGGCCTACGGTGCCGACCGGGTCGCCGAGGCGATGGCGGAGCACGGCTATCATTTGCAGTCTCTCCTCTACACGGTGGCGCTCGATCGCTATCTGCGGCTTAGGATTCCCGGCTACCGCTACGAGCTCCACTTTGGCGGCGTCCTCTACCTGTTCGTGCGCGGCGTGCGGCCCACATGGAAAATGGCCGACGGTTCGGCCGCCGGCGTGCATTTCCACCGTCCCGATCCCGCCGCCATCGACCTTTTCAACGCGCTCCTGGAATCGGATCATGGCCACTGACCTCACCCCGGCCATGGCCCTCGCCCAAGGCTTCGCCGCACAGGCGCAGCGCTGGGCCGTGGAACATGGTGCTGCGGAAACCGGCATCGTCCGCCGGGCCGCGTTACTCGTCAGCATGGCGGTTTCTTCCGGGGACGTCTGCGCGCACCTCGACGAACTCGTCACGGAATTCGGATCGGAACGCCTGAGGGCCGCGCTCATGGCGTCGGGCATCGTCGGCACACCCGAGGCGCGCGCTGCGATGCCGCTGATCCTCGACGCTAATGATCGCCTCTATTTGCACCGTTATTTCGATTACGAAAGCCGCCTCGCCCGCAATCTCGCGCAACGCGACGGCGGCGACGCGGAGATCGTGCCTGGTATCCGGGCGCGCCTGCGTGAGTTGTTCGCCGCGAACGACGAGCCTGTCGACTGGCAGAAGATTGCCGTGGCCATGGCGCTGTTGGGCCGCTTGACCATCATCAGCGGCGGCCCTGGCACGGGCAAGACGACGACGTTGGTAAACCTGCTGGCCTGCCTCCTGGAACAGGACCCCAGATGCCGCATCGCCCTGGCCGCCCCCACGGGCAAGGCGGCCGCGCGCATGACCGATGCCATCCGTCAGCGCGCGTCGCACCTGCCGGCCGAGCTCCAGACTCGGCTGCCCAACGAGTCCTTCACCCTCCACCGATTGCTGGGCGCGACACCGGCCACGGGCGAATTCCGCCACCATGCCCGCCATCCGTTGCCGATCGATGCGTTGGTCGTCGATGAGGCCTCGATGCTGGACCTGGCTCTGGCAACCAAGCTGTTCGAGGCAGTGCCGCGCGGCGCGCGCATCATCCTCCTGGGTGACAAGGACCAGTTGTCCGCCGTCGAATCCGGCGCCGTCTTCGCCGAACTCAGCGCCGACCCCCGCCTGAGCGAGCGCCGTCGCGATCGGCTCGCCGAACTTTGTGCCCTGCCCCCCGAAGCCATCCGCCCACCCGCGGTCGACGCCCGCGGCGGCCTGCAAGACTGCGTCGTCTGGCTCACCCGGAACTTTCGCTTCGCCAGCGATTCCGGCATCGGCGAGCTTGCCCGCGAGGTCAATGGCGGTGATGCCACGGCCGCCATCGACCGGCTGCGAAATAATGCAGACGTCTCGATCTCCTGGATGGAAGAAGACGCGCAACGGCCCTCCGACGCCGCAATGCAACACATCCACGCGGGTTACGGTGCCTACCTGGAGGCCCTGCGAGACTGCGACATCACGGCGATCTTCGCCGCATTCGGACGCTTTCGCACCCTCTGCGCGGTGCGCGAAGGGCCGCGTGGGGTCGAGGCGCTCAACCACAGGATCGGCGAACAGCTTCGCCTCAAGCTGGATCATCCCCTGGATCCGGGCGAACGTTCCGAGTGGTACCCGGGTCGCCCGGTGATGGTGCTGCGCAACGATACCATCCTGAAGTTGTTCAACGGCGACATCGGCATCGTTCTGCCCGATGCAGAAGAGACCCTTATGGTGTATTTCCCCGACGGGGAAGCAGGATTTCGCAGCATCGCACCGGTGCGCCTGCCCGAGCACGAGACCGCGTTTGCCATGACCATCCACAAGTCGCAGGGCTCGGAGTTCGACGCGGTGCTGGTGATGTTGCCAGCCAACCCGAACCGCGTGCTCACCCGCGAACTCGTCTACACCGCCATTACCCGGGCGCGCAGCCGCATGACTCTCGTTGGCGGCGAGGCGATTCTGGTCAGAGCCATCCAGTCCGTAACCCGGCGTCACTCGGGATTGGCCGCGCGTCTGGGCGAAGCCTCGGCGGTACTCGCCCCGCCGTGGTGAATCAAGGGTTGCCCAATGCCCGAGACAGCAAGCACAATGGCCGGCCCAACCGCATCCTGCATTGGCCGGCCACCAGGCCCTGCCAGCCCATCCGGCTTCACTCTTCCTCCGCGATCATGACCGAATCCCTCCCCCTCCCTCCCCAGGACGAAAACCAGATCATCGCCGAACGCCGCGAGAAGCTCGCCGGTATCCGCGCGCAGGGGATCGCATTCCCCAACGACTTCGACCGCCGCGACCTTGCCGCCGACCTGCACGCGGCGCATTTGGATACCGCCAAGGAAGCCCTGGAAGCGGAGCCCGTGCCGGTGCAGCTCGCCGGCCGCATGATGCTCAAACGAGTGATGGGCCGCGCCAGTTTCGCCAGCTTGCAGGACATGAGCGGGCGCATGCAGATCTATGTGTCACGCGAGGCAGTGGGCGAAGCGGCCTACGACGCCTTCAAGCGCTTGGACCTGGGCGACATCCTCGGCGTGACCGGCACGCTGTTTCGCACCAAGACCGACGAACTCACCATCCAGGCCACTTCGGTGCGCCTGCTCACCAAGGCGTTGCGGCCGCTGCCGGAGAAATTTCACGGTCTCACCGATCAGGAACAGAAGTATCGCCAGCGCTACCTCGATCTGATCACCAACGAGGATGCCCGCCGCACCTTCATCATCCGCTCCAAGGTCATCCAGACCATGCGCGAGTTCTTCACCGTGCGCGGCTACCTGGAAGTCGAGACGCCGATGATGCATCCCATCCCCGGTGGCGCCAACGCGAAACCCTTCGTCACCCACCACAACGCGCTCGACATGCAGCTCTACCTGCGCATCGCACCCGAGCTCTACCTCAAGCGCCTGGTGGTCGGCGGCCTGGAGAAAGTCTTCGAGATCAACCGCAACTTCCGCAATGAAGGCATTTCCACGCGTCACAACCCGGAATTCACCATGGTCGAGTTCTACGAGGCCTACCGGGATTATCGCTATCTGATGGACTTCACCGAAGCCATGTTCCGCGACGTGGCACAAAAGGTGCTGGGTACCACGACGGTGCCCTACCAGGGCCACCAGATCGACCTCGCCGCGCCTTTCGCGCGACTGACCGCGCTCGACGCCGTGCGCCACTACCATCCGGAGCTGCGCGACGCCCCCCTCGACGACCGCGCCTTCGTGGTCGAGGAACTCAGACGCCGCAAGATCGGTTTCCGACCCAACGACGGCCTGGGCGGACTGCAACTGACGTTGTTCGAGGAAACCACCGAACACCTGTTGATCCAGCCCACCTTCATCATCGACTACCCGGCCGAGACCTCGCCGCTGGCACGCCGCAGCGATGCCAACCCGGAACTCACCGATCGCTTCGAGCTTTTCATGGTCGGGCGCGAGATCGCCAATGGCTTCTCCGAATTGAACGATCCGGAGGACCAGGAAGCCCGCTTCGATGCCCAGGTGGAAGCACTTGCCGCCGGCGACGAGGAAGCCATGTTCAAGGACCGCGACTATATCCGCGCCCTGGAGCACGGCCTGCCCCCCACCGCGGGCGAAGGCATCGGCATCGACCGCCTCATCATGTTGCTGACCGATTCCCCCAGCATACGCGATGTGATCCTGTTCCCGCAGTTGCGGCGGGAAGAGGGCTGAACATCCAGCACTGGGGAGGGTGATGCAGCAGCCGGTGCGGGTCAGCCGTCCCTTGCCTCCTGCGGCTGGTCGAGTCGAAGCTTTCAGCATGATCGGGCGAGTTTTGGGATAATCCCCGCCCCCGCTTCACGCTACACCATGTCCGCTACTCTCCAGCTCCCACCTCCCGGCCAACGCCTGAAAATTCGTCGCCCCAGCGGTTCCGCCGACAGCCTGATCCTCGCAGGCCTGGGGGCGAAACAACGCCTGCTGCTGCTCACCCAGACCGCGCAGGACGCGACGCGCTTGGTCGAGGAAATCGCCTGGTTCGATCCCGCCCTCAAAGTGAGCCTGTTTCCCGATTGGGAAACCCTGCCCTACGATCCGCTGTCTCCGCATCCAGACCTGGTGTCCGAACGTCTCTCCGCCCTTTGGCTATCCGCCACGGGAACCATGGATGTGCTCGTGACGCCGGCCGCCACCGCGATGCAGCGCCTGTGCCCACCCGAATATCTCAACGCCCACGCCTTCCTGCTCAAGGAGCGCGACCGGCTGCAAACCGACAAGTTGCGTGCCCGCCTGACCGAAGCGGGCTACAGTGCGGTGCAACAGGTGCTCTCCCCCGGCGAGTTCGCGGTGCGCGGGGGCATCATCGACCTGTTCGCCATGGGCACGACCCTGCCCTACCGCATCGACCTGTTCGATGACGAGATCGAAAGCATCCGCAGCTTCGACCCGGACACCCAGCGCACCCTCTACAAGGTCGCGGAAATCCACTTGTTGCCGGCACGCGAAGTCCCCCTGGACGAGGCCGGCGTCACCCGCTTTCGTCAGAACTTTCGCGACCAGTTCGAAGGCGATCCATCCAAAAGCCAGATGTATCGCGATGTTTCCCACAAACTGGCGCCTGGCGGCGTGGAATACTACTTGCCGCTGTTCTTCGATCAGACCTCCACCTTGTTCGACTACCTGAGCGAGGACACCGCGCTGGTGCTGCACGGCGACATCACGGATGCCGTGGAGGGTTTCTGGCGCGACACCCAGAGCCGCCACCGCCTGATGCAGGGCGACAAGCACCGACCCCTGCTGGCGCCCGATGCGCTATTCCTGCCGCCGGACCGGTTCTTCGGGGCGCTGAAAACTTACGCGCGGCTGGAGATGGGCCTCTCGGAGGGGGAGGCGCATTCGTTTCACCCCGCTCCCGCCGTGGAAGTCGAGCGCCGGGCCGAGAACCCCTACCACCGCCTCAAGGCGCACCTCGATGCGACCCAGGGGCGCACCTTGCTGGTGGCCGAAAGCCTGGGTCGGCGCGAGACCCTGGCGAATGCCCTGGCGGAATACGGCCTGAAGCCGGTGTTGCTGGAAGGCTGGGCAGCAGATGCTGCGGGTGCGGGCAGCGCGCCCCCCCTCTTTTTAGCAAAGGCAGGCGGGGGGGCGTTAGCGACCGCCGCAGTAGCGCAACCCGCGGAGAAGTCCCTCCCACGTTTCACCCTCACCACCGGCCCCCTGGCCACCGGCTTCGTCGATCTGGGCAGTGGACTCGCAGTCTTCACCGAAACCGAGCTGTACGCGAAGAGTCCCGTCAGCCGCCGCGCCCGCGAAGGTCGCCGCACCAGCACCGCGGAGGGACTGCTCAAAGACCTGTCCGAACTCAAGATCGGCGACCCGGTAGTCCACGCCCAGCACGGCATCGGCCGCTATCTTGGACTCACCGGCATGGATCTGGGCGACGGCAGCGAAGAGTTCCTCACCCTGGAGTTTGCCGGCGGCGACAAGCTCTACGTGCCCGTCGCCCACCTGCATCTGATCTCCCGCTATCTCGGCGGCGACCCGGATACCGCGCCCCTGCATCGCCTGGGTAGCGGCCAGTGGGAAAAGGCGAAACGCCGGGCCATGGAAAAGGCCCGCGATACGGCGGCGGAACTTCTCAACCTTTACGCGCAGCGCGCCACCCGATCGGGCTACGCCTTCGCCACCCCCGCGCACGATCTGGCTGCCTTCGCGGAGGGTTTCGGCTTCGAGGAGACCCCGGACCAGATGGCCGCCATCGAAGCGGTGGTCGGCGACATGACTTCCGGGCGACCGATGGATCGCCTGGTGTGTGGCGATGTCGGCTTCGGCAAGACCGAGGTGGCGCTGCGCGCGGCCTTCATCGCGGCTGCCGGCGGGCGTCAGGTGGCTGTGTTGTGTCCCACCACGTTGCTGGCGGAACAACATTTCCAGACCTTCTCCGACCGCTTCGCCGATACGCCGGTACGCATCGCCGAACTGTCGCGGTTTCGCTCGTCCAAGGAGGTCGCCACCGCCTTGCAAGGCATCGCGGCCGGGCGCATCGATATCGTCATCGGCACCCACAAGCTGCTGCAAAAGGACGTGGTGTTCAAGAATCTGGGTCTGACCATCATCGATGAGGAACACCGCTTCGGTGTGCGCCAGAAGGAGCGCATGAAGGAACTGCGCGCCGAGGTGGACGTCCTGACGCTGACCGCCACGCCGATCCCTCGCACCCTGGCCATGTCGCTGGAAGGCATCCGCGACTTCTCGGTGATCGCCACCGCGCCCCAGAAACGCCTGGCGATCAAGACCTTCGTGCAGCCGATCTCGGACGGACTGATCCGCGAAGCCGCCTTGCGCGAATTGAAGCGCGGCGGCCAGATTTTCTTCCTGCACAACGAGGTGGAAACCATCCAGACCATGCGCGAGAAGTTGATGAAACTGTTACCGGAAGCGCGCATCGAAGTCGCCCACGGACAGATGCCGGAGCGCGAACTGGAACACGTGATGCGCGACTTCACCCATCAGCGCTTCAACCTGCTCCTGTGCACCACCATCATCGAGACCGGTATCGACGTGCCCACGGCCAACACCATCATCATGAATCGCGCCGACCGGTTCGGCCTGGCGCAATTGCACCAGTTGCGCGGCCGCGTAGGTCGTTCTCACCACCAGGCCTACGCCTATCTGCTGACGCCGCCGGACGGGGTGAAAGTCACACCCGCCGCCGCCAAGCGACTGGACGCCATCCAGAGCATGGAAGACCTGGGTTCGGGCTTCTACCTGGCCATGCATGACCTGGAGATCCGTGGCGCCGGCGAGGTGCTGGGCGAATCGCAGAGCGGTGAAATGCAGGAAGTCGGTTTCAACCTCTTCAATGACATGCTGGCGACCGCAGTGAAATCCCTCAAGGAAGGCCGCGAGCCGGATATGGACGCGCCGCTCAAGGCCACCGCGGAGATCAACCTGCACATGCCCGCCCTCTTGCCCAGCGAGTATTGCGGCGACGTCCACGAACGCCTGGTGCTCTACAAGCGCCTGGCCAACTGCGAGAGTCTGCCGGAACTCGCCGGCCTCAAGGAGGAACTCATCGACCGCTTCGGCCTGTTGCCGGATGCGGCACAAGCCCTTCTGGCCGTGCACCGCCTGCGCCTGGAAACCAAACCGTTCGGCATTCGTCGCCTCGCTGTCAGTTCCGAAGGTGCAAACATTCAGTTCGAGCCCAATCCGCCAATCGACCCGCTGAAACTGATCAAGCTGATCCAAAGCCGGCGCGAATACAAACTCGCAGGCCAGGACAAGATCAAGATCGAGAGAGACTGCCCCGGCCTGGAGCAGCGTCTGGAATTGATCCGCGGCTTCCTGAAAGAAGTGACCTGAGCCTCGCTTTCTCGGTCACTTCAGGTCTTGAAACGGCTCACTGTGCCCTGAAGTTCCGCCGCCAGGGACTTCAGTTTGCGCGCAGCGGCGGCCGTCTGGCTGGCGGCCGCACTGTTTTCGTGGGCCATGGAAGCGATGCTTTCTATGCCATGCTCCACTTTGTCTCCTACCAGACGTTGCTCGGAGGTGGCAATGGCGATGTTATCCAACCCCAGCCCGACTTCAACGACCGACGCGCTCGCGGCCGACAGTACGCCCGAGACCAAGGAAACCGTCTCGTGACTGCTCGCAATATGACCCACCGCCACGTCGATGGAATGGGTAAGAAAGGTCGATTGCTGTTCTAGCGTGCGGGTGATGGCGTCGATCTCATCGGCAGAGGCGGAAGATTTTTCCGCCAGTTTGCGTACTTCGTCGGCCACCACGGCAAAGCCACGACCCATTTCGCCGGCTCGTGCCGCTTCGATGGCGGCATTGAGGGCGAGCAGGTTGGTCTGGTCGGCAATTTCCTTGACCTGGCCGGTGATATGCGTGATCGCCTCGGCGCTGGAAACAAAGTGGCCGACGGCGTCGGCGACACCACGCACGGTAGACTCGACCAGGTCCACGCCCTCGTTGAGGCGGAACAGGCTGGTATTACCCTCTTCGGACCGCTTCTGACTTTCGCGCGACAGCATGCGTACCTGTTCGGCGTTCTCCGCTACCGAGGCGATGCTGGCCGCCATTTCCTGGACGGCACTGGCGGCGCCGGCCGAGGTGTCGCTCTGGTCTTGCGATGAATGGGCGACGTAGTCGGCACTGGCCACCAACTGGCCGGCGGCGGCCGCTACCTGGGTGGCCGAATTGCCTACCTGATGCACGAGTTCGGAAAACTTGACCATCATCTCGTTGAATACGGCCGAAGCCTCTCCGATCTCATCCTTGCCCCGCACTTCCAGGCGGCGGCTGAGATCGCCTTCACCGGAGGCAATGGCGCGCAAACTGACCACCATCTCCTTGATCGGATTGGTGACCACGCCGCGAATGAAATACCAGATGAAGGCCAGCAGCAGCAGACTGGCGGCAAGCGCCACAGCCAGGGTTTGCAGTTGCTGGCGAGCGGCCATCTGCGCCACATTGGTCAGTGAAATCTTCATGCTGATGACGCCGAGCGTGGCATTCTCGTTAGCGTCGTGACATTTTCGGCAGTTCTTGCCGAGATAGTTGGTGAAATTTTTCATGGGACGGATCGCCAACAGATAGGGCCCTTGTGCGTCCTCGTGAACCTCGGTCAGCTCCCGACCATTGCGCATGACCTGGGTTTCAGGATCCGTGGGTCTTGGCAGGCTGCGTATCTTCTCCGGGGTTTTTGCGTCCTCCACCCCGAGGAAGGCCTGTTCATTCGAGACCACGCGTAATTCGCGGATGGCTTTCAATTGCTTGATCTGATCGAGTAGCAGGTGGCCTTTGTACTCGGAGTTGGCCATCATCAAGGCAGTCAGCCCCGCCAGCGTAGAGTCATGCATGCTGAGGGAGAAATCCTCGGCCTGCTCAACCGCCGCATTCCAGTATTCATGGCTTTCCCAGAGGATCACCCCCACCCAGGTGACAATCAGCACCAGCCAGATCGAGGCCGTCAAGCGGACCCATATTTTCAGATCAGTGAACCGCAACATCATGCGACTCCATATTCTTCACCCCGACACCAGCCGTCGGGTGAAATGAGTGAGAGGGGAACAAGGAGAGTCGGCCACCGGAACTTTCCCGCGGCGCGAACCGTTACCACGATTTCAGCACCTTATTTGGCCAGCGAGCGGATCCAGCCTATCAGGTTGTTGATGGCAGACTTGTCGTTCGTCTTGATGATGTCGTGCACATCCTCACCTCCATCCAAATCCTTGACCTTGGGGCCGGTTGTGATGTGCCACAGCAGCTTGGCGTCGGCATCCGCCACGCCCTTGAATTTGCCTGCAATCGCCGTAAGGGACTTGGCCGTCTTGTCCCGGTCTATGCCGTGACACTTGAGACAGCCTTCCTTTTTGGCAAGTACCCGGGCCGCTTCGGCATCGACGGCACTGTTGGCGATCTGCGGGCAGGTCAGTACTGCGACGGCAATCATGGCGCGGATAGTCGATGTTTTCATGTTGGGCCTCTGCTTCGGTACGCTGCGGGAACTGCCCCGGACGGTCTACATCTCGCCTCGGTGATCTCTTTTCGGCATATCACACGAACAACTTTAGGCAAGCACGCTGCGCTCCTGTCCGCGCATTCCCCGTCACCCCGCATCGAGCGGTACGGCCATGAGTGCCCGCCCCGGGTCCAGGTGCGTTATCTACGTTCGTGGCGCGTGGTAAGTCAGCGGCACCGTCGTGGGCGGGGCAATCTTCAGGATATGTTTCTTCGCCTTGCCTACGACGTGCATCTCGCAGGCGCGGCAATCGAATGTCAGAGTGAGGCGTTCAAGGCCATTCACCAGCGTCATGGGTTCGGCGCGTACCTGGCCTTGCACACCGGTCACCCCACGGGCCTGTTTCGGGCAGAGACTGAAGGAATAGCGCAGGCAGTGCTTGGTGATCATCAAGGAGACCAGGCCGGGCTCTTCGTGCGCCTCATAGGCGGCGGCGATCAACTTCACGCCGTGCGTCTCATAAAATCCGCGGGCGGCCTGGTTGTAGACATTGGCGAGGTAAGTGAGTACCGCGTCCGGATAGACCGCTGGCGGTTCGACGGCGGCGCGGCGCGCGGGCCGTGGGTAGGCTACCTGGCGCGCCACGGCCAGCTTTTCCAGCGCCTCGCGGCGCAGCGCATTGACGGCGGATGCGGGCAGAAACCAGGGTTGGCGCCATTGCAGCGTCAGTTCCAGCAGCGCGAAATCGCTGCCGCCGAAGCGCGAGAGGCGTACGCGCAATTCCTCCTCGGCCCTGCCCGGATCGCGCGCCGGCTGTTTTTCCCCGTCCAGGTTGGCCGTGGCCGTGCAACCATCGGCATCGTGCAGGGTCAGGGAAAAGCCCGAGTCGGTTTCGACAAAGTTGGCCCAGAGGTCGATGCGCCGCAGGGCCGATTCCTTGTGCAGCGCCTGCTCCCAGGCGTGGTCTCGGTTGCGGCTGATCGCAAGCCCCGGGCGCAAGCCGGCCAGGGACACCAGCGGCTCGTTCGGGTGGACGCGCCAGAGCGTGGGAGCGACCGCTTCCACCGTGTTCGCCTGCATGCCGACGATTTCGCGCTTGTTCAGATAGGTCAGACCATCGCCATTGGCCAGTGCCGCCGACGTTTCGACCTCGAACCAGTCCGGCCCCAGGCGCACCACCGTGCCCACGGACAGGCCGACGAAGGCAGGGCTATCGAAAGCGCCGATGTCGCCGGATCGTCCATGGGCGAAATACTCCGTGGAGCCGCGATGGAAGGTCTTGTCCGGGTCGGGTGCAAACAGTAGTTGCGTGCGACCGCTGGAAGCGCGCGCCAGCTCAGGCCGCCGTTCCAGGATTTCGTCGAGCAACAGGCGGTAATGGCCGGTGATGTTTTTCACATAGCCCATGTCCTTGTAGCGTCCCTCGATCTTGAAGCTGCGAATGCCGGCTTCGATCAGGGCGTCGAGGTTGACGCTCTGGTTATTGTCCTTGAGCGACAGCAGGTGCTTGTCGAAAGCGACCACCCGGCCCTGATTGTCTTCCAGCGTGTAGGGCAGTCGGCAGGCCTGGGAGCAGTCGCCACGATTGGCGCTGCGCCCGGTGTGGGCATGGCTGATGTTGCACTGTCCGGAAAAGGCCACGCACAGCGCGCCGTGGACGAAGGATTCCAACACGGCGTCGGCCGGGACGGCGGTGCGGATGGACGCAATTTCTCGCAGAGTCAGTTCCCGTGCCAGCACCATCTGGGAAAAACCCACATCGGCCAGGAAGCGCGCCTTCTCGGGTGTGCGGATGTCGCATTGCGTCGAGGCGTGCAAGGCGATCGGCGGCAGATCCAGTGACAGGAGGCCCATGTCCTGGACGATCAGCGCGTCCACTCCGGCATCGTGCAATTCATGGATTAGGCGGCGCGCCGGCTCCAGCTCCGCGTCATGCAATATGGTGTTGAGGGTGACAAAGATGCGCGCGCGGTAACGGTGTGCGAACGCCACCAGAGCCGCGATCTCGCTCACCGTATTGCCGGCGTTGGCGCGCGCACCGAAGGCCGGCCCGCCGATGTAGACCGCGTCGGCGCCGTGCAGGAGGGCTGCGCGGCCAATTTCCGCAGTCTTGGCGGGGGCGAGCAGTTCGAGGTGGTGGTCGGGTTGGGACATGGCGCGGCCTGGTCTTTGGGTCGCGCCGGACTATATCCCATGGGTCGGAGGCGCGTCCTCGCCACGAATATTCACGGCACGCTCAAGTTTCCAGAATGCCCGCCGATAATGCAGTCATCCTCCCCGTAGCCCCACAACCATGACCCCCTATTTACTGGTTGCCGAAGACGACCTGATCAGCCGGGAAATCCTCATGGAAAACCTGGGAGAAGCCGGCTATGCGGTGGATGTCGCCGAGGATGGCGACGCTGCCTGGGCGTTGCTTACGGCCAATCCCGAGCGTTACTGCGCCGTCCTGCTCGACCGCATGATGCCGGGCATCGATGGTATCGAGGTGTTGCGCCGGGTGAAGGCGGACGAGGCGCTCACGCACATTCCCGTGGTGATGCAAAGTGGCCTGGTCAGGCCCGAGGAGGTACTCGAAGGACTGCGCGGCGGCGCCTATTACTACCTCACCAAGCCCTTTTCCGCCGAAGCCATGCTGGCCATCGTCGCCACCGCGGTGCGCGATTACCGACATGCGGTGTATCTGCGCGAGGAAGCCCGCAAGGCCGCGCGCACGCTGATTCATCTCGACCATGCCGCTTTTTCCTTTCGCACAACCGATGAGGCGCGCGACATCGCCACCCTCCTGGCCAATGCCTGTCCTAACAGCCAGCAGGTGGTGCTCGGCCTGTCGGAGCTGATGCTCAATGCCGTTGAGCACGGCAACCTCGCCATCAGCTACCAGGAAAAATCGCAATTGATCGCTCGCGATGCCTTGAACGAGGAAATCGAGCGGCGTCTGGCGGACCCGCTCACGGGAGCTCGCCGTGCGCGCGTCGAATTCGAGCGCCGCGGCGATGCCTTGCATTTTTATCTGCGCGATCAGGGCGCCGGCTTCGATTGGCAGGAGTTTATCGAGATGCGTCCGGAGCGCGCCTTCGATACCCACGGTCGTGGCATCGCTATGGCGAAGTTGTTGAGTTTCGCCAGCCTGGAATACCTGGGCTGCGGCAACGAAGTGCGCGCCACGGTCAAGATCGACGCTGGACGCTGATGCGCTTGGTCGCTTTATTCCTGCTCGCGCTGCTCGCCGGCGGTGCCCTGGCCTCCGGCCCGGAGGTCCTGAGCATCGCCGCGCCGGCCGGCGTTCGCCACTTCGACCTGCCCCAACTCGAAGCACTGGGTCTGAAGTCGCTACGCACCCACACCTTCTGGCCGGCAGATGACGGCAACTACCAGGGGCCGCTGCTCGCCGACGTGTTGAAAAGCGCCAGTATCGAGCAGGCTGGCGCACTGCGTTTCACCGGCCTGGACGGTTTTTCCCAGATCATCCCGCGTGAGGACTGGGTACGCTGGCCGCTGCTGCTGGCGACGCGCCGCGATGGGAAGCCGATCTCCCGGCATGACAAGGGACCCTTGCGCCTTATCTATCCGCGCGACAGCGACAAGACTCTGGAAGACCCGATCTACCGCTTGCGTTGGGTCTGGCTGCTGCGTTCCATCGAGCCCGTCACGCTTCACTAGACCGTGTTCCAGAGTAGACCGCGGCCGAGCCGCTATCACCTTCTCGCCCTGGGCGTCATCGCGATCACCGCAGTCAGCCTGTTCCTTCTGGGCCAGGCGCTTTCCCGCATCGAAGCCACCTTGCCACCGACTTCGCTGTCACGGGAGCGCGACTTCTCGGTATTCCTGCTCGATATCAGCCGTCTGGAAGCGAGCTTGCGGGTCGCCAGTGCGCTGCCATCGGCGGAAAACCTGGAACAGGTCGGCATGAGCCTCGACCTGGTACGCCTGCGCAGCCGCGACAATCAGTCGCTCTACCGGAACTCCGGTCTGCCCGGTGCCGCCGCCTTCTTCCAGGCCCTCGACCCGGCCTTGCGCGCGTTGGTGGACTGCCTGTGCCAACTTCCCCTGGATGCGGCAAGACTGGCGCCGCACCTGCATGCCGTAGAGCACCTGCGCGCCTCGCTGCAACGCGTGAATGACACGGTCTTTCAGCTTTCCATGGAACAGGCCTCGGCGCAACAACGCTCCCTCGTGCAGCTCGGCCGGGTCTTGCCCGCCCTCCTCCTCCTCCTGGGCGGCTTCGCGCTGGCCTTGGTGTACTTCTCCTTGCGCCAGCAACGCAACATCGTCACCTTGCGCGAGCAGGAAAGGCAGTTGCGCGATAGCGAGGCCGGTTACCGCCTGGTGGACGGGGAACTGCGCCGTTCCAATGCGGATCTGGAGCAATTCGCCTATGCCATCTCGCACGACATGCGCCAGCCGCTGCGCATGATCGCCAGCTACCAGCAACTGCTGGAGAGCGCACTTCAAGACAGGCTGGACGCGGACACGCGCGAATACCTGCATTTCGCCACCGATGGTGCCAGACGCATGGATCAGATGCTGGTGGGCCTGCTCGATTACTCGCGCGTGGGCCGCAAGACCGGGCCGCTGGACTGGGTCCCCAGCCGCGAGGCACTAGACGAGGCCCTGTTGTTCCTGAAGCCGGCGCTGGAAGAGTCCGGGGCGCAAATCCGGGCCAGCGGCGACTGGCCACGCCTCTATGGCAGCCGCGATGAGCTGGTTCGCCTGTTCCAGAACCTGATCGGCAATGCCGTCAAGTACCGCGAGGTCGGGCGCGCGCCCGAGGTCAGCGTGATCGCGAGCAGGAGCGCGACGAACTGGACGGTAAGCATCCGCGATAACGGCATCGGTATCGAACCCTCGCAAATTCCGCGGCTCTTCCAGGTCTTTCAGCGCCTACAGGCGCGCAGCCGTTTCGAGGGCGCCGGTGTCGGCCTGGCCCTGTGCCGCAAGATCGTCGAACACCACGGCGGCCAGATCCACGCGGAATCGGCGGGCATCAGCCAGGGCAGCTGCTTCATCTTCGAATTGCCGCTCGACGCCCCAGCCGACGCGGTCACCAGGGGTACGCCATGAAATTCGTGCTATTTGCCCTCGCCCTGGTCGGCTGCGCTGCGCAGGCGGTGGACACATACTCCTTCGGCGTGCTGCCGCAGCGTAGCGCGGTGCTCACCGCGCGTTACTGGAACCCGATCCTGGACTATGCCGGACGACGTGCCGGGGTGCGTTTGCTGCTCAAAGTGGCACGCACGGCGCCGGAATCCAACGCGGCCATCGAACGCGGTGAATTCGATTTCGTTTACTCCAACACGATCTTCCGGCCCAGCATGGCGGCCGCCGATTACCAGGTGATCCTGCGGCCGCGCGACGCGGCCATCACCGGTCAGATCGTCACCCTGGCCGACTCGCCGATCCGGTCGCTGCATGAACTGCGGGGCCGGGAAGTGGGTTTCCCCTCGATCGCCGCCTTCGTGGGCTACGCGGTTCCCATGGATCATCTCCTGCATCTAGGCGTTCAGGTCACGCCGGTGTTCGGCGGCAACCAGGAAGGCATCATGGCTCAGCTCAAGGCGGGCAAGGTCATCGCCGCCGGGGTCAACGACCAGGTCATGCGCGACTTCGCCGCGCGCGTGGGCATGCAGTACCACGTACTCTGGGAATCTCCGCCCTACCTCAACCTGCCCATTGCCGTGCACCCGCGTGTCCCGGGCGAAGTCGCCCGAGCAGTGCGCGCCACTATCGACGGCATGGAGTTGGACGCGGAAGGATTCAAGGTGCTACAGGCCAGTGCCCAGGTGGTTGGTCAGAAGCCGCCCTACGGCTTTCAGATATCCACACCGGCGGACTACCACAATTACCGCGATTTCTACCGCAACACGCTGGTGAAGGACATCCAATAAGCATGTGGTCCGCCTGGAACACCTTCTGGGATCGCCTGCCCTTCCTGGTGCGCCTCCTGGTCACGGCGAGCTTCGCCCTGCTGGTGGCCGGCAGTTCCATGTTGCTGTTGTCCGCACGCCAGGAAGCGCGCGACGCGCAGGCGGATCTGCGCGAGGAACTGGGCCACGAGATGGAGTTCCTGCCACTGTCGCTGGCGGATGTCATCGTCATCGGCGATTACTCCAGTCTGCAACAGGCCCTGGAGCACTTCGTCGCACGCCGCCACGTTTTTCGCGCCGAATTTCGCGACCGCTTCGGTACCCGGTTGGCCAGCCAGGATCATCCACTGTCCCCGCTCTGCCCGGCCTGGTTCGAGGAAGGGCTGGGCTTCTCCCCCATCACAGGGCGAACACCAATCAGCGTGGGCGGCCGCGACTACGGCGAACTCATCGTCACCATGACCGTCCAGGACCAGGCCAACCGCGCCTGGACCCTGTTGCTGCGCCACGTATTGATCCTGCTGCTGGCGCTCACTCTGGATTTTCTTGGCATCTGGCTGGTGTTGCGCAATGGCTTGGCGCCTCTGGACCATCTGGAGCAGGGGGCGAATGCACTGGCGAAGGGCCGGCTCGATGCCCGCCTGGCGGAGGAAGGTAGCCCGGAATTGCGCCATCTCATCTCCACCTTCAACCGCATGGCTGAGGCCACGCAGAGCGCCCAGGAAGGCCTGGCACGCAGCAATGCCGAATTGCAGCGTTTCGCGGAGATCGCCGCCCATCATTTGCAGGAACCGGCGCGCCGCCTGGCCAGCTACGCGCAGCGCCTGCAAGTACTGCTTTCCGGTCAGACGCTGGACGAGGAGGTCCAGGCTTCCCTGAATTTCATCCAGGAACAGGCGCGCCGCCAGCAATCCCTGGTACGCGATGTGCAACGCTACCTCGCGGCCGGCCAGGCGTGCGCCGAACCGGGCGTGGCGGATGCCGACCTGGTGCTGCGCGATGTGCTGCAGCACCTGCGAGCGCGCATCGAGCAGGCCGGCGCCCACGTCACTTTGGGGCCTCTGCCTCGGGTCCGGCTGGATCCGCCGCGACTGGCGGAAATATTCACCCTGCTGCTGGAAAATTCCTTGCATCAGCCGGGAAGCCGGGAAATCGCCGTGCGGGGCGAAGTCCGTGCGGGCAAGGCGTACTTCCAGGTCAGCGACGATGGCCCGGGTATCGCCCCGGAATATCGGGAGCGGGTATTCCGTGTGTTTGAACGCCTCTCCTCTTCCGGGCTGGGCACCGGTGTCGGTCTCGCCATCGTCCGCCGTATTCTGGAGAGCGCGGGCGGCCGCGCATGGATCGAGGAGACGCCAGGCGGTGGCTGCACGGTAAACTTCGAGCTTCCCCTGGGAGACAACCACATGAATTACGCAAACCTAGCCGCGATGCCGCACCTACCCGCGCCACGCGAGCAAACCCCATGACCCAACCCTTCGTCGTGCTCCTGCTCGAAGACGAACCGGCGGACGCGCACCTGGTCAGGATCGCGCTGCGGGAAAACCGTCTGTTGGTCGATCTGCATGTCGCCTGCGACGGCGTCGATGGGCTGCAATACCTGCGTCACCAAGGCAACCATGGCAACGCGCCGCGACCGAATCTGATCCTGCTCGACCTCAACATGCCGCGCATGGACGGGCGCGAATTCCTGAGCGTCCTCAAGGCCGACCCGGCACTCTCGGATATCCCCGTCGTGGTGCTCACCACCTCCGATGTGGAGCGCGACGTGGTGGCTTCCTACCATTTGTCGGCCGCCGGCTACATCACCAAGCCGGTCGATCTGACGCAGTTCACCGCAGCCATCCGAGGCCTGGGCGATTACTGGTTCTCGCTGGTACGTCTCCCCGGAAGCCTTCCATGACCTTGCAAATTCTCCTGATCGAAGACGATCCGGGTGATGCTGCGCTGATCGCAGCTTTCCTGCGCCAGTCGCGTTTCAATGGTCATGCACCGCGGCTGCGGGTGGTCGACACGCTCGCCCAGGCACGCAGCAAGCTTCTCGAGTCCGTGCCGGATCTGATCCTGCTCGACCTTGCCCTGCCCGATTCCGCTGGCCTGGCGACGGTCACCCGCGTGCAGGAACTGGCGCCGGAAACGCCCATCGTCGTGCTCTCCGGGCATCGCGACGCCGAGTTCGAAGCCCAGGTCATGGAGGCCGGTGCCCAGGATTACCTGGTCAAGGGCGAGTTCGATAGCGCGCTGATCAGCCGGGCCATCCGTCATGCCCGGATCCGTGCCCGCCTGGAAGCCCGGCTGAAGTTGCAGGATGCCGCGTTGCGCGCGGTTGCCAGCGGCATCGTCATCACCGATAGCGAAGCCATGATCCAGTGGGCCAATCCCGCCTTCACCCAGATCACCGGGTATAGCCTGGAGGAGGCGATCGGTCGCAAGCCCAAGGAACTGGTTCGCTCCGGTCTCAACGACCAAGCCCTCTACGAAGATCTCTGGCAGACCATCCAGGACGGGCGGGTCTGGCGCGGCGAACTCATCAACAAACGTCACGACGGCAGCTTCTACGACGAAGAACTCGCCATCACCCCGGTGCGCAATGCCCAAGGTGAGATCCAGCATTTCGTCGCCGTCAAACAGGACATCAGCGAGCGCCGCGCCAATGAGGAAAAGATACGCCAGCTCGCTTTTTTCGACGCGCTCACCAATCTGCCCAATCGCCGCCTGCTGCGCGACCGTCTGCAACGAGCGCTGACGGCTTGCGGTCGCAACCATCACGGCGGTGCGCTGCTGTTCATCGACCTGGACAATTTCAAGGGGCTCAACGACACCCTGGGCCACGATGTCGGCGACCTGTTGCTGATCCAGGTGGGGAAACGTCTGGTGGAGTGTGTGCGCGAAGGTGATACCGTCTCGCGTTTGGGGGGCGACGAATTCGTGGTCATGCTGGAAAACTTAGGCGCCAAGCCGGAGGAGGCAGCCCCCCAGGCGGAAGGCGTGGGCGAAAAAATCCTCGCCAGCCTCAATCACCCCTATGTCCTCCAGGGCGGTGAACATCACAGCACGCCCAGCATCGGTGTCACCCTGTTCAACCAGTCGGATGTCAGCATAGACGAATTATTGAAACGCGCCGACCTGGCCATGTACCAGGCCAAGGAAGCTGGCCGCAACACCCTGCGCTTCTTCGATCGCGCCATGCAAGCCAGGGTAGAAGCGCGCGCCGCGCTGGAGGGCGAACTGCGCCATGGCATGCAGGCCGGCGAATTCACCCTGTATTACCAGCCGCAGGTCGACGGCTCGGGGCGGGTGATCGGCGCGGAAGCCCTGCTGCGCTGGAATCACCCACGCCGGGGCCTGCTCCTGCCCAGCGAGTTCATCCCGCTGGCCGAGGAAACCGGTCTCATCGTCGGCCTCGGCCAGTGGGTACTGGAGCAGGCCTGCCGGCAACTGCATTCCTGGGAAAACAGTCTGCCCACCGCTCCCCTCACCCTGTCGGTGAATGTCAGCGCCCGCCAGTTCCGCCACCCACACTTCGTTGAACAGGTGCTGGAGACCTTGGCGCACGCGGGCATCGACCCGCGCCTGTTGAAGATCGAACTCACGGAAAGCTTGCTACTGGACAACGTGGACGCTTCGGCGGAGAAGATGTCGACCCTGAAAGCCCATGGCATCGGCTTCGCGCTCGACGACTTCGGCACTGGCTATTCTTCGCTGACTTACCTGAAGCGCCTGCCTCTGGATCAACTCAAGATCGACCGCTCCTTCGTCCAGGATGTACTCAACAACAACAGCGATGCCGCCATCGCCCGCATCATTCTCGCCCTGGGCCAGAGCCTGGGCCTGCCGGTGATCGCCGAAGGCGTGGAAACCATGCAACAGCGTGACTTCCTCGCCAACCACGGCTGCATAGATTTTCAGGGTTATCTGTTCGGCAAACCGACGCCGATCGAGGACTTCCCCGGCTAGGGGTGGCGGCTGCGGGTGTGCGGCTGTCGTTTACCCGGACAATCCGACGGGCCGGCCTAACGATACCCCGGCGAGGGTGCGCATGAAACGTGCGCGGGCCTCGATCTCGCCCAGCATCTCGGGGATCTGTTTCCAGTCGAGCCCCAGCAGGGGCAAGGCCTGTTCGGAAAAATACGAGACCCCATTGCGTGGACGTTTTCCCAGATCCAGCGCGTTGCACGCCATTTCCGCAAAATGCACATTCATGACGTAGGCGCTGGGCGGCGCCTGATCCGGGTTGTGGTGGCCGGCCACAGACTGGCGGATTTCCTCGGGTAGGCCCCAGAGTTCGCACAGGATCGCCCCAACCTCGGCGTGGTCGGTTCCTATCCACCGCCGTTCCGACTCGATGATGTCGTGTGTCGTATCGTCCTGGGGCGCGCATATGTGCGCATATTCCGCGGGGCAATTGATGCCGATCCACAAGATGCCGATGTCGTGAATCAGGCCTGCCACATATGACAGGTCCGATTTCAGGCCGCAGTGTTCGGCGATGACTTTGGCGGCCGTTGCCACGTCCACGCTATGTATGGTGGACCCCTGAGTCAAGACAATAATGCAGTTGGTTTAAGCTTTGCACTCGACTTCACTCGCAGCGGATCGGCGCTGCCCCGTTTTTGCCTTTGACTTGGCTGTTGACTTGGCCTTTGACTCACCCTCATCGGCG
>CAILNT010000087.1 GCA_903835655.1 uncultured Pseudomonadota bacterium | reverse complement strand
CCTTAAATACAACGATTCGGAGGTTTGCAAAATCCCAGGAAAACCACCGAAAATCACCCCGTCCGGAACTCGAAAAACCACACCTTTTACTGGCTCCATTAAGCCGCGATTCGGTGGCTCCAATGGGGCGCGATTTGCCAGGAGTTCGTGCCCCCATCGTTCACGCCACACTTTCAAGCATGATTTCGTGCTGACTGACAGACGCCCACGAGCGGCCCGGTCGGCTTCGTACTTGTCGAGTAGTTCTGCCAGGGTGTGCTTTCTTGATGCGCCAAAGTATTTGCCTTCCTTGATGGCGGTCTCGGTTTTTGCTGCCCACTCGCGGGCATCGGTCAGGCGGTCGAACGTGGCGCTTTCCGGTGGATAGCCCTTCATCCGAATTTGCACCCGGTATGCAACAAGTTTTCAAGTGAGGCGCGGGGGTGGGCATGGCCGGCCGGGCGATGCGGGCGAGTGTGCCCAGGTGTGCCGGGCTGGCAGTTGTTGCCCTTCGTTTTCTGGCAGTGTGCCGAAATTGTGCCGGAAACGAAAAAGGCCACTTGGGAAAGTGGCCTAACTCGTTGTTTTTTATGGTGCCCCCGACACGAATCGAACGTGCGACCCTCCCCTTAGGAGGGGGTGTATGAAACCGGTGAGATGCCTCTGCTAGCAAGCATCCAGGTCAATATGTTGTAGTATTTGTCACCCGATTGTCACCCGACGGGCTCCCCCCTTTCCCCCCTTTTTCTTGTCACTTATCCACAGCATGGCGACCATCAGAAAACGCGGCGATTACCAGTGGCAGGCCATCGTCAAGCGCAAGGGCTACCCGCTCCAGTCCAAGACCTTCAATTACCGCAAGGACGCCGAGGAATGGTCCCGCGACGTGGAACGCGACATGGATCGGGGCATCTACATGCCGCGCCAGGAAGCGGAACGCACCACCGTCCACGACTTGATCGCTCGTTACCGAACCGACGTACTGCCGAGCAAGCGGGCCAACTGGATCGCCGGCGCCCTGTCAGCCCTGGATGATGGCTTCGGCAAGTACGCCCTGGCGGCGTTGAGCCCGAAGCTGATCGCGACTTACCGCGATGCCCAGTTGAGGAATGTCTCTCCTTCCACGGTGCGCCAGCGCCTGGGCTTGCTCTCCAGACTGATCGACCTGGCGGGCAAGGAGTGGGGCATCCCCCTCGCTGCCAATCCCTGCGCCATGGTCAGCAAGCCGGTCTCCGACGATGCCAGGGACCGCCGGCTGGAAACAGAGGAACTGGACCGCCTGTTGGCGGAGTGCTCGCCGCATCTGGTCGCCATCGTGCGGCTGGCCATAGAAACCGCCGCGCGACTCGGCGAACTGCTGTCCTTGAAATGGGCCGACGTGGATCTCGGCCGGCGGGTCATGCTGGCGCGCGGCGTCGAGCGCGACGACGGCCTCAGGCAGAAGACCAAGAACAAGGATGCCTTCCGCGCCATTCCGCTTTCGAGCGCGGCCGTGGCGGTGTTGGAGGAACTGCGCAGCCAGCCGGTTTCCATTTCCGGCAGAGTGTTCTGGCAGTGGGCCAGATCAGACAGCTTCAACAAGACTTGGGTACGAGCCTGTACCCGCGCGGGTATCGCGGACCTGAGATTCCACGATCTGCGCCACGAAGCCACCTCCCGCCTATTCGAGCGCGGCGTATTCGACAGCATGGAAGTGGCCAGCATCACCGGCCACAAGACCCTGGCCATGCTCAAGCGTTACACGCACCTGAAGGCCGAGGATTTGGCGAGGAAACTAGGCTGATGGGCGGGCATCCGCTATGTCGGGATTACCACGCCACTGCGCGGAGTCATTACCGCGTGACGCAGTCGCACCAAGCCAGGCGAGCCAACTCTCAGTCCGGCGTGTCCCGAACAGTTTCGATCAAGTAACGCTTGGCTCGTGTAGCCGCGACGTGAAGCAAGCTTCGCTCGCCTAGCAAAGTGTCCTCAATAACGCCTGCGTCTTCCTCCCGCGACAGTTCTTCCGCGTAGGCGCTTGGCGACTTGTACCCAGCGATGACGACCACGTCGAACTCCAGCCCTTTCACCCGGTGCATGGTTGCAAAACGGATGCCCTCGACAGCACGATCATCATGCGTGTTCCGGTCCAGCTTGAGCGTTTGATAGCCGGTCTTGGCCAGAGCCGTGCAATAGTGATCCACGTCCTCGTTCGTTCTCGACACAACGCAAATGTCGTGAGGACTCGTACCTTGTTCCATAAGCTCGTCGAGACTCTTTTTCAGAAAGTCGATTTCGGCTTCAAAGGAGGTGAAATGCACGACTTCGGGTGCTTCGCCGTGGCTTAGCGAGCGATACCCTTTTAATGAATCGCTGTCGCCATCCAGATCGTCGATCTCGCATCCCTCCAGTTGAGCCACAGCCCATCTGCGGATCTCGTCGGTGGTGCGGTAGTTGATTCGAAGCTTGCGCCCCCGGCCGCGGATATCAATACCCACCCTGGACAGTGCTACCTTGTGACGATAGATGCGCTGATGAGCGTCCCCCACCAGGAAAAGATCGTCCTGATCCCTGGGCACGGCAGCTCGAACCAGTGCCAACGCCGAAGCGCTCAAGTCCTGCGTTTCATCGA
The DNA here is from genome assembly GCA_903835655.1 of uncultured Pseudomonadota bacterium. Classification (GTDB taxonomy): domain Bacteria; phylum Pseudomonadota; class Gammaproteobacteria; order Burkholderiales; family Thiobacillaceae; genus PFJX01. The sequence goes on along the minus strand of CAILNT010000087.1, from coordinate 32,282 downwards.
CGATGATGGAACGAATTCCGAGTGACTCCCTTTCCCGCTCCAGCAATGCCCTTGCATCCCTGAATGCCTCTTCCGGTTCGCGTAAATTGGCGGCATGCAGTTGCGCACGGTACTCGGCGAACACCGGCCACATCGCCTTGCGCTGAGCGCGTCCCAACTGACCCCCTCGCCCGATCCGGCTGGCGCGCATGTAGTCCTCCGCCGCTTCGCACCCTTGCGGGAGCACCACGCGCTCATACTCGGCGCGGAAGAAAGCCAGGGGTAATTCGCTGTCAGCGGGTGCACGGCTCATGGCGACCTTCCAGAATGCCTTGCGCCGGGGCTCGTCATAGAGCAACTCGTGCTGATAACCGAATCGACGCAGCAGGCTCAGCGCCCATTGGTCGATGTTGATGACCGCAATCCTGTCCTGTTCCTGTGGCGTGCAGAGGGATGCGATATGGCCCCGGATATCGTCGGCCAGGGTCCGCGTGAATGTCGTGAACAGCACGGGCTTGCCCGGCACATCGTGATACTTCCTTGCCAGCCAGACCGCTCGGTGCATCGCTACGACGGTCTTTCCCGTGCCGGCGCCGCCCAGAACCCTGACCGGTCCACTCCATGACCGTGTTACCAATCGGCGCTGACTCGGGTGCAAAAATACCCGCCAGAGTTCGAGTGGCGCGGCCAGCAGGGCATCAAGATCGCTGTCATCGGTAACTACCAGGAAATGGCGTTTGCTCGCATCAAGCTCCAGCGCCGTGTCGAAATCCGCGGTGTCGACCTGAGCCGCCGCCTCTCGATCCGCAACGACTTTGTCGTAGCTCTCGCCCGCGGCATAGAGATACAGGGCCTCAAACGCATCGTCAGGCAAGTAGGGTTCAACAGCCTCCAACTCATCCGCATTAGTCACCGCGCGCACACGGACCAGAATTTCCTCCGGCACGCCAAGGCGGCGTATCTCACGGTCCTTGAGCTCGGCAAACAGGCTTGCTACCACCACCGACTCGGGGATCGCTTCTCGGGTCACGCCGGGCTCGACCGCGAAGACCTGGAGATTGCCAAGGTCCGGATGAATGGCCACACGATGGGTGGTAGCCCACCGGTAGGCATCATCGTGCCGGTCCACCCAGAGCAGGCAATAGACATTGCCCTGAGCAGGCTTCAAGACAATCCCGCGCAACGCCTGGTCAATACGAACCGAACGCATATTGGCGTCAGCGGCATCATGTATCGTCTCGTAATTGATCCCTGGCGCCTGGGGGTTCTGGCGGAACTGCGATACGAACTTGAGTACCGCTTGTTGCCGGTCGCGAGGGATAGCTGCGAAAGATTTCAGGAAATCGTCCGAGAGCGCGATTTTCGGTGCGAGGCTCATAAGCTGTCTTCTCCCCCTCTCAATGCCGCCAACCATGCGGGATCAAGCAATCCATCGGTGGCCGTGAAACACCGCCATCCCCGCTGCTCGAAGTGGGATTCATGTGTACCCGGTTCCAACACAACTGCCAATTTGCGCTCAAGCCAGGCGAGTTCCGCCTCGGCCACGACGCGCCCTTTTTCATCCAGCAATTCGAATCCCACAACGGGAGGCTCAATTCCCAGGCGCACCAGTTCCGGCACCCACGCTTGAATCTCCACGCAAGCCAATTCAGAGACCTCGATCCACCCAGCCTCCATTGAACCCGCGGGCCGATCACCTCGGACCAGGGGTGAGGCGAGGAAGGGGGCAAGCTCCGGGGTGTCATCCGTGCCGGCCCAACAACGAGACAGCGGCAAGAGCAGATTCGCGCTTTGCCATAACAGATGCCAGGCAGCTTGTCGTTCAGCCTCTGGCGTTTCCGAGGGGGCGTTCCAACGCAGGAGGACGGAGGGCTCGGTTGCCCTATCCAAGGTCCCTTGTTTGATGCCATTCCCCTGTTCAACGGTGACTCCCGCGGCGACCTCCAGCAGTCCTCCGGCGAGTATGCGGCCGCCACTACGGGTTCCCGCGCCATCGGGCAGTATCGTGATGCCGATTTCGCTCAGGCATTTTGCCCAGGCCGATTGGCTGACCGCGGCCGCGAGGCTCGGATCGCCGTTGGGCATCAAGATGCCCAACGACAGCAGCGCCCCATGCCGCCGCAGCATTTCATGGTCCAGACCGCACAGACGAATTCGCAATTGGGCCATCGACGTCATGGCGCGGAAGGTCGCCATCGTTTCCAGGCCAAAGCGCTTGAGCAGATCGCCCACCAAATCTCTGTCCGAGTCCAGCAAAGATGGCCATGGGTTGGCTGGAGGGGCGGTTTTCGGGTTGAGCCAGTTTTCCACATCCGCCCAGGTTAATGTCCAAACCGAATACCGCCCGCTCTTGGAGATGGCCATGCGCTTGATCAGATCGGTCGGGATGATGTCCCGATGGAACTGCCAGCCGTCCAGGAAAACCGCGACGGGAAAATCGCCACTGTCATCATCCGGCCAGAACACAAAATCGGGCTTGCTGGGCACGACCACGCCATCCATCGACCCCAGTTCAACCTGGGGTTCCAGACGCCAGCGGCGGCCTCCCTTGCCGCTGCCACAGGACACCAGATAGCCCGGCTTGCCCTTGATCAACACCTCGGTAACGGTCAACCGGTCGTTGTGGTCAAGGCCGGACCTGCCTGGACGGCGTAATGCCTCGACGAAGCGGGCCTCAAGTTCGCTGTCGAAGAGCGGATTGAACGGGGCGAGCTGGGATAGCCTCTCAACAGGGTGGAGCAAGTCTTTGTGGTCGAGGATCTCCCGCAACAGCTTTTGCGCCATGCGCCGGGAAATTTTTTCCCGGTCATGGCTGTTGCGATAGGCATACACGCAGCGGTAGCAACCATCCTTATCGGCATCGTGATTGCAGGCACAGGTATCCATCGCCGTCAGAGCGGCCTCGAAAACTTCCAGCAGCGGACGCTCATCGCGCATCAACTCCTTCAGGTAACCCGTACCTCCGGGAATCGCGTCATAAATGACCAGATATTGGCGCGGCGCTTCCTCACCGCTCGCCAGACGAATATCCAAGGCCACGCGCAGGTGATCGACCGCGCCTCTGAAGCGTTTCACCAGCCCCAGTTGCAGGGCGGCCACGAAGGACTGCAGGCGATCCTCGGCGCCGCCGAAGCTGGCCTCCGGAAGGTATAGGCGAATGCCCTCGCTATCGAACTCCCGATAAAGAAACACACAGGTCTGGACAGGCGTGCTTTCCGACTTTCGCCTCGGGCAATAAGGGGCGTGGTTGCGGTATTCCTCCCCTTGCTTGCGTCTCCTCTGGAGCGTTCCGCAATCGGGGCAGATGGTAAATCCTGGCCGCGGTTGCTCGACCCCGGCGATGGTCATAGGCGCGCCATCCGGCACCCGCTCGCCAAAGTTGATCTCGCGGAACGACACCCGATTGAGGAATTCGAACCCGAACGGAAACTCCGACCGGTCGATGGCAAACGCCAGACGCACCGCTTCCGGCGGACTGTCCACCAGCGCCTGGCGGACAAAGAATCGCCGCTCGCGTTCATCGCTATCGTCTGCGATACGGGCGAGATGATCCTGGGTCCGGGCATAGACCTTGGTCAGACGCAGCATCTCGCGTATGCGCCCATTGTCTTTCCACAGCGGATCGCCACAACGTGGACAAGCCTCGTGGACATCGCCGGTCTCGATGGACTCCGTGTAGGCGCACTGACGGCAAAAACGCCAGCGCTGCGGCTTGTCCTTGGATACATCCACCTGCTCGATGGTGACCTTTCGACCCTCGGCGTAGAACAAGCTGTTCGGCGCGAACTCGGTGATGGCCGCCGCTCCCGGACGTTCATATTCCAGCGTCAATGGTTGCGTGGACGGGTCATGCCCATCCCCTGGTTTTCGGACACGCAGGATGATGGAATGAAGCAGCACGCCCTGTTCGGGGAAGGCATAGTTGGGCAGCAAACCCTCGTCCGTCAGCACGTTCAGCGTCGCCCGCTCCCAGATGCCGGTAATCATCCTGCCGAGAGCTTGCTGCTCCTGACGCAACTCCAGGAGTTCCTCCTCGTCCTGTTCCCCCTTCACCGGCTTGGCGTCAACCTTCTTGAACTCAGCATCGATGCGGTCCCTGCGCTTGCGGAACTCATCCACGTCATCGGCCATGCCACACAGCCGCCCCACGATCTTCCAGGCGAGACTGCCTTCGGTCTTGGTATCGCCGGCGATGAAGCGCTCCAGCCAACCCTTGGTCTCATCGGAAAGCGGTGTCGTCCCGGTCTCGAACATACGCAGGAATCGATCCAGCAAAGTCGAATGTTGACGTTCGATGAAGTCGAGCCATGGGTACGGGAAATGTGCGGTGTTCGGTTTGCTCACCGCCGCCAGGACGGTCCGGATCGTATATGGGATCTTCGCCTTGGCACCCAGATCGCGCACCCAGCCATCCAGACAGAATGCGGTCAACTGGCGTTCCAGGACCGCCGAGGCATTCAGGAATATCCCCGGAGAAGCTACATTGCCGGCCACCATTTCCCTGGGCGCCGCCCAGAAATAAAGATCATGGGGTCGCGCTGCCGCCAGGGTCAGCAAGACCGCATTGCCGGTGGATCGACCTGCGCGTCCCGCGCGCTGCAGATAATTCGCCTGGGCGGGCGGTACCGAACACAACAGTGTCGCCGACAGGTCACCGATGTCGATGCCCATTTCCAATGTCGGGGTCGCGGATAGCAGATTCACCGCGCCGGGTGGGCGTGGGCTTTTCGCCTTGAAACTCCGCTCGATCGCTTCCCGTGTCGGCCGGTCCAGCAGACCGGTATGTTCACGCGCGAATACGCGGGCGATCTCCGCCGAAAGATAGAGGCGGCGATAAAAATCGCTGGTCTCCGTGATCGCGACCAGGTGGCCTGTGCAACCCAGGCGACGACAGGGCTCCCCGGCCATATGCATGCCGGCGGCGGTCACCAAAGAGTGCCGACAACTCACGCACTCCCAACGTTGTCCGCTCGTGGAGAGGGTAAATACGCCAGGCTCCAGCCCCCATACGGCCACCTCCTTTTCGCCCGTCTCGGCCCGCGCGATGCCGGCACGCTCCAGCGCCGCCAGCGCCAGCCCGTAGGCTTGCACCACCATCGCATCCGCGCCCAAGGCCACCGCCGCCAGCGCCGGCAGGCTCTTGTAAGCCCAATCACCGAATGTTCCGGTGGTATCGACGGCGATGCTTGCGCAGTTGTAATACTCAGGCAGCGCCAAAAAACGTGGCGGACGCGGCCCGACAAGCAAGCGATATTCGGCCGGGTTCTTTCGATAGGCGAAAGGGCGGGAGCCCTGCCGCGCATAGAACACCAGACCCTTGTCCCACCAGGCCCCGATTTCACGCATGCGCAGCAACAGGCCGTCGATGAAGCGTCCGGCCTGCGCGTCGGAAACCTGGCCCAGAGGCTCGATCTCCTCCCGAAGGCGGGTCGCCAGATCGCCCACCGCCTGGTTCCGCAGCGCTTCGTCCAGGCGCGCGCTTGCCGTCAGGGTCGCTGGCAAGGTCCGCCCGACGTGGGCATCCTGACCAAACTCCGCCAGCATCACCCAGGGCAAGACGTTCCCCATCAATCGGGGCACATCGCTGTCCGCGGACAGGACCCCGGTCTCGAACAGTGTCTCGGCATCTCGCAACCAGTTCAGTTGCGGTGGCAGAAAGTTGGCTACATACGACGCCAGGCCCAGGCGGGCCTGCCAAAGACCGGCGAAGGCCTGTGGCAACTGAGCAAGGGTAAGCCTCTTGCCTTGTGCTTCGGCCTGGGCGATGGTTTGCGCCAATGCCGGTCGCAGATTCAGGCGCCAGGTACGGGCCGCGAAGAATCCCGCGCGATGGGCCGCATCCTGAACCGAGTCGGAAAAGGCGATCAACTTCTTGTCGGCGTTGTAACGGCTGCCGAACAACTGATTGATCGCCACGCTGGCCAGGCTCGCCGCCTGGGAGCCCAGAATGGAAAGCGTCTTGTGCCCCCCGCAGTAGGGGCAATCATGATGGGCGATCATCAACGAACTGCCGTTGCGCCTGATCTCCTTGCGATTCGCCGCGATCTCCACACGGATCAGGCCCGGCCCCCCATCGCCGCCCGCCCCGCAGTGGCCGCAGGTCGGATGTTCGAGGGTGTGCAAGGTGCCGCAGCGCACACACAGCTTCTTGGGCTCGAAGAAACGACGGTTCGCGGGCACATCCCCAGCGGGAAAGACAAACCGGGTGGACACGTCTTCCGCGAAGAATGCCGTGTAGAAGGCTTGAAGGTCGGCCTGCAACTGATTCGGGCTGGTCTTGGGCAAGGTCGCGCCCCAGCCGGTGGCATGGCAGTCGCGACAGTGAATGACCGGCAGGTACAGCGCCTTGTCGGGCGTGCCCAGGTCGTCATGATGACGCAGCACCGGGGTCTCCGACACCAGCGCCACCATGCGGCGCAACTCGCGTAACCAGAGTTCCAGCTTCACATGCAGGAACGGCAGCACATCGTCGTCGCCGGCGATCTCCGGCTTGGTGGGCACGCGCTTGCGGCGGGCGTGGGCGATCAATGCAATCAGACTTTCCAGCCAGCGCTCGACAAACTGCGGGGCATCCTCGGCCCGCAGTCGACGGCTGATCTGGGCGCGTAAATCCGCCACCGGCACGGCACGCCGGCCCAGTTTGTCGAGATCGCGCAGCAGATTCTGAAATGCGACGTGCGCCATCAGCCGCTCGCCCAACTGCACGCGCCAGGCAAGCTGGTCAACTTGATCGGGATCGACCGGCTCCTCAAACCACAACCGGTAGAGCGTGGCGAGGTATTGCCCGGTCGTGGCATGCGCGTTCGGGTCCAGATCGGCGCTGTCCGAAGCTTGTGGCCAGGCCATGCTTTCCACTGCGCAGGCGGCCAGATACTCGCCCACCGACAGACGGTCCTCGCCAATCACCGCATCGTCGGCGAGGGGTTGGCCGAACACATCGCCGGCAAAGCCCAATAGGCTGGACCGGTCCTCGTCCCCCAGGGTGGCGGAAGTGCCCACGCACACCAGATGCCCAGGCGGTGTCGAAAGCCGCGCCTTGACCCGGCGGATCAGGCAGGCCAGGTCCGTCCCTTGCGCCCCGTCGAAGGTGTGCAGTTCATCCACCACCATGTAGCGCAGGGTGTCCGGTCGATTCGCCGCCCACAGCGCGGCGTCCTCCGCCCGGATGAGCAGGAAGTCGAGCATCTTGTAGTTGGTGAGCAGGATGTCCGGCGGATTCTTGCGCAGCATCGCACGGTCGGTAATCAGGGAGAACGTGCCGTCATCCAGCCGCTTGACCGCATCGGATTCCTCTTCCGGCGCATCGCCGACATAGAGCCCGGCGCGTATCCCCGCCAGTTCCGGCGTCTCCAGAATCAGCTTGGCCAGGCGGCTCGCCTGGTCGGTTGCCAGGGCGTTCATCGGATACAGCAGGATGGCCTTGATGCCGGGACGGCCCAGCGCCTTCCGCTGACGGCAATGCTCCAGGATGGGGAACAGGAAACACTCGGTCTTGCCCGAGCCGGTGCCTGTCGCCACCAGGGTCGAACCCGCCGCTTCGCCGCTCAGACGATCCCAGGCGCGGGACTGGTGGGCATGGGGTGTGAAGCCCGCCGGCAACCAGGGGAAGTGGCCGCCGCCGCCGGACCCGCTGCGAAAGGGCAATGAGACCGTGAGATACGGCCCCTTGAAGAGATTGCTCTCCTCGGAGAGAAAGCCGGTGATCAGGTCGCGAAACCCCGCCGTCGTCGATGGAAATGCGGTCGCCAGAAAATCCGCGACACCGCGCCGGACCTCTTGGGTAACGATTAGCGGCTGCATGACCGGCCGCGATCTATTCCGTTTGCCCGTGGGCAGCCACCATCATTACTTTGCCCTCCAGACTGTTGCACAGATCGTCCGCCAACCCCTGGCGGTGGAACGAAAACCGGCTTTGCTCCTGTGTCATGGCATCCCCATCGAAGCGAATTATCGGCTTTTATTTCTTCGGACTAATTTATACCTGGCAAGATAAAACAGCGTAAAGCGGCTGCCAGTGCCGGCACAGGTGACTCGCATTCTCGTGCCTCAGGGTCAGTCCGCACCAGCGTTGGCCAGTCCGGGCGCCATCCGGGCAAGCCGGTCAGCCTGGGCCTGGATACCCCGGAAAATGGGCTCGCTCACCTGCGCGGGGAAATCAGGTGGCAATTCCCTCGCGAGACTGTCCAATACTCCGGGGGTGGCCCGCAGCACCCGCTCGATGCCGGCTTCGAAGTCTGCCCCCAGCGCGTTTCGCTTGGCGGTGGCATTCCAGTGCCGCCGCTGGATGTCATCGAGGCGGTAGTGGGCACTTTTACCCTTCACCGCCATCGCCAGCTTCAGCTTCTTGCGGTCGAACTGGTTCGGCCCACGGCCGATGACTGGCCATGCGGACATGACGTCGTAGAAGGGGGTTAGCCGGAACCGCCCTCCTGGCTCGATGAACAGGCTGAAGTTCTTGGCATGCCCGTCAGGCGCGGCCAGCAGCCAGAACACCAGTTGCGCCGTGAGAAAATCCCGTCGGTCCTGCTCGGCCTGCTGGCTGCCCCGCAGCGTATCCAGGATACGGTCGATGCCGGGCCCTCCGTGCTCCTGGTATTTGGCGGAGGAGGGCAACCCGTTCACCTGGCAGAAATCCTCCTGGGGAATCCGCGCGAGCCAGCCCTCTGGCTGAGCCGAGCGGTCGAAGCGGGTCACCACCAGCACCTTGTGGGGACCGAAGTGGTGAATCTCGCACGGCGCCACGCGCAGCCCATACGCCGCGAGGACCCGTGCGCACAGCCACTCATTCTCCACGGAGGTGGAGAAGTCAGCCTGCACCCCGCCCACCTTGCCCAGAGGCAGTTTCAGGATATGGGTGGTGGGGGTGGCCCCCATCGGTGCGCACCATTGCCCCTGGTGCCAGAGCAGGGCCGTCTTCTCCTGAGCGCCGGCCAATGAGATGCGCAGTTCATCCGCTGCATCCGCCATGCCCAGTGGCTGGCTGTGCACCACCCGGTCAATCTGGGCCACTACCCCAGACTCCGTCAGTGGCCGAGCATCGATGCGCCGCACATCCGGCGGGTCCGCATCCGGAGGCAGCAACTGCACCGCCCCCACGCAGTCCCGACCGATATGCGCGAGCAGGTCGAATGCCTTGTCCCCCACGCCATAGCGCTGCGCGATCCGACGCCGGATATCCGCGCTGTCCGGCAGCAGGTTGTCGAAGTACGCCTCCACCACCTCGCCCCGGAAAGGGGCCTCACCCTGAGCCAGCGGCAAGGACAAGGATAGGGGCCTGGCAGCGGGGTGGGCCAGCCAATGCGGGTCATACGCGAACGCATGACCGCCGCCGCCCATCACCGTCCAGGTGCCCACCCGCAGCCCGTTCATCCAGACCCCCAGCGGCCTGCGCAGCGCGGGCCGGCCAACCGTCGGCTTCACCAGGATCCCCAATCGGCGGAACGCTCCGTAACATCAGGCGTTTCCTTGCACGTCACCTCCAACTGCGCGTTCAGCGCCATCAGCAGGGTCAAGAGCTGGTCCACGGGAAGACGCTCAGGATGCCGCTCCATCACGGAAATCCGTTCCTGGGAAAGGCCCAGCTTCTGCCCCAGCGCTTCCTGGGACAAACCCAGGTCTTTGCGCAATCGCTTCAGCACAGGGCTCAACTGGCCAGAGGTGGTAATGGTGGCGATTGAAGAGGGCATGATTATGCGCAATTACGAATAAACATATTATATTCTTGATTGAGAATATATCAATAATATTCGCGACAACGCATGATTTCATGCGTGTGCATCCGATCCATTGCGCTCACAAAACCGGCCATGTGAGCAAACGAGCGGGTCGTTAATCGTCCGGTGAGGCCGCTGTCACCGAAGGTGGCAAGGTTTGGTTTACCAACTGCACGACACCCATCATGAAACGTCCCCAGGGCGCTCGTGAGGTCAACTCCAGCAGCCGTTCCCGTGCGGCGCCGACCAGCACTGAAAAACAGGTCGTGGTCACCAGCGAGAGCGCAGTCGCCTGGTCAAACTGCTGATCCAGTCGAACCATCGCAAAGGTCTGCAAGTTGAAGAAATACGGTGGGTTGAGGCTTTGGTCACGGTCGCATTCGATGAGCAGTTCCGCGCCCCAAAGACCGACCTGGCCTTCGATGGGCTGGACGTTGAACACCTGCTTGATGCGGGTGCCGGTGCGGTCCCCGGTCGGGTCGTGCTCGGGATTGGCCCGCACCTCCTGGACAGGGAAGAAGACCTCGTCAAGCTGCAAGGGGAATGGCTTGTCCATGGCCGCCCTCTTTCTGAACTTTTGCCCAGGTTTGCGCATGGGCGATCTGCTCCTGACGTACGCCGTCATGCACCTCGTACCACTTGACGCGGCAGGTCTTGGCCGCCAGATGCACATGCACGGTGGCATCAAGGGCGTGCGCCATCCTCACCATCCGATCGATGGTCAGGTTCGCGTCACCGCGCAAGGCCACCGTTACAGCGGCGGCGCTGGTGCCCAGGCGGCGGGCAAGCTCCGCGCGAGTCACGCCGGCCTGCTCCATGCGCCGCTCGACGCCTACCGCAAAATCCATTTTTACGTGTTCGGCCGCATATTCCGGGGTCTTCTCAACCTCGGCCAGCCAAGCCATTTGCTCCTGAAGCTTGCTCATCTCACTCTTCCCATTCCAATACCGCTTGTTTCCTGGCGGCCAGATAGGCTTCCTTCAGCCGAACCGCTTTGGCTACTTCGGAGGTATCAGCCTTCTGGGTCTTCTTGACCGCACCGTGACTCAAGACCAGCAACGTTCCATCCGCATCCATGAAGCAGAAGATCCGCAATCTTCCCTTGATGAACTGCCAGATACCTTCTTGTTTGTTCGCCTCGTGGAACGCCGCGCTGGAAAGCTGCCGGCGCCCCGACTCGGCATACCGTTGAAACAAGGCCGGCATGCCGTTCGCGCTGCCTTGCATGTCCGCCGGTAGCTCACGCAAAAAGCGCAACACCGGCACTTCCCCTTCCTCGACCATGGCGGCCACCTTAAAACGGCCTTGGTTTAGTTTTACGAGCCTCACTGTTAACCTATAGATTAATACTAAAGGAATTGATTCCGGTAACGTTAACTTATTTTTCGTCCCTTCGAGCTCTCACTTGATCAACTCGATCAGGTTCAACGGCTGGGCCAGCACCTGAACCCCCTGGGGCGTCTTGCCGCTTTCGAACACCGTCTGCCAGTAGTTGTTGACCTGCTTGCCTCCGAACGCCGTGGCCGAAAGGTCGCGGTTCACCCAGAACGGCAAGGCCGCCAGGTTGCGCACGAAGTGGCGGATGTTCTCCCAAAGCTGTTCCGGGAAGTGGTACTGGAACAACTTCTCCTCGACGATGGGCTTGCCCGTGGAGATGAAGTACATCTTGGCGATCTGCTGCACGTAGCGCAGCCAGTTGTACAGGATTTCTTCCTTGCTCATGCGGAAGGCACGCAGGTGGGGGAATGCGAAGTCCTCGCCCTTCTGCAGGCGGCTCTCAATCTTGTCGGTGCCCACCTCGGGGTCGAACTTGCCCACGTAGATTTCGTCCGCGATCAGGTTCATCAGCGCCAAAATCTGGGACTTCTCCAGTTCGCGTGCGTTTTCGCCTTCCTCGAAGCGCCAGTTGATGGGCGTCTCCAGCACTTCCTGGTAGATGAAGAAGGAATAGAAGGTCTTGTCGATGGTGCTGTAGGACAGGGGCCGTTCCTTGCCACGACCGCCGAAGTCGATGAAGTCGCGCAAGCGGTTGTCCGGGTGCGAGGTCACCCAATCCCGTACCGAATCCAGGATGTAACGCTTGATCTCGCGTGACTGGCCCTTGTAGTAGCTCACCAAGTCCCGCTCCGAGAAGCTGAGGTCTTCTTCCTGGCGACTGGTTTCTTTCTGGAAGCGGTCGATCCGGTCCCAATACAAAGTGCTGCCCAGATGCCGCTGCACCGACTTGTCGAAGGCCACCTGCTTGAGGGTGGTGCCGGCGTTGGTGTTGGCGGTGATCAGCGTTTCCGGGTCCGGATCGATGAACACGCGCACCGGCAACCGCTTCACCCCCAGCAGAATCTGCGCCGCCGCCTTGTGCTGGCCGTCGAAGATGTGGATGGCGCTCTTGCCCTCGGTGCTGGCGATCCAGGCCAATGGCACATGCAGTTGCGGGCGGCCCTGATGGAACTCCTCCACCAGTTTGGAGATGTTGGCGCCGATGGCGCGGGGATTGATGCGGGCATCGTGGGCCAGATACTCGATGGGCACCTTGGCGAAGAAATAGCGGAAGCCGCTCAGCTCATCCTTGTAATTGGGCACCCGGTAAAGCGTGTTGTCCCCCAGGGCGCTGAAACTGTAGACGACCTCATCGCCCTCCAGCTTGAACCCCAGCGCCTGATTGCCGCCCCCCTCGCGCTTGAGCAGATCGCCCAGGTTCGGCGCCCGATTTTCCTCCGCCAGTTGTTCCTTGAGCCGGGCAAAACGTTGCAACACCCGCGCCACCTCCAGGTTCGAGGCCTGCTTGGAGCGGTTGCAACTGGCATGGGTCAGGGCGAAGTTGCTGGGGTCGTCCTTGCCGCCCACCTTCAGGGGCACCACATGGTCGATGTCGATCTCATCCTTGTGCACCACCAGGTCCACGTCCTGCTCGCAGATGAAGCAATGCCCGTGCTGGGCCTCATGCAGTTGCTGAATGAGTTGCTGGCGTTGTTCAGGATTCAAGCGATTCAGGTACAGCGACGCCATGATCGGTTCCTTCGGTTATTGGTGTTTGTAACGCGGTGAAGTGCGCCCAGGCCACGTGGTAGTCCGCTTCCCGGTCGGCCAGGGCGAAGGGGGCGAGGTATTCCACGCTGCGCTGGACCGGGCCGCCGGGCTGGGTGTCGTCGCTGATGGGGCGGCGGATGCGGGTGGCGGCGGGCAGCTTCTGCGCCTCCTCCCAACCCAGCGGGCGGGTGGTGATCTTGCCGTCGGGCAGGACGATCTCGCAGGGGGCGTCGCGCTTGCCCGCCTTGCGCGGCAGGCCGACGCCGACCAGGCCCTTGCTGGCGGTGAAGACGATGCGTCCATTGACGTCGTACCAGGTGTCGGCCTCGTACTGGCGCATCACCGGGAACTGGACGCGGTAGAGGGTCAGCAGTTCATCGAGGGTCAGGCCCAGGGCGAGCGCGGCCAGCACGTCGATCTCCACCAGCGCCTGGCGGCGGGCGTAGTCGCTACGCAGCGCGCAGTGGCGGGTCCATTCGGGCGTGAGCCGGGTGAAGAAGTCGGCGGGCAGGCGCGGATCGGTGCTGGCGAAACGGTCGGCGCGGAAGTCGTCCTGCCAGCATTCGCGCCAGAGGTCGGCGTAGTGGGTGGTGAGGCAGTTGAGGGAGAGCACGCGCAAGCGAAGACTCGTATTGGAGAACAGAGGTAATCCGCGAAGGTTTGATTCCCAAAGATCCGTCTTGCCGGTAGTGCGAACAAAGAAATCAATCGGTAGAGCCATTGTGGCCGCAGCAAAATCCAGTAACGAGCGGGAATGACGAAAAGCCGTTGAGAGCACAGTATTTATGTGTCCGGTTTCTCTTGGCGCAATCGCTGTAATTACAGCCTTCTCACCAGAGAGGGACAACATTCGCCGATTAACCAACCGATAGAAAGCGGTAACCGGCTTGCCCTCAAGTTCACCGACTTCCTTCCAACCCACGCGCGATACCCGGCTTACGTAGGTTGCCACATCGCAAGCTGAGAGGTAGTTGCTACGCGGCAGGAAGTCATCTGGCAGGGTATCCAGGTTGAGCATGTCGTAATGGCTGTTCTTGATGCAAACGGCGCGGGGCGTTTTGTTAAGCGGGTTGCCGACGAAGAAATGCGGGCCGGAGAGGACGAAGTCGGCGGGCGACTCCACGAAGCCGGTCTGGCGGCGGATGGTGCCGTCGCGTTGGGCGCCGGTCTCGTGCCACATCTCCAGCGTGAAGTATTCCCCGGCCAGATCGCCCAACCGCTTGGGCACTTTGGCGAACTTCTCCAGCACCGATACCAGTTCCCGTGTATGCACCGCCGGCAGGCGTGCCTGTTCCAGTGGGGTGCCGGGTTCGTCGTAGAGCTTGGCGAAGGTGGCGAGCGTAGCGGCATCCACCTCGATCACGCGATTCCTGTGCCCCGCCGTCTGCCAGCGGCCAGCATCGCTCTTGATGCCGGGCGTGGCGCCGCCGCCGGGGTGTTCCAGACTGGCGCGCACGGTGGCGGGGTCGAACAGGTTGGCCAAGTGCTCGAAGCGGGGCGATTGCAGCGGCCCGTAGAGGTTGATGCTGAACTTGGTGTTGTGATGCACCTCTGGAAATAGCAGCAACTGGTTCTCGAACTGGTAGTGCGCCCGCAGCCGGACATAGGCCGCCGCCCGCAAACTGCCACCCTTGGGGTCGTCATAGGGGCCTTCGGGATGCAGCAGGGCCTGCACGCCGCGCAGCGGATTACCGCCGCGCCAGACCACGGGCAGGAAGCATTTGTAGAGGTTGCTCTGCGAACCCTTGAGCAATGGGTAGTTCTGGCTGGCGTTGAGAAACGCCTGCATGCCCTCCTGGGCCGCGCATTCGGCGAGGTAGTCGGCGCGCGCCTCCGGCGTGGCGCTAAAAACCTCCTCGCGCCGGTCGGCAGCCTCCTTGGCGGAGAGCTTGCGCAAGGCGAACAGCGGCGCGTAGTCGGCGAGCAGGGCCTTTTCGTTCCACTCCACCTTGATCCAGGGTGGATTGCCGAGGATGAGATCGAAGCCGCCCCCCTCACCCTCCCTCACCCCCGGCCCCTCTGATAAAGCCCCTACCCTTCGGTATCCCGCAAGCGGGCGAGGGGAGAAGAGATCGGCGAATTCCAGTTCCCAGTGGAAGAAGCGCTGGCCGGCGGCGATGGCCTGGGCGCGCTTGAGGCGCGGGTTGGTTTCCAGCAGGGTATCGAGATTGACGTGGCCGTGGCGATCGCGCTCGATGCTGAAATCGAGGTCGGGTTGGGCGACGGTTTCCGGGAACAGGTCGGTGGCCGGCGCCGGGGCGGCGAGGCTGGCGTTGCCCAGGATCAGGGTTTCCAGGTCGAACCACCATTCTTCGCGGGTGGGCAGTTCGTCGGCGGCGGTGAGCGGCCAGAACCAGAGGGCGCACCAGGTGTCCATGACCAGCTTGAGGCGCCTGTAGGGCGAGGCGTTGCGCACCTGTTCGGAGAGCATCTCGCGCGCGTAGATGGCGTCCTTTTCCCGCGTGGTGGTGGGGGCGCGGTTGGGCGCGGGGTCGGGCCAGACATGGAGTTCGTCGGAAGTGGCCTTGCGCACCCGGGCGAGTTCGGAGGCGACTTGTTGCCAGAGGGCTTCAACGCCTTCGGCGAGGGTTTCGACCCGGGCGATTTCGTCTTTTTCCAGTGGTTTGCAGAAGGCGCGGCGCCATTGCCTGATGCGCTCGAACAGGGCGGGTTCCAGGGCCTTGACCACCTTGTCGCTGACGTTGGCCATGCCCTCCGCGGGGAGCAGGAAGTGCCAGATCTGGCCGGGGCGGCGGCCTGAGTGGGCCTGCCCCTCACCCCGGCCCTCTCCCCCGAGGGGAGAGGGAGGAATGCGCCCCTCACCCCGGCCCTCTCCCCCGAGGGGAGAGGGGGAGAAGTGGACACGCTCGGGGACGGCCACGCGCCAGTCGCGTTCCGGCTGGCCGCCTTCACCACGGCCGGGTGACAGTTGCGCGGTGGTGAAGACATCGCGCCGGCAACCGACCAGGGAGTTGCCGTTGAATAGTTGCAGCCCGAACCAGGGCACGTGGGCGCCCTTGAAGATGGCGTTGAGCCAGAGGGACACCTCGGCCAGTTCCACCGCCACCGGGTTGAGGTCCACGCCGAAGACGTTGTTGTCGGCCAGGTACATCTTCACCCGCTGCTTTTCCTCGGCGTAGCGGTCGTGGGCGATGGTCCGGCCGATCTCCTTCTGCTTGCGTTGCAGATAGGCCTCGGCAAGCTGGTTGATGGCCTCGTTCAGGAAGGCGGCGCTGCCCATGGCCGGCTCGCAGACGGTAAGGCGCAGGATGGCGTCGGCCGTCGCGCAGGACTCCAGCAAAGCCGTTACCGCATGCTCGACCAGGCAGCGGGTCAGCACCTCCGGGGTGTAGTAGGAAGCGCTTTTTTCCCGCTCGCGACCGGCCAGGCGATAGATGAAGGCGCCCTTGCCATGCTTGCGCGGCTCGCCGCCGAACAGGGTTTCGGCGCGCGTGTACTGGCCGATGTCGCGGGCGGGGACGAACCAGGCCGGGGCGAGGGGATCGAAGGCTTCCTTCCTGGCCTGGTCGCGATGGGCCGGGGCGGCCTCATCACCGAACAGGTCTTCCTCCCCCGCCTCGCTGTCCCCGCCCTGTTCGTCATCCTCGCCGGCTTTCTCCTGCTTGCGGTCGGGATCGGGGCGGACTTCGTAGAGTTCTTCCTCGGCAAAGAAACCCCGGAAGGACAGCAGCGCCTCGTACACCGCACCCAACTGGTTGATGCCCAGGGTGCCGTAGCTGATGCGACCGCGCCGGCCCCGGCCTTCCCGCGATAGCGACATGAGGCGGATGACCCGCTGTAGCACACGGTTGCGGAGTCGTACCGAGTTGAGAATGGGGGTCTTGTCCGGATCGAACAGGTGGCCTTGCAGCGGCGGCAGCAGGAAGCCGGTGTTGTCGGCGAAGACCTCATGGTGGGCCGCCAGGAGTTGCTGCTGATCCTCCTCGCGGGCGGCGGGGAAGCCTTCCCAGATGAGTCGGAACAGGAGTTTCAGGCTGTCGTGGAGGTAGCTGCCATCCAGCGCCTCGTCGGTGCTGAGGTTGAGTTGTTCCAGGTCGCGCAGGTGCTCCAGGCTGTAGCCCTTGAGGTAGGCGTCGGCCTCCACCGGGGCGTAGCCGAGTTCCGGCCGGGCTTCCAGATAGAAGACGAACAGCAGCCGGTACATGAAGCGCAGGCACTCGCGGGAGAGTTGCTTGGCCAGGTCCAGGTCGTTGCGGTCAAAGACTTTTTCCTTGGCGACTTCGCGCTTGTGGCGGATGGCTTCGTTGGCGATGAGTTCGATGGCCTCGCGCAGGGCGTACTTGAGGTCGCCGGAGACTTCGAAGGCATGCCGGTGGGAGCTGTCCTCCAGGGTGTCGAGCAGGGCCACGCCCTCTACCGGCAGGACCGATTCGCGCCCGGCCAGGGCGGCGAAGGCGCGGAACAGCTTGTCGTCGCGCGGCGCGAACAGTTCCGGCAGGGTGAACCGCAGCAGCGCCTTGCGACCCCACTTGGCGCGGTCGATGAGCAGCCACTCGTCGTGATGCAGCAACAGCACCCAGCGCGGCGGGGCGCTGTCGGCGAAGACGCTTCGGGTCAGCGCCTCTTCCCAGCTTTGCACGTCTCGCCCGTTGGCGGGGGCCGGCAGTTCCAGGGCGGCGAGTTCCTCGTCTCCGGCCTGGGCCACGGCGGCCAGAATGACCAGTTCCGGGGCGCCCCTGGCGTTGCGATAGATGCCCAGGGTGGGCAGCGCGGCCTCATCCAGCGCCAGGGTTTCCGCTTGCAGCGGGTAGCCCAATGCCGCCAGCAGCGGTTCCGCCAGATCGGTCAGCAGCGCCACCCGGGCGGACGGCGACTTCTCGCGCAGGAATTTGTCGCGCAGGCGGAAGTAGCCGCCGGCGACAGATTTCAGGCGCGCGGGTGGGCTGGCGGCGCCCTGCGCCTTCCAGCGTTCGAAGAGATCCTTGAGGTCGCGCTCGACGATCTCGTCCAGGTAGTGCTGGCTGTAGAACTCGTTGGCGTTTTCCAGGCCGGCCAGGGTGAAGCTCATTGCCCGGTCCTCGCGTCGATGAGCACGGCCAGCACGGTGAACTGGGCCCGGTCGTCGAGCGCCAGGGTCTGCCGCGCCCAGTGCTGGTACTGGTCGAAGAGATCGTCGGTATCGGCCTCGCGCTTTTTCTTGCGGCTCTGGGCTAGGGCGTCGGGGGTCTGGGCGAAGGCCAGCTCCAGTTGCTCGTGGTGGCGCCGGCGCAGGGTGGCCAGGCGATCCAGTTCCATCTTCAGCCGCTGGCCGAGATGGCCGTCGAAGTCCAGTTTCTTTGCGCGCAGCACCCGTTCCGCTTCGGCCAGGGCGGCGGGCAGCAGGGCTTGCAGGCGTTCGGCATCGGCGGGGATGCCGGCGTTGACCAGGGGCTCGCGACCCAGGCCGGTGAGCGTCATGACCTCGGGCAGCGTGAGGGTGCCGAGATGGCGGCCATCGGCGCCCATGCGCACGCCCAGCCATTCGGCGATGACCGATTGGCCACGCCGGTTGGGAATCTGCCCGCTCAGCAGGACGATGGCCTCGCCGGCCGCCAAACCCTTGGGCACGCGCACCAGCGGGGCTTTTTGCCGGCCGAACAGGGCCAGCATCTTGTAGTCGAGCCAGTTGAGGATGGGATGCAGGGGCCAGAGGTAGTGGATGGCGGGCCACTCCTGGGTATCGCGAGCGTGGCGGATGGCCGACTCGACGACGGCGCGGTCGCTGGAAAGGGCGAACACGTTGTCGCGCGGGAACATCTCCGGCGCCAGTTCACGTTCCAGCATCAGGGCCAGGTCGGCATTGGGTTGGAAGGCCAGGGCGCGCTGGCCATCGTCGGCACGCACGGCGGCATGATCGCGTGGCATCAAGGTATGCAGCCAGTTGAGGCCGTCACGGGCATAGGCATAGTCATCGGCAAACAGGGCGGGCTGAGCGGCGGCGGGGGCGGCTCTCGCGGAGGGGGCGGCCACCGGGGCGTTGGCGTAGAGATCGTCCAGCCAGTCCAGGCCGTCCCCCTCGCCGCCCTGGAGGGTCTGGGCAAAGGCTGCGGCGGACACACCGGCTTCCATGGTGGCGGCGACCTTGGCGACTTCCGCTTCCTCGTCGTAGAGCCCCATGAAGGAAGAGGGATCGCCAATGTTGCGGGCGGCCTCGGCGTCCTTGTCGACGAGGATTTCCAGGATGCGCTGATCGCCCCGGATGCGCTCGTGGCCGGCCAGGGTCTGGCAGTAGGCGATGCGCGGCACGCGGCCCTGGCCGTAGCGGTCCACCCGGCCGTTGCGTTGCTGGAAGACCATGAGCGACCAGGGAATGTCGAAGTGCACAAGGCGGTGGGCGCAGTAGTGCAGGTTGAGGCCTTCCGAGGCGACATCGCTGGCGATGAGCAGGCGCAGGGGGGAGAGGGTTTTGCCGAAGTCCTCGACGATGCTTTGCATGTCGTCATCCGGCAACTGGCCATGCAGCACGGCCACGGCGGCATCGGCGAGACCCAGCGCGCGGGGCAGGTGTTCGCGCAGGAAGTTGAGGGTCTCGATGCGCTCGGTAAAGATCACCAGCCGGTCGTCGGCCTCACGCCCGGTCCAGCGCCATAGGCCTTCCGAGGTGAGCTGGCGGACCAGTTCGTTGAATTTGCTGAAATGGGCCGGGGTGATCGCGGCCACGGCCTCGCGCAGGGGGGTGAGGGCCGCGATGTCGGGGTGATCGGCGTCCTTGGCCCGGCTGCGTCGCAGGCGCTCGTCCAGGGTTTGCAGGCAGGCGGCCGGCGAGGAGAACAGGGCCTTCTCGACGGTGGTTCGAAACAGGATGGCGCCCTCGCGGCGGCTGGCATCGGCTTCGAGTTTCAGGTCGGCCAGGGCGTCGAAGGCGGCGTTCTCGGCGGCGGAGGCCGTGGCGGTGAACTTGAACACCTCGCGCTCGGGAAACTCCTGCCGGATCTGCTCGCGCACGTCGCGCTTGAAGCGGCGCAGGAACAGATGATCCACATCGGCGCGGGTGTAGTCGGCGCCGGCCGGCAGCACGGTGGGATCGAGCATGCGCATGAGGCTGGCGAAGCTCTCCTTCTTGCCGTTGTGGGGCGTGGCGGTCAGCAGGATGAGGGCGTCGGATCGGCGGGCCAGCAGTTCGGCGAGGCGGTTGCTTTGCGTACGGTTGCCCTTGTAGGAAACGTTGTGGGCCTCGTCGATGAGGATCAAGTCCCACCAGGCATGTTCCAGATAGTGCCGGTATTCACCGTCCCGTTTCAGGGTGTCGACCGAGATGATGGAGCGGTCGAGATACTGGAAAGGGTTGTGGTTGGCGGGAATGCGCCGCCGGATGCGCTGAATGCCGGCTGAATCCAGACGGGTCAGGGCGATGGCGAAGCGGCTCCAGAATTCCTGCTGGAACTGCCGCATCATGCCGCGCGTGGTGACGACCAGGATGCGCCTGCCCTTGCCGCGCCGGATCAACTCGGCGGTGAGGATGCCCGCCTCCAGGGTCTTGCCCAGGCCGACGCTATCGGCGATGAGCAGGCGTGGCCGGATCTGGCCAAGGGCGCGGCGAGCCGGGTCGAACTGGAAGGGCAGTGTGTCCATCACGGCCTGATGGCCGATCACCAGCTCGTCCGTCGCCGGCACGGTCTGGTTGAGTCGTGCCTGGAGATAAAGCAGCGAGGCCTTGAAACCGGGAGAGGCGTCGTCGAGCAGTTCGGTGCGGCTCGGGTCGATGACCTTGACGGGGTCGAGCACCGACAGAAACACTCCTTCCCGGTTACGCACGGTTTCGGTAACCCCGATGCAATTCACCTGATAGCCGCCGTGGCTGCACTGGTCGGTGTTGCGGACCAGCCATTCCTCGTCCCGGATGAGAACCCGGCTGCCAGGCGCGGGCGGTTGCTGGACTTCGGCGATGTTGCGGAGGGCGGCCATGGCTTTTTCGTGTCGTTTGGCTGAGGCGTGGTTCAAGACGGATAGGTTACATGAGCCATCGTTCGAACGTCCTCGACGGCTTCACTGGTTTTCATGGCGGCCAGCTTGACCATGGATAATCCCGGTTTGGCGTTCCGTGCCACCAAGGACCTGGACATCGTCCTGCACGTGGGGGCGATGGAGCCAGCTTAGGGCATTCGTAGCACCTCATGAGATGTCTTGAACCGACGTTGAAATTCGAAATTCATGAACAGCCGGCCGAATTCCTCGTCAGCGCTTGCGCATCAGCCGGTTTGCTTGCCGGACCCATCAACCCAACCACATAACTTTATTAATCCCCAAGCCCCCCCGAAAATGACATCGCCAAGTAACGAGGAACAGATCACAGAACACCGCGCCTGGCTGGCCGGGATCTCCGAAGAAGGGCTCGCGCTGTTTTCCGATCTCGGTAATCTACTTTCTGAAGTCGATGAGTTGTTACTGAAGTCGGATGAGGTGCTGAACTACTCGCAACCCCCAATGGATGGCAAACTGGGCATCCGCTTCTGGAAGCGTCATCGGCCTGACAAGTTGGAGCCAGTTGTGGTTGTCTGGCAGAAGAGTTCTCGAACTGGTCGCTTCTGGCCGAAGCAGGTCAACGGCCATCTCACCAAGCGTGTTTGCCGGCGTGGGGCGTTCGAGGTCAACGCCGAAGTTACGATGGAAACCTTGGCCATCGTCGACAAGCTACTGGCAATGCGGAAGAGTCTGGCCATGCTGCTGTACCGCACACGGCAATCGGTGCACAGCCTGAAAACCCAGCAGAAGCCGGTGCTGAACTTCCAGCGTAAACGGCTGGCCGAGCTTCGGGCCGCGAGCGAAAAGAATCTATGCAGTTCCTAGATATCCCCTGGGCGGGGTGGCCAGCCGGCCGTGTACCGTTCGAGCCCTTTGCGAGGGTGAACGCGCCGCAATAGAGGCGGCGACACCGCTCCTACTTGCTGTTCTCCTCGATCTGCCGGCGCAGCCGCTCAATGGCCAACTTCTTGGCCGCCGGCGTGCCCCAGGGCGGGTCACGATCCGGTTCCGGCGCGAGCACGGGCGGCGTGAGCCTCGCTCTCTGGCGCGCATCGGCCTCCTCGCGCAGGCGCGCTTCTTCCCGGATACGCGCCTCGCGCTCCTGGTACGCGGCTTCCTGGCGCGCCGCCTCCCGCTCTGCGGCGATGGGGGTGGGCGCGGTCGGCAGGCCGGCTTGCTGGAGGTAGTCGAGCAAAGCCAGCCAACCGTTGTTCCAGGCCATCACCTCCGCGAATTCCGCGACGAAAGGCAGGTTGAGGGCCTGGAAGATCGGCGTCCACTGGTCTATGCCATGCCGTACCGCCAGGGCCGGGTTGAACTGGTACCAGCCCTGGGCGACCCGCTTGAACAGGGCGCGGTTGTAGGCGTAGTCCCGGTTCACCTCATTGCGGGAGAACACGCTGCTGAGGTGCTGGCGCTTGTTGCGCTCGGGCCGCACCACGTTGGCCGGCAGATGCGCCCAGGCCGCCAGAATGGCGCTGGTCTCGAAGGCGGCGTGGGGTTGCCGCAGGACATGGGTGAAGCGGGACTTGAACAGCGTCCAGCAGGTCTGGAACAGGAAGTACTCGGACTGGTGCCGGTCGATGCGGACCAATCTGTTGCCGGTATTCACGTCGACGCTGGCCGGGGCGAGCAGCTCGTAGAGAGCGGCGAAGGGGCCACGGGCGAAGGCGGCGTCGCGGAACGCCTCGCGCATCGCCCAGTGCAGGGCGTTGCCGCCGAAATGGTCGGCCGCCTCACGGTCGGCGCCCCGCTCCAGCAGCGCTTCCACCAGGGCCACATTGCCGGCGGCGGCGGCGGCCATCAGTGGGGTCAGGTTCATCGGCAGACGGTGGTCGATGCCGTATCGCTCTGTATCGCGCAGGATGTCGCGGAAATTGCGGGCGAAGTAAGCGGCGTGATGCTTGCGCCCAAGGTGCGCCCGCCCTTTCTCGAAGTTCCTGGCGGCGTCGTAATGCCCCTCATAAACCAGCCAGTTGGCCAGGGCGGGCTCATCGTGGCAGGCGGCCACTTCCAGGAGTTGCTGGCGCAGTTTGCCGCCGGGCACCTGCTCGCGGAACACCTTCACCAGCAGTTCCGTCACCCACGCCGGGTCGAATACCGGCCAGGGCACCGGCGCCAGTTTCAGGATGTCGCGCCGGATCGCCTCGGCCTGTTCCTGTTTGCCTTGCAGTTCCAGCTTGGCCGCCTCCTTCTGCCAGTCTTCCAGGCTCGACTTGCTGGACTCGACCCGTGCCTGGCCGGTCGTCGCGAGGTCGAGCAGGGTGAAAACCGGGTGGCCGACGTCGGACTCGATCAGATAGAGATTCGCGGTGGCCCGGGTGAGCGCCACATAGAGGGCGTTGACGAAAAACTTGTAGACCTCCAGGGATTTGTCGCCCTTGTCCCTGGCGCGCCGGTATTCCAGGGTCTCGGCGGCCAGATCCTCCGGCGCCACCCCCGCGACGATCTCGTTGAATTCGGCGCGATGATCGGAGACGAAGCGGTACAGCACGATGTTTTCGTATTCCAGCCCCTTCGCCTCGTGGATGGAGAACAACAGCGGGGTGGTGAAGTGCTTGCGCGCCGCCGCCTTGTCCTCGTCGCGCATCACCAGCACGGCGAAGCGGGTGGACTGGCGGCTGGCGCGGTCGAGTTCGCGCTTGCTTTCGTCCCCGGCATTTCCCTTATCCGCGATCAGTTCCACCCGCCCCGCCTCGCCGCCCACCGCCTCGACCAGGTAGTTGCTTTCACGGTCGATCGAGCCGAAGCGTCGCTGTTTGATCTTGAGCAACTGGTTGGCCACCCGGGTGGCCTCCCGGCTGTTGCGGAAATTGGCGGCCAGCAGGGAAAGCCGCTGCCGCTCGGCCAGCGCCGGGTCGCGCCAGAACAGGGCCTTGACCTGGCTCCAGGAGAAAAAATTGGGATGCACGATCTGATTGGAATCGCCGCACAGCAGGAAGTGGCCCGGCCGCTTCAGGGTCTTCAGCGCCAGGGCCAGCTGCACAGGTGTGATGTCCTGCACCTCGTCGATCACCACGAAGTCGTAACGCGGCGCCGCCAATGCCAGCCAGTCATGGGCGGCCAGGTTCAGGTCGAACAACTGGGATTCGGCCAGCCATTCCCGGTATTTCTCGAACAGGTTGTAGAGCTGTTCGCGCCGCTCGGCGGGGAAGATGGATTGCCGCACCCCCAGGGCGCGGTAGGCCTCCCGCGTCAGCGCGCCCTCGCTACCGGCGGCGATGACCCCGCGGATCTCCTCGAAAGCCTGATGTCCGTCGATGTCACGGAACGCCTGGCGCATGCGCGCGAACCAGCCGGCGAAATCGCGCCACAGCGCCTCCCGGCCCGGCGGCACCTGGATCGACTCGACGAACTCGCGGTAGGAGAGAAACACCGCGTCCTGGCCTGGATGCTCGAACCCATTGGCGTAGTAGAGATCCCGCGCGTTGCGGGCGAGATAGGCGGAATGGGTGACATACAGCACCTCACCCTCGGCGTGCTTCAGCTTCTCCAGAACCAGCGCCGTCTTGCCGCTACCGGCGCTGCCCACCACGATCAACGGCGCGGGCGCGCGATACACCGCCTCCTGGGCATCGTCGAAACTGATCGGCTTGTCGAGCAGATGGATTTCGCTCCGCTCCGGATGCAGATAACGAACCGGTCGTGCTTCCGCCTCGGCCTCCGCCAGCTCGCAATCTGCAATCCGGCTCTCGTCGATGGCCGCGCCGCGCAGGAAACGGGAATGGTCGTAATCGTGGTTGAGCACCACTTCCAGCATCAACGCGCACACCTCGTCGTTGTGGCGCACCAGGGAAAATATCAGCCGGTCGGCCTCATCCAGCTTGGCCCGGTAAAACTTGCCGTGGCCGGGATGGACCAGCTTCTTCACCTGCGCAGCGCGGAAATCGCCCCGAGCGATGGCTTCCTTCACCTTGCAATAAGCGACGGCCACGCGGGAGGTGTCGAGGCCGGTGTATTCGAGGACTTTCATGGGGTGAGTGATGGGCAGGGGCTGGCGACGGCTCCGAATTTTCGCATCGGGGGCGCCGTCCGTCAGTCTCGCGCGGGCGAAGTCCTGGAACCCTGTGGCGTGGAAACGCGCAACGCATCCAACTCCCCGGCGTCTGGCCCGATCGAGTAAATGTTCGTCGGCCTTAGTTGGCTGTCGAGCTGGCCGGGCCGAGTGTCAGAAACATGCGGGGAACCGCCACTCATTGATGGTGAGTGATTGTCTCAGTCTGACCCACAAGATTCATACGGCCTTCGACGCCTTGACGGTCGGCTATCTGGGGTCGAGCCGCCATTCAAAAATTTGAGGTGGATGCCGGCTCCTCGGCCACAACGGTCAGTCGCCCTGCCAACGAAAAACCGCGTGAACGTCCGCTATGTGGTAAAAGACCCGCGGGCCGCAGTCGGCCAGGAGCGGCCATTCGTTCTGTACTGCAACCGACTAGATGAATGTCTAAAGCATCCCAGATAGCGGCCGTACAGGCCATCCTTGCGACAAAGATCGTTCCTCTTGCCAAAGCGACATTCTCACCATTGCCAGCGGTCTAATATTCCCAGTCCAGACGCTCGGCACGTTCGTCATGGTGGCGCGCTTCGGCTTCATAGCTGTCCGCCAATGTGTCGAGAGCCTTGGCCGTATGCGGGTGTTCGTAGGCAATTGCCTTGGCCCAGTTGCGGTACTTCGCCGCTTCCTGGCGTTCCAGATTCCCTCCGTCGCGTGGCATCCGTGTGGTGGTGCCGCGCCGGTTGCTTCTGCCGATCCCAAAGCCATCGATCATCGGCTTGCTCCGAAACAGGTCGAGTACCTCGCGCACCGCTTCTACCGGCCAGTTGCCGTCCGCCCCGAGCAGATTAGAGGCCGATAGCATGTTCCCGATCCGGTCGTCGGCGATGTCCTGCCGACCCGCCTCCTTGGCGAGCGAACGGGCCTCCTTGATCCAGGTTTCCAGAATCGCGACATCTATCGTGCCGTCGTCACTGGCGCCGGGTAGACGGTCCCAAAGTTCGAGCAACCGATAAGCCTGATCGGCCACGGCGCGTGCTTGTTCTGGGTTCTCTGGTTCGACGTCAATGACGCCGCTTTCTTCGCTTGGTTTGAACACCGCGCTCAGCATCTGGATGAATAGCGCAGGTTGCTCCGAGAGGGCTCTCGGCAGTTCCTTGGCTGGCCGTCGCGAATACTCCAGTACCGGTAGGTAGGCCCACTCGAGCGCGACCAGGGTGTCCTTGTCCACATCGCTGCGCTCATCCAGAACCTGAAGTATCTCGCCCACGTAGTACTGGAACATGGTCGCTTCGTTTCCATTGCCGTCGCTCTCGAAGGGTTGGCGCACCGCCTCCCGCAGCACTTCGACGAGCAGGTCTGAAGGGAGTTGGACCTTGCTACCGCGCACCACTAGCGACAGAGCGTGGCGGGCACGGCCGACGGCAATCAGTTTACGGATGGCGTAGGCAATGTCCTCGCTGTCCTCGCTCATCCAGAACACTGGCGCTCGGCGCCAGTAGATGTCTTCGAGTTGCGCCCCCGCCTCGACGACCTGATCCCAAGTCCAGCGTTGAACCGGCAATGCGCGCAGTATCGTCAGCAGGGCGGTGTCACCCCAAGCTTGTTCGCGTGCCTTGTCGATCAAGTCCGCTGCCCAGGGCTCCTTTCGATCGCGAAACACAGAGACGATCAATCCGTGGGCCACGTCCCGTTCATGATCGTTGTCGCTCCGTAGCGCTGCCTCCAGCAGCGCATCAAGGACAGACTCCGAAGCGCGGCCGTCGTAGAGTGCCTTGCCGATGTAACCCGCCGTGTCGACCCGTCGCGCAAGCGCCAGGACGGATGCCACGCCGCCTTCGGCGAGCAGAGTCAGAGCCGCCTGCTGCCGGGCAACGTCGACATCCCGCTCCATCGTCTCCCAGCCCGCCGTTGATGGTTTTGGCAGGGCGACTTGTTGCTCGAAGAGCCAGGCCGTGCGCTCAAGCGGATCGAGCGGCGCGAAGCGCTCGTAAATGACTTCAAGCCGATCAAGGACTTCACCGTGCATGGACCACTCGGCATCCGGAAACTCGCGGTGGTGGTGCAGCACCCGTCGCAGGCTCGTCCAGAGCACCGTCCGATCGGCTTTATCCGCGATCTTTGGTTCCGCCGACTCCAGCGTGGCGAGTCCGGCTTCCTGGTCCGGCGCCAACGCGGCGAATCGATCGAGCAGTTCCGACCAGCGCGTGGCGTTCACACCCACATCCTGGAGCAGACGCTCGGTGATCGCGACGGCACCACGCCCAGTCAAACCGTAGGTCACGACTTCGACCTGATCGACCGAGTAGTCGCGCCATCGCGGCATGGGTGACGGTGAGGATACATCGTGGCCCTTGGGAAGTAGGCCAAGCATCAGCTTCCATGCCGCCGCGCTCTCGCGTTTGCGGATCAGGTCAAGAGCGCGAAGCCGCTGGTCGAGCTTGGTATATGTCTGGGGGCTCCAGAGCAAGTAGATTTTTCGAAGACTGTTCGCTGGCTGACTCCCATTTCTCCCAGGCGGCTTGTCGATGGCGTCGAGGCGTGCCAGGACATGGCTCACGCGCGGCATCCATTCAGGCGACCAAGCCAGGGTCTCCAGCGCCCGCAGCAGGTCGGAGAGGTGTTCGGCACTGAACACGCCCCCGTCTATGCCAAACAAAGCGCGGATGGGTGGATCGTTCTGATCGAGACTGTCCTCAGCGGCGCTCAGGAAGGCCCCTGGCGAGGCTTCGGCCAGCAGACGAAAGTCCCCCGAGAGGGACCACCAGCGTTTCGAGTCGGCATTGCGCAGCAGTTTCGCCACGATGACGTCGGCTCGCCGCGCCGCGTCGGGAATGGCATGGGCCTTGTCGCCCCAAAGGGCAAGAAGGATCAGCACTTGGCCGATGCCGTGACGCAGCAGCACGGAGTAGTCCGGTCGCACGCCTTGCACCGCCGCCATCCAGCGCTCGTCGGGGTCCATTTCGAAGCGCGGGTCAGCGGAACCGAGCACGGCGTGGGCTGCGGCCTCGAAGCGCGTCATGTCGGCGCTTGTCAGGTACTGCGCGAGCCGTAGCCACGCGTCCTCCGGCGAAGCGATGCGCCAGGTCGATCCGATTTTTCGCAACGGGCTATCGAAGTGGCCGACGTATGGGGCCAGGGCGGAAATGACGGTCTCATAGGACTGGTCGGCGATCTCGGCAAGCCGGGCCCGATCTGCCTCCACGTTTTCATCCCATCCGCCCGCCAGCATCGCCGCCAGCAGGGCATGGGGCGGAGTCTCCTGCGCCCATTTCGGGAGACGCCCCGGCGCGTTCGGAATGAGGCGGCGGAGCACGGCCAGGTTGCGGGCACAGTCGCGCGCGAGCGCCTGCGCCCGAGGCTCGGCGATGCCGGCGGCGGTCAGTGCGTTGCCGATGCCTTCACGCGACGGACGCGCGAGGACGCGGATTTCGCCCTGAGTGATTTGCCGCTCGTCATACGCTTGCAGTACGAAGTGGCCGCGCTTGGCAAGCACCTGGGCCAGACCGGGCTCGGGTTCGGTCAGTAGCAGAAACAAGGGTGCCGGTGCATTCGCCAGCGCCCGGGCGGTCTCAGCGGTGGTCGCCACCAGGCAGCGAGCCCGATAGGCCGCCGCAACATCATCCGGAAACATGCCGAGGGTGGCGTGGAAGAAGGCTACCACCTCTTCAGCCGTTGTCGCTTGCAGGGAGAGGACGGAGGGCTCGCCTCGCAGCCAGCGTTGAACTACGGTTGTGTCCTGATCTCGATCACTCAAGACCAACTCTTCCGTCAGGGGCCATTGGGTCGCAAGCGACCATTCTTCCCAGATTTCATCAAGCTCACGGGTTCCATCCGGTCGCTTCCTAAGACGGACGGCCAACCACAACCCGACCGCCGGCGTTTGTTCAATCCAGTGGACAAGGTCAGTGGCATCGTAGGCGCGTACCTCGCGCCAGATGCCTTCGTCCTGCCGGGCTTTTGCCCATGCGTCCTTCTGGGGCCAATGGCGGGTCGTGACGAATACGAAGGCGGCATTGGCCGGGTCGACCGGCGTGGGATCGGCGGTCCGCTTTCGGTAGTCCTCCGTCGCCTTTCCAGAAATGTCGTTTCGCTGGCTGCCAAGTTCCCAACCGGCGACACCCTGGGGTACATAGTCACTGCCAATCTCGACCAAGGTGCGTCCGTCCCAACCTGGGTAACGCGCGCCCTCGTCAGCGGGGAAATGAAGGATCTTGGCCAACGCACCATGGGTGGCGCGGATCAAGTGTGAAATAAGGGTCGGCAGACTGAAGGCGCCATCGATTCGGTCAGCCCAGTTAGAGAGGTCGGTCGCGGTGACCCATCGGATCGGCATGCCGGGACGCTCACTTGACACAATGCTGGGAACGGCTGATCCAATCACCGCTCCGGTGGGCAGGAACCGGATGCTCGCGCCCTCCAGTGCGCCACGAATGGCTTGGGCGTTGTTGGCGACCGGTGTTCGCGAACCTCTTTCAAAATCGGCAACGGTCGAGGTGGCTACGCCGGCCGCCTTGGCCAGATCCTGTTGGGACCATGCCAGTAGGGCGCGTGCGGCCCGAACATGTTTAGGCGTCAGTTCGGAAGGAGGATTGGATTGAGTCATGGTCATATGAAATATATGATGTCAGTACAAACTATTCAACTGTTCCGTTTTGTTGACATGTTCTATATTTTGCCGACAATAGATAACATCATGGCCGAACGTCATATGACTTATCGCGAGCGCGCGCTCCGTCTTATCCAAGACAAGGGCATTGCGCGCGCACGCGATTTCAAGGCAGCGAGCATTCCCCTGGTCTATCTCAAGCGCCTGACCGACGGCGGCGATCTGGTTCGCCTCGGGCGTGGGCTCTACCAAGACCCGGAACGTGTCGGGGAGGACATTGCCCATGATCTGGCGGAGGCTGCCCGCCTCGTCCCAAACGGCGTTGTCAGCCTACTCAGCGCACTTCGGCACCACGAACTCACCACCCAGTTGCCGCACGCGGTGTGGATGACCATTCCTCACAAGGCGAGGACGCCAAATGTACAGCGTCCACGCATCGAGATCGTGCGGGCAACGGGCGAAGTCCTGACGGCGGGTGTCGAACACGTCCGCGTAGAAGGGGTCGACGTGCCCATCTACTGTGTTGCGAAGACGGTCGCGGATTGTTTCAAGCATCGCCGTCATGTCGGCGAGGATGTCGCCATAGAAGCGCTCCGGGACGCTTTGCGTCAAAGAATAACCACCGCGAGCGAGCTGATGAAATACGCGGCCATCAATCGGGTCACCGAACGGATCGAGCCCTACATCAAGGCGATGCAATGAACGACAAAACGATCAAGAATCCCGCCGCATCCGTCAGGGCACGGCTGCTCGATCATGCCAAGCGGCATGGCGACGACTATCAGCGCGTCCTGACGCGCTATGCCATCGAGCGTCTACTCTTTCGCCTCAGTCAAACAGAAGCCGCTGAACGCTATGTGCTCAAGGGGGCCATGCTGTTCGTGACCTGGCCCGAGCACGTCTACAGACCCACCGGCGACCTGGACCTGCTCGGCCATGGCGATCCTGACCCTGTCGCCATTACTGAACTTTTCACTCGCATCTGCCAAGTAGAGGCCCCCGACGACGGCATCGTCTTCGACCCGGCCACCTTGAAAGTCGAGCCGGTGCGCGAAGCCGACAAGTACCAGGGCGTTCAGCTAAGCCTGAAAGGGGAACTGTCCAGGGCGGTCATCCCCGTGCAGGTGGACATCGGCTTCGGCGACCATGTTTATCCACCGCCGACGCGCCGGATCTTTCCGAGCCTTCTGCCCGATCTGCCTGTGGCGCACATCCTGATGTACCCGCCAGAAACCGTGGTCGCGGAAAAGTTCGAGGCGATGATCCGCTTCGGGGCGGCGAACGGGAGGATCAAAGATTTTCACGACATATGGGTCACGACCCGCACGTTTTCGTTCGACCTGCCCAGCTTGGTAGAAGCCGTTGCAGGAACGCTCCGGCGCCGGGAGACAACTCTTCCAAGAGAAATGCCGGTGGGCCTTACCGAGACATTCGCGAAGATCGCCGAGGAGCGCGGCCTTTGGAGCGGCTTCCTGCGCCGGAATCCGCCAACCCTGCAACCACCGCCATTCGCGGACCTGCAACTGGAACTTAGGCGATTCTTCGGTCCCGTCCTTGCTAGCCTCTCGCTGCCGGAAGCTGCCACGGGTCGATGGGATCCGGATGGCGGAGCTTGGCGCTAAAGGACGGCTCAGTTACTTCACAGGATTTCTGGCAGCTTTGGCCAGAACTTCAGCAGCATGGGCAGCCAGGCGAGAACTTCTATGGTGAGATGAGCACGGAAATTCGCCACCATGAAAAGCTAAACGCTCAAAACCCTTGATTTGCGTGGACGTCCGCCCGCCGTTCTAGCCGAAGAGCCGGCAGCGGCGATCCTCACGTCAATGGCGGCTCAACCTCTGGAACCTGCCGTCCATGACGCCGAACACCGAATGTCTCTTCCGGGTCGTCAAGGGCCAGCCAACGGTCGAAGATGCAGTCACTCGCGAACGGCGGCTTTCTGGTCATGGCCAGTGACCGTTCCGGCCGAGCAGTTGCCCTTGGGGCGTCGCTCCCGAAGGGCGGCAATGTGAAGAACTCCGGCCACTGGCTAGCTCAGTTTTCGGCTTCCCCCAGCGTCTCTTGATAGCCGGAACCCGGAAGTTCGCGCAACCAGGGTCAATGGCCGTTACCGCTGCTCAGCCGCCATCTGAGTTCTCGGTTCGAGAGATGTTCATGTTCAACTCGATCTGTTTACGCACGATTTCTAGTCTGAGAGTGAGGGCTCGCGGGGCTCTCGCCGCATTGCGGCTCTACCCGGCGAACGCCGGTTTCCCTTTGCGGCACTGCCGCTTCGCATCGGGCGCAGCCCCGTCAGCTTCGGGCGAATGCCCGTGGATCACGACCGGAGCTTGCGGAGGAAGTTGTTATGACTGCTGACGCTGTCATTGTTTTCAGGGTCGAGAGAGTGTGCCATGGACGATCCAGTCACCATTGCTCACTGCCTCGTGCTCGGCCAGCGAGCAAACGGCCCTGGTTCTCGGAATGGATCAAGCGCCCCGCTTGGACGGCGGACTCTGCTCAAGGAGCTTTCGCGCTTCCGCGATTTCTCGGGCCTGTACCAGTGACTCGAAGAAGGCATGGATATCCGCCAGCGTGATCGTCAAGCCAACCGGGTCCAACCCCTCGTCTTCCGCATCCAGCGGCAGCAGGCTAAGCAGTTTGTGTTCCACAACGACAGGCGTGTCCGGGGCGTCATCCGCCATCCGGGCTGCGGCGAGAATGTCGTCCAGTGTCTTGCCGTGCTGGCAGAACCACATCAGGTCGAAATAATCGCGGCTACGGGCGCGCTTCAGCAGCAAGGCGCTTTTCATGGCGAACAGACCGTCCAGATTCATCAACTCGAACGACCAGCCTTCGACAGGCTGACTGCCTGGCGCACCGGGGTTCGACAGTTCGTCTTCCAAAAACCGGTTTTTTTGTCTGAGACCCCCGCAGCCATGCGGGTTCAGGTCGCTATTTCTCAAAACATCTGTGGTGGCACGTTTGACCATTTAGACCCTTTTATTGACATGCCATG
>CAILNT010000086.1 GCA_903835655.1 uncultured Pseudomonadota bacterium | reverse complement strand
CCTTAAATACAACGATTCGGAGGTTTGCAAAATCCCAGGAAAACCACCGAAAATCACCCCGTCCGGAACTCGAAAAACCACACCTTTTACTGGCTCCATTAAGCCGCGATTCGGTGGCTCCAATGGGGCGCGATTTGCCAGTACTGGAAGGCGATGTGCTCAAGACCGAGGCGCAGACCTACGCGCGTATCAAATTCATCGACAGCGGCGAGGTCGTCATGCGCCCGAATTCCCAGATCAAGACGGCTGCTTACATCTATACGCCAGATAAGCCGCAGGAAGATCGTGTTCTGATCGGTTTGCTCAAAGGCGGGATGCGCGCGGTCACCGGCCTGGCCGGTAAGCGCGACCATGACAAGGTCAAGT
Organism: uncultured Pseudomonadota bacterium; assembly: GCA_903835655.1. Taxonomy (GTDB): domain Bacteria; phylum Pseudomonadota; class Gammaproteobacteria; order Burkholderiales; family Thiobacillaceae; genus PFJX01. The sequence goes on along the minus strand of CAILNT010000086.1, from coordinate 94,857 downwards.
TCGAGACGGTGACGGCGACGATCGGGATACGCGGCACCCACTTCGGCGCGCTGCTGTGCCACGAAGATTGCGACGACGTGGTCACCATCACGGGTCGGCCGCCCAGCGATGGCCTGCATGTGGATGTGGCCTCAGGCGCGGTGGAAGTCTCGAACCTGGCCGGCAGGCAGGAGATCGGCACCGGACAGTTCGGCTATGTGGCCGACGCACAGCATGCGCCGCGGCTCGTGCCGCCGGAGGAGGGCATACGCGTGACGATGCCAACGGCGATCAGCCGCAATGAAACACATGGCCAGGGCATCGGCCAGGCAAAGGATAGCGCATGCTCAATCGGCCAGTGAACGACGGGTATTCAGCCGGACGGGTTCGAGTCTGGAGGCGCACCCGCCCCCTCGCCGTACTCTTCATGCTGTTGTTGCCGGGCGCGGCGCACGCCGAAGACGAGCGCTTCGACATCCAGCGATTCGAGGTGAGCGGCAATACCCTGCTCACACCTTCCTTGGTCACTGCCATCGTGACGCCGTTCGCGGGTGGCGGACGCGTCTTTGGCGATATCCAGAGGGCTCTGGAAGCTCTGGAGAACGCCTACATCACCCTGGGCTACAGCACCGTTCAGGTCTACGTGCCGGAGCAAATGCTGAATCAGGGCGTCGTGCATCTCCAGGTCAGCGAAGGCAAGATCGGAAGGATCACCGTGGCCAGCAACCGTTGGTTCGGCGAGGCGAACATCCTCGCTTCCCTGCCTGCGCTTCGCTTGGGGCAGGCGCCCAACATGCGTCGGATCGCGGACAACATCCAGCTCGCCAACGAGAACCCCGTGAAAAAACTCGATGTGACGCTAGGGGTCGCGGAAGAAGAGGGCAAGATCGACGCCAAGGTGAGTGTCGTGGCCGAGCGTCCGGAAATGTTCAATCTGTCCGTCGATAACACCGGCACGCCCTCGACCGGCCACTACCGCGTTGGCCTGGCTTTCCAGGAGGCCAACCTGGCCAATCGCGACCAGGTCGCGAGTCTGGCGTATACCACGGCCCCCGATGCCCCCTCGGATACTCGGACCGCGATCTACAGCCTGGCCTATCGCTTGCCGATCTACTCGCTGGGCGACAGCATCGACCTGCTCTACGGCAATTCTTCCGCCAATACGCCCACGGTCCAGGCCACCGGATTCAATCTGGCGGGCAAGGGGGAAGTCGTCAGCCTGCACTGGAACCATTATTTCTCACGCCGGGGCGAGAACACCTCGAAATTGATCGCGGGTTTCGACTACAAGCACATGAATTCCACCTGCGAGGTGAACGGGCAGCCGGTGTCTTATGACCCGAGTGCCTCGGGCCTGATCTCGACTTGCATTCCCTATACTCTCCGGCCGCTTTCGCTCACGTATGCCTGGCAACGACAGAGTCCCGGGAAATATTTTGATTACCGCGTGGGTGTCCTGCGAAATGCTCCTCTGGGCGCGGCGTATCCCTATACGACTAGCGCCAACACCACGGCCTGGGATCGCTATAGCTTCGTGTCCGTTCCTAGCGGCAGGCCCACCCCGGACGCCTTTTCCTATTACAAGGCGAGTTTCAACATGATGGCCGCGTTGCCGGGCGACTGGAGTGTGCGCGCCGCCTTTACCGGGCAGTACAGCACCACACCCCTGCCGAGCCCGGAGCAACTAGGCATCGCCGGTTCGACCGCGGTACGCGGTTTCGACGAGCGCGTCATCGCGGGTGACAAAGGGTATTTCGTCAATCTGGAAGCCTACGGGCCGGAGTTGTCGAAATTCGCTGGCATTCCGGGCAGCCTCAGGGGAGTGGTTTTCTACGATTTCGGTGGCGTGTACAACGAAGCCGCCCAGGGCATTCCCTATTCCTTTGGCCAAGCCGAATTGGCGAGTCTGGGGGCGGGGTTGCGCTATGGGCTGAGCAAGAACGCGAGCATCAAGCTCGATGTGGCTCGGGTGCTCGATGCCGGGCCTGCCGCCAGTGGCGAACACCCTGGCAACTGGCGCGCGCATTTTTCGCTCCAGGCGAGCTTCTGAGCGGGTCAATCCGGGCAGCCGCGCCGCTCGATGTAGTCGAGTGCCTGATCCAGGCTGATGGGCTTGGCGAAATGATAACCCTGGCCGTATTTGCATCCCAATTGCCGCAGCAGATCGGCGTCGCGGATGTCCTCGATGCCTTCCGCAATACACTCCATACCCATGTCGTGCGCCATGCCGGTGATGGCCCGGACGATGCGATAGCTGCTCTCGTGTTCGCGCATGGCGAATACAAAGGATTGGTCGACCTTGAGATTGTCGATGGGCATGGTCGCAAGATAACTCAGCGACGAATACCCCGTGCCGAAATCATCGATGGCCACTTGAATCCCCGCGGATTTTATCTTCTCCATGGCGAGTATGGCTTCGTGCACATCGCCCAGCATTACGGATTCCGTGATTTCCAGTTTGATGCGGTCCATGGCGACGCCGCTATTCCGGATCATCCGGATAATGATGTCGACCTCGTCCGGCTCACGCAACTGGCAAACCGATAAATTGATGCTCATGAACAGTGGGGGGCGATTCGGGTGCACCGCGTCCATCCTGGCCTGTAGTTGCGCGAGACCACGGATCGCCTGGTCGATCATCCAGCGTCCCATGGGCACAATCAAGCCGGTACTTTCGGCAATATCGATGAAATCACCGGGGTAGACCATGCCTATGCTCGGGCGCTGCCAGCGGATCAGTGCCTCAAATCCGGCCAGGCACTGATCCGCCAGGTGCATGATCGGCTGGTAATAACAATGGAATTCGTCCGATTCGATGGCATCGCTGATGTTCTGGGACATCTGCACATGGTTGAATACATAGTCCCGAAGTTCGCTATTCTGTACCCGACCCGGTAAAGATGATTTGGACAACTCGCGAAAGCGGCTGACGACCATGGTGATCAAATGGGAAACCAGCGGCGCCGCCTGATTGAATTGCGTCAGGAAATATTCGCTGCTGATGGCGATCAACGTGGTGTCTTCCGCCGCCATTGCCGAGGCGGTGCGCGGCATCCGGTCGACCAGCGCGATCTCTCCGAATATCTCACCGGTGCGCAGTGTGATGTTTCTTCGCGTAGACGGGTCTTGCCCGGCCTCGATCCGCACCTCGCCCTGCTCGATCAAATAAGCGTCACTCCCCTCGTCCCCCCTGTGGAAGATCGGATCGCCTTTCTTGAAGTGCTCTCTGTGCCATTTCATGCTGAGCGTCTGCGGGTTCTGTCGTAATAGTGGTTTCAAGGGCGGGCGTCGTCCTGCACTCGGGGCTATTTTTCGGTAAAGACGATGATTTCCCCAGACTGCCCCGCCAGCAGCCGTTTGAGGTGGAGCTTCACCAGGGGATCTTGCGGCCAGGCTTGCGCAAGTTTCTCGAATATTTCTCGGACACCCTCACCGCCTCGTGCCATATGTTCGTAAGCAGCCGTATATTCCGGCGTCGGCGCAATGCTCGCACTATCCGCGGAGAACAGCGGTTGGTACACCATCAAGGGAATGGTCTTTCCCTTCAACACGAGTTTTCCAACGGGTCGCGCCGGGAGTGAGGGAAAGCCCGACAATGTGGCTTCGGACACGCAAACCAGGGTGCCGAGTTGTTTGTTGACGCTTTCCAGGCGCGAGGCCGTATTCACCGGATCGCCCAATGCGCGATAGTCGAAGATGGTGCTGCCGCCAAAGTTGCCGACCGTGACTTCGCCGCTATGGACGCCGATGCGGGTGACGCCGAAGGGGACGCCCCGCGCCTGGGCCTCCGCCGCGAAGCGGCTGGAAAAATGGTGCATCTCCTCGGCGCAGCGCAGCGCCCGTTCGCGTTGGTCTGCCTGCTCCACCGGCGCCGAGAACATGATGGCGACCGCGTCGCCGACGATGCGGTCCAGCGTGCCCTCGTGCTGGAAGGCGATGTGGATCATCTTGTCCAGATATTCGTTGAGCAGCGACACCGCCTTGGCCGGCTCCAGCTTTTCCATAAGATTGGTGAAGCCGGCAAGATCGGTGAAGATGAACGTGCATTCGCGGCGGTTGCCGCCGAGTTCGAGCTGTCCAGGGTTGCTCAGCAAGTGGGCGACCAGGTTGGGCGAGACATAGCGGGCAAAGGCCTGCCTGATCCAGCGCTGGCGGCGTTCGCTGGAGATGTGATGCAGCAGGCTCGATAGCGTGAATGACAGCAGCACGACGATACCCGGAGTCACGGGATCGATCAGGAGCCCCTGGCGGGAGAAGGCAAACCAGCCCCCCGCGCTCGAAGCGAGCGCGATGAGCAGGGCGATCGCCGCCGACAGCATCGCACCGGACGAAAGCGCGACGAAACCGACCAATAATCCACCGGTCACGAGGATGGACAACTCCAGGCCGGGCGCCCAATTGGGGCGAGTCAGTTCGTCCCCCGCTAGGATCTGCTCCAGGGCCATGGCGTGCGCCTCCACCCCGGGAATGATCCCGCCCAAAGGGCTGAAGCGCAGATCCAGCAAGCCTTCCGCGGAAGTGCCTATCAGCACGATGTGATCGCGCAGCGTCGCATCCGGAACCGTGCCCGCCAATACCTTCCAGGCGGGAATGGTGCGCGCCTCGCCCCCCCGTGTGAAGCGCACCCAGACCTCGCCCTCGCGCGTGGTGGGGATCGTGAGGGGGCCGATACGCAAGGATTCCATCCCGGCGCCCTCTTCGCGGGAGGATGACACGCCATACATGTCCGCGCCCAGGCCCACGCGCAGGGCTTCGGCAACCAGGGAAGGGACGACTTCATCCCCCATGCCCAGCAGGAGTGGCACTTTGCGCAATATGCCATCCGAGTCCGGGCTGAAATTGACCGCCCCGTTTCCGGCTGCGGCGTCCTGCAAGGCGGAAAGTGCGGGAACCGTGTTGCGGTAGCGGTGCAGATAGGGCAAAGGGGAGGGGCCCTTCGTCGCCACCGAGTAGGGGTAGGCGAAGTGTTCCGCGGGGCGCGGGTCATTTTCCAGGGAGTGCGCCAGCACCACTCGTCCCTTGGCGATTGCGCCCGCCAGGACGGCGTCGTGGTCGGGCAGGGTGGCCAGCAACTCGCGCAGCCGGGGGTTGGCGTTCCAGGTTTTCTCCATGGCGGAGGGCGACGTCCGGTCCGGTTCGGCAAAGATGACATCGAAGGCGATGGCCGATGCCCCGGCGGATTGCAGGCGTCGGACCAGGTCGGCGATCCGGGTGCGAGGCCACGGCCACTGGCCCATCTTCGCCAGGCTGGCGTCGTCGATGTCGATGATGCGTACCGGGGATTTTTTGTAGGGCCTGGAATCCCAGCGTTGATACTGGTCAAACGTCGTGTTGCGCAGGGTCTGGAGCACGACGGGGTTGCCCAGATAGAGGACGACGCCGATCAACACGGCGCCTATGGGAACCAGCCAGTCGAGGCTGGGCTTGGGGAGGACTATCTTCATTGCGCGATACTCCACTACAAGCCGGCCTCAGGCAAGCGGATCGAACCCGGCAGGCACCGAAGCCGATCCCGTGCTCAAAACCCCGCATCGCGCAGCAACACCGAAAAGATCAAAGAAGCAGGCTGGAAGCCTGTGCTACTTCATTGCCTCACAAGAGTCGACGGCAGCAGCAAGCCGGTCGTGGTGATCGCTTGATTCGCTTGTCGCGTTTGCAACAATCGTCGCTGCGATGTTGTCGGCTTCCCCGTTTCGTCTTGCACTATCCATATTGAATCAACGTCTTATAACAAAATTCGGTTGGCATGGCGGTTGCTCTATCAAGTCAGGATCGCGCCGGCCCTCTCCCCGGCCGCACGGAACCGGATCTATGCACAACCTCACCTTCCAACCCGGCCACAACCATGCCTGACCGCCGCCGCAGCCTGCATCTGGTTGCCGCCGAGCGCGCGCCGCCGAGAGCGGATTGCCGCGCCTGCGCGCACCAGGAAACGCTGCTGACCGCCGGGCGCTGCGTGCCGGGGGATGTCTGCCTGGTGGCCCACAGCGGGCGTCAGATCGACCGCTTTCTGCGCCGCAATCCCGAGTACGCGGAAGGATGCCTGAACGATGCCTTCTGGGAACGACGCGCGATCGCGGTTCGCTATGCGCCGCTGGAACGCGTTTCCGCGCTGGCGCACGACCCCGATGAAGTGGTGCGGCGCGCGGTGGCGATACGTTTACCGGTCGCGGAACTCGTCGCTCTGTGCCATGACCCGGATCGCGAGGTGCGCATCACCGTCGCTGCGCGTCTGCCGGCCGAGCAACTCGTCGGCATGATGCGCGACCCAGACTATCTGGTGCGCCAGTATGTTGCCGAGAGCCTGCCGCACGGCCGTTTGCCGCGCATGATCGAAGACCCCGACCGCGAAGTACGCAAGGCGGTGGCGCGCAGACTGCCGGCCTTCGCGCTGAAACGCATGGCGGTCGATGCCGAAGCCGAAGTCCGTCGCATCGTCGCCGCGCGCGCCTTGCCCGAAGTTGCCGCCATGCTGCTGGCCGATCCGGATTGGCTGGTGCGTCTGGAAGCCGCCCGCCACGCGCCGCTGGAAGCCATCGCGGCGCTGGTGGATGACCCCGAACCGGATGTGCGGACGCTGGTGCGCGCCCGTCTGGATGCATTTCTACTACAGGATGAATCGCCATGAATCACCCCGCCCCCGACGAAGCCACCCTGCAACGGTTGAGCGCCGAGATCGATGCCTGTACGCCGCGCCCGCACCATGCCGGGCTGCTGGCTGCGGCTCTGCCCCTGATCGGCCCCTGCCGCTTCGCCTTGACACGCGGCGGCTGGTATCGCAGCGGCGGCCTCATCGGCGCCGCGGGTCTGCGTGTGACCGAGAAACTGGACGACTGGGTGAGGCTGCAATTGACCCAATGCGGCGAGGATCTGGGTGAATTCCTGGAACGCCATCATGGCCATGAGCTCCTCGCCACGCGCCACAATGGGCGCACCCACTACTTCGTTAGCCCTTGCGGGCCGGCTCCCTGGGAATTCCTGCAACTGGAAGTGGAGGAGCTACAGGAGGTGCTCGATCGCCGCCTCTGGGACGAAGCTTCGCCGCCCAACGATGTGCAGGAGTTGATCGATCCGCTCCAGCCCGCCAGCGTGCCCGCGCAAGCGGTCGGCGCCCCGTACTACCGCTTCCGCCGCCTCATCGATATGCGCCGGGTGATCGCCCGTCTGCAAGAGCCCGTGGGGAGCGCGCCTGGCCTGGTGCGTTTCATGCAGGAATGGGCGGCTAGCCATCCGGACACGCATTTTTCCGAGCACTGGATCGTCGCGCTTCGTGATCATCATGACCGCTACAACAACGCCGTGGTTTCGGCCACGCCGATCTCCCTGCACGCGCGCGAACTTAAACCCTTCCACTGGAACAGCGCTTTGCGCGGCCTGGACGCCGCCAGGCAGTTGCAGTCCTTCGATCGCGCGGCGGGGTTTGCCGGCGCCTGGTACTTCCACCTCGTGGCCGGCGGCCTCACCCCGCGTGTCCTGGCGCCGGCGCTGATGCACGACATCGAGTCCGGCTTTGGTTATCTGGGTGACGCTGAAACCGCATTGCTGACAGGCTGGCTGAGAGTGCCGTATTCGCTGTAGGTATTACGACAAAACGTTGCGCCGCACGATATAAAACAGGCCGTTACGGCTGGCACGACGCTTGCGAAGCTGTCCATACCGTCACTCTGGAACCCGCGCCATGAAGCCCACGAAAATCGCCGAACTGCTCAACGAGCCGGCCTGTGAGCATAACGCCAAGTCGAAATCCGGCTGCGCCCGGCCCAAGCCCGGAGCCACGGCGGGCGGCTGTGCCTTCGATGGCGCCCAGATCGCGTTGTTGCCCATCGCCGACGTCGCCCATATCGTCCATGGCCCCATCGCCTGCGCCGGTTCCTCCTGGGATAACCGCGGCACCCGCTCCTCGGGCCCGGCGCTCTACAAGATCGGTATGACCACCGACCTGACCGAACAGGACATCATCATGGGGCGCGGCGAGAAACGCCTGTTCCACGCCATCGGCCAGGCCATAGACAGCCACGCGCCCGCCGCCGTGTTCGTCTACAACACCTGCGTGCCGGCGTTGACCGGCGACGACATCGAATCCGTGTGCCAGGCGGCGTCCCAGCGCTGGGGCACGCCGGTGGTGGCGGTGGACTGCGCCGGCTTCTACGGCACCAAGAATCTGGGCAACCGCATCGCCGGGGAAGCCATGTTCAAACACGTCATCGGCACGCGCGAACCCGACCCGGTGCCGGCGTCGGCGCAACGCGCGGGAATCGAGGTGCACGACGTCAACCTGATCGGCGAATACAATATCGCCGGCGAGTTCTGGCATGTATTGCCGCTATTCGACGAACTGGGTCTGCGCGTCATAGGCTCGCTCTCGGGGGATGCCCGCTTCCGCGAGGTACAGACCATGCACCGCGCCGAAGTCAGCATGGTGGTCTGTGCCAAGGCCTTGTTGAATGTGGCGCGCAAGCTGCAAACTCAGTATCAGGTGCCCTATTTCGAAGGCAGTTTCTACGGCGCAACTGACACTTCCCGGGCGCTACGCGATTTCGCCCGCGGCATTGGCGATGCATCGCTCACGCAGCGCACGGAGACGCTGATCGCCCGCGAGGAGGCCAGGATTCATGCCGCCCTGGAGCCCTGGCGCAAACGCCTCAGGGGCAAGCGCGTCCTGCTCAATACGGGCGGCGTGAAATCGTGGTCCATCGTCTCCGCCTTGCAGGATCTGGGCATGGAGGTGGTCGCCACCGGCACCAGCAAATCCACCGAGGAAGACAAGGCGCGCATTCGCGAACTGATGGGCGAGAAAACCCGGATGATCTCCGACGGCAGTCCCAAGGCTCTGCTCGGCGTTTTCCGGGAATACCAGGCCGATATCCTCATCGCCGGTGGGCGCAATATGTATGTTGCGATCAAGGCGCGCATCCCCTTCCTCGACATCAACCAGGAACGCGAGTTCGGCTACGAGGGCTATACGGGGATGCTGGAACTGGCCCGGCAGCTGGCGTTGACCTTGCAAAGTCCGGTCTGGGCGTCGGTGCGCAAACCCGCGCCGTGGCGCGCAGTGCCGGACACTGCGGCCGGGAGCGCTCAGTAGACCTTGAGCAGGGTGGGGCCGTGAATCTGCGCGCCATCCCGGCCACGCATCCTGAGCTTGCGGATGATCTGCGGCTCTTCGCCGACGACCTTGGACATCTTCACGCCGTAGAAACCGCCGATGGCTAGCCAGTCGCGCTTGGCGATCGCCGCACAACAACCCCAGGCCGGGCCGGCGTGGATGACCCGTCCCGCGCGTTCGATCCGCTGGTAACTGGGCGCATCCGCGCTCTCCATGATCGTGCGCACGCCCGTGGCGCTGTCCAGGCGCGTGGGCCGGAACGCGAGAAATCCGTATTCGGGAAAGATCTGAAGGTGTTGTTCCAGCAGCAAGTCGAAGGATTCCGGAAGTTCGACCACGTTGTCGTCGATTTCGATGATGGTCGCACCCTGGGCCACTTCGAATACTTTGCGGTAATAGTCGATGGAATCGTTGCGGCTGTTCCAGTGGACCTGGGCGATGCCGTGCTTTTCCAGCACCCGCGCGGTGTGGTCGCTGGAGGCGTTGACCCCGACGATGATCTCGTAGTCGTTGCTGCCGGCCTTGGCGCGGATTTCCGTCAGGCAGCGGTCGAGCAACTCCGCCCGATTCCAGGTGAGCAGGACGAAGCTGAAACGCTTGCCCGGTTGGAACCCCTGGGCGCGGGCATGACTGAGCATGATGTGCTGATGCCAGGGTACAAAGGCGGCTTGCGGCAGGCGCGCATGGATGCTGAGCGCATGATCCCAGAGTCCGTAATAGGTGAAGAATTCCAGGGCCAGGCGTTGCGCCTCGGGCACCCGCGGATGCGCCGTGTAGAGATCGACCGCGAACTTCAGCCAATGCTCGGCAGCCTCCCCTGAGCCGCGATTGACCACCTTGTAGAGCACCTCGAAAACCTGGCCGAGCGCAGCCAACCGGGATTCCACGGCGGCGAAGGCGTGGAGGCTGTTCGCCGAAAGTTCAAAATCGTTCTTTGCATAGGCTTGCAGGGCGATACCCAGTTGCAAGGCGCCTTCGTCGTCCTGGCCCAGGCCGAAGTGAGCGGTCAGGGCAGAAAATTGCGCCATGCCCTGGCCCATGAAGCCGTCGATCGCCTGCGCGTCCGGAAGCAGGTCGGGCGTGGGATCGAAGGGGCGCATCTTTGTGGTCATGGCAGCCACGCGCGTGCCCAGACATCCAGATTGTCTTCGAGTATCCAGTGGGCGTTGATGTAGTCGCGCAGCGCGTCGCCGCGACGCACGAGTTCGTCGCGATCCGCCACCTGGCTGCGGATGGCTTCCACCCAGTCCCTGAAGCGGTTGGCGACGCGGGTGACGGGATACGCGCCGCGATAGGGCGTGAGGTCGGTGCAGATCACCGGGTAGCCGAGTACGCCGTATTCCAGCAGGCGCAAGTGGCTCTTGCCGTGATTGAAGGGCACGTCTTCGAGCGGGGCGAGCGCCAGGTCGAGGTCGAGTCCGGCCAGCTTGGCGGGGTAATCGGCCAGATCGACGCCTTCGTAACATTCGGCCACGTAGGGCCGGATTTCGTCCGGGCACATGCCGAAGAAGACCCAGTCCACCTCTCGTGCCAGCGCCTTTACCACATCGAAGATGATCGCCAGGTCACCGTCATGGGTGACGCTCCCGGCCCAGCCCACGCGAGGTTTGGGGCCATGCCGCCGCGTCGGTAGCAACGCGCCCCAGCGCAGACGCTCGATGTAGTTGGGCACCACCACGATGTCGTCGCTATAGCCCCGGTATTGCTCGGCAAGGTAGTCGGTGGAAACGATGAAACGGTCGCACAGGGCGATGCCTTTGCGAAAACGCTTGTGCAGGTCCTTCTGCTCGACGAAATGCTGCTTGCGGATGCTCTTGATGGGGATGTTGGTGATCAGGTCGTCGATCTCGTAGACGCGGAACGCCTTGCTGTGGCGGATATAGCGTTCGATGAAGCCGAGTTGTTTGGCGTCGACCTGGCGTTGCAGCAGGATGACGTCGGGCTCCAGGCGGAACAGTTCCGGTGTGGACAGGTAATTGCCGGTTTCCCAGCCCATGATGCGCCCGGCGTCGTTGAGCGCGCGCATGGGGGAAATGACACGATATTCGCCGCAGCCGAAACGGTCGGCGGGGTGAGCGAGCATGCGTGGACGCGGCCGCCATTCCGGATCCCAGGCCAGGGCGGGCGCGATTTCGATGAGAAAGTCGCGTCCGTGGGTCGACAGATTGCGGTTGTAGGCCGGGTCGAACGCGACCTCCTGGCGCCAGGCATCGTAGAAGTGATCCTGCTCCGCCACGAAGCGCGCCGCCTTGGCTTCCTGGGCGCGCGCTTCGATCCGACCTTGCTGGCTCACGGAACCCTCGTGCAACAGCCGCGCATGTGGGGTGAATACGTTGCGGTAGCCCTTGTGGCGCAAGCGTTGGCAAAAATCCACGTCGTTGAAGGAAACCTGGAAACGCCGCTCGTCCAGGCCGCCCAATTCCAGATAGAGGGCGCGTTTCACCAGCATGCATGCTGCGGTGACGGCAGAATACTCCTGGGTGAGACTGGCGCGACCGAAATAACCGGGGTCGGCCCCCGCCGCATTGATGAAGGGGTGATCGGCCGGGCTGTTGTTCATGCCGAGGATCACCCCGGCGTGCTGGACACGCCCGTCCGGGAACAACAACTTGGCACCGACCGCGCCGACATCCACCTGCTGCGCCAGCCCCAACATCTCCGTGAGCCAGTCTTCGTGCAGCACGGCGGTGTCGTTGTTGAGCAGCACCAGATACTCGCCCCGCGCCTCCTGCGCGCCGCGGTTGTTCATGGCGGAGAAGTTGAAGGGGCCGGGGCAGTCCAGGACGCGCAGGCCTGGCGAGTTCAGCGCGCGTAGCTCTTCCAGGTACGCCACCGCGTCCGCAGCATCGCTGCCGTTGTCGAGCACCAGAATTTCGCAGTTGGACCAACCGGTGGTGTCGATCAAGGAAGTCAGGCAGCGCTTGAGGAGTTCCAACTGGTTTTTCGTCGGAATCAGGATGGAGACCAGCGGATCGCCACTCACCAGGTAGCACACGTGGAAGGTGCCGGGCAGCAAGCCCTCTTCCAGGCGGGCACGAACGCCCGCGCGCGCCAGATGCCGTTGCAGCGACTCCCGGTGAACGGCCGCGACCGCCTCGCCGCTGCCGCGGTTGTGGCCGCCTTCGGCATGGCGGTGATAGAGCACGTCGGCGATGTGGCCGATGCCCGCATGGCCCGCTTTTTCCCAGGCGCGCAAGGTCAGGTCGAAGGCTTCCACGCCTTCCAGTTCCAGGTCGAAGCCGCCCAGTTCGACAAAGAGTTCGCGCCGCAGCAGCAACAACCCGCCGACCACGTAGGGCGCGGCGCGCAGCATTTCCAGGTTGAAATCGGTCTTGAAGAAGGGCGAGGAATGCACGTCATCCGCATCCACACTGTCCTCATCGCTATAGATCAGCCGCAATTCCGGATGCCGCTCTGCCTTGTCGGCAAAGGCGTATAAGGCATGCGGCGCCAGTTTGTCGCCCGCTTCCCAAAGTCCCACCCAGTCGGCCTCGACCTCCAGGAGTACCCCGCGGGCAATCCGCAGTCTCGCTTCGGGTACGGCCTGTATCCAGGTGATGGCCTCCGCGTCGGCAATGGCCGGGTGCGCGGGTTCGCCGGCAACGATGGTCAAGCGCCATTCCCGGTAAAACTGGTGGCCGAGTGCGCGGATGTTGTTGACCAGGCGGCCCTCGCCGCCTTCCGGCACGAGGATGGCAAGATGAAAGCGCGGCCTGGCCACGAAAGCCTCCATGCGCTCCGAAATCCAGAGCACATCGCGCGTCTGATAGGAATGGCCCAGTTGCCAGAGTTGGTAGAAGTTCCGACCCAGGCCCGCGTCCTCCGTGGCTGTCGCCTCGGCGCGTGCGGGCCGCGCCAGGAACAGGATCTGCAACGCCTTGAGGTCCTCGAACTCTTCGTCGCTCACGTTCTTGAGCGCGATCTTCTCGGTTTCCACCGTGGTCGTGCCCGGCGGTCGCGTCAGGTTCTCCATGCCGGCAGACAAGGTGCGGCCGCTGCGCACGACCTCATAGCCCGTCTCCCGGAGCATCCGCAGCATCTCGTCGCGGGTGAACCAGCGGATGTGGGTGATGTCCAGCAAGCCTTCCGCGGCGTAGGGAAAGCGCCCGCTGGCGAGCTCGTTGAGCAGCCAGAGGTTGCGCACATTGGGCAGGCTGACCAGCACCTGCGCGTCTTCGGTGAGCAAGGGACGCAGGCGAACCAGCGCATCCCAGGGGTCGTAGAGATGTTCCAGTACGTCGGCCAGGATCACGGTGTCGATGGAGCCGGGCGCGATCCCCTGTGCGGGGAAGTCGATGTCCTCCAACTTCTCGCAGATCACCTGGTCGATGCGCCCCTCGGCACGCGCGGCCGCCGCGCGATTGAGTTCGATGCCGGTGACGTGGGCCTCTGGCCAGGCCGCCTTGATCAATTCGCCGGTGGCGCCGGTGGCGCAGCCCACATCCAGGGCACGCCGCGGCGGGCGCTCCATCAGGGAGAGCAATTCCTTGCGCGGGTGGTCGTGGTAGGCGCCCATCAGCTCCGCGTCTTCCTGGCGGGACAGACGCTCCCAGAGAAAACCGCCGGACGGGCGCAGTACCGTGTTGTCGAAATGGCGTGCCAGGGTGCGCATGAGCGCGACTACCCGTTCCCCGGCTTTCCCGTCCACGCCCGCGTTGTAGCGCGGCGCGTTGAGCCGCATCAGCTCGACCAGGCTCAGGCGCAAGTCGGCCTCGTTCACGACCAGATCGAGCATCAGGGCGAGCTCCTCCGGTGTGGCTTCGAGCACGCCGGATTCCGACTCGAACGAGGGGCCCAGACGCAGGCCATACTCGTTCATCAGGTTGATCGCCGGCGTCCCCGCCAGCATGGCTTCAACGGAAAGATTGGAATCCACCGAGACCAGCACATCCGCGGCCAGAATCAGCAGATCGGTGTTTTCCATGGCGTAGCCGACCTGGCCGGGAGCGTAGCCCTGCGCTTGGGCCATCTGCTCGACGTGCGCAGCGCCCTGTTCGGCGTTGGACGGGCGATCCTTGACCACGATATTGGCGGCCTGGCCGGCGTCGAGGAAGGTTCGGCAAGCCGTCAGGAACGCAGTCAGGCTGCGGTCGCGAATGTCGGAATCGGAGGCCGCCGTGAGCGAGGCGGCCCAGGTCGTGCCGAACAGGAGCAGCGGCGCGTCCGGGTTCAGGTGGTATTTGTCGAACATCAGCGCGCGCACGCGCGCCTTTTCCAGCCTGAGCCCGGCATAGCCATCCCAGGCCGGGTTGCCCAGGATGCGCATGCGCCCGGCCTCGACGCCGGCGCGGCGATAAGCTTCCGCGTCGCGTTCGCCGAACACCGCCATCACATCGCAATGTAGCGCGGAATGCACGGTATAGGGCGTGCTCAAGGCCAGTCCATGCACCAGATGCAGACTGGGCACGCCGCGGGCGCGCGTCCATGCGGCGATGGTGCGCCCCGCCAGCATCAGGTCTTCGTTCAGCAACGCCAGTTCGATCTGGTATCTTTCGGCGGCCGCATCCAGGGTTTCCACCAGATAGAGCGCGGTAAACAGCTGGTCGGGCAGCGTCTCCCGCACCAGAGGATCGAAGCGCTCCCCATCGAGGCCGTGGCTGTCTAGGAACTCACGCCATTCCGTCTGGCTGCACTGGCGCTCGAAATCGACCGCCATCTCCGCGGCGCGTTGCCGCAGTTGTGCCTGGCGTTCGTTGCCGACCAGGGTTTCCAGTGCCACCAGGGTGCCTCCGCGCACCTGGACGATCTGATGCAACTCCTCGTTGCAGGAGGCTGCATAGGTCAACACGACGCGGGGCCGGTCGGCCAGGTAACGCTGCAACAGGGCGTTGTTGCGCGACCACAGGAAGGAGAGCAGGGCAGTCATGATCGTCTCAGCGTAGAACCTGGAAATACTGCACCAACATACCGCGGGTCAGGTCGTATTCAAGGCTGCCCAGCAAGGGCACGCCCTTGTGGCAGAGCAGGGCAGACAGCGCCGGCAGGGCGGCCATGTCGCGCAAGGTCTGGGTCGTGACCTGGTCGATCTCATCCTGGGCACGCCAGGCTTCCATGCGGATCACCAGGTCTGGGTCGAGGAAGCTGTCCAGTCGCAAATGCCCGGGAAAAGCCTCCCAGGCGGACAGCAGGCGGTAGAGCAGGATCCGGTTGCGCGGCCAGGTCAGGTGCGCATTCAGGAGGTCGCGCCAGTGGGCATCGAAGGCCGGAACGAGTGCCTCCAGGCCTGTCAGGTCGAGGCGGTCTTCGAGCAGAAGGTTCAGCGCCAGGTCGCGTTCCAGCCAGGCCTGGTTCGCAGCGGGGTCGGCGCGCTTGTCCAGCACCACCATGAAGCGTCCGGTGGCCCGACTGGTCAGGCGCGCCAGAAATTGTTGTTCCAGAAATAACGCGAATTCAGACAGGCGTTTGTCGCCGGGCATCCAGGACAACAGCCGATTGAATTGAGGGCTATCGGCCTTGCTGCCACTCAACCAGGCATTGGCGTTGCCGCCGTTGTAAGGCGTCACGGCGACGAGCGTCAGTCCCAGCGCGTCGGCGGTTTCGACCAGATCGCTTACCCGCACGCGCGATTCGAAATCTGAAAAATTGCCCGTTTCTACCTCGGGCGGTAGCTGTTTCGCCGCACGGGCGGCGTCGTGGTGGTCCTGGGAATGGACGTCGAAGACGATGCGCCCGCCTTCGCGCACCACCCGTGTCCATTCCGCCAGGACTTCGCGCCAATGCGGGAAGTGCACCAGGACGTTGATCGACATCACGCTGTCGAAACGGGCATCGGGAAAGTCCAGATCGGCCAGATCCCCCTCCAGCAATTCGATCGGCGTCTCCCCCGCCTGCTGGCGGGCCTGATCGAGCATGGCCACTGAACTATCCACCCCGGTCACCCGCATGCCCGCTCGAGCTAGAGGCAGGGAAGCCCGGCCGCTGCCGATGCCGACATCGAGCACCTCGGGTCCGATCACATGGGCCTGACACAGATCGAGCTCGATCCGGTTCTTGAGCTGGTTGGTGCCGCGCTGATCGGTCACGCGCCCCTGGTAGATCGGACCCGCGACGGGTTCCTTCCAGGCATTGCTTTTCCATGCGATCAGATCTTTGTCCATCTTGTTTGTTCCATGATCCTTGAATCCTCAGTTGAACACGCCCGAGTGTGCGTCTGACAAGTTGCCTGGCAAGGCACGACGACGCGCATGGTCGCCCCCTGCAAGGAGGAGCAGCGGAGTCGTATGCGGCTCGCCAGGCGTGCAATCGGGTGCGTAGCGGGGTCACCCAAAGAGTGAGCGTGATCGAAGGCGCAAACCTCAATTTTCATGGGGCCTCACGGGGGAAAATGAGCGGTCAACTGAGGAATCAAGGATGACTGGGCGGTAGGGCGCAGGTCCAGCAGCCCTTGTTCGGCCAGACGGCAGGCCAAGGGATGGAGGGTCCACATCGGGACATCGAGGAGAGTGGCGATTTCCAGGAGGCTGAGGCGACCATCGGAATAGGCGAGCAGATTCATCGTGTCGCGCACATCCAGCCCCGACCCCCGCATGCTCAGGGTGGGGTAGAGGCCGCGCCTGCCCAGTTGCGGCTCGCAAAGCGTGGTGGCACGCGGGATGCAGTCCTGTTCCAGGCATTCCAGGGCGCGCCGCAGGGCGGTGTACCCGCCCTCCAGTCCTGCCGCCGTGACCAGGGTCAGGTCGTCCAGCGAGGTGTGATATTCGGGATAACTGCCATATTTTGAACGCATCAGGCTGCACACCGGCAAGTCGACGCCGGGACTGCAATACTGGCGTTCATCGCTGCCGCGATCGAGAAACGTGTATCGCTTGAAATCGGGATCGGTGTGGCGCAGCACATGCAGCGCCACCCGGTCTGCCAGGCTGTCGCCGGCGCGCGAGGGCAAGTACGAATAGGCGCGTTCGTCGCCCACGCAAGTCACCACGAAACCCGCCGTCACGCGCGCCTTGAGCGCTTCGAGGTGGCGCGAGAGGTAGCAGATGGAACCGATGGTCTCGGGCAGAAACAGGATGCGGTAGCCGTAGCGGCGCGTGGGCCGCTTCTGCAACCAGCGCGCCAGCCAGGTGGTGACGCAGGGGCCGGACAACTCGTTGTTGGCCATGGACGGATGGCAGACATAGGTGGAGAGCAGGATTTCCCGGTCTGTGTCGCCCGGGATGAGCAACTCGCCATAGCTGAGGCTGCCCGCGAACAGTTCGCTGTCGATATGGACTCGGTAGTTGCCTGGGGCCCATCGTTCGCGCGCTTGTTGGCTCAGGCAGAAACCCCAGCGCTCTGCGTAATACGAGGTGACGTAGGGAATCGCGGTGGGCTGAGCCGGCAGGGAATAGAGATGGGCTTGTAGCGCGTCCAGCGGCATTTCCGCGTCCACCGGTACCGAGTAGCCCATCAGATGCAGGTTGTTGACGGCGAAATCGATCACCTTTTCACCCGCGGCATTCTTCACCCAGGCCTCGCGCACCCGCCATTCCTGCGGTGCGATCCAGTCGAAACAGGTCGTACCGGATGGAATCTCGTGGACTTGCAGCCCAGGCAGGTATTCGCTCAGGACGCCCAGCGTCTGCCGCACGCCCTCGCCGCTGAGGCTGCGGTTGAGCGGCCAGAGGCGTTGCGCCAGGGCGTACATGGCCTCGCCCGGTGTCATGCCACCGCGTCCTTTTTGCGGGCCACCAAAAGGAACCAGTGGTAGGCGAAACCGAAGCAGTCGTCGTGGATGTCGCCATGGCAGAAAGTATCGCAATCGTCTCGAAACGCGCCCGCCAGTTCGCCGCCATCCTGGAAAACTCGCATGAGTTCGCCGTTGCGCACCCCGAACGGGTCCTTCCGGATGATCCGGCAGCCAGGCCGTTCGGCAGGCTCGCTGCCATCGAAAATAAAGGCGCTGGGCTTCGGGACCGACAGCACCAGCCACCCTCCCGCGCGCAGTACGCGGACAAGTTCGCGCGCGTGGACAGCGAAGTCGGCGCCGTCGAGCGACATGTAATAGGCCGAATTCCAGGCCACCACGAAGTCGAAGCTGGCATCGGCGAACGGCAGCGCGGCACAACTTCCAACGTGCAGGTGATCCTCCGCGATACCCAAGGGGGCGAGCCTGTTACGCAACTGTTCGACGATGGGTGCGGCGATCTCGACGCCGTGCGTTTCCAGACCCAGGCTGGCGAAGAACGGCAGATGTCGGCCATCGCCACAGCCGACATCCAGCACCGACTGACCAGGCTGGGGACGGGGCATGGCCAGATGGGGATAGTTGCCGCGGAAGATGCGGATCACATATTCCGCCGGATAGGCCAGGGCCTGTGCCGCGAAATGGCCGGTCCACTGGTTGCCGGCCTGGTAGTTGTATGGGTTCATAAAGATTGGTAAGTGGGTTCCAAAATCAGGTCGGGAATCACGTCGAGGGCTTCGGCGCGGGTGAGCAGCCAGGGCCGCACGGGTAGGGTTTCCTTGAGCAGACGCTGGCAGTCCGCAGCCCGGATGGCGCCGATCCGGCCGCGGCCGAGCGGCGCGCCGACGAACAGTCCGGCCGCCTGTGCCAGGGCATGAAATGGCTCGAACACCGGGACGGTGGCATCGCTGCTCAAGTAGCGTACATGGATGGTGTTGGTCGCCCGGCGAGTTTTTCCATGCTCGCGTATGTATCCCGCAAAGGTCTTGTCGAACCGGTAACTCACGCCAAATTGCCGTTCCAGGTAATGCAGGAAAGTAGAGCCGGCATCGAAATTGAGGTTGAGTACCATGCCATCGACGTCGAGAAAGCGGCCGAAGAAACCTTCAGGAGAAAAACTGTTTTCCGGCGCTGCGAACGTCAACTTTTCCGCCAGTTCGCCCACCGCCGCGACCGAGTAACATGGGTCGCAGGAACGCTGCGCGTCTGGGTGCTGGCGCAGCCATTCGGCGAAGCTGCCCATGGCAGAGGCCGACTCGGCTGGATCGAACACTTCTCCGCGCGGAAAGGAATAGGTGAAGGTGGGCACCACCAGCGTGCCCTTGCCGCCCAGGCGCCGCATCAGTGCGTCGAAGAACAAACGGCATACCGTTTCGCTGTCGGAGATCCCCTCAGGACGGCCGAAGAAGCCCAGGTTGCTGTGCAGGAACAGCACATCGCCCAGCCTCAGCGGCAGGCGCGCCAGCGCCGCGTCGAGATCGGCGGCGTTGTAGTGGGCAGACGTCATCGCCCTTTCCCTGCGAGCAAGTCCGACAAGCCCGCGACGCTGGAAAAGCGGCGATCCTGGAAATCGTCCTCGGTGAAGCGCACCGAGAACGCCTGCTCCATATCCTCGATCAACTCGATCACGCCAAACGAGTCGATGGCGCCGGCGTTGAAATAGTTGTCCTCCGGTGCCAGGGCGATCTGTGGTGCGCGCCGACTGAACCAGTCGAAGATCCAGCTGGAATACTCCATCGCGGTGCTCATTCGAGGATGGCGAAGGCCCGCACCGGGGCGCCATCGCCGCCACGCACCTTGAGCGGCGCCACCACCAGTTGCACCACGGGCTGGCCCAGGGCGGCCAGATTGACCATGTATTCCAGCAGAATCACGCCGTTGCCCAGCAGGATCTTGTGGTTGGGAGAGTCCTTGGGGCCGTTGCGGCCATTTTTTGGATTGTCCGGCATGGCTGTGTCCATGCCCACCAGGCGGCAGCCCTGATCCACCAGCCATTGCGCCGCGGCCTCCGAGAGAAACGGAGAGTCGTTGTAATAAGCCATCGTGCCCAGGGTGCGGTCCCAGTCGAAACGCAGCAGAATCCGTTCGGCGCAGCGGCCGGCCAGCGCGTGGACGAGATCGTCCACGTCGACTTCACTACCTGCACCAAAGCCGGTGAGATCGAGCACCGAGGCCGGGCCGACCAGTTGCTCCAGCGGAATCTGGTCGACCGTGGCACCGCCCGGGATGAAGTGGCGTGGCGCATCGATGTGAGTGCCGGTGTGGGTGCCCAGCACCAGTTTCCGGGTCTCCCGATTTTCCAGGCCGTGGCGGCCGAGCTGGGTGATTTCCACGAACGGGTGCCAGTGGGTGGGGAAGGTCTGCATCCCTTCTTCGAGATGCATGGTGAGATCGACGATGCGCTGGGTCATGGAGTTCGGGTCCTCGGGCTGATGAGTTCCAACAGGGGGCCGCCGGGTGCGCGCAACAAGGCGATGCTCATGGCACGCGCACCCAGCGTGAGATCGAATACGCCGCTGAAATCGGAAGCACCCAGATTGAGCAGGCGCTGAGCATCCTCTTCGATGCGGTTGCTATAAAAAGCCAGGCAGGTCGGTCCGGCCGCATCCAGTCGCACCGGCTCGGTTTCCCCGGTTTCCAGGCGCAGGCGACAGGACCATCCGGGAAGACGGCTGTCCAGCCGGACGTCATCGCCCGTGGCGCGAAATCCCAAGCCTTCCAGCAGCAGTGTCCTTAGCGGCGCGCTGTCTGCCAGCCTGACGCGGATGGCGTCCAGCGACCAGGCCAGTTGCCGGTTGTCGCCAGAAGTCGACCCATGGCGGGTGAGTTCAAGCGGCCACAGGCCGGGACCGTTGAGCAGCAGCAGTTCGTGTTGCGGCTGGTCGTGGCCGGCGTAAGCGCGCTTGGATGCGTGGTTGGGCACCCCGCGAAACAGCGCGCCGCGAGCATAGCCCAGAGCCAGCCACTCGCCCTCGGCGCGGACAAGATCGTCGCAGTTGATGGCCAGATGAGCGAAGCCGAGGATCAAGCCAGGCTCTCCCGCAACAGGTTTTTTTTGATCTTGCCGGTGCTGGCGCGGGGCACTGCATCCAGCCAGACATAGCGATCCGGGCGCATGCCTTCGCCCAGTTCGCGTGCGCAGCGAGCCTTAAGTGCGAGTTCCAGAACGTGGGTGTCGACGCTGGCCTCGGCCACCAGGCAGGCGACGATGGACTCGCCCCAGAATTCATGGGGCAGGCCGACCACGGCGGCTTCCAGCACGCCGGCTTCGCGCAGCAACGTGTCTTCCACCGCCGCCGGTGAGACGTTGAGGCCGCCACGGATGATCAGATCCTTCAAGCGTCCGGTGATGATGAGATCGGTGTCGTTCAGCGTGCCCAGGTCGCCGCTGGGCATACCGCCATCGTCCCGCAGCGGCGATCCCTCGCCCTGTTCCAGCAGGTAGCCGGTCAGCGCCCAGGGGGTATGGATCACCAGTTCCTCGGCATGCTGCTCCGGTGCCGCGCGGAAGCGGGCCAACACGCCCGGCAGCAAGTGCCCCACCCCGCTGGTCTGCTCCGCTTCGGCTCGGGTTTGCGCCGCGACCAGCAGCACCTCGCTCATGCCGTAGCTCTCCTGCAAGGCGCAGCCGAAGGTGCTGCGAAATGCGCGGCGGGTGGCTTCAGGCAGTGGCGCGGTGCCGCAGAACACCTGCCGCAGACTCGCACCCACCCGGTGCGCGGCCTCCGGGTCGCGGCTCATCCGGGCAAGCATGGCGGCCAGGGTGGGGGTGAGCCAGAGGGCATTGGCGTTCCAGTCGAGCGGGCGCTGCCAGAATCGCAGGACGTCGGCGGGGCGAAAGCGCGGCCCCAACAGCACCGTGCCACCGGCGACCCAGGGGGAAAGCAGGGTATTGAGAAAGCCGGCCATATAGGCCATGGGCAGGACATGGTAGAGCCGGGTGCTGGCATCCAGTCCGAGGGAGGCGTTGAAGGCGGCGACATTTCCGACCAGCGCATCGAGGGTGTGGCAAACGCCTTTAGGGCGCCCAGTGGTGCCAGACGTGAAGAAGACGGTGGCGACGGCGCCCCGCGGATAGTCGAATGCAGGCCGCGTACTCGGCTGTGCGGGCAGTCCGGCGAGGAAATCGGCGTCTTCCAGAAGCACTCGCGGCTGAGTACGTTCGAGGATATAGGCCTGATCCTCCGGATGGTGCTCCGGGTTGACCGGAATGATGCGTAATTGGCCGAGCAGGCAGGCGAGGTAGGCCACCGCGAACGGCCAGCCGTTGGCCAGGCGTAGAGCCACGCCGTCTCCCGCCCTACAGCCCCGCGCCGTCAGCCAGGCGGCAACGCCCGCGGCCTGGGCGTGGAGCTCGCCATAGCTAAAGCTGCGTGCATCGCAAATCAGGGCGGGCTCGTTCCAGCGCGCGGCGAAGCAGCGGTTGAGTCGTTCGGAGGCCGTCATTTCCCGCTTTGTTCCTCGCCGTAGTAGGCGCCCCAGGGCAGTGCGCGCTGGGCGACGTGGCGATCGTCGAGGTCCGCGGCCAGTCGCTCCAGCAGTTCATCCGGCGCGTTGACCTTGTCGTGCCGGCACAGTTCGATGATCAGGGCGCGAGGATCGATGCGGTGCCGTTTCGCCGCGCTCAAGACCGCCGGCATGTAGCTGGAATGAAACTGGGCCTGGCCGGCGGCGATGTCGAGGGAACTCAAGCCGCGTCGCTCGATCAGCGGCCGCACCAGGGTTTCGCCCAGGTGCATGGCTTCGATCGGATCAATCGCGGGTGTGCAGCCGGCGCGTACCAGAGCACTCAAAAACTGCTCGGTTGGCGTATTGCCGGCGCTGCGGCCGAAGCCTTGTAGCGAGGTATCTACCATGGCCACGCGTTCTTCCGCGCAGACCAGCGAATTCGCGACAGCGAGACCCAGGTTGTTGTGGCCGTGAAAGCCCAGGGCCACGCCCGGTGCCTCAGTGCGGGTGGCCTGGAGATAGGCTCGTACCTCGGAAGGCAGCATGCCACCCGCGGAATCTACCAGGTAGACCATCGCGGCTCCGAAGCCGGAGGAGCGCGCCGCCAGGCGGCCAAATTCCTCGGGACCAAGAGCATAGGATTTCATGAAGTTGGCGTAGACCTCCATGCCCCGCTCCCGCGCCAGGGCGATGAATGGGGCGGACCTGTCCACCTCGGTGACGTTGCTGCCGATGCGAATGAAGTTCATGCCTTGATCCGCGGCCAGTCGCACATGGTCAAGGTTGGCGATGCCGGGAATGCAGAACATGCCCCATTTGCCTTTGCCTATGGAGCGCGCCGCCGCCCGCATGTATTCCAGATCGCTGGCCGCAGCGACATTGCGACCCTGTTCCGAGGCACCCAGGCCGATGCCGTGGCCGACCTCGATATAGGGAAACCCGGCCAGGTCCAGGGCACGCCCGATAGACTCGGTATCGACGGCCGTGAATTGGAAATCGATGGCATAACTGCCGTCGCGCAGCGTGCATTCCAAGATATCCGGACAGTGCATGGTGTCCTCTGAGGTTGTCGGACTGGGTCTGGTCGGTGCGCGGAAAACCCTTCCACGAACGGGAGCGGCCGGCTCGTGAACTATCCAAGCAGCTGCCATGATACCGGCGTGCCGGCGGGAACGTCGCGCGCCACTTTCTTGCCCAGCAGGATATCGATCTGGCCGGGCGGCAATCCCAGTCCTGGGCGGATGGCACGCAGATTGTCCGCGCTGAAGACCTCGCCCGCACGCATGTCCTTCACCACATAGAGCGAGCGGCGGAATACCAGGGAGCTCTTTTCCGCCGTGCTCGGCCCGTAGCTGACCGTGCCCAATGCTGCCCAGGCACGCTCTGTTTCCAGGCGCAGTTGCGCGAATTCCGCCGGTTCCAGTGAGAACGTCGAGTCCACGCCACCCTCGGCGCGGTCGAGGGTGAAGTGTTTTTCGATCACCGTGGCCCCCAGAGCCACGCTGGCCACGGCCGCGCCCAACCCCATGGTGTGGTCGGACAGCCCCACTTCGCAGCCGAATAGTTCGCGCAAGTGGGGCAGGGTGCGCAAATGGGTATTTTCCGGTGTGGCCGGGTAGGTGCTGGTGCACTTGAGCAACACCAGATCGCGGCACCCGGCGGCGCGGGCGGCGCGCACGCTCTCATCCAGTTCGGCGACCGTTGCCATGCCGGTGGAAATGATCATGGGCTTGCCGGTGGCCGCCACACGGCGGATCAGGGGTAGATCGGTGTTCTCGAAGGAAGCGATCTTGTAGGCGGGGACGTGCAACTCTTCCAGGAAATCGACGGCGGATTCGTCGAAAGGCGTGGAAAACGCCAGCATTCCCAATTCCCGCGCCCGCTCGAATATCGGCGCGTGCCACTCCCAGGGGGTGTAAGCCTGTTGATAAAGTGCATGCAGCGATTGCCCGCCCCACAGGGGATGCTCGACATGGAATTCACCCGTGTCGAGGTTCAGGGTCATGGTGTCGGCGGTATAGGTCTGGAGCTTCAGTGCGTGCGCCCCGGCGTGCGCCGCCGCCTCGACGATGGCCAGGGCGCGATCCAGGGACTGATTGTGGTTGCCGGACATTTCGGCGATGAGGAAGGGCGGATGGTCGCGGCCGATGCTGCGGGTGGCGATGTGAAATTCAATGTCGGTCATACAGTTCCTTACTCAACAAGGCGTGCCTGGAGGCGAACCCCGCCGCCTGGAATGCCGCCATGGAAGCCGTGTTGTCGCTGCGTATCCGGGCTTCCAGTGCCTGGACGTCGCCACGCTCGCGGCATAGCCAGGCCTCTCCGGCCAGGAGCAAGCGCACTCCCAGACCCCGCCCGCCCAGGCCTGGCCGCAAATAGATCGAAACCAGGGCGCGCCCGGCTGCGATGTCGTAACGCAGGACGCCGATCGGCCGTCCTGCTTCCTCGGCGATCAGCAGTTCCCGCTCGGGGTCGGCGAGCACTCTGGCGAACCAGTCCGAGTGGGTCTGCCAGTCTATTTCCGCGCTATCCAGAGAATATCTTCGGGTCTCGGGATGGTTGCGCCAGGAATAAACATTGGCGCGGTCGCCAGGCTGGGCGCGCCGGATTTCGATCGCGCCGGCCAATAGGCGATGGGCCACGCGGCTCGCGCCACGGCCGTCGACCAGTGCCGCGCCCTGCCGTGCCATGTGGATCAGGATATCTGGCAGATCGATGAGGCCGGCCAGGGCTCGCGCCAGGCGTTCTGCCGTAACCGTCGCCGCGGACCCCAGATAGGCCTGCGCCCCCGCCTGGGCCAGCGCCGTGGATTGGTCGATCTGGTTGTCGGCGGTGGCCAGCACCAGGGCAGGCAGCCCCAGGCAACAGCGCTCCCAGGAGGAGGCGCCAGCGGCGCCGAGAAACAGGTCGGCGGCCGACATCCGCGCCGCCATGTCTTCCACCTGGCGATGCAGCACGGCTCCGGGCAAGCTGCCGCAGGCCTGGGCAATGGCTGCATGGTGCGGATTGGACTGACCGATCACGACGTCTACCGCCAAATCTCCGCGCGCGAGAAGCTCCAGAGCGGCCAGCGCCTTGAGGGTCTCGCCGCCGGCATCCACGCCGCCGAAGAAGATCAGGATGCGGCATACCCGGCCGCCACGGGCAGGCCCGCGGGCCGCGGCGAATTGCGGGCGCAGGAGCGCGAAGCGGGGGCCGAGCAGCGGACGGCAATCCTTGGGAAGGAGGGCGTCATATCGTCCCGCATCCTGAAGGTTCTGATCGAGCAGCAGATCGCAGTCATGTGCGCGATCGGCAATGTCGTCGATGGCCAGGATGCGACTTGCCAAGCCTCGCTGCGCCCGCTCCCAATCGGCACCCAGGCCGTAATGATCCACCACCAGCCAGTCCCAGGGCGCGGCGGGAGTCAGTGCCGCTGCGCTGTCCTCGGCATCCGCCCCCGTTTCCGGCAGCCAAATCAGGGCGTGGCCGCGCGTGCGGATCAATTCCCCCAGATGACCGGGCACTTTCCGGCAGAGAAACGAGGTCACGGCCCCATGCGAGAGCAGGACATCGGCCAGGGTCAGGCAGCGCATCACGTGCCCGCTGCCCACGGACAGTGAGGCATCGGCGCGGAAGGCGATCTTCATCTGCACCCTGAGGCGGTTTTTTCCATCAGGAACCAGGTGATATCGTCCTGGGGAAAGAGCGGGTCACGCCGGTAGACGAAGCCGTAATCCAATAATTTCATTTCCGGATAGGCGTCGAGAATTTCCCCGCAGAAATCGCGTTTGAACAATCGCCCGGCGTGCCCGCGATAGCTCACCTCGACGGGGGACGAATTGTAGTACTCGGCGACCAGCAGGTAGCGGCGGCTGGACGCCACCAGTTTCTCGTACACCTGGGGAAGATAATCCGGGTTGATATGTATCAGCACGCCCTTGATCAGCACCAGTTCGAACACCTGCTCTGGCGCATAGTCGAGGATGGACAAACGGTGCAGCGTCGCCTGGGGCAACTGAGCAGCCAGCGTGTCTGCGGCGGACTGGTTGATTTCGATGGCGTGCTGGATTTGCCTGGGAAACAGGCGCTTCAGCGCCATCAGGTTGGAGCCGACATTCGCCCCGAATTCGATGCAACTCTCGACGCCCTGTGCGCGCGCCAATGCCCGCGCGAAGAAGGCGGTATTGGCGGCCAGCATGTCGGCGCCCGTGTTGCGGAGGGAATAGTCATCGCCGAAGTTGCCTGACCAGAAAGCTTCCTGCTCGGTCTTGTATTCCACTTCAATCCCTTCCACGTATTTTTTCGAGCACCTCGAACATCAACTCCGCGTGCATCCAGTCTTCCTCATCGTCGATGTCCTGCACCCTGTAGTGCGGCAGCACATAGCCCCGGGACGCGCGCGTATAGAGCTTTCGGTCTTCGAGAAAGGCTGCCGCCGTACCCCAATAGAATTGGCCCGCGTCATGATAGGCCGGCTCCAGATCCTGGGAACGGCTGGCGTAGAACTCCGGGTACATCGCTTCGACTTCACCGGAGTCCATCATCCGTAGCGCGCGTTGCACGGAAAACCGCGCCTTGGCCACCGAGAACACGAACGACTTGTCCGACTCGCATAGCCGCGCATACGCCGCCGTCAGATCGGCTGCCCGCACAAACGGGGCGGTGGCGTACAGGCAGCAGGCATGCAGGACTTCGGTGCCCTGGCGCAGATGCCATTCTATGGCCTGACGGGCCACGGCATTGGTTCCCGTGTGGTCGTCGGCCAGCTCCCTCGGGCGCAGAAACGGGACTTCGGCGCCATGAGCCAGCGCCACCGCGGCGATTTCGTCGTCGTCGGTGGAAACCATCACCCGATCGAACAGGCCGGTCTCCAGCGCCGCCTCGATCGAATAGGCGAGGATGGGCTTGCCGCAGAATGGCCGGATGTTCTTGCGCGGGATGCGCTTGCTGCCGCCGCGAGCGGGAATCACGCAGAGTTTCATATCGCTTTGCTCATCAAGCCAGGGCCTCGTGCAGTTTGATCACCACCCTATCCTGTTCGGTCTCGCTTAAAGTCGGATACAGCGGCAAGGTGAGGGCGCGCGCGTAGTAATCCTCGGCAACGGGGTAATCACCCGGCGCAAACCCCTGACTTTGATAATCAGGCTGGAGGTGTACGGGGATGTAATGCACGTTGACGCCTATGCCCGCCGCGCGCAGATGTTCGAACACGGCGCGGCGACGGCCGGCATCCTCCAGGCGGACGACATAGAGGTGCCAGGCCGAATCGGAATCCGGGTCGCGACCGGGGGTTCGCAGGGGCAGGTCTGCGAGCAATCGGTCGTAGCGATCCGCGAGGCGAAGCCTGGCCGCGACGTAAGCATCCAGTCGAGCCAACTGGGAAAGTCCCAGCGCGGCCTGGATATCGGTCATGCGGTAGTTGAAGCCGAGTTCGGTTTGTTCGTAGTACCAGGGCCCATGCACGGCTTGAGCCGCGGCGTCACGCCGGATGCCATGGCTGCGCAATCGCGTCATGGCATCGGCCAATACGGCGTCATTGCTCAAGGCCATGCCACCCTCGCCGGTCGTGATGATCTTCACCGGATGGAAGCTGAATACGGTGATGTCGGCGTAACGGCCGCAGCCGATGGGCTGGCCCCGGTGGCGGCCGCCGATGGCATGCGAGGCATCCTCGATGACCTTGAAACCATATTCGTCGGCCAGCCGGGCGATGCCCGCCATATCGCAGGAAAGGCCGGCAAAGTGGACCGGGATCAACACCTTGGGCAGACGTCCCGCGCGCCGCGCGCTACGCAGCTTCTCTTCCAGGGCGTCCACGCCGAGGTTGAGCGTGGACGGATCGATGTCGACGAAATCCGCCACGGCGCCACAATGGCGCAGGCAGTTGGCCGAAGCGACGAAGGTGTTGGGCACGGTCCAGCCCAGGTCGCCGGGGCCGATGCCCAGTGCCAGGCAGGCCAGATGCAGGGACGAAGTCGCGCTGTTCGCCGCGACCGCACGGCTCGCCCCGCAACGCATGGCGACCGCTTCCTCGAATCGTGGCACTGCCGGCCCCTGGGTCAACCAGTCGGAGCGCAATACCGCCACCACGGCGGCGATGTCTTCATCCGTGACGTCCTGACGGCCGTAGGGAATCACATCTCGGCCCGCAGATTGAACTGGCGTATCCCCTCTGCGTCGAGAAACTGGGGATTGCTCCCCGAGTTGTATTCAAAGCCCGACGCCACGGGCGCGCCCTCCTCGCCCAGGCCATTGTGGCGATAATCCAGGTCCAGGCCGAAGAAGCGTATCGATGGCTGGATTACAAAGTGGTCGGCAAATTCCAGGGTGAGGTGGGAGTCGTCGGAGGGGCACATGATCTCATGCAGCTTTTCCCCGGGACGGATGCCGACCACATGGGTGGGATGTTGCGGTGCCATGGCCGCGGCCAGGTCGGTGATACGTATCGAGGGAATGCGCGGCACGAAAATTTCACCGCCGCGCATGCGCTTGAAATTCGTCAGGACGAAATCCACACCTTCTTGCAGGGTGATCCAGAAGCGCGTCATGCGCGGATCGGTGATGGGTAGACTTTGCGCCCCATCGGCGATGAGTTTGGCGAAAAACGGCACCACGGAGCCGCGCGAGCCGACCACATTGCCATAGCGCACCACGGCGAAACGGGTGCGCGCGCTACCCGCCATGTTGTTGGCGGCGACGAACAGCTTGTCGGAAGCCAGCTTGGTGGCGCCGTACAGGTTGATCGGGTTGGCCGCCTTGTCGGTGGACAGGGCGATGACCTTGTCCACGTCGTTGGCCAGCGCCGCCTTGATGACGTTTTCCGCACCGTAGATGTTGGTCTTGATGCACTCCATCGGGTTGTATTCGGCCGCGGGAACCTGTTTCAGGGCGGCCGCGTGGATGACATAGTCAACCCCGCTCATCGCCTGATTGAGGCGTTCGCCATCGCGCACATCGCCGATGAAATAACGCATGCAGGGCGCGTCGAACGCCTGCTGCATCTCGAACTGCTTGAGTTCGTCGCGGGAATAGACAATGAGGCGGCGTGGCCGGTAACGCGTGAGCAGCGTGCGGATGTACAGCTTGCCGAAGGAACCGGTGCCACCCGTCACCAGGATGGATTTGTCATCGAACATGGTGCGGGTCCGTAACGGTGGGGGACTATCGCGCGCCGAAGCTGGCTGGCAGGGGGTTTCCGGAGGTCAGGCGGGTGGTTTCCCCGCGCAGGCCCGCGGCGATGTTGAGGTTGATGTTGATCAGAATGTCCAGTTTCTCCGGAGCCGGGTAGGCCATCACCTCGAAAGTGCGACGGTCGACATACAGGCTGAGCGAAAGCAGGTTGCGCTTGATCTCTTCAGGAAGCGGGTTGTCCTCTGTCGTCAACTCCGCCTGAAAAAAGGTCCAGAGGCGCTGATTGTATTGCAGCGTGTCATTGAGCTGCGCGTAATTGTCCGCGCTGGACCAGCTATCCCTGGCGGACTGCAAGCGCATGGCCGCCTTGGTCAGTACCGAGGCTTCGAGGTCGCGTTGCGGTAGCGTGGCCTTTTCCACATCACGGTAGGCCTCGAGTGCGTTAACTGGCATTGCTGAGTAACTCCTGTTCGTAGCGGATCAACGTGCGTGCCGCTTTCAGTGCCTGATAGTAACGCCCGGCCAGGATTTCTTCGCTGATTTTACTGATCAGCGGGGTCGTGCTGGGTGCAGCCTCGATCACGGGACGGACCTCCGCCCAGTATCGCTGGTGATACGCGCTCAGGTTGGCCTCATCCATGTACATGTGTTGCACCATGAGATAGATGCGCTTGCACGGGGTATCGGCACGCTCCTCCTTGAGGATGTCTTTCTCGCGCAGCACCGGTACATCGTTGAGCACAGCCAGATGGCAACGGCTGTCGCCATTGACGATAACGGCCCCATTGAGAAAGACTTTCTCATGGGGCCGTAAATCGAGTTTCAACGGCATGGCTAGTTATTTCGACTCCGCCACTTGTTGCAGCATGGTGCCGTTGCCGCCCACGCTCGCGCTACTCAGCCCGGCGAGTTGTCGCCCGACCCCCGCCCCCTGTTTGTGAACCTCGGGGGAGGCGGCCTGCTCGACAAAGTTGACGACGTCGCGCCACATGCCCGTGCTCATCGATTGCAGCTTGGTATGCAACGCATCGACCTGACCCAAAGCCTGGCCCACCGCGGCGTCGCTGGCGCTGCTCGGGTTGAGCGCGGCCAGACCGGCCATGCCATCCTTCACCGCGGCCGCCACACCCTGCACTCCGGCGGTACCTGCACTACCCGACTGGGGTCCCAGCACCTGCCCCACCTGTTTCAAGGATTCCGCAGGCGGGAACGTCAACTGCTCGACCATCTTGCGCAACCCAGCGACGTCATTGAGGATCGCCTCACGCTGCGTACTGCCGGCAGGGTAAGGCGGCCACATCTTGACGATCTGGTTCAGGCTTTGCTTGGTCTGATCCAGCAGGCCCAGGGTATGCTGCACGGCACGGCCCGTGTCGCGAACCGAGGTCGCCGCATCATTGAGCACCGTTTGCCGTTCCTGTGACCGGGCGAACAGTCCCACCGTCTGTGCCGATTGCGTCGACTTCGACACGGTCGACGCAGCCGGATCCGAACTCGAACCCGGAACCGCCGTCGTCTGCGCGCTAGTAGACACGGCCGGCGTTGCCGCCGCCGGCGTCTGCCCAACTACCGGGTAATTGGAGCCCATTCCTGTAATTTCAGTGACCATGATCACACACCTCCCGCGTGGGTTACTGCTCCCACGCGAAAAAGGCCATCAAGCGACCTGATTAGAACAATTTCAGGACTGCCGAATTCGCCTGGTTGGACATACTCAAGGCTGTGACACCCAACTGATTCTGCGTCTGCAAGGTGAGCAGGTTCGCACTCTCCGTGTTGGTATCCGCGCCAACCAGGTTCGTCGATCCCACCGTCAAGGTGTTGACCATGCTCGTGATGAAGCTCTGGCGCGCGGTCAAAATGCTCAGGGTGGACGCCAGCGCGGACGACTGGGTCTGCAAGGTGGCAAGTGCGGTGTTGAGCGAAGCCTCCATCTTGTTCAGGTTGGCCGCGTTGTTGATGCTGCCCGAAGTAAGATTGCCCGTGGAATTCGCGGTGACTGCCTTGGTCGTGCCGCCGCCCGAGATGCCCAGTCCGCTGGCACCGGCGTTGAAACCGGAAACCGTGATGCTGGTCGAAGCGTTCTCGTTGAAGTTGACCGTCAGCACGGCCGTGCCGGCACTGCCGCTGGTCAGGAAGTTGACGCCCTGGTAGCTGGAGTCGTTGACGAGGTTATTCAATTGCCCGATGAGGCTGTTGTATTGCGAAGTCAGGCCGCTGGTACCGCCCGTCTTGGAGCCGCCCAGTATCGTGGCGCTGTTGACCGTGTCATTGATGGCGGAGCGCGCCTGGGTGATGACGCCGCGCAGCGATTCGATCAGGGCCTGCTCGCCCGTGATACCGTTGCTCGCCGAATTGACCGTCTGAATGGCCTGGCCGATGTTGTCCTTGAGGCTGCCCAATTGACTGGCGCGGCTGGTTTGGCCTTGCGCGGCGAAGAAGCTCGCCGGGTTGTCGACAGCGGTATTGATCTTGTTGCCGGTGGAGAGGTGGTTTTCCGCGTTACTCATCATGCTCGCGGTGTTCTGCAAGCTGACCAGATTGGTACGCATGGATGAGGTGAGGTTGACGCTGCCGATTGCCATGATAAAGCTCCTTTTCTAGGGTCGTTGGTAGGAGGACTTCTGCCTCCGGGGCTTGGACAGTACTCCTTGCCTTGGTCCCATAACGGACGGGGCGGGAGAAACTTTAGCGTTATTTTGAATTATTTTCAGGTGCCGCTTCGATGTGCTCCGAAACCACCGCATCGGTGAAGCCGAAGTAGCGCAGGTCGCGTATCCGTCTGGGATAGAGGATGCCCCAAAGATGGTCGGTCTCGTGCTGCACCACACGCGCGTGGAAACCGGCGACCTCGCGCGTGAGCGCCTGGCCGTGCTGGTCGAAGCCGGTGTAATGAAGATGGCCATGGCGCGGCACTTTGCCGCGCAAGCCCGGCACGGACAAACAGCCTTCCCAGGCCTCCTCCAACTCCTCGGACAGTGCCGTGAGAACCGGGTTGATGAGCACGGTGAGCGGCACCGGCTCGGCATCCGGATAGCGCGGGTTTCCCTCCGAGCCGAACACCACCACTTGCAGGTTGACGCCGATCTGCGGCGCGGCGAGACCAGCGCCATCGTTGGCGCGCATGGTATCGATCAGGTCGGCGACCAGTTCGTGCAATTCCGGCGTGGCGAAGGCTTCCACCGCCTGCGCCATTTGCAGCAGTCGGGGATCCCCCATGCGCAGGATGTCTCGTACAGCCATGCTTGCCTCCTTCAGCGGGCGCTGTTGCCCGGGGTTTCCACCGCGTAGCTCATGCAGGCCAGATTGGCCAGCACCCCGCGCAGCCGGGTCATGACGTTGGCCAGCGTGGTTTCTATCACCTCCGGCGAGATGCAGTTGGCACTGTCGCCGCGTCCGGCGGCCCAGTTCACCGAGACCGCGATCGCCGCGTAACAGAGGCCGATTTCCCGCGCCAGATAAGCTTCCGGCATGCCGGTCATGCCTACCATGTCGGCGCCATCATGCGCCAGCCGGTCGATCTCCGCCTTGGTCTCGAGGCGCGGCCCCTGCACACAGGCATAGACGCCGCCATCCATGAAGCCCTCCCCGGCCAGGTTCAACGCCCGGATGCAGCGCTGTCGCATTTCCTCGCAATAGGGCCAGGTGAAGTCCAGGTGCGTCACGGGGGCTTCCCCATAGTCCGCGAACGTGGTTTCGCGTCCGTGACTGTAGTCGATGATCTGATCGGGCACGGCCAGGCAACCGGGCGAGAGGTCCGGATGCAGGCCGCCTACGGTCGCGACCGAGACGACATGGCTGGCTTTCTGCGCGTGCAGTGCCCAGAGGTTGGCACGATAGTTCACCAGATGCGGCGGGATGGTGTGGCCGTAGCCGTGTCGCGCCAGGAAGAGGATGGGATGCCCGTCGAGTTCGCCGAAGGTGATCGGCCCGGACGGCTCGCCATAGGGCGTGCGGATGACTTGTCGATGCGTGATGGACAAGCCGGGGAATTTGGTCAGCCCGGTACCGCCGATGATGGCCAGCATCATTGCTCCTTCATTGCATAGATTCCCGGCAGGTTGCGCCAGAGGCCGTGGGCATCCATGCCCATGCCGAAGACATAGCGGTTGGGTAGGGACAGGCCGACGAAATCCGCCGCGACGGGCTTCTCGTGGCCGAGTTCCTTGTCAGCCAGCACGGCGATCATCACACAGGCGGCCCCCAGTGCGAGCAGGCGTTGCCTGGCGGCTGCGAGCGTGTGGCCTTCATCGAGGATGTCGTCCAGCAGCAGCACGCTGCGCCCGGTCAGGTCCATGCGCGGCAGGGCCGCCCACTCGATCTCGCCGCCGCGCGTGCCGCTGCGGTAACGGGTGGCGTGCAGGTAATCGAACTCCAGAGGAAATCCCAGGCGCGGCAGCAACTTGCCGGCGAACACCACGCCACCGCCCATGACGCACAGGGCGATCGGATAGGCGTTGGCGAGTGCATCGCTGATCTGCGCGGCGAGGCAGTCCAGCGCCTGTTCGATCGCCGTGGCGCCGTGCAGCAATTCGGCGCTATTGAGCAGTTTCCATGCGTCGTCGAGTTTCTTGTCCATACGCCTACTTCCCCGTCAGTATCCTTTGCCGCCGTGCCTCGTACAAGCACACCCCGGCCGAGACCGAGACATTGAGGCTCTCTACCTGTCCAAACATGGGAATGCTGACCAACAGGTCGCAGTGCTCCCGGGTCAGGCGCCGCATGCCAGCACCTTCCGCGCCCAGGATCAGCGCCGAGGCTGCGGTGAAGTCCGCGTCCATCAGGCCGGAGGGCGCGTCGTCGTCGGTGCCGATGATGAGGATGTTGCGATCCTTCAAGTCGCGCAGCGCCCGCGCCAAATTGGTGACGGTGAGATAGGGCACGGATTCCGCGGCACCGCTCGCCGCTTTCATGACCACGGCGGAGAGCCCGGCGGAGCGGTCCTTGGGCGCGAGTACGGCGTGAACGCCGAAGGCGTCGGCGCTACGCAGGCAAGCACCCAGGTTGTGTGGATCGGTGATGCCATCGAGCACCATCAGCAGGGCGGGTTCGGTCAGCGCCTCCAGAACCTCGTCGAGGTCGCGGGCCAGTTCGATCTGGTTGGCTTGAGCGACCACGCCCTGGGACTTGCCGCGCGCCATTTCGTCGACGCGGGCGCCGTCGGCCAGGACCACGCGCACGTTGCGGTCTTCGGCTGCCTTGATCAAGTCTTTCGCGCGCCGGTCGCGCCGGCTCTCATCCATGTAGATGACCTGGATGCTCTCGGGATGGTGGCGCAGGCGCGCGGTGACGGCGTGGAAGCCGTGGATCAGGATGCGTTGGCTCATTTCTTTCGGGCTTTCTTGGACGCTGGCGTGGAATGCCTCTCGCCTGTCGCCCCTCTTTCACTTGCGGGCGAAGCGGGTTTCGGGCCCATCTTCGGGAAGGCGGCGGGGACGGCGGCATTATCCAGCAAGCTGAAGTCGATGCGCGTGGTTTCCAGGTCGACGCGGGCGATCTGCACGCGCACCTTGTCCCCCAGGCGGTAGCGCTTGGCCGTGCGTTCGCCCGTCATTTGGTGGCGAGCGGCGTCGAAATGGAAGTAGTCCTGCCCCAGTTCGGAAACGTGAACCAGGCCTTCCACGAAGACATCGTTGAGCGCCACGAACACACCGAAGCTGACCACGGCGGAAATGACGCCGTCGAATGCCTCTCCGATCTTGTCCTGCATGTAGTAGCACTTGAGCCAGGCCACCACGTCGCGGGTCGCATCGTCGGCGCGGCGCTCGGTCTTGGAGCACTGGGCGCCGATATCTTCCCAGTTCCCCGGATTGTAGATTTCTTTCTTCAGGCAAGCCTTGATGGCGCGATGCACCAGCAGGTCGGGGTAGCGGCGGATGGGTGAGGTGAAATGCGTGTAAGCCTCATACGCCAGGCCGAAGTGGCCGGCATTCTCCGGGCTGTAGACGGCCTGGCGCAGCGAGCGCAGCAGCACGGTTTGCAGCAGTTGTTCGTCCGGACGCCCCTTGAGTTTGGCCAGCAACTCGGCGTAATCCTTGGCGTGCGGTTCGTCGCCGCCGTCGAGGAAGAAGCCGAATTCGGCGAGGAACTCTTGCAGCGCCTTGAGCTTCTCCGGCGTCGGGCCTTCGTGCACGCGGTAGAGCGCGGGGTGTTTGCGCTTGGCGAGATAGTCGGAGGCGCAGACATTGGCCGCGAGCATGCATTCCTCGATCAATCGGTGCGCGTCGTTTCGTGTGGTGGCGACGATGCGTTCGATCTTGTCCTGCGCGTCGAACAGCATCTTGGTCTCCACCGTCTCGAAGTCGATGGCGCCGCGCTTAGCCCTGGCCTTCAGCAGCACCTTGAATAACTTGTACAGGTTCTGCAGGTGCGGCATCAGCCAGTCCCGATCTTCGGGCGGCTTGCCCGATTCGAGCCAATCCCAGACCTGGTTGTAGGTCAGCCGCGCCTTCGAGTGCATCACCGCAGGATAGAAACGGTGCTTCTTGATGTTGCCGAAGCTGGAGATCTCCATTTCACACACCATGCACAAGCGATCGACCGCCGGATTGAGTGAGCACAGTCCGTTGGAAAGCTCTTCCGGCAACATGGGGATGACCCGTCGCGGGAAATACACCGAATTGCCGCGATTGAGCGCCTCGCGGTCCAGAGCGGAACCGGGCGTGACGTAGTGCGACACGTCGGCGATCGCCACCCAGAGGCGGAAACCGCGCCCTTCCGGCTGGCAATGCACGGCGTCGTCGAAGTCGCGCGCATCTTCGCCATCGATGGTCACCAGCGGCAGGGCGCGGATGTCTTCGCGGCCGTCGGCGATATCCTTCCTGGTCACGCCCTTGGGCAGCTTGGCCGCCTGGGCCAGGACGTCATGGGGGAACTCGTTGGGCAGATCATGCTTGCGCAGGGCGATCTCGATCTCCATGCCCGGGTCGGCATAGTTGCCCAGCACCTGGATCACCTTGCCCACCGGCGGCGCATGCCGGGTCGGATGCTCGTTGATCTCGATCATCACCACATGGCCATTTGAGGCGCCCAGATCCTGGTGGTCGGGCACCAGGATGTCCTGGCTGATGCGTTTGTTCTCCGCCACCACCCACTGGTAGCCGCGCTCCCGGTAAAGGCGTCCCACCAGGGTGGTGTTGGCGCGCTCCAGGATCTCGACGATCTTCCCCTCCTTGCGGCCACGCCGGTCCTGGCCATGCTCGCGCACCATCACGCGGTCACCGTGCAGGACGCCGCGCATTTCCTTCTCGGGCAGAAACATGTCGCCCGACTTGTCGTCCGGGATGAAGAAGCCGAAACCATCGGCATGGCCATCGACGCGCCCGCTCTTCAGGTCGATCTTCTCCGGCAGGCAGAGTGCGCCACGGCGGTTGATCATGAGTTGGCCGTCGCGCTGCATCGCCCGCAGCCGAATCATGAAGGCATCCACTTCGTCGGCATCCAGGCCCAGGCGCCCGGCGAACTCCTCGATGTCCACCGGAGCGGCGGATTCGGTCACCAGTTGCAGGATGAATTCGCGACTAGGCATGGCCTGGCCGTATTTGGCGCGCTCGCGTTCGAGAAAGGGGTCTTGCCAGCGCAGGGCTTTCTGGCCGCGTCGGGCTGGTTTGGGAGGGGGCGCGTCCACGGTTTGCGGTGCGGGTTTCCGCGCTCTGGCCGGTGCGGCTTTGGCGGGAGGAGGGGGGAAGTCTTGGGCAGGTGTTTTTTTCGTTGACATAATTTTTTTGGTCAGTAGAATGCGCGGCTTCTTGGCCCAGGTGGCGGAATTGGTAGACGCACTAGGTTCAGGTCCTAGCGCTTGCAAGGGCGTGGAGGTTCGAGTCCTCTCCTGGGCACCAAGTTAATATCCGAAAAGTTCCAAAGAAGTCCTTGAAGCCGCATCCCACTAGGGTTCGCGGCTTTTTTCTTGTCTGTAGCTGTTCGGTAGGGTCCACTAACTTCCTCGTTCTTCAGGTTCAATTCCATGTGTGACTCGGCCTGCGCCAACGTCCTGAGTCTACGGAGTTCACCGCGGCAATCCGCATCCCTCAGGGGCAGTCGAGTGAGCAGCAAACCACTACATCTGTTCGGCCAAGGCAGGCTTGCCCGCCAGGGACGGCAGGCGATGGCGTTTCAAATGCAGGTTTCAGGACAAATCCTGGTTGATTCCCTCTGGCACTGATCCTGAAGCAAGCTAGGGGGCGTCGTGAACAAGCTCGCAAGCCAGTCGCGCATGGTACAGACCCATCCGAAGAACGGAAAGAAAAGAAGCATGCCGAAGAGGCCGCTTCCAGTACGTTTCAACCGGCGTTCCCTTGAACTTGATTACCGCCGGCCTGCGCCACGGCAATCCGCAATATCGCTCATGTGCCCGCTTTCCCGCGGAACACCGCTTGCCAGAGCGCCTTCACGGCGGCGATTTCCTGGTGCAGGCCGCCGTGCTCGACGCGCGCCTGCTCCGCGCCTTGCAGTTTCACGACGTGTTGTCGGCGGCGCAGTTCGCGGTAGGCGTCGGCGGCAGCTCGGGCGAGGTCGTCCGGGATCAATTTCAAGGCGCCGGCGATTTTCAGCAGGGCGATGTTGCCGACATTGGCGAGCAGTTCGGGATGCCGCGAGGCATGGGCGAGCACCAGATATTGCACGCTGAACTCGACGTCCACGAGGCCACCGCGATCGTGCTTCAGGTCGAACAGGCCGCTGGAATTGGGGTGACCGGCCTGCATCTTCCGGCGCATTTCCAGGACATCGGTGCGCAGCATTTCCGCGTCGCGCTCGCGGCCCAGTATGCGCTCGCGTATTTCGGCGAAGCCTTCGCCCACGCGGATATCGCCGCAGCAGAAGCGGGCGCGGGTCAACGCCTGGTGTTCCCAGGTCCAGGCCTGGTTCTCTTGATAGTCGGCGAAGGCCGCCAGGCTGCTCACCAGCAGTCCGGAAGCGCCGTCCGGGCGCAGCCTCAGGTCGGTTTCATAGAGCGTGCCGGCCGGCGTCAGGGTGGACATCCAGGTATTCAGGCGCTGCCCCAGGCGGGCATAGATCGCCTGGGCGTCGGGATGCGGGTCGTCGTGCAGGAAAACGATGTCCAGGTCGGATGCATAGCCGAGTTCCCTGCCGCCCAGTTTGCCGTAGGCGATGATGGCGAAGGCGGGTTGCTCGCGGTGGCGGCTGGGCAAATTCGACCAGACCAGATTCAAGGTGGCTTCGAGCAGCAGGTCGGCCAAATCGGAGAGATGGTCGGAAATCTTTTCCACGCTCCACATGCCGGCGAGATCCTGCGCCAGCAGGCGGAAGAGTTCGCTCTGCTTGAAGTGGCGCAGGGCATCCATCTGCCGTTCGACGTCCCCTGTGTGGCCGTGCAGTTGCCGCTGCAATTCTTCACGCGCCACCTTCCCGTCCGGAGCGGCCATGAGTTGGCGCTGATCGAGCAGCTCATCGAGCAAGTGCGGCTGCCTGGCCAGGTAGCTCGCGGCCCAGGGGCTGCTGCTGAAGATGCGCGCGAGCTGCATCAGCGTCTGCGGGTATTCCTTGAGCAGGGCGAGATAGGGTGCGCGCCGGCACAGGGCTTCGAGCAGGTTGAGGATGCGCGTGAGCGTTTCGAGAGCATTGGGAAAACGTGCGGCCACCTCCACCAGGGGCGGCAGCAGGCCATCGAGCGCGGCCTGGTTTTGAGCCGGCAGACTGGCGTAGCGGCTGCTGTGCTTGAGTACGCGCAGGCGTTCCAGCGCGGCAAGGGCATGCTCGCCGTAGCCTGCACCTTGTAGGCGCGCCAGCGCCTGTGCCTCGGGTAGTTCACACAGTCCGGCCAGTGTGTGGCTGGACTGGTCTTGCTGCGGCGCGCCGAAGACCTGTTCGAACTGTCCGGAGACACGGCGCCGCATGGGTTGGAGTCGCGCCAGTAGGGCACCCCAATCAGCGAACCCCATCGCCCCGGCCACGCGCCGCCGCTCTTCCTCGCCTTCCGGCAGCGTCTGCGTCTGGGCGTCGTCCAGATATTGCAGGCGGTGTTCCAGGTTACGCAGGAAGACATAGGCCTCGTCCAGTTCCCTTACCTGGGTTTCCGGCAGCAGGCGCAAGGCACCGAGCCGCAGCAGCAGGGTTCGGGTCGGCCGCATCCGCAGGGCAGGCTCCTGGCCGCCACGGATGAGCTGGAACACCTGGGCGATGAATTCGATTTCACGAATGCCACCGGGGCCGAGCTTGATGTTGTCGGCGCGGTCGCGGCGCTCGACCTCGCGGCGGATCTGGGCATGCAGTTCGCGCATCGAGCCGAAAGCGCCGAAATCCAGGTATTTGCGGAACACGAAGGGGTGGCGCAGTGCTTCGAGTTCCTCGCCGCGATCCCCGGTGAGGACGCGGCCCTTGATCCAGGCGTAGCGTTCCCACTCGCGTGCCTGAGCGTAGAAATACTCTTCCAGCATGGCGAAGCTGCATACCAGGGGTCCGGAATCGCCATAGGGGCGCAAACGCATGTCGACGCGGAACACATGGCCGTCGCCGGTCTTGTCGTCGATGCTGTTGATCACGCGCTTGCCCTGGCGGGTGAAGAACTCGAAGTTGGAGATGCGGCGCGGGCCGGAAGTCTCCCCTTCCTCGGGAAACACGAAGATCAGGTCGATGTCCGAAGAGGCGTTGAGTTCGCCCCCTCCCAACTTGCCCATGCCGACGATGATCAGCCGCTGCACGCGCCCGGCGGCGTCGAGCGGTTCGCCGTGGACGGCGGCGAGCTCGTCGTG
This sequence comes from uncultured Pseudomonadota bacterium, assembly GCA_903835655.1. Classification (GTDB taxonomy): domain Bacteria; phylum Pseudomonadota; class Gammaproteobacteria; order Burkholderiales; family Thiobacillaceae; genus PFJX01. The sequence goes on along the minus strand of CAILNT010000086.1, from coordinate 54,839 downwards.
GTGGAAGGCGGTGGCGACGCCCAGGCTGACTTCCGCCAGATCGGTCAGGGTGTGCGTGACCTCGGCCAGGTCGGCCAGGCCATTCAGGTCGCGCAGCATCACGCGCGCGAACACCCGCTCGCGCAGGCGGCGCAACTGGCGCTTCAGTTCCTCCTGCGTGGTGAAGCCATACAAGCCCCGGTCGCGCAGCGATTCTCGCTCGCAGGCGGGAGAGGGGATGGGGGTGAGGGAAGCCGGGGGAGCAGCTTTACCGCCTCCCCGGCTTCCCAGGAAGTCCGTCATTTCCTGGCGCGAAACCGCGTTGCCGAGTGTTTCTTGCAGCCAGCCGTTCAATTCGGCGCGGGCTTCGAGACGGGACGCCAGCCAGCGGCTGAAGGCGGCGGCGTATGAGATCATTTCCTGGGCTGGCAAGGGGGGCATGATGCGTACAAAATGCGGCCTGATTGAATTATCCGATTTTGCGCCTTCCCCGGAGACCGCGGAGTCGTTGTCGCCTTGGCGACGCACGAATCCGATGCTCCCCTTGCGGGGAAGGAAAACGCTACTGCCCGCCAAGGAGACGCCTGTCATGAGTACCAGCATCGAATCCGTCCTGCACGAACACCGTATTTTCCCGCCTTCCCCGGAGTTCGTGGCCCAGGCCAACGTCTCCGGCATGGAAGCCTACAAGGCGCTGTGTGCCGAGGCCGAGGCCGACTACGAAGGCTTCTGGGCTCGCCTGGCCAGGGAATATGTGTCCTGGAAACAGGATTTCACCCGCGTGCTCGACGAATCCAACGCCCCCTTCTACAAGTGGTTTGCGGATGGCAAGCTGAACGCTTCCTGGAACTGCCTCGACCGCAACGTCGAAGCCGGTCTGGGCGACAAGGTCGCCATCCTCTTCGAGGCCGATGACGGCCAGATTACCCGGGTCACCTATCGGGAATTGCTTTCCCGCGTCGCCCGCTTCGCCAATGCGCTCAAAGGGCTGGGGGTCGCGAAGGGCGACCGGGTCATCATCTATCTGCCCATGTCGATCGAAGGCATCGTCGCCATGCAGGCCTGCGCGCGTATCGGCGCCACCCACTCGGTGGTGTTCGGCGGATTTTCCGCGCAATCCCTGCGCGACCGCATCGAGGACGCGGGGGCCACGCTGATCATCACCGCGGACGAACAGTGCCGCGGCGGCAGGAACATCCCGCTGAAGCCCGCCGTCGACGAGGCTCTGACCCTGCCCGGCACCGGCAGCATCAAAAACGTGGTGGTCTATCGGCGTAGCGGCGGCCCGGTGGTCATGGCCTACGGCCGCGACCTCTGGTGGCACGACGTGGTGGCGAATCAATCGGACCTCTGCGAGCCGGAATGGGTGGACGCCGAACACCCCCTGTTCCTGCTCTACACCTCCGGCTCCACCGGCAAGCCCAAGGGGGTGCAGCATTCCACCGGCGGTTACCTGCTGCATGCCATCCTGACCATGAAGTGGTCCTTCGATCTGAAGCCGGACGACGTCTACTGGTGCACGGCGGACATCGGCTGGGTCACCGGCCACACCTACATCACTTACGGCCCGCTGGCCTGTGGTGGCACCGAACTCGTGTTCGAGGGCGTGCCCACCTTCCCCGATGCCGGCCGATTCTGGCGCATGATTCAAGAACACCGAGTCAACATCTTCTACACCGCGCCGACCGCGATCCGCTCGTTGATCAAGTTGGGCGACGGCCACCCAGAACATCACCCTGACCAATACGACCTCTCCAGCCTGCGCCTGCTCGGCACCGTGGGCGAGCCGATCAACCCGGAAGCCTGGATGTGGTACTTCGAGAAGGTCGGCGGCGGGCGTTGTCCCATCGTCGATACCTGGTGGCAGACCGAAACCGGCGGCCACATGATCACCCCGCTGCCCGGTGTCACCCCCCTGGTGCCCGGCTCCTGCACCCTGCCCCTGCCTGGCATCATGGCCGAGGTCGTCGATGAGATGGGCCACGACGTCGACTGGGGCAAGGGCGGTTTCCTGGTCATCAAGAAACCCTGGCCGGCGATGATCCGCACCATCTGGGGCGACCCGGATCGCTATGTGAGGAGCTACTTCCCGGAAGAACTGGGTGGCAAGCTCTATCTGGCCGGAGACGGCTCGGTGCGCGATCCCCATACCGGCTACTTCACCATCATGGGCCGCATCGACGACGTCCTCAATGTCTCCGGCCACCGCCTGGGCACCATGGAAATCGAATCCGCCCTGGTCTCTCACCCGATGGTGGCGGAAGCCGCGGTGGTGGGCAAGCCGCACGACATCAAGGGCGAAGCCATCGTCGCCTACGTGGTGCTGAAGCGCACCCGCCCCGTCGGCGAGGAAGCCAAGCAGATCGTGGTCGAACTCAGGAACCACGTCGCCCACGAGATCGGCCCGATCGCCAAGCCCGACGAAATCCGTTTCGGCGACAATCTGCCCAAGACCCGCTCCGGCAAGATCATGCGCCGCCTCCTGCGCACCCTGGCGCGAGGCGAGGAAATCACCTCCGACGTCTCCACCCTGGAAAACCCGGCCATACTTGAGCAACTCAAAGAGGTGGTCAAGTAACGCTGGCCGGGTTTCAGCGCAGCTAAAACCGTTGCTTGAGCGACTTGAAGGGTGGCAAGTAACGGTTTCAGCGCAGCTAAAACCGTTGCTTGAGCGACTTGAAGGGTGGCAAGTAACGGTTTCAGCGCAGCTAAAACCGTTGCTTGAGCGACTCAAAGAGGTGGTCAAGTAACGCTGGCCGGCCGCATTCACGTGCGGCCAGCCACGGGGTGTATCAGACCCGCTTGTGCTTCTTGAGATGCTGCAACACCAGGGTGGCGACCTGCACGCGATTGTGGAAGTTCAACTTCTGCATGACATTGGCCAGATGGTTGCGCACGGTGTTGTCGGACAGTTTGAGCTTGGCGCCGATCACCTTGTTGCTATACCCCTGGGCGACGTACTCGGCGATTTCCAGTTCACGTACGGAGAGCCGGCCCAGAGGGTCTTCGCTGCTTCCACGGGTGAGCTTCTGCACCACATGCGGCGGGAAGGCGCCGACATCCTGCAACACCATGCCGATGGCATGGGTGATCTGTTCGGTGTCGGAGGACTTGAGCAGGTAGCCGTCGACGCCCGCCTCGATGGCCGCACGTATCTCGGCATCCGCATCCTCCACGGTCAGGACGATGACTTTCATGCCGGCAATTTTCAACTGCGGCACGATTTCCAGGCCATCGCCATCGGGTAGGCTGCGGTCGAGAATTGCAACCTCGGCCTTGCCGCCGCCGCTCAGCCAGGCACGGACCGAGGCGAGATCGGCGCATTCGCCGACTACGCGCAAGCTTTCCTCGCTTTCCAGGGAACGGCGCACACCGAGCCGCAGCAGGGGATGATCGTCGACCAGCAGGACATGGATGGTATTCATGGCTACTCCGTTAACGTGAACGCCGCAAAGCGACGCACGAAGCTCCCCTCTCCTTTCGGGGAGGGGTTGGGGGTGAGGGAAACGGGCATGGCCAGTCGTTCATCGTCCGCGAGCGGCTTACTCGCCTTGCCCGTAAAAACGTGCCGCATCATAGCGCGCTCAGTCCAGTGCCCGATATTCGATGGTAACGATTTCCAGCTCCCGCGGGCCACCCGGAGACAGGAAACGCACGCGGTCGCCTAGATGCGCCCTGATCAGGGCACGCGCCAGGGGAGAAATCCAGGAAATGCGCCCACGCCCTGGATCCACTTCATCGAGGCCGACGATGCTGTAGGTGTAGGTCTCGCCGTTCTGGTCGGTGACGCTGACGCTGGCACCGAAGTAGACGCAATCCCTGTTTTCCTGGGCGGCGGGGTCGACCACCACGGCCTTATCCAGGCGCTTGGTGAGAAAACGCAGACGCCGGTCGATCTCGCGCAGGCGCTTCTTGCCGTAGATGTAATCGCCATTTTCGGAACGGTCGCCGTTACCCGCGGCCCAGGACACCACGCCGACCACCTGCGGGCGCTCTACCCTCAGCAACTGTGTGAATTCAGCCTGTAGCCGGGCATGGCCGGCCGGGGTCATGTAATTTCTTTCGCCTACGGGAAGCGGGGAGACACTCTCTTCCTTTTCGTCGGCTTCTTCCTCGGCGATTTCCCGGCTCGTCATTCTTGATCGGGGGGCGGGCCGCCGAATATCTGGGCGCGCCGGTGTTCGAGGTACAGGTCGCGGGTGAACTCGTAGGCATCCAGGGAGGCGGCATCGATCGCCGACTTGGTGGCAAGCAGGTCGGCGCGACGAGCGACGGTGTGCACGAGCATGGCCTGATTGCGCGTCGCGATGCGGTCGACCCGTTGCAACGGGTCGATGTATTCCATATCGACCACGAGTCCGGTGCCGTCGCGCAGACTGCTGGGTCCGAAGAAGGGCAGGACCAGATAGGGCCCGCTGCCGACCCCCCAGTGACCCAGCGTCTGTCCGAAGTCCTGGCCGTGTTTTTCCAGTTTCATCTCGGATGCGATGTCGAGCAGGCCGAAAAACCCGAAGGTACTGTTGATGCCGATGCGCAATACGTCGGAGGCGGAATCACGCAGCTTGAACTGGAGAAGATCGTTGGTCAGCTCGGTGACATCGTCCAGATTGGAAAAAAAATTGCGCACCCCCATCTGCGCGAATTCGGGCATCACTTTTTTGTAGCCGGTCGCCATGGGTTTTAGCACGACCCGATCCAGGCCTTCATTGAAACTGTGGACGGAGCGGTTCATCGGTTCCAGCGGATCGCGCGGATCACCGTTGCTCGCACAGCCGGCCAGGTTCAAGGCCAGGAGTGCCACGAGCAGGATAGGGTAGATTTTCATGGAATGCGTCGGTGCGTTTTTTGCCAGGATGGCGGCTGGCGCACAGTCTACTTGAGCACGGCGACCCGCGAAAACCTGCCGCCGGATGAATTCCAGGTTGACCCTGTCCGTCGGCCACGGGGAGAATGCGAGATATCTTCTTCTCTCTCGTGAAGGTTCTTGCATGGAAAACCCTGAAGCCAATACGGAACTCTCCAAGGAACGGCAAATCATGCGCGCCATGCGCAAGACCCTGACCTCGATCGTGCGCGACACCGCGCCCCGAGACGGCAATGCCAGCCCCTTGTGCACGGACACGGTGGAAAACATCCGCATGTGCCTGGGCCTGATATCGGCACGCGAGGCGGAATTGGCCGAGGTGCTCGGTCTGACGCGCAACGAGCGACCCCACTACAGCGATGAGGTGCAATCTACCCAGGCTATGCAGTTCCTGGCACCGGACCATAAGCTGAACTGATGGACGAAGCGATTGCCACGCGCCCGGGTTTTTCGCCTGGTCGTCCCAGTAACGGCTTGGCCACCCCAGGGGCGCAGCTACTCACGGATGCGGAGTCGTCTCCGGTCCGTGCGGGCTATGTCGTGATCTATTCGCCGCAACGCAAGCGCCAGCGTTTTCCCGAGGGTTGTGTCAGCATCCAGCCATCCGAGGACGCGGCTCGGGCAGTCGCCCGACCAGAACAGGGCTACCACGCAGCCGTCGCATCCGGACCCTCGCGCTCCTCAGAGGGCTTTCGACTCTTCTACCTGATCCGCTGGCTGGACTGAAGCCACGGTAACCCGCAGCGCAGGATCGCTACTCAAATTGCAGCAAAAGCGCCTGTGTCATAATCAACCCGCTTGTGATTCAAACGCGAGGAGATCTCATGTATCGCTACTTGCTTCCCCTGTTGCTGGGGATTCTGTTGTCGGGCTGCGCCAGCAAACCGCTTTACCCGCCCGCGCCAGCGAGGGCCGAGGGCGCCTCCGACTGGACTTACCTGCTGGGACCTGGGGATTCCGTCAACGTCTTCGTCTGGGGCAACCCGGAAGTGTCCGGCTCCTTCGCGATCCGGCCCGATGGCAAGATGACCATGAGTCTGGTCGAGGATCTTCCCGCGACCGGGAAAACACCGACTCAACTGGCGCGCGAGATCGAGAAGATCCTCGGAAAATACATCCAGGACCCCATCGTCACGGTCACCGTGGCCGGCGGCGTCGGGCCTTACAGCCAGCAAATTCGTGTACTGGGCCAGGCGACCAAACCGCAGACGCTCTCCTATCGCGAGCACATGTCGCTGCTGGACCTGCTCATCGCGGTGGGCGGCATTACCGACTTCGCCGCTGGTAATCACGCCAGCATCCTCCGGGTGGCCGATGGCAAACCCCAGCAATTCGGGGTCAGGCTGGATGACTTGATTCGGGATGGCGACGTCTCGGCGAACGTGGAACTGCGTCCCGGCGATGTCCTGATCATTCCGGAACGCTGGTTCTGAGCGAGTGCCTCTGCGGACCTGATGGGGAAGCCGGATGAATCCTGTAGTCGAACAGTTCCTGGGGTATGCGCGCGGCATCTGGCGCCGCCGCTGGCTGATGCTGATCGTCGCCTGGCTGGTCGCGGTGGTCAGTTGGGTGTACATCTATTCTCTGGAAAATCGCTACCAGGCTCAGGCACGGGTCTACGTCGACACCCAGTCTTTGTTGAAGCCGCTCCTGGGCGGACTGGCGATCCAGCCCAACACCGGGCAGCAGATCACCATGATTACCCGCACCCTGCTCAGCAGGCCCAACCTGGAAAAACTGGCGCGCATGACCGACCTGGATCTGCGCGCGAAGACTCCGCAGCAACAGGAGGCGCTCTTTAACGGACTGGCGGGAAAAGTCATGTTGGGCGGCGGTGGCGAAAGCCAGATCTACACGATCTCCTACGCGGATTCCAACCCGGATCTGGCCAAACGTGTCGTCCAGGCCTTGTTGACGCTATTCACCGAAAGCAGCCTGGGTGGAACGCGCACGGACCTGACCAAATCCCAGAAATTCATCGACGATCAACTGCACCATTACGAAGACAAGCTGCTGGCGAAGGAAAAGGAGATGGAGGCGTTCAAGCGCCGCAACATCGGCAACATGCCGGGAACCGAAGGCGGGTTCTACGGCCAGTATCAGCAAGTCTCGGCGGCCCTGGAACAGGCCAAACAGGAGCTCCTGGAGGCCGTGAACCGCAAGCAGCAACTGTCGCAGCAACTCCAGGACCAGAACGAAACCCTGGACGCGGTGGTGCCCGTCAATGCCTCCACCACGGCGCTGGATGCCCGCGTCTCCGCCTTGCAGGCGCAGATCGACAGCCTGCGCCTGAAATACACCGATCTGCACCCGGAGATCGCGCGCACCAAGAGCCTGATCGCCCACCTGCTGGAACAGAAGAAGCAGGAAGAAGCGTCGGCACACGGTGGAAGCCATGAGGCCGTCAAGGCGCAGAACCCGATCTACCAGCAGCTGACCATCGCCATCGCCGAGGCCGATGCCAATGTCGCCATGCTCAAGGCGCGCGTCGAACAGCTCGGCAAGAAGAAAAGCGATCTCTACCGGACGGTCGACCTGGTGCCGCATATCGAGGGCGAATACACGCAAATGATGCGCGATTATGGCGTATATCAGAAAAATTTCGCCGCCATGCTCGATCGCCGGGAGACCGCTTCGCTCACCAGCGAGGTGGAGACGAAAACCGATTCGGTCGATTTCCGCGTCGTCGATCCGCCCCGTGTGGATGGCAAGCCGGTCTGGCCGAATCGCCCCCTCCTGGTGACCGTGGCGCCGTTCGCGGGGATCGCGTTGGGCGCGGTGCTGGCCTTCCTGCTGGCGCAATTGCGTCCCACGGTGACCAGTCGTCGCCACCTGCATGAGTTGACCGACTTGCCCCTGCTTGGCGCGGTCTCCATGATCCAAACCGACGCCATGCTGCGGCGCACGCGCAAGCTCAACTACATCTATTTCGCCGCGACGGGCATGTTGTTCGTCGCTTATCTGGGGCAGATCGTCTACTACCTGCTGCTTTCCCCTGCGGCTTGATGAGGAGAATGGGATGAGCATCATCGAGCGCGCCGCCAGCCGGCTGTCCCGGTCCCTGGCAACGCCCGGAGCGGAGGTGGAGAACGACGCCGTTCGGCACAAGCTCATCGAGGACTCGATCGACCTCATCGAGACTTCGTTCGACCAACCCAAAAAGCGCCCCGCCCGCATGCATACGGAAGATGATGGCCCGGCGACCGTCATGGGTAGCCAGTATGGCGAGGTCGACCTTGGGCGCCTCAAGGCGATGGGTGCGGTCACCCCGGATTCCGGCCGCAGCAAGGTGACGGAAGAATATCGCTTGATCAAGCGTCCCCTGCTGGCAAATGCCTTCGGCCACGGCGGTGTCGAGCGGGTGAAGAACGGCAATCTCATCATGGTGACCAGTTCCCTGCCCGGCGAAGGCAAGACCTTCACGTCCATCAATCTGGCGATCAGCATGGCCACGGAACTGGAACACACCGTGCTCCTGATCGACGCCGACGTGTCCAAGGCATCGGTGGTGCGGTATCTCGGCCTCAAGGCCAAGCGCGGGTTGATCGATGTCCTTCAGGATTCCGAACTGCCCTTGTCCGACGTGCTGATCAAGACCAGCATCGATAAACTCTCGGTATTGCCCGCGGGCGAGAGCATCACGCATGCCACGGAATTGCTGGCGAGTTCCTCGATGAAGAACTTCGTGCAGGACATCGCCAATCGCTACCCCGATCGCATCGTGATTTTCGATTGCCCGCCATTGCTCGCGACTAGTGAAGCCTCCGTACTGGCCACCTATATGGGGCAGATCGTTTTTGTGGTGGAAGCGGAGCGCACGCCCCAGGATGCGATCACAGATGCGCTCACGCACCTGGCCGGCTGCGAGCATGTCGGCATTGTGCTCAACAAATTCGTCTCGGGAGGCAGCGCCGGCGATTATGGCTACGGCTACGGTTATGGCGGCTACGGTGGCTATGGCGAGAAAGCTCCTGAGCAATAATTCGCGCGTCCTCCCGCTCCTGATCGGGCTCCTGCCGGCATTCACCTTTGCCGCCAGCGACTGGAAAGCCACGACCGGTCTGAGTCTGACGCAGACCCATAGCGACAACGTGGCGCTGGTCAGCACCAGTCCCGAATCCGCATGGATCACCCAGGTTTCGCCCAGCCTCAGCTTGAGCCGACAGGGAAGGCGAGGCAGCGCCAATCTGACCTACAGCCTGAGCGAGCTGCTCTACGACTCCGGCCGGAACAGCCTCACCCAGGCACTCAACGCCAGCATGCAGGTCGAACCGGTCGTCGGGGTCCTCAAGCTGGACGGCAACGCACAGGTCGGTCAAAGCTACGCCTCGCAGTTCGCCGCGACCTCCCAGAACAGCGACACGACCAACTCGAATCGGGTCGAGACCCGCTCGCTCGCGCTGACGCCGAGTTTGCACAACGAGTTATTCGATCGCAGCCTGATCACCGACGCCAGCCTGGGCCTGAATTACGCCAGCGCCGGCTCCAGCGCCCTGGCCAGCAGCACCAGCGATGACCTGAAGCTGGGACTGCGCAGCGGACCGCGGCCGGAACGCCTCAGCTATGCGGCGAACTACAGTCGCAACAACGCCTACGGAGCCACCACCTCGTCGCTGACAGGCGACAGCTACAACGTAGGCTACGCCATATTGAGCAAGACACGGGTCTTCCTGGGGGGCGGGAATAACGGCGCCCAGGGGTTAAGCGCCCTTCAGGGCCAAGGCAGCCACTACACGGTGGCCGGCGCGACCTGGTTTCCCACTCGTTCGTTTACTCTGACGGGAACCGCGGGACGAAGCGGCAGCAGCCCCACTTCCAGCCTCTCCGCCAACTGGACGCCGACTCGCAGGCTCACGCTGGCCGCGACTTCCGGTCGGCGCAACGGCTCGGCTTCCTACAGCCTGTCCGGGAACTGGACGCCCTCCGTCCTGACCAGTATCTCCGGATCGGCGCAAAAAAACTTCGATTCGGGCGCCTCCGGCGTCGACACGACGACCAACGGCCTGTCCTCCTACGGCTACACTTCCTACGCGCTCAGCTCCAGCCACCGACTTCGCCGCGCCGTGGTGGGCCTGAACTATGCGGAATCCGTGACGAATGCCTCGCAGCAGATCAACCAAGTGTCCACCTTTCCTTTCTACCTCTGCAACGGCCAATTCCAGGCCATCGTCTCGGGCCAGCCCATGCCGGCGGGCTGCCAGCCGGTATCCATCGCCATTCCGTATACCCAGTTGCTCAACCAGACCACCTACAACAAGACCTGGGCCGGGACGCTCAATTTCTCCCTGGGCCGGAGTGCGCTCGCCTTCTCCCTGAGCCAATCCCGGGTCCAGTCGCTCAGCAACAGCAGTGCCGCGGGTTCGAGCCGCCAGAACGGCGTCGATGCAAACTGGTCCTTGCCGCTTTCCTCCCGGACCGCGATCTCCCTGGGTACGAACTGGAGCAAGGCCGAAGCCGCCGCACAAGAGAGCGACACCTGGGCGCTCTACTGGTTGCTGACGCACCAACTCAGCCCCCATGTCAGTAGCAGCCTTTCCGCCCGCCATTCGGAACAGCACGCCACAAGCGGCGCCATCGAGGAAAACAGGGTCAGCGCCCAACTCGGCATGACCTTCTAAGACCCACTATGTACGAGAGCTACTATCAGCTGCGGGACAAGCCGTTCCAGCTCAATCCCGATCCCCGTTTCTTCTACGCCAGCCGTGGCCACAAGCGCGCCTTCGCCTACCTGGAATATGGCTTGTCTCTCGGGGAGGGCTTCATCATCATCACCGGAGATGTCGGCGCCGGCAAGACCACGCTGGTCCAGAGCCTGCTGCGCAAGCTGGAAAACGGCGCCTACCTGATCGCTGAGCTGGTCAGCACCCAGCTCGATGCCGAGGACACCTTGCGCAGCATCGCGGCCGCCTTTGGTCTGAAGGCGGAAGGCATCACCAAGTCCGCCCTGCTCAAGGGCCTGGAGGATTATCTGCGACTGGCGGTACGCCAGGGGCGCAAGCCGCTGCTCGTGGTCGATGAGGTGCAGAACCTGAACCTGCGCGCGATCGAGGAGTTGCGCATGCTCTCCAATTTTCACGAGGGCGACAAACCGCTGTTGCAATCCTTCCTCCTCGGGCAACCCGGATTTCGCGACACCCTGCAAAGCCCGGAAATGCTGCAATTGCGGCAACGGGTGATCGCCTCCTACCACCTGGGTCCGCTCGATCGTGCGGAAACCATGCAGTACATCCTGCATCGGCTGAAAACCGCCGGCTGGCAGGGCTCGCCCTCGTTTTCCGAAGGCGCCTTCGACGCCATCTTTCAGTTCACCGCCGGCGTGCCCCGACGCATCAACACCCTGTGCGACCGCATCCTCCTGTTCGGCTACCTGGAAGAGCGCACGCACCTGGGTTCGAGTGCGGTTCAGGAAGTCATCAGCGACCTGCGCCAGGAAGTCCATCATCAACACGCCAATCAGGAGCCACCGCCGCCGCGGGAGGAGGGCACTGCGCGGCCAGCGACGCCAGACAGTGCCCTGATGGATCGGATGGACGGCCGCATGGTCGCCATCGAGCGCTCCGTCAGCCGACTCATCCCTCTGGTGCGCAAGGTGCTCTACACGCTGACCAGCGGCAAGGAAAACGAATGATGACCGAAGTCCTGTGCGTAGTGGGCGCCCGCCCCAACTTCATGAAAATCGCGCCGATCATGGCGGCCTTTCCAGCCCAGGCGATTTCCACCAAGCTGGTCCATACCGGTCAGCACTACGACCCGGCGATGAGCGACAGCTTCTTCGATCAACTCGGCATCCCGCGCCCGGATGTCAACCTGGAAGTCGGATCGGCCAGCCACGCGGTGCAGACCGCGGACATCATGCGCGCCTTCGAACCGGTGCTGGATGCGCAGCCCCCGCGAGCCATTCTGGTGGTGGGCGATGTGAATTCCACCATCGCCTGCGCTCTGGTCGCGGCCAAGAAGGGTATCCCGGTCATCCACGTAGAGGCTGGCTTGCGCAGCAATGACCGCGCCATGCCGGAAGAGATCAACCGCGTCCTGACCGATCAGATCTCCGACCTGCTCTACACCACCGAGCGCTCGGCGTTGGCCAATCTCCTGCGCGAAGGCATCGCCCGCGAACGCATCCAGTTCGTCGGCAACGTCATGATCGACACCCTGCGCGCGCATCTGGCCCGGGCCGTGCCGGCGGAGGCGACGCTGGGCGGGAAACCGGCCCGGGGCCATGCCGTGGTCACCCTGCACCGCCCGTCCAATGTCGACGACCCGGCCACCTTGCGCCGACTCCTGGAAACCCTGGGCGTCGTTGCGCGCGAGGTCGACGTGGTCTTCCCCATCCATCCCCGCACCCGGTCGGCCGCGGAGCGCCTCGGCCTGGCGGGCTTGTTGGCGGCACCCGGCATCCGTTTGCTGCCGCCGCAGGGCTATCTGGAAATGCTGGGCCTGATGCGGGACGCCACCCTGGTGCTCACCGATTCCGGCGGCTTGCAGGAGGAAACGACGGCGTTGGGCGTACCTTGCATCACCCTGCGGGAAAACACGGAGCGTCCGATCACCCTGGTTGAAGGCACCAACACCCTCACCGGGCCGAACCCGGACGCGATCCTGGCCTGTTTTCGCGACATCCTCGCCAGCGGCGGCAAACGCGGGCGCATCCCGGAGTTCTGGGACGGCCACGCGGCCGAGCGCATCGCGGCGCACTTGCGCGCTTGGCTGGACGGCACGGCGTGAGCGGCATCATCAACGTGATGAGCGTCGATGTGGAAGATTACTTCCAGGTAGGCGCATTCGAACACACCATCCCGCGCGACGCCTGGGAGACTTGGCCTTGCCGGGTGGAGGCCAATGTCGGGCGCATCCTTGAACTATTCGCGCGCCATGAGGTGCAGGCCACCTTCTTTACCCTGGGCTGGATCGCCCAACGCTATCCCGGCGTGGTTCGCGCCATCGTCGCCGCCGGCCACGAACTGGCCAGCCACGGCCACGGGCATCAGCGCGTGACCGGCCTCACGCGAGAGGCATTCGGGGAAGATGTGACGCGCGCCAAGAAACTGCTGGAGGACCTGTCCGGAGTACCGGTTTCCGGCTATCGCGCCCCCAGCTTTTCCATAGGCCGCGCCAACCTCTGGGCGCTGGACGTCCTGGCGGAGGCCGGCTACCGCTACAGTTCCAGCATCTACCCAATCGCCCACGACCACTACGGCATGCCCGAAGCGCCGCGTTTCCCCTATCGCCCGAAGACCTGCCCCGCCCTGCTGGAAATCCCACCCACCACGGTTCCCCTGGCCGGGCGCAACCTGCCCGCGGCGGGCGGTGGCTATTTTCGCCTGCTGCCCTATGCGGCCTCGCGCTGGCTGATCGGCCGGGTCAACCGGCTGGAGAGGCGTCCCGCCGTATTCTATTTCCACCCATGGGAAATCGATCCCGCTCAGCCGCGGGTGCCGGGCGCCCCCCTCAAGAGCCGGCTGCGCCATTACGTCAATCTGGATCGCATGACCGCCAAGCTCGACCGCCTCTGTGTCGATTTCCGCTGGGGCCGCGCCGACCGGGTCTACGCCGCCGAGTTGAAGTATCCATGAACCTGATCATCCGCACTGCCGTCGCCACCGATGCCGCCGCCTGGGATGCCTATGTGCAGGCCGCACCGGGGGCCACCTTCTTTCACCGCTATGGCTGGCGCCGGGTGATCGAGACCGCGCTCAAACAACCCTGCCATTTTCTCCTGGCGGAACGGGAGGGCCGCATCGAGGGCGTCCTGCCCCTGGGCGAAGTCCGTAGCCCGCTGTTTGGTCACACCCTGGTTTCCATGCCGTTTTGCGTCTACGGCGGCATCGTCGCCGCCAACGACGAGGCTCGACAGGCGCTTGATCGGGCGGCACTGGCCTTGGCCGAGGCGCTCGGCGTGGGGCATCTGGAATACCGCGACCGCGATGCGCCCGCCCATCCGGACTGGCCCGGAACCAATCTCTATGCCACCTTCCGCCGGGCGCTCGACCCGGAGGTCGAGCAAAATCTGCTGGCCATACCGCGCAAACAACGCGCCATGGTGCGCAAGGGAATCAAGGTCGGGCTGAGGAGCGAGATCGACCACGATCTGCGGCGCTTCTACCCCGCTTATTGCGAAAGCTGGCACCGCTTGGGCACTCCGGTCCTCCCCAGGCGTTACTTCCAGTTGCTGCTGGAGGAATTCGGTGCCGATGTCGACATCGTCAGCGTCACCCAGCAGGATGAAGTGGTGTGCTGCGTCATGAATTTCTATTTCCGCGACGAGGTGTGGCCCTATTACGCCGGCGTCACGGCGGCTGCCCGGCTGCTCGCGGGCAGCGACTTCATGTACTGGGAGGTGATGCGGCTGGCCGTGGAGCGAGGCTACAGGCTGTTCGACTTCGGCCGCAGCAAGGTCGGCACCGGTGCCTACGACTTCAAGCACAACTGGGGTTTCGAGCCGCAAGCGCTGCACTACGGCTACCATCTGGTGCGCGCCGGCGCGGTGCCCGAGAACAATCCCAATAATCCCAAGTACCGCCTGTTCATCAAGGCCTGGCAACGCATGCCGCTCGCGCTGGCCAATTTCATCGGTCCGCACATCATCCGGCAGCTCGGGTAAGCCGATGCCAGGGGCGATGGCGACGCGGGGGCAAGAGGCCGGAGGCAAGCCCGACTTGCTGTTCCTCGCCCACCGCATTCCTTATCCGCCGGACAAGGGCGACAAGATACGCGCCTGGCATCTGCTGCAACACCTCACCCGCCATTACCGGGTGCATCTGGGCGCGTTCGTGGACGATCCCGATGACTGGCGACATTGCGACAAGTTGCGTTCGATCTGTGACTCGACCTATTTCGCCGGCCTGAATCCACGCCTGGGCAAGCTGCGCGCCCTCTCTGGCCTCCTCAGCGGCGAACCCCTCACCTTGCCCTATTACCGCCACCCCGGACTGCAAGCCTGGGTGGACGCACACCTGCGCTCCGGGGTCGAGCGCGCGCTCTGCTATTCCTCCGTCATGGGCCGTTTCGTCATGCCCCTCACCCCCAGCGCCGCCCGCGAGCGCTGCGGGCCGCAAGCGTCGCCGCCCGAGGTTCGCCCCGACCGCATGCGGCGGGTGATGGATTTCGTCGACATCGACTCGGACAAGTGGCGCCAGTATGCGGCGACCAGGGCCGGGTTCTTCTCCTGGCCCTTGTCCTGGCTGTATCGCCGCGAAGGCGAACGCCTGCTGGCGTGGGAACGGCAGGTGGCGGCGGCCTTCACCGCCAGCTTGTTCGTCTCGGCGGTGGAGGCCGCAGATTTTCGTGCCCTGGCGCCCGAATCCGCGGTACGGATCGGCAGCTACAGCAACGGCGTCGATGCCGACTATTTCTCCCCCGTGCGCGATTATCCCAGGCCCGAGCCGCTGGCTGGGACCGCGATCGTATTCACCGGTGCCATGGATTACTGGCCCAATGTGGACGCGGTCACCTGGTTCGCGCGGGAAGTGATGCCGGAATTGCGGCGGCTGCGCCCGGACCTGCTGTTCGCCATCGTCGGCGGCAAGCCGTCGCCGCAGGTGCGCGCGCTGGCCACCCTCCCCGGCGTACTGGTGACCGGGCGGGTGACCGATATCCGCCCCTGGCTGGCGCACGCGAGCGTGGTGGTGGCGCCGCTGCGGATCGCACGGGGTGTGCAGAACAAGGTGCTGGAGGGCATGGCCATGGGATGCACGCTGGTGGTCAGCCCCCAAGCCCTGGAAGGCCTGACGGCGAGTCGGGAGGAAATCCTGCTGGCCGAGGGGGCCGGCGGCTTCGTCGCTCGCATCCTCGAAGTCCTGGGCGGCGTGAACCTGGGTGCCGCCGCGCGCCAGAGAGTACTGGCGGACTATGCCTGGGAGGCCTGCCTCGCCGGGGTGGATGAATTACTGCAATGAGGATTCAAGGATGAACCCAACCACCTCCCCGCAACGCGACTGGCTCATGGCACTGGGCCTCCTCGCTCTGACCTGGGCCAGCCTGGCGGCCTTGCTCGACCCCACCTTCTCGGCCATGGTGCACATCTGGGAGCACTACGACACCTTCACCCACGGCTATGTCATCCTGCCGATGGCGCTGTGGCTGGCCTGGAGAAATCGCCACGCGCTGGCCGCGACGCCCGCCTCACCCGACTGGCGCGCTCTGCTGCTTGCCGCGCCCCTGCTCTGCCTATGGTTGATCGCGCGCCTGGCGGGAGCGGACGTGGTGGAACAATACGCGCTGGTCGGGCTCTGGATCGCGGCCACATGGGCCCTGTTCGGCCTGCATCTGGTGCGTGCCGCCGCCTTTCCCCTGGCATTCCTGTTCTTGATGGTTCCCAACGGCACCTTCCTGATTCCCTCGCTCATCGAATTCACCGCGAATTTTGTCGTCGCCGCCTTGCAACTGATCGGCATCCCGGTCTATCGCGAAGGCGCCTTCCTCTCCATCCCGACCGGGGAGTGGAATGTGATCGAGGGCTGCTCGGGGATGCGCTACCTGATCGCCTCGTTCACCCTGGGGGTGCTCTACGCCTACCTGACCTATCGCACCCTCTGGAAGCGCATGGCCTTCGGCCTGGCCGCGGCGATCATCCCCATCGTCGCCAACGGTTTTCGCGCCACCATGATCGTGCTCATCGGTCATTTCGTCGGCAACCACTACGCCGTCGGCCTGGCCCACTTCATCTATGGCTGGGTGTGGTTCGGCATCGTCACCCTGACCATGTTCTGGGTGGGACTCGCCTGGCGGGAGGATATGGTGCCCGAACCGGCCCGCGCGCCGCCCCTGTCCCCACGCTCGCCGGCCCTGATGGCAGCCGCCTGCGTCGGCCTCGCGGCCCTGTTCCCGGTATGGGAAGGCGTCCTCGATGCGCGTCCCCTGGCGCGCACGGCATCAGCCCTGTCCACACCCGTGGCCATGGGGGGCTGGCGATCCCAGGCGCGGCCTTTCGCCGTCTGGCTGCCGCACTGGGTCGGGATGGATGGCTTGCTGACGGCGAACTATGCCCGAGGCAAGGAGAGCGTGCTCCTCTATGCCGCCTACTACGCCCGGCAGCGCAGCGGCGAAAAGCTGGTCAGCGGCCAAAACCGTATGGTTCCGGAGGAACACGATGTCTGGCAGAACGTGGGGAGTTCGCGGCGCATCGTCAGCGTGTCCGGCCATCCACTGGAAGTGGTCGAAACCCGGCTGCGCCTGTCGGGGGAGGGGCAACGCATCCTCGCCTGGCAGTGGAATCGAGTGCAGGGCGGGGACACGGTCAACCCCTATCTCATCAAGATCCGGCTCACCCTGACCCGCCTGTTGGGCGGACGTGACGACGGCACCGCCCTCATTATCGCCGCCCCCTACCAGGACCATCAGGACGAGGCGGAAAAGAGCCTGATCGCCTTCCTGGCCGACATGGAACCCGGCCTCCAACGTCTGGCCGACCAGCGATGATCCATGTTCATGGGACCTCACGGGGGAAAGAGAGCGGTCAACTGAGGAATCAAGGATGACGCCCCCCCTGATCGCCCACGTGGTCTACCACTTCGGCACCGGCGGCATGGAGAATGGCCTGGTCAACTTGATCAACCGTCTGCCCCGGGAGAGTTTTCGCCACGTCATCATCAGTTTGACCGACCACACCGAATTTCGCGGCCGTATCGAGCGCGACGACGTGGCCTTCCATGACCTGAACAAGCCTCCCGGGCACTCTCCGGGCTGGCTCTGGCGGCTGCACCGCTTGTTGCGCGAACTCCGGCCGGACCTGATCCACACCCGCAACCTCAATGCCATCGAGGCCCAGTTCGTCGCCGTCCTGGCCGGAGTGCCCGCGCGCCTGCATGGCGAACACGGCCGCGACGTGTTCGATCTGCAAGGGCGCAACTGGAAGTACAACCTGCTGCGCCGCGCCGCCCGCCCCCTGATACGCCACTACACCTGTGTCAGCCGCGACCTGGCCGACTGGCTACGCGACACGGTCGGGGTGGCACCCGCACGGCTCACGCGGATCTACAACGGCGTCGATGGCGAAAAGTTTCATCCTCGTGCCGAGGTCCGGCCCGGCATCGGCCCGGACGGTTTTTTTCAGGGGGCCACCTGCGTCATCGGCAGCATCGGCCGCATGGTCGCGGTGAAGGATTATCCGACCCTGGTACACGCCTTCATCGCGGCCTGTAGCCAGGCGAAACGGCCCGAGGGCCTGCGCCTGGTGATCGCGGGCGACGGTCCCGCGCGCAGCGAGTGCCTGGCCCTGCTGGATCGGGCCGGGCTTTCGCCCCAAGCCTGGCTGCCTGGTAACCGTGAAGATACCGCCGAGTTTCTGCGCACCCTGGACGTATTCGTCTTGCCCTCGCTAGGCGAAGGTCTCTCCAATACCATCCTGGAAGCCATGGCCACCGGCCTGCCGGTGATCGCCACCGCGGTAGGCGGCAACCCGGAATTGGTGACGACCTGCGGCAACGGCTTGCTGTTCTCCCCTGGAGACGGTGCCGCACTGGCGCGCGCGCTGCTAGACTACGCCGTCGACCCGGAACGTCGTGCCCGCGAGGGTGCGGCGTCACGGGCGCGCATCGAGCGCGAATTTTCCCTGGTGCGCATGGCCGCGGCCTATCGGGCCGTGTATGAAACCGCTCTCGCCACTCGCTACTCATTACTCGCTACTCGCTACTGACATGTGCGGCATAACCGGCGTCTTCGACCTGCGTGAACAACGAACCATCAACCGCGATGTACTCGCCCGCATCAACGACATGCAATGGCATCGCGGCCCGGACGAAGCTGGCTTGCACATCGAGCCGGGGCTGGGGCTGGGGCATCGACGGCTGTCCATCATCGACATCGCCGCCGGCCAGCAACCCCTGGCCAATGAGGACGATACGGTCTGGGTGGTGTTCAACGGCGAAATCTACAATTTCGTCGATCTGATTCCGGAACTGACCGCCCTCGGCCATATTTTCAAGACCCGCTCCGACACCGAAACTATCGTCCATGCCTGGGAACAGTGGGGCGAAGACTGCGTCCACCATTTCCGTGGCATGTTCGCCTTCGCGTTGTGGGACCGGAACCGACAAGCGCTGTTCCTGGCGCGCGACCGCCTCGGCGTGAAACCGCTGCACTATGCGCTGAGCGACGACGGCTTCCTGATCTTCGGCTCGGAACTCAAGACCCTCACCGCCTGGCCGGGATTTCGCCGCGAGATCGACGATCAGGCGGTGGAAGAGTATTTCGCCTACGGCTACGTGCCGGAGCCGCGCACCATCTATCGCGCCGCCCTGAAGCTGCCACCCGGTCACCGCCTCCTGATCCGGCGCGGCGAGCCCGTGGGTACCCCCCGCGAATACTGGGACGTGCCTTTCCAGCCGCATCTTGCCCTGTCCCTGGAGGATGCCGAAGAAGAGTTCATCGAGCGTTTGCGCGAGGCGGTGAAGATCCGCATGGTGGCCGAGGTGCCCCTGGGCGCCTTTCTCTCCGGGGGGGTCGATTCCTCCGCGGTGGTGGCGATGATGGCGGGGCTGACCGAGTCGCCGGTGAAGACCTGCTCGATCGCCTTCTCCGATCCGAAATACGACGAGGCGGAATACGCCCGCCAGGTGGCCCTGCGTTATCGCACCGACCACCACATGAATCGGGTGGAGGCCGACGACTTCGACCTGGTCGACGAACTCGCCCGCCTCTACGACGAGCCCTACGCCGATTCCTCGGCGATGCCGACCTACCGCGTCTGCCAGCTGGCGCGCAAGACCGTGACCGTGGCCCTGTCGGGCGACGGTGGCGACGAGAACTTCGCCGGCTACCGGCGCTATCGCTGGCACTCCTACGAAGAGCGGATGCGTTTGATGCTGCCCTACGGCCTGCGCAAACCGCTGTTCGGTTTTCTCGGGGCCGCGTATCCCAAAGCGGATTGGGCACCCAAGGTGCTGCGCGCCAAGACCACCTTCGAAGCGATGGCGCGCGATACCGTGGAAGGCTATTTCCACGGTGTCTCGGTGATGGGCGATGGCCTGCGGGCTCGGGTGTTCAGTCGCGAATTCAAGCACCGCCTGAACGGCTATTCCGCGGTGGAGGTGTTGCGCCGCCACCATGCAAAGAACCCGGGGCGAGACATGGTCTCCCAGGTTCAATATCTGGACATGAAGACCTATCTGGCGGGTGACATCCTCACCAAGGTCGACCGCGCCAGCATGGCTCACGCACTGGAAGTACGCGTGCCCTTCCTCGATCACAAACTGGTGGAATGGGTCTCCGGACTGCCGGTGGATTTCAAGTTGCGCGGCAGCGAGGGGAAATTCATGCTGAAGCGGGCGCTGGAACCCTACCTGCCGAACGACATTCTCTACCGACGCAAGATGGGCTTCTCCATCCCGCTGGCCGAGTGGTTCCGCGGCCCACTCAAGGAAAAGCTCCACGTCGCCCTGCGATCGCAGCGCATGGCCGACTCCGGCCTGTTCGACATGGCCTACCTCACACGCATGGCGGACGAACATGCACGCGGGGTGCGCGACTACAGCTCGCCGCTCTGGGCCCTGCTGATGTTCGAGGCCTTTCTGCGCAACCAGGAAACGGACATGGCGACGAGACCACTCAGGGTGAAAGCATGAGCGCCATGCCCGTTTTCCCTCACCCCCAACCCCTCTCCCGTCCCTGGGAGAGGGGGACATCATGCGTCGCTAACGCGACTGATACACAAATTCCGCCATGACACTGCGTATCCTCCACCTCTTCGACCACTCCCTGCCGCTGCACTCCGGCTATACCTTTCGCAGCGCCAACATCCTGCGCGGGCAGGCCAGGCTGGGCTGGGAAACCCATCACCTGACCAGCCCGAAGCAGGGCCAGGTGGGGCAATTGGAAGAGATCGCGGATGGCCTGCGCTTCTTTCGCACCCCCTTGCCCGGCGGGCCGGCTAGCCGCCTGCCGCTGTTCAATCAGTGGGCCTTCATGCAGGCCAGCGAGCGCCGCCTCCTGGAACTCTGCACCAGGCTCAAACCCGACCTGCTGCACGCGCACTCTCCCGTGCTCAATGCCTATCCGGCCCTCCATGTCGGCCGCCGACTGGGCATCCCCGTCGTCTACGAGATTCGCGCCTTCTGGGAGGATGCCGCGGTGGACCATGGCACCCAGTCCGAGTGGGGCCTGCGCTACCGTCTCACGCGCGCCATGGAATCCCGCGCAGTGCACCAGGCGGACCAGGTCGTCACCATCTGCGGCGGTCTGCGTGGCGACCTGATCGCGCGCGGCGTTCCGCAGGACAAGATCGGCGTCGTCCCCAATGCCGTGGACATCGAGCGGTTCAGCCTGGGGGGCGAGCCCGATCCTGCGCTGAAAACCAAACTGGGACTGGATGCCAGCCGGGTGATCGGTTTTCTCGGTTCCTACTATGCCTACGAAGGCCTGGATCTGCTGATCCAGGCTTTGCCCCTGGTGCTGGCGCAAGCACCCGACGTGAAATTGCTGTTGGTCGGCGGCGGGCCACAGGAGGCCAATCTCAAGGCCCAGGTGGCCGCGCTGGATCTGGCCGACAAGGTGGTGTTCGTCGGCCGCGTGCCGCACGCCGAGGTGAACCGCTACTACGACCTGGTCGATCTGCTGGCCTATCCGCGCCATGGCATGCGTCTGACCGATCTGGTCACGCCCCTGAAGCCCTTGGAAGCGATGGCGCAGGGGCGTTTGTTGATCGCATCGGACGTGGGCGGGCACAGGGAGCTGATCGAAGATGGCGTCACCGGGGTGTTGTTCCGTGCTGGCGACGCCACCGATCTCGCCGCCAAGGCCATCGCCACATTGAACCTGGCGGACGGTGGCGCGTCCCTGCGCGCCCACGGCCGCCGCTTCGTGGAGAGCGAGCGCAACTGGACGCAGAGCATCGCCAATTATCGCGCCATCTACGGCCGCGCTCTGGGGAGAGCCCTGTGATTCCCGCGGAAGTGATGGTTGGCCCCCGCCTCATCGTTTTTTCCAGCCTGTTTCCCAGCGCCGCTCAGCCGCAGGCCGGGCTGTTCATCCGCGAGCGCATGTTCCGCGTCGGCCGGCATCTGCCCCTGGTCGTGGTCTCGCCGCGCGCCTGGTTTCCCGGGCAAGGGTTGATCCGGCGGTGGCGCCCCGACTACCGGCCTCAGCCGGCACACCTGGAAACGCAAAACGGCATCGAAATCCGCTTTCCCCGGTTTTTCGCCCTACCCGGCCTGCTGCGGCGGCTCGATGGCTACATGATGGCGCTCGCCTGCCTGCCCCTGCTGTGGCGCCTGAAGCGCCAGGGTTGCAACCTGATCGACGCCCACTTCGCCTACCCGGACGGCTACGCCGCCACCCTGCTGGGGCGCTGGCTGGGCCTGCCGGTCAGCATCACCCTGCGTGGCACCGAAGTGCCGCATAGCCGCAATCCTCTGCTGCGCCCCCTCGTCATCCAGGCGCTGGCGCGCGCGGACCGGGTGTTCGCGGTCTCCGATTCGCTGCGGCAGCTGGCGATCAGCCTGGGGCTGCCAGCGGAAAAGGGCCGGGTGATCGGCAATGGCATCGACCTGGAACGCTTCCAAGCGGTGGCGCGCGAGGCGGCGAGGCGGCGCTTCGGCTTGCCGGACGATGCCCGTGTGTTGGTGTCGGTGGGCGCGCTGGTGGAGCGCAAGGGTTTTCACCGGGTGATCGAGTGCCTGCCGGAATTGCTCAAAGCCGAACCGAATCTACATTACCTGATCGTCGGCGGCGTCAATCCCGAGGGCGACATGGCGGCGGCGCTGCGCGCCCAGGTCGCCGCCGCCGGCCTGGAACAACGGGTGCATTTCCTCGGCGCGCTGCCTCCCGACGAATTGAAGTGGCCGCTCTCGGCGGCCGACGTGTTCGTGCTGGCTACGAGCAACGAGGGCTGGGCCAACGTCTTTCTCGAGGCGATGGCCTGCGGCCTGCCGGTGGTCGCCACTGATGTCGGCGGCAACCGCGAAGTGGTATGTCGCCCTGAATTGGGGACGATCGTACCTTTCGGCGACCGGGCCGCACTGACCGATGCCCTGCGCGCAGCACTGAACCGCGACTGGCCGGCCCAGGCCATCCTCGCTTACGCCGCGGAAAACGCTTGGGACGTGCGCGTGAAGGTCCTGCTCGCGGAGTTCGCGGCGCTGCACGCAGGCACGCCGCTGGAAAACGTCGCCCCCCCCTTGGCCTCACTCCCGCCCACGAGTGAGGGGAGAAAGGCCGCACAATGCTGAAAATCCCCGCCCTCCTTGCCCGTCGGGTCATCTATCCCTTGCAGGAGCGGGTGTTCAAGCGGCCGACCTTCGCCTATCTGGCCGAACTGGAGCAGAGCCAGTGGCTGTCCCGCACGGAAGTCGAGGCCCTGCAACTGGAGAAACTGCGCCGATTGTTCCGGGTCGCTCATGCGCATAGTTCCTGGCATAGGCAAAGGCTGGAAGCCGCCGGCTTGTCTGCGGAGGGCCTGTCCAGCCTGTCCGATCTCCGCCGCCTGCCTCGCATGGACAAGCGCGACGCCGCCGCCCACCGCGAGGAACTCGTATGGATGGACGTGCCGGGCGGGGCATACCGGTACAACACCGGCGGCTCCAGCGGCTCCCCACTGATATTTCACTTCGGCCGGGAGCGCCAGGCTTCCGACGCGGCCGGGCGGATGCGGGCACGGCGCTGGTGGGGGGTGGAAGTGGGCGATCCGGAGGCCTATCTCTGGGGCGCGCCGGTCGAGCTGAACAAGACCGACTGGGTCAAGACCGTGCGCGACCGCCTCATCAACCAGTTGGTGCTCAACGCCTTCGCCATGACACCCGTGCGCATGGACGCCTACCTCGATGCGCTGGAGGCCTTCCAGCCGCGATGCCTGTACGGTTATGCCAGTTCCCTGGCGCTGCTGGCCGCACACGCGCAAGAACGCGGCCGCCGTCTGCGCTTGGGGGCGCTCAAGGTGGTCTGCACCACCGGCGAGCCGCTCTACCCGCACCAACGCGAACTCATTGCCACGGTGTTCGGCGTACCCGTGGCGAACGAGTTCGGCAGTCGCGACGTCGGCTTCACCGCCCACGAGACACCGCAGGGGCAGGTGCTGCTCCTGAGCGAGAGCATCGTCCTGGAAGTCCTGGATGAAGCCGGTAATGCGGTGGCACCCGGTGAAATGGGCGAGGCGGTGATGACCGGTCTGTGTTCCCAGGCGCAGCCCTTCATCCGCTACCGCACGGGCGACATGGTGCGGCTCTCTCCCGAAGCGGACCGCGCGGGGCGCGGCCTGCATGCACTCGCCGAGGTCGTGGGGCGCAGCACCGACTTCCTGGTGCGCGAGGATGGCACCATCATGCATGCCCTGGCCGGCATCTACGTGCTGCGCGCCATCGAGGGCCTGGCGGAGTTCAAGTTGATCCAGCACAGCCTCCAGGACGTGGAAGTGCTCGCCGTACCCGATGCGCGTTGGCACGATCGCGCCGTTCTCGGCATCAAGGCGGGGTTGCACCAGCGCCTGGGTGAGTCGGTACGGATCACGGTGAGGGTGGTCGAGCGCATTCCGCCGGAAGACTCCGGCAAGCATCGTTACGTGGTGAGCCATGTCCGTCTCGGCGGCGAACTGGATCGAGCCACCGCCAAGGATAACCATGGACATCGCTGATCTCCTCGCTCTGCCGCTGCGCTACAAACCCTGGCGTAGGCGCCACCTAGCGCTGATTCTGGACAGCGTGCGCGGCGTCCGGGGTGAGCCTAGGCCCCACGGCGAGCACCTGGTTGCCGTCATCGACTGGCTCTGCCGCGCCCAGGACGTGCGCGACGGGCACGCGGATGCCGGCGGCGTGTCGGCCGGCTGGAGCTTCGAGGACGGCTGGCTGCCCAGTTACCCGGAGACCACCGGCTACATCATCGAGACCTTCCTGGCCGCGGCCGAACACCTGCATCGCCCGGAATTGAAAACGCGCGCCAACCGCATGATTGCCTGGGAGCTGTCCATCCAACAGGCAGACGGAGCCTTCCCCGGCCATTTCGGAGAGCCGGGCAGCCGCCCGGTCATATTCAATACCGGCCAGATCATGCACGGCATGGTCGCAGGCCACGTGCAGCTCGGGCGTCCGGAATGTTTGGCGGCGGCCGTGCGCGCGGGCCACTGGCTGGTGGCGCAACAGGATGAAGACGGTTGTTTCCGCCGCTTCGAGCACAACGATACCCCGCACGTCTACAACACGCGCGCTACCTGGCCCCTCCTGTCCACCGGGCTCCTGGCTCGCGACCCGGTTCTGGTCGAGGCGGCCAGGCGCCACCTGGATTGGGCGTTGACGCGGCAGACTGCAACGGGCTGGTTTGCCAGCAATGCTTTCGTGCCCGATCGCTCACCCTTCACCCACACCATCGCCTACGCCATTCGCGGCTTCCTGGAGGCCGGCGTGCTGCTGGGCGAGGAACGTTACCTGAACGCGGCACTCGCGGCCGCACGCGGCATCGCCGCCGTACAACGCGCGGACGGCTGGCTGGCTGGGACCTATCGGGACGGCTGGGTCGCCCACGCGAACTACTGTTGCCTCACCGGGGTCGCGCAGATGAGCATGAACTGGACCCGTCTGGCGCAAGTCACGGGTGCCCGGGAATTGCGGGAAAATGCGCGCCGCGGTATCGCCTACCTCAAGACCACGCAGCGCCTGGATCACGCGTATCCAGCCGTGCGCGGCGGCATAGCCGGGTCGGCGCCGATCTGGGGGGGGTACTCGCGTTTCGAATATCCCAACTGGGCGGCCAAGTTCTTCGCCGACGCGCTGCTCATGGACATGGCCGACATCGCCGTGCCCCCCGTGCCCACCGTCACGCCTGGCCCCTCTGATGCAAACCCGGAAGGAGCGCACCATGCCTGAGCCTTCCCGTCTGCGCGTTATGGTGTTGTGTGGTCGCAGTCCGCGCCACATTTTTGTGGCCAATGCGCTGTGCGAGGCGGCCGATGTGGTGGCCATCGTCAACGAAACCGGATCGGCGTTTTCCTGGAAGAAGCTGTTCCGGACGCTGCGCCCGGACAACTTCGCGCGCAAGCTCTGGCGCTGGCTGCGCGACCGCCGCCGCTACAGCGGCAACCCGGAAGGCCGGTTCTTTTTCGCGGATGGCGTGGCCCGCCTGAACCATCCCGAACGGGTGCGTGAATTCCCGCACATCAACCACCCCGACGTTGTGGCCCTGGCGCGCGAACTGAAGCCCGACCTCCTGTGCGTGTTCGGTACCTCGCTGATCCGCGGCGACCTGCTTCGGGAGGGGCGCTTGGGCATCGCCAACCTGCATGGTGGCCTCTCGCCGGAATACCGCGGCGCCGACTGCACTTTTTGGGCGCTCTACAACGCTGAACCGGAAAAGATTGGCTGCACCCTGCACTGGATCGACGCCGGCATCGACACCGGCGGTCTGATCGCCCACGTCAGCCCGGAAATCAGGGCCGATGACGACGAGCTCCGCCTCTTCTGGCGTGCCGTGCAGACCAGCGCCGAGGTCTATGCCGAGTTCGTGCGCCGCTTGGACTTGGGCGAGGGTTTCGGCCAGAAGCAGCCGCACAAGGGGCGTCTGTATCAGGTCAAGCAGCGCGGCCTGCGGCATGAGCGGGTGGTGGATCGCAAGCTGCGCGATGGCCTGCTGCGCGGACCGAATCCTGGCCGCCGCGTCACCTGGTTCGGCGCGCGGGCAGAGCGGGAAGACGCCCGGTGAGAGACCTGATCGTCGCCGCGGTGGTGTTTGGCTTCCTGCCGCTGGTGTTGCGCCGGCCGCAGATCGGCATCTACCTGTGGTCGTGGATCGGCTACCACAACCCGCACCGCCTTTGCTTCGGCTGGGCGCTGAACTTCCCCTGGGCGCTGATCATCGCGCTGGCTACCTTCGCCGGCCTGCTTTTCAGCAAGGAACCCAAGCGCATTCCCTGGACACGCGAGACCATCTTGTTTCTGGTATTCCTGGGTTGGATGGCCGTCACCAGCTACTTCGCCTTCTTCCCCGATCTGGCCTGGGAGCAGTTCATCAAAGTGTTCAAGATTCTATTGATGACCTACGTCACGATGATGGTCATCAACACCCGGGAGCGCCTCGATGGGCTGATCTGGGTGATCTGCGTTTCCCTGGGTTTCTACGGCATCAAGGGCGGCATCTTCACCATCATCCATGGCGGGGTCGCTCACGTTCAGGGACCGGAAGGCACTTTCTTCGGCGGTAGCAACGAGATGGCCCTGGTGCTGGCGATGATCATCCCCTTGTTGTCATACCTGCGCACCTACGATACGCGCGGCTGGATGCGGTTCGGACTGGGTGTGACGATGATGCTCTCGGCGATTGCGGCCATCGGCAGCCAGTCGCGTGGCGGCCTCATCGGTATGGCTTCGATGGGCCTGTTTCTCTGGTTCAAGAGCGGGAACAAGTTCGTGACCGCGCTGATGATCGCAATCAGCGTCCTCATCATCGGCAGCATCATGCCGCAGGCCTGGTACGACCGCATGAACACCGTGAAGACCTACGAGCAGGATGAGTCTGCCATGGGGCGCGTCAATGCCTGGTGGGTCGCCTGGAACGTGGCCAAGGTGCGGATCACGGGCGGGGGCATGAAGATGTTCCAGGAACCCATCTTCGAACGCTACGCTCCGGATCCGGGCAATGTGCATGATGTGCACAGCATCTATTTCGAGCAGATCGGAGAGCAGGGCTTCATCGGTTTCGCGATCTTCATGACGCTGGGGTTGATGACCTGGATGCGCTGTAATCAGATCAAGCGGCTATGCAAAAAGGATCCCGGGCGAAAATGGGGTGCTGACCTGGCCGCCATGGTCCAGGTTAGCCTGGTGGGTTACGCCACCGCCGGGGCGTTTCTGGGACTGTCCTACTTCGACCTCTACTACCACTTCATCGCGATCACCGTGATCACCTGGGGCTTGATCCACCAGGAGCCGGCAGTGGTCGCATCCGCCGCGACAACCTTGCCGCGGCGCGCTGGCTTCACTCGCCACAAACGCGAAGTCGTTAGGTGAGGTCTCACATGTTGTTGCCCCGCATTCCTCCCGGGCTCGGCGCTGCGTTCTGGTTGGCCGCTGCCCTCGTCTCGCTGGCCGAGGCTGCGCTGCACAGCGACGCACTGGTTCAGCGTTATCGCGCAGTGTTTGCCGCCGGGCGCGCCATGGACAAGGTGTTCCATGTTGAGCGTCAAACGCCGCGCATCCTGTTCATCGGCAACAGCCGGGTAGATAACGGTATCGATCCGCGCACGGTCGGCGCAATCCTGGGTTTGCCCAGCCAGGGAGCCTTCAACCTCGGCGTACCTGGAGCCAATGCGCTGATCCTGCAAGGCATGCTGGAGCGCCTGGACCAAAAAGGCCTGCTGGGCGGCAACGGCATTCGGGAGGTTGTGATCGGTCTCGATGAAAGCACCATGCAGGCCGACGATTCCCTGGGTTACAGCGTGTTTTTCGTCGATCGCGCCACACTGTGGAGGGCGGACCTGTACCGTGCCTGGTTGGGGAATTGCATTCGCCTGTGGGGCTACAGCGACAATCTGCGCGGGTTGCGGGAGCCGGAAAAGGTCTTGCAGTTCCTGGCATCCACCCTGCGCCCTGGCGAACCGGTGGGCGGGG
Organism: uncultured Pseudomonadota bacterium; assembly: GCA_903835655.1. Lineage (GTDB taxonomy): Bacteria > Pseudomonadota > Gammaproteobacteria > Burkholderiales > Thiobacillaceae > PFJX01. The sequence continues at coordinate 26,477 of CAILNT010000086.1, read as the reverse complement.
GTGCCGCAGAGTTTCTCGGCTATCGCAAGGGTTTCTCGGGGGCGCAGAACCAGGCGCAGGTCATGCAGCAGGAGGCGGGAACCCGCGCGCCACCGGATCCGACGACCCTCGCCGCCTTGTGGCATGGCCTGGATTTGTTGGAGCAGCGGCGTGTGCAGGTCAGCGTCGTGTTCATGCCCATGCTCAACCGCCAGTCCCTGTACCTGCAGGGGGGCACGCTGGAGGCCGCGCCTTACCGCGCCGTGCTGGCTGAACTGCGTTCACGCGGCATCGCGGTGATCGAAGCGCCCTTGAGCGACCTCATGGCCGATGAATTCATCAACCCCGGTCACCTCAACGATCGCGGTGCCCAGCGCTTCAGCCGTGCCCTGGCGCTCAAGCTCACGGCAGCGGGACGAAGATAACCATGGTCTTCAGTCAACCTGTCTTCCTGGTGTTCTTCGCCGTCCTGCTCCTGCTCTATGCGGGGGCCAACAGCTATCGTCAGCGCGCGGCCATCATCCTGGTGGGCAGCCTGATCTTCTATGCCTCCTGGAAGCCGATCTACCTGATCCTGCTGGTGGCCTCGGTGGTCATCAATTACTCGATCTATCACGGACTGACCCAGACCCGCAGCCGCACACTCCTGGTCTTCGGCCTGGTGCTCAACCTCACCCTGTTGGGTGTGCTCAAATACCTGGGCATGGCCATCAACACCCTGCTAGGGGTGAGTACATGGCTGGGGGCGCCCCTGACAGGGCTCGACGCCGGCTGGTCCGCCTGGGCCCTGCCGCTGGGCATCAGCTTCTACACCTTCCACATGCTGTCGGTGATGATAGACGTGTATCGCGGCGAGTGGACCCATCCCATCTCGTTTCGTGCCTGGAGCCTGTACGTCACATTTTTCCCGCACATGATCGCCGGTCCCATCCTGCGTGCCTCGGAACTGGTGGAACAACTGGAAAATCTGGCGCCTTTGCGACCCAGGGACATGCAATTGGGCGGCCTGATCTTCCTGGCAGGGCTGATCAAGAAAATTCTGTTCGCCGACAACCTGGCGCCCCTGGCTGATGAGTTGTTTGCCTACCCGGGGCGGCTCGATTGCTATACCGCCTGGCTCGCCACCACGGTGTTCGCCCTGCAAATCTATTTCGATTTCTCCGGCTACAGCGAGATGGCCATCGGCCTGGCGCGGATGTTCGGGGTTACGCTGCCGCGCAATTTCCGCAACCCCTATGTCAGTCACAGCTTGCGCGAATTCTGGCAGCGCTGGCACATCACCCTGTCGCGCTGGCTGCGCGATTACCTGTACTTCTCGTTGGGTGGCAATCGCCAGGGTATGGCACGCAACCTCGCCAACCTGATGCTTACCATGATCCTCGGCGGCCTCTGGCATGGCGCAGCCTGGACCTTCGCGGTGTGGGGCGCGTTGCATGGCGGCTATCTGGTACTGCATCGACTCCTGCTCGAAGGTTACCGGTACCTGGGTATCGCGGCGGGGTCGCCCACCAGTCGTTTGCTTTCCTGGCTGGGCTGGCCCACCACACTGATTGCGGTGTGGATCACCTGGGTGTTCTTTCGCGCACCAGGGTTCCACGAGGCCTGGACCATTTCCGGCGCCATGCTGGGTCTGGCCCCAGCCACCGCACAGGCGCCCAGCCTGCGCATCTATGTGCACTTCCTCGTCTGGGCCAGCCTGCTGCTCACCTTCGTCGAGCCGCGCATGGAGCGCGCCCTGGTGGCGCGACTGGAATCCTGGGGGGGGCTGCACTTCTCGCTGCGCGGCCTGGCCTATGCCAGCCTGGTCATGTTGGTGATCTTATTCGGCGGCAGCAGTCAGAAATTCATCTACTTCGATTTCTGATCGTCTGGATGACGCCGGGAAGGGGCACCTGGGCCAGGATGTTAGAATCCGCCCATTTTTCGTGTCTGGCAGCCCTCCCTCATGTCTGATCGCATCCTTGAACTTCGCGCCCAAAGCCTGCGCCGCATCCTGATCCTGGATGGCGCGATGGGTACCATGATCCAGCGCTACGACCTGACCGAGGCGGATTATCGTGGCGCGCGTTTCGCTGACTGGCCCCGCGATGTCAAGGGCAACAACGACCTGCTGCTGCTGACCCGTCCCGAGGTGATCCGGGAAATCCATGCGCAATACCTGGCCGCGGGCGCGGACATCCTGGAGACCTGCACCTTCAACGCCAACAGCATTTCCATGGCCGACTACGGCATGGAGTCCCTGGTCTGGGAGATCAACTTCGCGGGGGCCGCGCTGGCGCGCTCGGTGGCGGACGAATATTCGACGCCGAACCAACCGCGCTTCGTCGCCGGCGTCCTGGGGCCGACCTCGCGCACCGCCACCCTGTCGCCCGACGTCAACGATCCGGGTTTCCGCAACGTCAGCTTCGACCAGTTGGTCGCCACCTATATGGTTGCCACGGATGGCCTGGTCAAGGGGGGGGCCGATCTGCTGCTGATCGAGACCGTGTTCGACACACTGAACGCCAAGGCGGCGGTGTTCGCGGTGAAACAGTACTTCGATCAGGTTGGCCGTACCTGGCCGGTCATGATCTCCGGCACCATCACCGATGCTTCCGGACGCACACTCTCCGGGCAGACGGTGGAGGCGTTCTGGAATTCCCTGCGCCACGCCGACTGCTTCTCCTTCGGCTTCAACTGCGCCCTGGGCGCGAAGGAACTGCGGCAGCACATCGCCGAACTGGCGCAGAAGGCCGATTGCCTGGTCTCCGCCCACCCCAACGCCGGCCTGCCCAACGCCTTCGGCGGCTACGACGAGACGCCGGAACAGACCGCCGCGCAGATACGCGAGTGGGCGCGCGCCGGCCTGGTCAACATCGTCGGCGGCTGCTGCGGCACCACCCCGGCACATATCAAGGCGATCGCGGAAGCGGTGGCTGACTGCGCCCCGCGCGCGCTTCCCCGGATCGAACCGGCCCTGCGCCTGTGTGGCCTGGAGCCGTTCAACGTCGGCGCGGACAGCCTGTTCGTGAATGTGGGCGAGCGCACCAACATCACCGGTTCGGCCAAGTTCAAGCGTCTGATCGTCGAGGGCAACTATGACGAGGCGCTGGCGGTCGCCCTGCAACAAGTGGAAGCCGGCGCCCAGATCATCGACATCAACATGGACGAGGGCATGCTCGATGGCGAGGCGGCGATGGTGCGCTTCCTGCATCTGGTGGCCAGCGAGCCGGATATCGCCCGCGTGCCGATCATGATCGACTCCTCCAAATGGAACGTGATCGAGGCCGGGCTGAAGTGCGTGCAGGGCAAGCCCATCATCAACTCCATCTCGATGAAGGAGGGCGAAGCCGAGTTCCTGGCGCGCGCGCGCCTCGCCCGCCGCTATGGCGCAGCGGTGGTCGTCATGGCCTTCGACGAGGCGGGCCAGGCCGACACCTTCGAGCGCAAGGTGGATATCTGCACCCGCGCCTACCGGCTATTGATCGAACGAGTCGGCTTCCCGGCGGAAGACATCATCTTCGACCCCAACATCTTCGCCATCGCCACCGGCATCGAAGAACACGCCAACTATGCCGTCGACTTCATCGAGGCCGTGCGCTGGATACGCACCCATCTGGCGCATGCCCACATCTCCGGCGGCGTCTCCAACGTCAGCTTCTCGTTCCGCGGCAACGAGCCGGTGCGTGAGGCCATCCACACAGTGTTTCTCTACCACGCCATCCAGGCCGGCATGGATATGGGGATCGTCAACGCTGGGCAACTGGGTGTGTACGATGAGATTCCCCACGAATTGCGCACCCTGGTGGAAGACGTGGTGCTGAACCGCCATCCGGAGGCGGCCGATCGCCTGGTCGCGGCGGCGGAATCGGTCAAGGGCCGGGTCAAGGACGAGGTGGAGGAACTGGCCTGGCGTGGCGAACCGGTGGAGGCGCGGCTGACCCACGCGCTGGTAAAGGGGATCACGACCCACATCCTGGAAGACACCGAGGAGGCGCGCCTCAAGTTCGACCACCCGGTGAAGGTCATCGAAGGCCCGTTGATGGACGGCATGAACGTGGTCGGCGACCTGTTCGGCGCCGGCAAGATGTTCCTGCCGCAGGTGGTGAAGTCGGCGCGGGTGATGAAACAGGCGGTGGCACACCTCTTGCCCTTTATCGAGGCCACCAAGTCGGAAGGCACGCGCGCCAAGGGCAAAATCCTCATGGCCACGGTGAAGGGTGACGTCCACGACATCGGCAAGAACATCGTCGGCGTGGTGCTGGGCTGCAACAACTATGAGGTCATCGACCTGGGGGTCATGTGCCCGGCCGAAAAAATCCTCGCCACGGCGCGCGAACGGAATGTGGATATCATCGGCCTGTCCGGCCTGATCACGCCGTCCCTGGAGGAGATGAGCCACATCGCCCGCGAGATGCAGCGTCTCGGCATGACCCAACCGCTCCTGATCGGCGGCGCCACCACCAGCGTGGCACACACGGCGGTGAAGATCGCGCCGCATTACCTGGGCACCACGGTCTATGTGAAAGACGCCTCGCGCGCGGTGGGTGTGTGCTCCAACCTGTTGTCGGATGACCTGAGCGCGGACTACCAGGCGAAGATCAAGGTCGAGTACAGCGAAGTTCGCGAGCGCCACGCGGCACGACGCAGCGAGAGCAAACGCGTCAGCCTGGCGGCGTCACGGGCGAACAAATTCAGGACGGATTGGACGAACTACGTGCCGCCCGCCCCGAAGAAACCGGGTACCCATGTGCTTCTGCGCTATTCGCTGGCGGAACTCGCCGAGATCATCGACTGGACCCCCTTCTTCCAGTCCTGGGAATTGCATGGCCGCTATCCGAAAATCCTGCAAGACGAAGTCGTGGGCGAGGAGGCGCGAAAATTGTTCGCCGACGCCCAGTCCATGCTGGACAAGATGATCGCGGAGAACTGGATCGAAGCGCGTGCGGTGATCGGCCTGTTCCCGGCCAACACGGTGAACGACGACGACATCGAAGTCTACGGCGACGACGGTCAGGTGCGGATGACCTGGCACAACCTGCGCCAGCAGATGGAGAAACCCCTGGGTCAGCCCAACTGGTGCCTGGCCGACTTCATCGCCCCCCGTGGCATCCCGGATACCCTGGGCGCCTTCGTGGTCACCGCCGGCATCCACGAAGAACAGCGCCTGCGCGCGTTTGCCGCGCAACATGACGACTACAGCGCCATCCTGTTCAAGTCGCTCTGCGACCGTCTCGCGGAAGCCTGCGCCGAGCGCCTGCATCAACGCGTGCGCACCGAGTTCTGGGGGTATGCGGCAGACGAGGACGTCTCCGTCACGCAGTTGATCAACGAGGAATATCGCGGCATCCGCCCGGCCCCCGGCTACCCGGCCTGCCCGGAACACAGCGAGAAGGGCGCGCTATTCCAACTGCTCGACGCCACAGTGCAAATCGGCGTGAGCCTCACCGAGAGCTACGCCATGCTGCCCGCCTCGTCGGTCTCCGGCTTCTACTTCAGCCATCCGGAAGCGCGTTATTTCGCGGTGGCCAAGATCGACCGCGACCAGGTCGAGTCTTACGCCCGGCGCAAAAACTGGACCCAGGCCGAAGCGGAACGCTGGCTGGCCCCGAACCTGGGGTACTCGACCTAGTCGCCGCGGCTTACAACCCAGATCAATGCGGCGGCTGCAAGCGTGGAGTTGCGGGCACAGGCTGGACCGCGGCTTGATCCTGAACCTCGTGGATGGCGGTCACAAAATATTCCGTCTCGGCGAAACACGAAGACGGGATGAATTTGTGCTGTTGGTAGACCAGCACCACCCGTTTTCCGGCCAGGGCGTTGATCTGGTTGGCGACGGACTCCTGCGGCACCGTGAAGAAAAACTTCTCCGGGATCGCCCCGGGCATGGTCACCATGGCGATCTCACCTTCCCAGGTTTTGCAAAGCCAGCCCTTCCTGGAAAGCTTCTGGACATAGCCGGCCCGCTCACCCTCGGAATAACTCCAGTGCAGCGTCAGCCACACCCAGAGGAGGGGCAGCACGAGCAGAGCGGCCACAATAGGCAGAAATATGCGCAAGGACTTGGAGGACATGGTGAGGCCCGGTTTCAGCGTTGCCGCAGTTTAGCCGAACCCTGGAGGACTGGCGGCATAGCTTCCACCGGCGGGTACCGGCTTAACCCCCCTTTGCGGGAGGCTTTGCGGTAGGCTCGCTCCGGCTCTGGCTGCCACGACTCCACCTTCATTGACTATCCTCATGACCGCGATCCTGCTCTATGACACCACGCTGCGCGACGGCTCGCAACGCGAAGACATTTCCCTTTCCGTCGAGGACAAGCTGACCATCGCACACCGCCTCGCGGCCTTCGGCATGCACTACATCGAATGCGGCTGGCCCGGCTCGAACCCCAAGGATGCGGACTTCTTCGCGCGCGCCAGGCGCATGAACCTGCCCGCGCGCCTGGCCGCCTTCGGCCGCACCCGCCGCGCCGACTCGCGCTGCGAGGACGACGCCAACCTGCGTGCGCTGCTCGACGCCGGCACTCCGGCGGTGACGCTGGTGGGCAAATCCTGGGACTTTCACGTCAGCCAGGTGTTGTCCACGACGCTCCCGGAAAACCTGGCGATGATCCGCGACAGTGTGGCCTGGATGAAGCATCAGGGCAGGGAAGTGGTGTTCGATGCCGAGCATTTCTATGATGGTTTCGTCCGTAACCCGGAGTACGCCCTGGCCACCCTGAGTGCGGCTCTGGATGCCGGCGCCGACTGGCTGGTGCTGTGCGAGACCAATGGCGGCAAGCTGCCCTGGGAGATGGAAGCGATCACGCGCGCGGTGGCGGAGCATTTGCCCAACGCGAGACTCGGGGTGCATTGCCATGACGACAGCGGCTGCGCGGTTGGCAATTCGCTGGCGGCGGTGCGTGCCGGGGCAACGATGGTGCAGGGCACGATCAATGGCTATGGCGAGCGGGTCGGCAATGCGGACCTCGTGACCATCCTGCCCAACCTGCAATTGAAGATGGGCTACGAGGTGTTGCCGGAGACGTGCTTGCGCGAGCTGACTACGCTGTCGCGCTTCGTCGCCGAGGTGGCCAACCTGAAACACGACGACCACCAACCCTACGTTGGACATTCCGCTTTCGCCCACAAGGGCGGCATTCACGTCGCGGCGATCCTGAAATCGCCCGACACCTATCAGCACATCGACCCGGAGCAGGTCGGCAACGAAATGCGCGCGGTGACTTCGGAATTGTCCGGGCGCGGCAACATCCTGCTCCAGGCGCGCCGTCTCGGTCTGGCCCTCGACAACGAGGAGGCACAGCGGGTCCTGGCACAAATCAAGCATCTGGAGCACGAGGGCTTCACATTCGAGGCGGCCGAGGCCAGCGTCGAACTGATGTTCCACCGCCTGAATGCCGACTATCTGCGCCCCTTCGAGTTACTCGATTACTTCGTCATCACCGAGCGGCGTCATGGGCGCGGCCTGCTTTCCGAGGCGACGGTGAAGGTCCGGGTGAAGGGTGAAGTGAAGTTCACCGCGGCCGAAGGCAACGGCCCGGTCAACGCATTGGCCAGCGCCTTGCAGGATGCGCTGGTGGATGCCTACCCGGTGCTGCGCACGGTGCGCCTGACCGATTACAAGGTGCGCATCCTCACCGGCACGTCGGGAACCGCCGCCAACACCCGCGTCCTGATCGACTTCCAGAGCGGCGGAGACGCCTGGACCACGGTGGGGGCCAGCCCCAACATCATCGACGCCAGTTGGCGTGCCCTGTCGGACAGCATGGAATATGCCCTGGTCCGACTGGGGGGATAATTCTATCCCGCTCGCCCCATGGAATCCGAACCGACCGCCGACCGCGCCGACATGAACGGCAGCCCCCCCCTTGCACTGCTGGCCGCGCTGATGCTGGCCATCGCCCCCGCGATGGCAGACGTTCCCCAGGCCCCGGTCAAGCCGGCACTGAGCGTCGCCGCGACCCGTGCGCAAAGCAGCCGCCTGCCGCTGACGGTCAGCGCCAACGGCAACATCGCCGCCTGGCAGGAGGCCATTGTCGGCGCCGAATCCAATGGTCTGCGCCTGGCCGAGGTGCGGGTCAATGTCGGCGACGTGGTGCGGCGCGGCCAGGTGTTGGCCTCGTTTGCCACGGAGACGCCGGCCGCCGATCTGGCGGAGGCCCGCGCGGCCGTGACCGAGGCCGAAGCCACCCTGGCCGAGGCGAACGCCGAAGTGCGGCGTAGCCTCGAGTTGCGCGCGGCCGGGTTTGTCAGCGAGCAGAAGGTGACCCAGGCCTTGACCGCTGCGGCAACCGCGCGGGCACGCCTGGAGGCGCAGCGCGCGCAACAACAGACGCGCCAGTTGCGCCTGGCACAGACGCGGGTGCTCGCCCCTGACCGGGGCGTGATTTCGGCGCGCAGTGCTACCGTGGGCGCAGTGCTGCCCGCCGGCCAGGAGCTGTTTCGCCTGATCCGCCAGGGACGGCTGGAATGGCGCGCCGAAGTGGCCGCGGCCGACCTCGCCCGGCTGCGCCCGGGGATGCGCGTCAGGGTCACGCCGGTGGGTGGTACCGCACTGCAAGGCCGGCTGCGCGCGCTGGCGCCGACCGTGGATGCACAGAGCCGCAACGGCCTCGTCTATGTCGATCTGCCGGTCTCCGGTAGCGCCCGCGCCGGCATGTTCGCGCAGGGTGAGATCGAACTCGGCGTGAGGAACGGCTTGACCCTGCCGCAGACCGCCGTGCTCCTGCGTGAAGGGTTCGGCTACGTCCTGCGCATCGGTGGCGACAACAGGGTCATCCAGACCAAGGTCAGCCTCGGCCAGCGCGCCGGCGATCGCATCGAAATCCGCGCGGGACTAAACGCCGCGGCGCGTGTGGTGGCATCCGGCGGCGCTTTCCTGGCCGACGGCGACAGCGTGCGGGTGGTCGCGGCAGTTACGCCCGCCCAATAGGTCATGAACGTCTCGACCTGGTCTATCCGCAACCCGATTCCGGCGATCCTGCTGTTTCTCCTGCTCACGGTGCTCGGGTTGCTGGGCTTCCGGGCCATGAAGATCCAGAATTTCCCGGACATCGATCTGCCCATGGTGACGGTCACCGCCAGCCTGGAAGGCGCGGCTCCCGGGCAGATGGAAACCGAGGTGGCGCGCAAGATCGAGAATTCACTGGCGACGCTGCAAGGCGTCAAGCACCTCTACACGAAAGTGATGGAGGGCATGGTCGTCATCACGGTCGAGTTCCGCCTGGAGAAACCCACCCAGGAGGCCGTGGATGATGTCCGCGACGCGGTGACACGGGTGCGCTCCGACCTGCCCGCCGACTTGCGCGATCCGGTGGTGGCCAAAGTCGACCTGTCCGGCTCGCCGATCCTGACCTACACAGTGGCCTCGGCACGGATGGACGACGAGGCGCTGTCCTGGTTCGTAGATAACGAGGTGGCCCGGGTCATGCGCGCGGTGCGCGGCGTCGGCGCGGTGGCGCGGGTCGGCGGCGTGACCCGGGAGGTGCGCGTGGAACTGGACCCCGCGCGCCTGCTGGCACTCAACGCCAGCGCCGCCGACATCTCGCGGCAGTTGCGCCAGGTGCAGCAGGAGGCCGGTGGCGGCCGGGCCGATGTCGGCGGCATCGAACAGTCGGTGCGCACCCTGGCGACGGTGCAGAGCGCCCAGGAACTCTCGGCCATGGAGATCACCCTTTCCGACGGTCGCCACCTGCGCCTCGATCGGGTCGCCGCGGTCAGCGATACCGTGGCCGAGCAGCGCAGCGGGGCTTTGCTCGACGGTCGCCCGGTGGTCGGTTTCGAGATCGTGCGTTCGCGCGGCGCGGGCGAAGTGGAAGTGGCCGATGGCGTGCGTACCGAACTGGCCAGGCTCAAGGCGGCGCACCCGGACGTCGAGATCACCGAGGCGTTCAACTTCGTCGATCCCGTGCTGGAGAACTACCAGGGCTCGATGCTGCTGCTGTACGAGGGCGCAGTCCTCGCGGTGATTGTGGTCTGGCTGTTCCTGCGCGACTGGCGCGCCACCCTTGTTTCCGCCACGGCCTTGCCCTTGTCGGTGATCCCTGCGTTCGCGGCGATGCATGCCCTGGGCTTTTCCATCAACATCGTGACGTTGCTGTCGCTGTCGCTGGTGGTGGGCATCCTGGTGGACGACGCCATCGTCGAGATCGAAAACATCATGCGCCACCTGGCCCAGGGGAAACCGCCGCTGCAAGCCGCGACCGAAGCCGCCGTGGAGATTGGTCTGGCGGTGATCGCCACCACCTTCACCCTGATCGCGGTATTCCTGCCGACCGCTTTCATGAGCGGCATTGCCGGCAAGTTCTTCGTCCAGTTCGGCTGGACGGCGGCGATCGCGGTGTTCTTCTCGCTGGTGGTGGCGCGTCTGCTCACGCCCATGATGGCGGCTTACCTGCTCAGGGCGCCCGATATACCCCCATCGCCGCCGCGTTGGCTGGAAATCTACCAGGGCTGGGCCATGGCCTGCCTGAATCACCGCATCCTCACCACCCTGGCGGCGGGGGCCTTCTTCGTCGGCTCATTCTCCCTGGTGCCGTTCCTGGCCACCGGCTTCATCCCACCCGACGACCTGTCGCAGACCCAGGTCAGCTTGACCTTGCCGCCCGGCAGCACCTACGCCCAGACTTTTGCCGCCGCGGAACAGGCGCGTGCTCTGGTGCGGCGCGACCCGGATGTGCACATGACCTACACCGCCATAGGCGGCGGCAATACCGGCGCCGACCCCTTCGCCCCGCAGGGTGCAGGCGAGGTGCGTCGGGCCACCCTGACGCTCAACCTGACCCATCGCAGCAAACGCCATGGCGTCAGCAAACAGAGGATAGAAGCGCGCTTGCGCCGGGCGCTGGAGGCGCTGCCGGGCGTGCGGGTCAAGGTTGGTTTCGGCGGCTCCAACGAGAAATACGTCCTGGTGCTTGCCGGCCTGGATGGTCGGACACTGGCCCTGCACGCCGCCCGGGTCGAGCGCGAACTGCGCGCCCTGCCGGGGATAGGCAACGTCACCAGCAGCGCCACCTTGACCCGTCCGGAGCTGGTGGTGCGGGTGGACGCGGCGCGAGCGGCGGATCTGGGGGTGACCACGGCGGCGATCGCCGACACCCTGCGCGTCGCCACCGCGGGCGACTACGATCAGAGTCTGGCCAAGCTCAACCTCAGCCAGCGCCAGGTGTCCATGCCCGTGCGCCTGCCCGAAGCGGCGCGCCAGGATTTGAGCCTGCTGCAACGCCTGCCGGTGCCGGGTGCGCGCGGACCGGTGCCTCTGGGTAATGTCGCCGATCTGGCGATCGACAGCGGCCCGACCGAAATCGACCGCTACGACCGGCTGCGCAACGTCAACTTCGAGATCGAACTCAACGGCATGCCGCTGGGCGAAGTCGAGCAGCGTGCCCATGCCCTGCCCAGCCTGAGGCAGTTGCCCGCGGGCGTGACCCTGACCAGCGTCGGCGACGCCGAGGCGATGAACGAGTTGTTCGCCAGCTTCGGCCTGGCCATGGCCACCGGCGTGCTGTGCATCTATATCGTGCTGGTGCTGCTGTTCCGCGACTTCGTCCAGCCGGTGACCATCCTCGCCGCGCTGGTGCTGTCCATCCCCGGTGCCTTCCTGGCCCTGTTCCTCAGCCACACCATGTTGTCGATGCCATCGATGATCGGCTTGATCATGCTTATGGGCATCGCCACCAAGAACTCCATACTGCTGGTCGACTACGTCATTCTGGCGCGCCGCAAGCTGGGCCTGTCGCGCCGTGCAGCCCTGCTCGACGCGGCCTCCAAACGCGCCCGGCCGATCGTCATGACCACCCTGGCCATGGGTGCGGGCATGTTGCCGATCGCCCTGGGAATCGGCGTCGACCCCAGTTTCCGCGCGCCCATGGCGATCGTCGTCATCGGCGGCCTGGTCACCTCCACCTTCCTGAGTCTGCTGGTCATCCCGGTGTTGTTCACCTACGTCGACGACGTGGTCCACTGGGTATTCGCACCGGCGGGCGCCCAAGGTGACGCTTGACGTCGCCGCTGTAATCGGTACCTTGTGCCCATGACCTGCATGTACCAAAATTTCTTCGGCTTGAACGAAGCGCCTTTCTCCATCGCGCCCGCCCCGCATTTCCTCTACATGAGTTCACGCCACCAGGAGGCCCTGGCGCATCTCCTCTATGGCCTGGGCGGCGATGGCGGCTTCGTCCTGCTTACCGGCGAGGTGGGGGCGGGCAAGACGACGATCTGTCGCGCCCTGCTCGAACAGATTCCAGCGACGTGCGACCTGGCCTACGTCTTCAACCCCAAGCTGTCGGTGGAGGAATTGCTCTCGACCATCTGCGCCGAGTTCGGCATCGCCTACCCGGCGGGCAACACCAGCGTCAAGGTGTTCGTCGATTGCATCAATGCCCATCTGCTCGATGCCCACGCCCATGGCCGACACGCGGTGCTGATCATCGACGAGGCGCAGAACCTCTCCGCCGAAGTGCTGGAGCAAATGCGTTTGCTCACCAACCTGGAAACCAACGAACGCAAGCTGTTGCAGATCATCCTGATCGGCCAGCCCGAGCTTGCGGCCATGCTGGACCGCCCGGAGTTGCGCCAGTTGGCGCAGCGCATCGTCGCGCGCTATCACCTGGGGCCCTTGACCCGGCAGGAGGTGGCGGCCTATGTGCGCCACCGTCTGGACGTGGCGGGGACGCAGCGGCCCTTGTTTCCCGGCGCGCGCATGCGCCAGATCTACCGCTACAGCGGCGGTGTACCTCGGATCATCAACGTGTTGTGCGACCGGGCGTTGCTGGGCGCCTACGCGCAGGGCAAGGAACGGGTCGATCGCGCGACCCTGGCGCGTGCCGCGCGCGAGGTCTTCAACCGTCCACCGGCACGCTACCGGGGCATCCTCCTCCTGACGGGGCTGCTTGCCGCCGCTGTGCTGGCGCTGCTGACGCATCGGCCCCAGCCCCATGCGACCGCGCCGAAGCCGATCCTCGCCCGCGTTGCCGTGGTCCTGGCCGACACCCTGGAATGGCCCGCCCGGCAGCCTCCCGACGAGGAGAGCGCCTATGCCGCGCTGTTCCAGGCATGGGGCGCGAGCTATCGCGGCGAAGCCGCTTGCCGCCAGGCCGAGGAGCTGGGCTTGCGCTGTCGCACGGCGCGCGCCGGCCTGGACGAGCTGCGGCAGCTGAACCGGCCGGCATTGCTGCGCATGCACGACGACCAGGGACGCGAATTCGTGGCGACCCTGCTTTCCCTGGATGCGAACAGCGCCACCTTCTCCCTTGCCGGCAAGATCCAGGTGGTCTCCCTGAACGTCCTGGCGACGCAATGGACGGGACGCTACACCCTGCTCTGGCGCGCGCCGCCCGCCGTGCCGGGGGTGATCCGACCGGGCGACCGGGGGGCGGCCGTGGCATGGTTGCAAACGCTGCTCACCGGGGAGGCTGCCCAGGCGGATCCGGTATTCGATGCGGCCTTGAGGCGCCAGGTGCAGCAGTTCCAGCTCACACAAGGTCTGGTTCCCGACGGCAATATCGGCCAGCAGACGCTGCTGCGCCTGCTGGGCGCCAAGGATCGCACGGCCCCCAGCCTGGTCCGCGTTCAGGGAGTGCGCTAGCCATGTCCTACATCCTCGATGCGCTCAGGAAATCCGATCAGCAGCGCCAACGCGGCACGGCGCCAGTGACCCTGGCGACTCCGGCCGTGGTGGAGAAACGGCCGGTCTTTTCCTTGAATGTCGTTCTCGCGCTGGCTTTGCTCATAGCCGGCATGGCGATCGGCTGGCTGCGGCCCTGGCAGCCGATTGCCCCGCCGGCCGTGAGCCAGGCTGCGGCCCCGATCCGGCCGCAGATGGTGGCCGCGCCTTCGCCGCCTTCGCCGCCGGCACCCCCTCGCGTTCCCGCGCGGGCCCCGCAGCCACAGGCGCGCCCAGCCGCGGCCAGCGCAACCCAACCCGGCGTGGCCGCGCTCGGCGAATTGCCCGCGGCGATCCAGCAGGAGATCCCCAGCCTGTCGATCTCCTTGCACGGCTATGCCAGCCAGCCCGCGGATCGCATCACCATGATCAACGACAAGCTGCTCAGGCAGGGCGATCTCCTCGCACCCGGCTTGCGCCTGGAGCAGATCACCGCCGATGGCGTCATCCTGAGTTACAAGGGCTACCGCTTCCACCACGGCGTGCGTTAGCGAATGTTCCCGCGGCGATGGGGCGGGGATTGCAGAGCCGCCGTATCGCCCCAATGTTGCGTGAGTCGCCCTCCACCGTCTTTCGCCATGAACCCACTGCTCGACTTCTCCGGCCTGCCACGCTACGCGGAAATCCGCCCCGAACACGTCACGCCCGCGATCGATCGTATCCTGGCCGAGAACCGCGCCCTGGTCGCGCGCCAGTTGCACGCGGCCCCCACCTGGGAAGCCTTCGTGGCCCCCATGGAAGACGCCAACGAGCGCCTGTCGCGAGCCTGGGGCCAGGTGTCGCACCTGCATTCAGTCCTGGACAGCCCGGAGTTGCGTGAGGTCTACAACGAGAATCTGCCCAAGATTACTCAGTACTACGCCGAGTTGGGCCAGCACGAGGGCTTGTTCCGCCAGTTCAAGGCGCTCGCGGGGGCGTCCGAGTTCGCCAGCCTGGCGCCGGCACGCAGGAAAATCATCGACAACGAGTTGCGCGACTTCCTCCTGGGTGGGGCCGACCTGGAGGACGAGAAGAAACCGCGTTTCATGGAAATCCAGGAAGAACTCGCCAAGCTCTCCGCCAAGTTCGAGGAAAACCTGCTAGACGCCACCCGCGCCTGGTCGAAGCTCATCACCGACGAAGCGCAACTCGCCGGCCTTCCCGACGACACCAGGGCGATGTTCCAGGAGATGGCGCAAGCCGACGGCGAACACGGCTGGAAGCTGAATCTGCAAGCCCCTTCGTTCATGCCGATTTTGCAATATTGCGAAAACCGGTCCTTGCGCGAGGAGATGTACCGCGCCTACAGCACGCGCGCCGCGGAATTCGGCGCGGCGGAACTCGACAATACCCCGCTGATTTCCAGCATCCTGGCGTTGAAACAGGAAGAAGCGCGGATGCTGGGCTTCGATTCCTACGCCCAGGTCTCACTCGAATCCAAGATGGCCGAGAGCCCGGCCCAGGTGCTCGCTTTCCTCGATGAACTGGCGATCCGCGCCAAACCCTACGCCGAACGCGACATGGCGGAACTGCGTGCGTTCGCCGCGTCCACGCTGCAACTGCCCGAGTTGCAGGCCTGGGACGTGGCCTATGCCAGCGAGAAGCTGCGCGAGGTGCGTTACGCCTATTCGGAAAACGAGGTGAAACAGTATTTTCAGGAAGGGCGCGTGCTGGCCGGCCTGTTTCGGGTCATCGAGAGCCTCTACGGCCTGTCCATCGTTCCTGATGTCGCGCCGGTCTGGCACGAGGATGTGCGGTTTTATGCCATCCACGACCCGGCCGGAAATCGGGTGGGCCAGTTCTATCTCGACTTGCACGCCCGCGACACCAAGCGCGGCGGCGCCTGGATGGACGACGCCATCACCCGGCGCAACACGGACGGCGGCATCCAGACTCCGGTGGCCTATCTCAACTGCAACTTCACCCGCCCGGTGGGCGGCAAACCGGCGCTGCTCACCCACGACGACGTCATCACCCTGTTCCATGAATTTGGCCACGGCCTGCATCACCTCATGACCCAGGTGGAGGACCTGGGCGTGTCCGGCATCAACGGCGTGGAATGGGACGCGGTGGAACTGCCCAGCCAGTTCATGGAGAACTTCTGTTGGGAATGGGACGTGGTGAGCCACATGACCGCCCACGTCGACAATGGCGAGACGCTGCCGCGGGCATTGTTCGACAAGATGCAAGCCGCCAGAAACTTCCAGGCCGGCATGCAGACCCTGCGCCAGATCGAATTCTCCCTGTTCGACATGCATCTCCACCACGATCTGGCTCCGGGCCAGACCGCGCTGGGATTGCTGGGTGAGATACGCCGACGCGTGGCCGTGCTCATTCCGCCTGACTACAACCGGTTCCCCAACAACTTCTCCCACATCTTCGCCGGCGGCTATGCGGCCGGTTATTACAGCTACAAATGGGCGGAAGTGCTCTCGGCCGATGCCTACAGTCTGTTCGAAGAAGAGGCCGGCAGTCACGTCGGCGGCGTGCTCAACCCGGAAGTAGGTCACCGCTTCTGGAGCGAAATCCTGGCACAAGGCGGTAGCCGCCCGGCCCTCGAGTCCTTCAAGGCATTCCGCGGCAGGGAGCCAACCATAGACGCGCTGCTGCGCCACAACGGCATGGCCTGAAGCCCGTTGCCGTGCGTGCGCCCGATAAGCCGACGGCAGCCACCGAATAAACCTACTCTGGGCGTCCGATGCCGCTGGATGCGTTCGAAGCGTTCCTGGGGCGGGTCTGAGCTCGCGGGCACAGGGCGTGTACGCCGACGCTTGAGGCCCTCCACGGCGTCGGGCGCGCAGTAAACAAGGCATTCGCCGCGCCGAGAAAGTCAGGCCGCTCTTGCGCGCCCCCTTGCGCACGTCACCCGCAGGCGCCGACTCAGGCACGGGCGGTTTTCTCCCCCGGCTCGCAACTTCCCCCCGTCTTGACTATGGTCAAAGCAATCGCCACGTGGCGAGGTCAGGATCGAGCCTGGTCCGAGTACAAGGAGGCGCGTCGTGAATTTGTCGGGAATATTGGTGATGGCGAAACCGGAGAGCCAGGATCGGGTGGTGGCGGCGCTGAATGCGCTGGAAGGCGTGGAAGTGCACCAAGTGGACGACGGCCGCATCGTCGCGGTGCAGGAGGCGCCGGACATCCACGCCGAGATCGAGGGGGTGAAGCGTATCAAGGCGCTGCCCCACGTCATCATGGCGGAGATGGTTTACCACTATCTGGCCGAGGATGAGCACGTATACGAAGCCATGCCGCCGGAGTTGGAAGTCGGCCCGGCGAGCGACTCGCATGAGACCTGTGCCGTACCGGCATATCTGAACGATTGATCGAGGCAGGAGACCGAAAATGGGACTATCACGTCGTGACTTTCTGAAGAACAGCGTCGCCGCGGCCACCGCGGCCACCGTCGGCATGCCGCTGTCCGAACAGGCCGAAGCCGCCGTCAGGGCAGGTGAGAAAGACTGGCAGTGGGACAAGGGAGTCTGCCGTTTCTGCGGGACGGGGTGCGGCATCATGATCGCCACCAAGGACAACCGCATCGTCGCTACCAAGGGGGATCCGGATGCACCGGTGAATCGTGGCCTGAATTGCATCAAGGGCTATTTCAACGGCAAGATCAACTACGGCAAGGATAGGCTGACCCAGCCCCTGCTGCGCATGACCGATGGCAAGTTCGACAAGAAAGGCAAGTTCACGCCGGTTTCCTGGGAACATGCGCTCGATATCATGGAAGAGAAGATGCGCTGGGCCATGAAAGAGAAAGGGCCGCACGGTATTTCCATCTTCGGCTCTGGCCAGTACACCATCCATGAGGGCTATGCTGCGGTCAAGCTGATGAAGGCCGGTTTCCGCTCCAACAACCTCGATCCCAACGCCCGCCACTGCATGGCCTCCGCCGTGGTCGGCTTCATGCAGACCTTCGGCATCGACGAGCCGCAGAACAACTACGACGACATCGAGTACACCGACACCGCCGTGTTGTGGGGTGCGAACATGGCCGAGATGCATCCCATCCTCTGGTCGCGCATCACCAACCGCCGCCTCACGCACGACAAGATGCGGGTGGTGAACCTGACCACGTTCGGCAACATGTCCTCCGACATCGCCGATCTCGAAATCATCATGGCGCCCAGCGCCGACCTGGCGATCCAGAATTTCATCGCCCGGGAAATCGTCAAGCGCGACGCCATCGATCACGATTTCGTCAAGCAACACACGGTATTCGCAACCGGCCCTTACGATATCGGCTACGGATTTCGGCCGAAGAACGTCGAAAAGTACGCCTCCGCCGCCGAGATGGAGATTTACAAGAACGAGAAATCGCACGTCATCGACAAGTACGAGGCCATCGCCCAGCGCAAGAAAGAGGGCGAGGTCGTCGAGCAGAAGAATGTGGCCACCGCGATGAAGGACTGGGCGATCAGCTTCGAGGATTTCAAGATCGCCCTGGAGCCCTATACGCTCGATTTCGTCGCCGAGATCGCCCGCGGCGACGCGGACGAGCCGATGGATCAGTTCAAGGCCAAGTTGCAGCAACTCGCCGACTACTATTGTGAGCAAGGCCGCAAGATCATGTCTTTCTGGACCATGGGCTTCAACCAGCACCAGCGCGGCTCCTGGGTCAACGAGCAGGCCTACATGATCCACCTGCTGACCGGCCGCCAGGCCGCGCCCGGAAATGGCGCCTTCTCGCTCACCGGCCAGCCTTCCGCTTGCGGCACTGCGCGTGAGGTGGGTACTTTTGCCCACCGTCTGCCCGCCGACATGGTGGTGATGAATCCGAAGCACCGGGCGCACGCGGAGGAAATCTGGCATTTGCCCGCCAAGACCATCAACCCCCAGATGGGCAGCCACTTCGTCAAGATCATGCGCGATCTGGAGGACGGGCAGGTTCTATTCAGCTGGACCCAGGTCAACAATCCCTGGCAGAACACCGCCAACGTCAACCACTGGATCAAGGCTGCGCGCGAGATGAACAACTTCATCGTTGTCGCCGACGCCTATCCCGGCGTGTCCTGCAAGGTGGCCGACCTGATCCTGCCCGCGGCCATGATCAACGAAAAATGGGGCGCTTACGGCAATGCCGAGCGCCGCACCCAGGTCTGGCGCCAGCAAGTGTTGCCACCCGGTCAGGCGCGAGGCGACCTCTGGATGATGCTGGAACTGTCCAAGCGCTTCAAACTCAAGGAGGTCTGGGGCGAACAACCGCTGCCCGGTCTCAAGGCCGAGGGTTTCCCGGATGGCAAGTTGCCCAGCGTGCTCGACGAGGCGGTGAAGATGGGTTACACGCCCGAGACCACCCTCTACGAAGTGCTCTTCGCTACGCCGGAAAACAAGAAATACAAGTGGCCAGACAACGCGGTGGCGCGCGGCCACGGCAACCACATCTGCGATCTGCTCAAGGATGGCTGGTTCCCCGAGAAGGCGCTGTTCGAGGAATACCGCAAGTTCGGCATGGGTCATGGTCATGACCTCGCACCCTTCGACGTCTACCACGACGACCACGTGCGCGGACTGAAATGGCCGGTGGTGTTGAAAGAGGGCAAGTGGACCGAGACACCCTGGCGCAACAACGAGAAATATGACCCTTACGTCGCCCGTGGCAGCGGCTTCGATTTCTACGGCAACAACGGCAATTCCCTGGTGATGGGGGATCTGGACAAGATGGGCGACCCCGCCGGCAAGGTGGACATCTCGCACAAAGCCAAGATCTATTTCCGCCCCTACGCCTCGCCGGTCGAAAAGCCGGATGCCAACTACGACCTCTGGCTGGCGACCGGCCGCGTGCTAGAGCATTGGCACTCAGGCACCATGACCCGGCGCGTCCCGGAACTGCATCGCGCGGTCCCCGAGGCGGTGTGCTGGATCCACCAGAAGGATGCGGATGCCAGGGGGCTCAAGCGCAACGACCTGGTCTGGGTCGAATCGCGCCGCGGCAAAGTCAAGGTGCGCGTGGAAACCGGCGGGCGCAACCGCGCGCCTCGTGGCTTGGTGTACGTGCCCTGGTTCGACGAAGGCGTGCTGATCAACAAGGTCACGCTGGATACGACCTGCCCCTTGTCGAAGCAGACTGACTACAAAAAGTGCGCAGTAAAGATCTACAAGGCCTGACATCAGATGCGAGGTTCAAGATGCAAGGAAACCCGCCAGGGATTGCCCTTGTATCTTGCGCCTTGAACCAACGTAAACCATGAACGTCCGACGCGAATTTTTGGTCAAGTTGGCGCAGGGGGCTGCGCTCGCGGGCACCGGTGGCCTGTTGTGGGGCTATATCCTGCGCAATGAGGCGCGGGCCGCGCCCTATGCCTTGCGCCCACCCGGCGCCCTGGCCGAGGATGATTTCAACGCGGTCTGCATCAAATGCGGGCAGTGCGTGAACGCTTGCCCGCCGCACATCCTCAAGTTGCAGCAGGCCGGCGGCAGTCTGCCCATCGGCATGCCGTACTACGAGCCGCGCACGGGTGCTTGTGTCATGTGTCCGGACATCCCCTGCATGAAGGTCTGCCCCACCGGTGCCTTGTCGCCCAGGCTCGAACGCATCGAGGATGCGCGCATGGGCCTGGCAGTGATCGATATCGAGAATTGCCTGTCCTGGAAGGGCTTACGCTGCGAGATCTGCCATCGTGTATGCCCGATCAAGGGCCGGGCGATCACGCTCGAGGCCCACCCCCGGCAGATTTCCAAGCATGCCATGTTCGTGCCCCTGGTGCATTCCGATGCCTGCACCGGTTGCGGCATCTGCGAACATGCCTGTCCCACCGAAGTGGCCGCGATCCGCATACTGCCGCACAAACTGGTGCAGGGGAAGATCGGCGAGCACTACCGTCTCGGCTGGACCTTCGACACCGAAGTCACCAAGGATTTCAAACCGCCCGCGGCCCCCGCGGTGGCAGACGCCCCCGTTCCCAAGAAGGCGCCTGGCATGGACTACCTCAATGAAGGTGGCTTGTGAGCCAAGCAGCCCAAGCCTCCGTGGAAAAACTCCAGCGGCGCACGCTGGTGGCACGTTTCTGGGCCTGGCGCTATATCGTCCTGCGGCGCATCAGCCAGTTCGGCATCCTCCTGCTGTTTTTCGGCACGGCACACTGGGGTTGGAGCATGGGTAGGAAAGTGCCGCTGCTGTCCGGCAATCTGTCCGCATCGACCTTCGCCGGACTGATCCCACTGACCGATCCTTTCGCTGCCTTGCAGATATTTCTGACCGGCCATGTGCTGAAACAGGAGAGTCTGATCGGCGCCGGCATCGTCCTGGGTGTCTACCTGCTCCTGGGCGGGCGCGTGTTCTGTGCCTGGGCTTGCCCGGTGAACGTGGTCACAGATGCGGCCGGCTGGTTGCGCAAGCAGTTGGGTATCCAGGCGATCTTCCAGTTGCCACGCTCACTGCGCTATTTCATCCTGGCCGCGACCCTGGTCATCACCATCCTCTCCGGCCTGGCCGCGTTCGAGTGGGTGAGTCCGATCGGCATGGCACACCGCGAGATCGTCTTCGGTTTGGGGATGGGCTTCACTTCCCTGTTGGCGATCTTTCTGTTCGATCTGCTGATCCTGAAGAATGGCTGGTGTGGCCATCTCTGCCCGCTGGGTGCGTTTTACAGCCTGATCGGCCGGGTTGGCCAGGTCCGGGTGCGCTTCGACAAGAATACCTGCACCCACTGCGGCGAGTGCGCCAGGGTCTGCCCGGAGCCTCAGGTACTCAACCTGAAGAAGCTGGAAGAACGCGGTTATGTGTATTCCGGCGAATGCAGCAATTGCGGTCGCTGTACGCCGATCTGCCCAGAAGGCAGTCTGAAGTTCGATTTCAAACCCATGATCCGCGGCCATAATTCACAGGCGGATGCCTTTCAAAGGAGTACGAGATGAGCAAACCCGCGTGGAAGACATTGAGTGTCGTCCTGGCCATGGCTGTGTCCCTGCCTGCGTTTGCGGTTCAGGATCAAGCCATACCCGATGACTCGCTTGGCCTGTCCAAGACCAGCGTCTACGACATTCCCGATGCACCCGTCATGGCCGAATATGGTGGCGGCGACCCCGGCAGCAACAAGCGCATCGCCAAGTCCTACTACTCCGCGCCGCCCATGATCCCGCACACCATCAAGGACATGGTGCCCATCACGCGCGATACCAACTTGTGCCGCGACTGCCATGTGTTGCCGGATCTGATCGGCCAGAAACTCAGTCCGGGCATGCCTATCCCTTCCCCCGCTAGCCATTATGTCGACGTCAAGAAAGGCGAACTCTACATGGGCCGCTGGAATTGCATCCAGTGCCACCGTCCGCAAGCCAAGGTGGATCTGCTGGTAAAGAGCACTTTCAGAAAGGCGAAGTAATCCCGCCCGAAACCCCGGTGCGGGTGGACCTTCAGCGGTCTTGATGATTGTCAAGGAAGCCCGCGCAAGCCCGGTCCTACCATACGCCCCAAGCGCCGATCGTGGAGGGGAAGTCCGCTACGGTCGGAAACGAGGTGGCTGGCAATGTGCGGTTATGTTTTTATAAGTCAAGGAGACCTGAGATGAAGCGATTACTACCCAGACTACTACCGAGGATCATGGGCATCCTCGCATGTGCGGTGTTCATGCTGAACACGGCGGATGCCGCGCCGAGCAAGTCGGCTGAAGAGATGGCTACGGGGCAGAAATGCGTCAAATGCCACATGGATGAGACACCGGGCCTGGTGTCCGAGTGGAAGAAGAGCGCGCACGCCGGCAAGGACGTGGATTGCCTCGATTGCCACAAGGCCCAGGCCGGTGAAAAAGGCGCTTACCTGCACCACAAGGTCACGATCCACACCATCGTCACGCCCAAGGACTGCGCCGCCTGCCACGA
The DNA here is from genome assembly GCA_903835655.1 of uncultured Pseudomonadota bacterium. GTDB lineage: Bacteria > Pseudomonadota > Gammaproteobacteria > Burkholderiales > Thiobacillaceae > PFJX01. Next base: position 4,058 of record CAILNT010000086.1, on the reverse strand, counting down.
GAAGGAAGTGGCCCAGCAACAGCGTTCGCACCATGCCAAGGCCGGCGACATCCTGAATTCCCTGGACAACCTGATGGGCGAAGTGATCGGCGGACCGCAAGCCGTCAACGCCGGCTGTCGTCAGTGCCACGGTTCGAACGTGGAAGTCGACGCGAAAGGCATGCCCACGCCCCTGACCTGGCCCAACACCGGCATCGGCCGCCACAACCTGGACGGCAGTCGCGGTTCCTGCTCCTCCTGCCACGCAAGACACCGCTTCTCCGCGGCGCAAGCGCGTCAGCCCGACACCTGCGGCAGATGCCATCTGGGGCCGGATCACCCGCAGAAAGAGATCTACGAGGAGTCCAAGCACGGCATCCTGTTCAAGTCCTTCGAGAAGGAAATGAACATGGAATCCAAGCATTGGGTCGTCGGCCGGGACTATTCGGCAGCGCCCACCTGCGCCACCTGTCACATGGGTGCCACGCGTGAACAGGCCGTTACCCACGATGTCGGCGAGCGTATCTCCTGGACACTGAGGCCGGCCGTCTCCAGCAAGCTCAACATGGTTCGCCTGGAAAGCGGCGACGAATTCGACCAGCCCGCCAATCAGCCCCTGCCCAAGATCGGCGACGAGGTGAAAGGCTCCAAGGTCAAATCCATCCTGACCTGGGAGCAGCGCCGCGACAAGATGAAGGACGTCTGCTCGGCCTGCCACACCGATCGTCAGGTGCTGGGCCACTACAAGCAGTTCGATGACGTCGTGGACCTCTACAACGACAAGTTCGCCAAACCCCTCTCTTCCATGATGGGTGAACTGGTCAAGGGCGGCTACATCACCGCAGCCCCCTTCGACGACAAGATCGAGTGGACCTGGTGGGAAATCTGGCACCATCAAGGCCGCCGCGCTCGCCATGGCGCCGCCATGATGGGCCCGGACTACACCTGGTGGAACGGCATCTATGTGGTCGCCCAGGACACCTATTTCAAGTGGATTCCGGAGATGCGCGAAGTGGTGCGCAAGAAGGACGGCAACGAGAAGTTCGCCGATGAACTGCTCGCCAAGTACTTCAAGCCCATCGACGGCCATGACTGGTACTTCAATGGCCTCTCCAAGGATGCCATCGAGAAGGTGCGCAAAGGCTACGAAGAGCGCTACGGCAAGGGCGCCCTGAAGTAAGCAAGGTATTTCGTGGCCCTCCCGCAAGGGGGGGCCACGTTCGCAACTCGACTGGAACCCGCATGAAACCTGGACTCTTTCCGCTGCTTGCACTGTTTTGTACGCTCGGCCTCCAACCCGCGCTGGCTGCGACCCCAGATAACGCGACCGAGCTGATCGCCCGCGGCACGCTTCTGTTGCAACAGGGCAAACTCGAACCGGCGCAGCAGGCCTTCGTCGCCGCCCTCAAGGCCGACCCACGCTCCGTGGACGCACACATGAGGCTGGCAGGCGTCAATATCGCCCAGAACAACTTCACCGCCGCCATCGCTCTCTACCAGCAGGCCATCGCCCTCGACCCGAACAATGCGAAGGCTTTCATCGGCATGGGCATTGCCTACCTGCACGGCGGCGAAAAGTCACTGACCCACGCGGCCTTCGAGGAAGCGATGCGGCTCGAACCCGGCCGCCGGGCGCAGCTCGTGCCGATCCTGGCGAAGATCGACGAGGCGACGAAGTAGCCACGCCATGAACGCGAATTCGCTCGTCGATCGCTTCGGCCGCAGCATCGAATACCTGCGGCTTTCCGTCACGGATCGCTGCGACCTGCGTTGCGCCTATTGCATCCCCAAAGGCTTCAAGAATTTCGAGGAACCGGAACACTGGTTGACGTTCACCGAGTTGGAACGCCTGCTCGGCCTGTTCGCCGGACTGGGGCTCAAACGCGTCCGCCTGACCGGTGGCGAGCCGCTGTTGCGCGGCAAGCTGCCCGAACTGTGCGCGCGCATTACCACCCTGCCCGGCATCGAGGATCTGTCCTTGTCCAGCAATGCCACGCAACTGGCGCGGATGGCGGGCGATCTCAAGCGCGCCGGCGTCCGCCGGCTGAATATCAGCCTCGACTCCCTGCGCCCTGAGCGGGTGGCGAAGATCAACGGTAGCCCGGTCCTGGAACAGGTGCTGGCGGGCCTGGAAGCCGCGCGCCAGGTCGGCTTCGCGCCGATCAAGGTCAACATGGTGGTGATGCAGGAAAACGTCGACGAGATCGACGCCATGGTCGCCTTCTGCATGGAACGCGGCTTCGTCCTGCGCCTGATCGAGCTGATGCCCATGGGCGAGACCGCCAGGCGCATGGGCTACGTCGACCTGCAACCGGTGATCCATGGACTGCGCCAACGCTTCTCCCTGGTCGACACCCTGATGACGGGCGGCGGCCCGGCACGCTATCTGGGCACCCCCGACGGGCGCTTTACGGTCGGCTTCATCACGCCGATCTCGCAGCATTTCTGCGCCAGTTGCAACCGCGTGCGGCTCACCGCGGACGGCGTGCTGCATCTGTGCCTGGGGCAGGAAGAGCACATGGATTTCCGCCGGATGATGCGCGCGGGTGCCACCGACGCCGACCTGGTCGAGGCCTGCCACCGCGCCATCGACCTGAAACCGGAACGCCACGAATTCCGCGAGCAACCGCAAAAACTCGTCCGCTTCATGAACATGACCGGCGGCTGAAACCGCCCCGTCCAGCGCAATCGACGCACGCGCCAAGTCCATGGTCCTGGTCACCCTCCTCATCGCCACCCTGATCGCGCTGTTCGCCGGACAGTCGCTGCCCAGGGTGATCGCCGTCGCACCCGCCCTCTGGGCGCACGGGGTTCTCGCCCTGGGTGTGATGACGCTGATCACCGCGGCCATGCAGCATTTCGTGCCGGTGCTCACGCGCGGGCGGGCGCCGGGGCGCTGGAGCGCGCGCCTGCCCTGGTTGATGGCCGCGGCCGGGGCGCTGGCCTCGCTGGTGTTCGCCGGCGTACTGGATTTTGCCTGGGTGATGTTGGCGGCGGCGCTGGGCCTTTGTGTCGCCGTCCTGATGGTGGTCTGGATGCTGCGTCGCGCCCGCCGGGCACTGGGCCGCCCGCACCCGGGCCTGGACTGGTATGTCGCGGCGATGGCCTGCCTGGCGCTGGGCCTGGCGGCTGCGGCGTTATTGCCGCTGCTGCCGCGATGGCATGGGGCGTTGCGCCTCTTTCATCTGCATATCAATCTCTATGGCTTTATCGGCTTGACCGCGGTGGGAACCTTGCAGGTTCTGCTGCCGACCGCGGCCGATCGGCCCGATCCCCTGGCCGCAGTGCGTTTGCGCGATGACCTGAAATGGGCGCTGGCCGGCAGTCTCGCACTCGCCATCGGCCAGGCCTGGCTACCCCCTCTGGCCTGGCTGGGCGGCGCACTCTGGGCCTGGGTGTTGGGGCGCATGGGGCTGGCCTGGTGGCGACTGTATCGCCACCGGATTCTGGGTTGGCATGGCGCCACGCCGCTGCTTGCCGCCGCTGGCGCTGGCTATGCCTGCGCGCTGATCGGTACGCTGACGGGTAGCGCGCCACTCACCCTGTTTCTGCCAGGCTTTCTCATGCCCCTGCTCAGCGGTGCGGCCAGCCAGTTGCTGCCGGTTTGGCTCGAACCCGGTCACGGCAGCGCCTGGCACGGGGAAGCGCGGCAGCGCCTGACCCGTTGGAACGGCGTGCGTGCCCTCCTGTTTCTGGCGGCGGCCCTGCTGCCGCTATTGGGTTATCGCTGTTCCGGCATGCCCGCTCTGATCGCTCTCGTGTGGTTTGGCTTCACGCTTGCGCTGTGGCTAACGAGAGCCTGATATCCGATAATCCTTGAATCCTCAGTTGACCGCTCATTTTCCCTTGTGAGGCCCCATGAGCTTTAAGGTTTGCGCCTTCGATCACGCTCACCCTTTGGGTGAACCCGCTACGCACCCGATTGCACGGCAGGCGACGCCTGGCTGCGTTGCACCCGCAAGGGGTACGCCGGATTCGTACGGCGGCCGAGCCGCCAACGACTCCGCTGCACCCGCAAGGGGTACGCCGGATTCGTACGGCGGCCGAGCCGCCAACGACTCCGCTGCACCCGCAAGGGG
>CAILNT010000085.1 GCA_903835655.1 uncultured Pseudomonadota bacterium | reverse complement strand
GGCCAACGTGGTGCGTGTATCCAGCCACTACAACGAAGTGCTCTACGTCAGCTCGGGGTTTCCGAATCGCATTTCCACGCCGTTCGCGGCGCCGAAGTTGATCGACAACTCCGAGGTGGAATGGCAGGTGCAAGGCCAGAGCCTCTACCTCTCGCCCAAGACAGCGGAGAAACCCGTCGGGATCTTCGTCACCGGGTCAGGGGTGAACGATCCCGTGGTGTCGCTCACCCTGATCCCGAGGAATATCCCCGCGCAAACCCTCATCCTGCAACTGGATGAAGATGCTTCCGCCGCGGCCTCCATTCCGCCGGGGGAATCCGAAGAAGCCAGCGGCTACACGGATCGCCTGCGCGGCATCCTGCGTAGCGTCGTCATGGGCAAGACGCCGGTCGGCTTCTCCGAAGGTCTCCTCCCGGTGGCGGTGGGGCGTCTGGACGCGTTGCTCGTCATGCCGGAGAAGCGCTACTCGGGCCAGCACCTGGATGTCTTCAAATACCGCGTCGAGAACGTTGGCCAGGAGGAGATCGAGCTGGCCGAGCCGTCGTTCTACCGCGACGGTGTGCGCGCCGTGTCCATCTACCCCGTCATCAAGCTGCGGAAAGGCATGTCCACCTCGGTCTTCGTCCTGTCGGACAAGGCTGCATTGGTGGAGGCCTCGGCCGAGCCTGCCCAAGCCGCCCATGCCAACGAGGCCAACCGAGCGAACGGAGTCGGGCGATGAGCGACGGCGGCCAGTTCAAGACCTGGTGGGCGGGGCTCTCGCCGGGCAAGCGCAACGTGCTGGGCGTGGCGCTGCTGTTCAGCACGTTGGCGGTCGCGGGTTGGCTCATCAGTCCCAAGGAATCGACGACTCCGGCGGGTTCGAAGTCGGATCTGAACAGCACCAACCTGGTCTTGCCCAATCGCAAGAACGTCACTCAGGAAGGCCTGGCCGCCGGCCTGGAAGCCACCGGGAATCGTGTGAAGTCGCTGGAGCGTGATCTGGGGGATACCAAGGTCCAGAACCAAGCGCTCCTCAAGAAACTGGAGGGGGGCGCCGCGGGCCAGGAAGGGGTCAACCCTGAAGTGGTGCGCGAGGTCGCGGAACTGCGCCGCGACCTTGAAGCGATGAAGTCGGGTAAAGCCGGCCTTTCCGCGCCGGGGCTGCCCGTCCCCTCGCTGGACGCGCCGCTGCCACCACCTTTGCCTTCTCCGTCCGCCGTGGCGTCCCTGCCGTTTCCCGCCACGACGGAACCGCCCAAACCCCGCTTGCGGGTCGTGGGTGCCGTGCCTCCGGACAAGCCCGTTCAGGTGGCCGACGTGTCCCCTCCAGCACCCTACCTGCCGGCCGGCGCGGTGTTCGAGGGCGTGCTGCTCAATGGCATGGATGCGCCGACTTCCAGTGTGACCCGGAAACAGCCGGTCCCGGCCCTGGTGCGGATCAAGAGCGAATCCATCCTCCCCAACCTCATGAGCATGGGTGACGCGGACATCCGGGAGTGCTTCCTGGTGATCGGCGGATTCGGCGTGCTGGCCACCGAACGCGCCCAGTTGCGCACCGAGACGCTGTCGTGCGTGCGCGAGGATGGCCGCGTCATCGAAGCGGAACTGGAAGGCTACGCGGTCGGCGAGGACGGCAAGGTCGGAATGCGCGGCCGCTTGGTGTCCAAGCAGGGCTCGATGATCGCCAAAAGCCTGGTGTCCGGGTTCCTGGCGGGATTCGGCCAGGCCATCGCGCCGACCCAGGTGCCCCAGCTCAACGTCACACCGGGGAGTTCCGCTCAATACCAGTCGATCGACATGGCCGCCGCTGCCCAGGCCGGAGTCGGCAAGGGCATTTCCGAGGCCTCGAAGATGGTCGCCCAGTTCTATCTGGACATGGCCAAGGAGATGTTCCCGGTGATCGAGGTGGATGCCGGCCGCAAGGTCACCATCGTGACGCTGCGCGGCATTCAGCTCACGCCGCGCGATTTCGCTGCCATCACCACCAAGGGGAGCAAGAAATCATGAGCCCATTCCGCTTGTCGCTTCGCTACCTGCCACTCCTGTCCATCGCCTTCCTGCTGGCTGGCTGCGCCAGTGCCTTGAACACGGCGGACCATGACGAATTCGCCTGCCCCGGCATGCCCGCCGGCGTGATGTGCAAGAGCCCGGTGCAGGTTTACCGCGCAACCAATGGCGCCACCCATGATCGTGATTCGATAACGCCAGAACCTCCAGCAAAAAGTGGGAATCCGGCATCACTGGATGCTTTGAATGACGGCTCGGGCCTGGTCTCCATCCAGTCAGAAAAGGTTGCCAGGGGAAAACAGTCCACGCAGCCGTTGCCTCCGCACCTGCCTATTGCCCAGTTCACATCGGCCCAGGCAGCTTCTCCAAACCTGCCGCTCCCCGTCCTGGAGCCCGCCCGTGTCATGCGCATCTGGATCGCCCCCTGGGAGGACGGCAAGAAAGACCTGCACTGGCCCAGCTACCTCTTCACCGAAATTCAACCGCGCAAATGGTCGTTCGGCCAATCGGAGTTCACCGGCACACGCCCTGTGATTCCGCATCTGCTGGCCATGCCCGGCGCGCAACCCGCTGTGCCTGAACGGACCGAGTCCGGGCGGGCCGGGGCAGTTCAGCCTGTTTCCACGCCGCAGGTTGTTACCGGCATCCCGGAGGCGGCATTGCCGCAGGCCGGCGATGCCCTGCTGGGTGCTCAGTAGCCCGTCGGCGATTTCCTCTTGTTTACCTGTCTCCTGGAGTCTGATTCATGAAGTTCACCAAGCAACACCTTCAACTGCTCGCCCTCGCCGCGCTGTGCCTGGCGATTGCTGATCCTGCGATGGCCGGCGCGGATGTCACCTTCTCGGCGGTGTCCACCCTTGTGAAAGACTGGATGGAAGGCTCGCTGGGCAAGCTGTTCGCCTTCGGCGCGCTGGGCACCGGCCTGGGGATCACGATCGTCAAGCAATCGCTGATGCCGGTGGTCGTTGGCGTCGGGGTGTCCGTCGCGACCTACTACGGCCCTGGCGTGCTGAACACCGTCGTCGCCGCCACCCTCTGACGGAACGCCTTCCGTGTTCGGATTTCTGTCATCCGCCCAGCCTGGTGCCGGCTCTGGCGTCCAGGAACGCCCTGGTGGTCCAGATCGCACCCCCTGGCGGCGCTTGACCGTCAGAGGGTGTGACACGAAATACAAGGTGTTTTTCTGCGCGGACGAGGACACCGGGGAGAAGTACCTGGGGGCCTGTTTCACCAGCGCGCCCGCCATGATCGGGGGCGATGAAGGCACGGTGGACCGGTTCCGCGCGGCCTTGGGCATTGCGATGCCGCCGGGGACGTTCATCCAGATCGGGATGTTCGCCAGTCCGGATGTCGAGGCGCCCCTGGAACGCTATGCCGCGAACAAGGCGGCCTGCGACAACGAACTGCTG